>NZ_JANUDW010000002.1:0-963600 GCF_024810075.1 Klebsiella sp. BIGb0132 | reverse complement strand
TAGCCAGACGGCGGAGACGAAGGTATCGCGCAGCGACGATTTTTCTTGCCGGGATGCCGGGTCCCCAGGGCCGGGCGAAACCGGCCCTGGGCCGTCCACCTATGCCGCAGTAAACAGAAGTATGCGGGACCAATGGTGAACGGAACATTCCACGGAATATGAACGGAACTTAAAAAGCAGCCTTCGCCCAAACCACCGTTTCACGGCGATCCATCAGCTAAGCCCGACCCGAACCGTACAAACGCTATCCGTTGACCCACGCCAGCGTAAACCCATCCCAGCCCTTGCTGCCCACCGTCTGCAGCGCCGTCACCGTCAGGCGCGGGTCGCTGCCCATCATCTCAATAAACCGCCGCACGCCCTGGACTCGCTCATCGGCGCTGTGCGGATTGGTCACTTCCCCATCCCGCACCACGTTATCGCCGATAATCAGCGTTCCCGAACGGGAGTAGCGCAGCGCCCACTGCAGATAGTGCGGGTTGTTGGGCTTATCGGCATCGATAAAAATCAGATCAAACGCGGGGCGATCGCCGAGGCTCTCAAGGGTCTCCAGCGCCGGACCTTCGCGCAGCACAACCCGATCGTCCACCCCCGCCAGCTGAAGATTCTGCCGCGCGATCTGCGCGTGGTGCGGGTCGGCTTCCAGGGTCAGCAGCTCGCCGTCCGGCGGCAGCTCGCGCGCCATCCAGATGGTGCTATAGCCGCCTAGCGTACCGATCTCCAGCACCCGCCGGGCGCGGGTGATGCGCACCAGCAGCGCCAGAAACTGGCCCTGATTGGCGGCAACGTCGTGGGCCGGAAGGCCGGCGAGCTGGTTATTCTCCAGCACCTGCTGCAAGAGCGGGTCGGACGGGATCAGCGATTCAACAAGATAACTATCTACAGCAGACCATTGTTGTTGCATGCACAATTTCCTGTATTACGTCCCTGATGAAACAGACCAGCCGCCTCCCAGCGCCCGATATAAATCAACCTGCGCCAGCAGCAGGTTATTTTTCACCTGTACGACGCTGGTTTGCGTCGAGAACAGGGTGCGCTGGGCGTCAAGAACGTCGAGATAAGAGGAGTAGCCGTTGCGATAGCGGTTTCCGGCTATCCGCAGCGTCTCCTGCGCCACCGCCTCCTGATCCTGCAGCTCCGTCAGCTGCTCGCCGTAGCGGGTGATGGCGTCCAGGCTATCGTTGACCTCACGAAACGCGCCGCGCACCGTTTTCTCATAGCCGTACAGCGCCTGGTTACGCTGGGCCATCGAGACGTCAACCTGGGCGTTCAGCGCCTGGCGGTTAAGCAGCGGGGCGAGAATACTTCCGCCGAGGCTCCACAGCCGCAGCGGGTTATCGAGCAGGTCGGGCAGCGTACGGTCCTGCATGCTGCCGGTGGCGGTTAAGTTGATCGATGGCAGCAGCTGGGCCTGAGAAGAGGCAAGGGTGGCATCGGCGGCGAGCAGCTGGCGCTGGGCCTGCACGATATCCGGTCGGCGGTTCAGCAGGCTGGAGGGCAGCTGCGACGGCAGCGCCAGCGGCGTCAAATGGGCAAAGTCCTGGCGGCTGATGGCCTGCGGATTGCTGCCGATCAGCACGCTAAGGGCGTTCTCCTGCTGGGCAATTTGATGCTCCAGCGGCGGGATCTGCGCCCGGGTAGATCGCAGCTCCGAATCGGCCTGCATCAGCTCGAGGCGCGAGGTGTAGCCGGTCTCAAACTGGCGCTTAGCCATGTTGTAGGCGTCCTCGCGGGATTTCAGCGTCTGCCGGGTGACCCGCAGCTGCTCATCCAGAGAGAGCAGCGTCAGGTAGCCGGCCGCCACCGAGGTGGCGACGGTCAGATCGGCTGCGGCTGCGGCGGCCTTCTGCGCCTCAAGAGTGGCCTCGGCGGCGTCGGCGGCGCTGCGGTTGGCTCCCCAGATATCGACGTCATAGCTGGCGGTCAGCCCGCCCTTATAGACCGTACTGTGGACGGGCAGGCCGGTGGCGGCTGACTGCGCGCGGGCGCGGCTGCCGGTCAACGAGGCGTCAAGCGACGGAAACAGGCTGCTGTCGGCGGCGTAGGCCCGCGCCTGATACTCATTCACCCGCTCGCGGGCGATCAGCACATCGCTGTTATAGCGCAGCGCCTGCTCCACGTACTGATTGAGCTGGCTGTCGTGAAAATTGCGCCACCACCAGCCCTCAAGCGCGCTGGCGGGGCCGATATCGGCGCGCCAGGCGGCGGGGATCTGCAGCGACGGCGCGGCAGGGGGCACGTCTGCCGACCGGCAGCCGGCCAGCGCGACGCCGAGCGCCAGCGCAAGGGAGAGCCGGCGCATCATGGCTTCTCTCCCTCACGGGTATCGATGGTGACCTGCACCGACATGCCGGGGCGCAGATGCTGGCTATTTTTCTGCCCCTCATCAACCGCGATGCGCACCGGAATGCGCTGGGCAATTTTGACGAAGTTGCCGGTGGCGTTGTCCGGTGAAATGGCGCTGAACTCAACCCCGGTGGCCGGGGAGATGCTCTGGACGACGCCGCTGAACTTCTCGCCGCTGAGCGCATCGACGCTAAAGGTGGCGGCCTGGCCAATGCGAATGTGCGCCAGCTGGGTCTCTTTCATATTGGCGATCACCCAGTGCTGCGGCGGCACCAGCGACGTCAGGTGGGTACCGGCGCTGACGTAGGCGCCGAGCCGGACGGAAATTTGCCCCAGCTGTCCGTCGGTTGGCGCAACGATCCGCGTGTTCTGCAGATCGATATCCGCCAGCTCCAGCGCGGCCCTGGCGCTGGCAACGTCGGCCTCCAGGGCGTCGCGGTTGACGATGGTGGATTGCAGATCCTGACGCGACATTTCCAGCGTGGCTTTCGCCTGCTCAATATCGGCGGCGCCCTGCGCGGCGCTGGCCCTTGCCGAGTCGCGCTCGCGAATCGACAGCGAGCCGTCGGCGGTCAAATCCTGCACGCGCTTTAAATCGGCCTGGGTTTTCTGATTCTGCGCGCGGGCGTTTTGCAGCGCGGCCTCGTTGCGGGCGATGACCGCCTGGGCGCTTCTGCGCTGCTGCTGGTTATTTTTCAGCGCCGACTCCTTCATCGCCAGGGTGGCCTGCGCCTGATGGACGCGCTGCTTGTAGATCCGGTCGTCAATCTGGAACAGCGTCTGCCCGGGCTTAACCTGGGCAAAATCCTGAACGTTGACGGCGGTAATATAGCCGCTGACCTGCGGGCTGATAAAGGTGGTCTGCCCGCGCACGTAGGCGTTATCGGTAAACTGGCTGTGGCGGGTAAACGGCGGCAGCTGCCACGCGTATAAAATCACCAGCACTCCAACGAGGCCAATGGCGGCGGCGGTAAAAATAGAGACCACGCGAATATTATTGCGGGTATTGGCCTGTTGCCTGGCGGCATCCTGCTGACTCATAACGACTCCAGAGTAAAAATTATCTTTGTTATTTGTTTCCCGTCGCGCGTTTAAGCGCAATGCGAGCGGTAATACGCAGCCTTATCAGGCGCCAGAACACCCAGATCAGCGTGCCGGCGGAAATCATCGCCGTCAGCAGATAGGTGTCATTGTAGGCAAGAATATTGGCCTGCAGCGTTGAGGCGTTCTGCAAGAGCGTGCTGGCCTGAACGTTCAGCAGCGTGCTGTCGCCAATCTGGCTTTGATACATCTGGCTGTATTGCTGAAGACGCTCGGCAATCAGCGGATTCAGGGTGGTTATCTGGTCGGCGAGCTGGCTGGAGTGAAACTTTTCCCGCCAGGTCTGAAAGGTGCCGAGGATCGCCGACCCCAGCAGGCCGCCGATATTCTGGCTCATACCAAACAGCACCGAAAAGCTCACCAGGTTGCGCTGGTCGGCAATGACCCCGCCGATCCCGGCCAGCATCGCCGGCGCCAGGAAGAAGGCGCTGCCGAAGCCGAGCAGGAACTGGCTGAACATCAGCTGCTCGGGACGCGTCAGGATGGTCGACTGGCTGTCGAGCAGCGAGGCTACCATGATCAGCGCCAGCGCGGTGGCGGTGGGCCAGTAGAGCCGCTGCGGGTTCAGCGTCAGGCAGCTGGCGATAATTCCGCAGAGGATCCCGGCGAAAATCGACCACGCCAGCTGGGTCATCTGCTCGTTCTGGAGCCCGACGTACTGCAGCCAGCCGATAACTCCGGTGTTCTGCTCCGCCAGCACGATCCGCATCAGCAGCATAATTAACCCCAGGCGCAGGATACTGCCGCTGGAGAGCCAGTGGGTGTTGAGCAGCGGGTTGCTGCGGTTGTGCTCGAAGGCGATGGCCGACACAATCAGCACCACCGCGCCCGCCAGCGCCCAGCCGATCCACGGGGCCTCAAACCACCAGTCAAGACGGCCCAGCGAGAGGACGGCGCAGACCAGCGCCATGCCTGGGGCCAGCAGAATAAAGGTAATGAAGTCCTTTTTCTCGAACACCTTCTTGCGATCGCTGGGAGGCAGCTTGAGCACCATCACGCAGGCGAGTGAGACCAGCGCCAGCCCCAGTTCAAAAAAGTAGAGGCCGCGCCATTCGTCAAGCTGCAGCAGCTCCGTGGAGAAGAGGCGGGCGAGGGGAATCGCCAGCGATGAGCCGGTTATCCCGATGGTCAGCGCCTTCAGGCGGTGGCGGGCGGGCCACGCCTGCACCTGATAATAAATGCCCAGCGAACTGAGCGCCGCCGCCACCATGCCGTGCGCGGCGCGAACCATCATGGCCGAGCTGAGATCGTTGACGAAGAGGTGGAAAAAGGTCACCAGCACGTACAGCACCAGGAAGCCTTCGGTGAAGGCGCGCAGGCCGAACTGCTGGCGAAATTTTACCAGCAGCAGGTTGATCGAGACGTTGGTCATAACGTAGACCGCAGGCAGCCAGGCGATCTCCGTCGACCAGGCGGCGAAGGTTCCCTGCAGGTTCTGCAGGTTGGCGGTGACCACCGCATTGCCCAGCGCGCCGGTCAGGCAGACCAGCAGCCCGACGATGCCGTAGGCGATACGCTTTGGCGTAGAGTGAATCGGCGTCGACGGCGAACCGAGGATCGCCGGCTTCTCATGCGGCGCCCAGTCATGGGGCACGTAGGGGTTTTCAGGACGGCGAGGCATTACTTTTTCTCCACCTCGCGCAGCAGCTTTTCCAGCACCAGGTGGGTTTGCTGTCGCTCTTCGGGGCTAATGGCGCTTAAGATCTCTTCGCGTAAATCATCGGCCACCGTTTTGACCTGCAGATAGAGTTCAAGGCCTTTGTCGGTGGCAACCAGCAGGCGCTTGCGCCGGTCGCTGTCGGTTTTTACGCGCTCCACCAGCGCCAGCTCCACCAGCCGGTTGATCAGCGGGACGATGGTGGCGCTCTCTACGCCCAGCTCCTGGGCCAGCTCGCTTTGCGACAGCGGCTGCTCGTTGCGGGCAATCGCCGAGACCGCGACCCAGCTGGCCTGGCTCATGCCGAGGTCCTTGAGCCGGCGGTTGACCGCCAGCCGCCAGTGATGGGCGGTGAGGTAGAGTAAATGGGAAAAGGTGAGCTGTCGGTTATCCATAATCTTCCGCAAAGTCATTAGAGCTCTAATGAGTTTATGCCCGACGGATTGGCGAATTCAAGGTGAAATAGAAAAATTGTTAATGGTCTGTACGTAAAATGTACGGGGCGGCGGTGGGAGTTGGATGCTGAAACGGTACCGCGCAGCGGCCATTTTCAGCGCAATGCCGGGGGCACGGGGAGGCGCGAAACGTCCCGTGCCGTTCACCCGTGAAAAAAAAGCCCGGACCAGGGCCCGGGCTGTCTTGGCGATCGTCGTTGAGCCTTAGCCCGGATAGATCCCGCGATCTTTGCGCGCCATCAGAATACGCTCACAGGCAACGATGTAGGCCGCGGTACGCAGAGAACACTCCTTCTCGGAGGCTTTCTCGCAGACGTGGACGATCGCATCGGTCATGATGCGGTCCATTTTGGCGTTGATCTCCTCTTCGCTCCAGAAGAAGCTCGCCATATCCTGCACCCACTCGAAGTAGCTGACGGTCACGCCGCCGGCGTTACAGATAACGTCCGGCACCACGATCACGCCGCGCTCGGCCAGCACGTCATCGGCCTCAGGGTAGGTCGGGCCGTTCGCGCCTTCCAACACCAGCTTGCAGCTGATTTTTTCCGCGCGCTCGCGGGTGATCTGACCCTCCAGCGCCGCCGGGATCAGAATATCCATCGGCGTGGTCCAGAAGGCTTCTTTCTCAATTTCGCGGGCGCCAGGGAAGCCGGCAATCTGCTTCTTCTCCGCCTGCCATGCGGTCAGGGCGGCCATATCAATCCCGCCCTCGTTGAACAGCGTCGCGGTGTGGTCCTGAATCACCACCACCCGAGCGCCAACTTCGGAGAACAGGCGGGCCGCTTCGCTACCCACGTTACCAAAGCCCTGCAGCGCAACTTTCGCGCCCTCAATTTCAATTCCGAAGCGGCCAGCCACTTCGCGACCGGTGATAAACACGCCGCGGCCGGTGGCCTTTTCGCGACCGAGAGAACCGCCGAGGTGGATTGGCTTACCGGTAACCACGCCGGTGATGGTGGTGCCGTGATTCATGGAGTAGGTATCCATCATCCACGCCATCACTTTGCCGTTGGTGCCGACGTCCGGCGCCGGGATATCCTTTTGCGGTCCGATGATGAGGCCGATTTCACTGGTGTAGCGGCGGGTCAGACGCTCCAACTCGCCTTCCGACAGGCTGAACGGGTCAACGCGAACGCCGCCTTTCGCACCGCCGTAAGGAATATTGACCGCCGCGCACTTAATGGTCATCCAGGCAGAAAGCGCCATCACCTCGTTGAGGTCAACGTCCGGATGGTAGCGAACACCACCTTTACCCGGGCCACGCGAAAGATTGTGCTGTACGCGATAGCCTTCAAAATGGCGGATGGTGCCGTCATCCATCTGCACCGGGATATCGACGATCAGCGCGCGCTTCGGGTGACGCAGAGTTTCCACCCAGTAGGCAAGGTCGCCCAGATAAGGCGCTACGCGGTCGATCTGGCGCAGATAGGTGGTCCATGGAGATGCACTACTTTCAGATGCGTAAGATAACTTTTCCATAAGAGTCCTGTTCTCAATGTTATTTATATCGTGTGAAACCGTGGAATAGGTACAGCAGTAAACTCTGTGTGAAGAATAATATCACCAATTTTATAAAGCAGTATTTGACGGCCATGGCGAATTTTAAATTTTTGTTAGAAATTTTATTTTTTGAGTGAATAACTAAGCACTGAAAAGCCCCCTCATGCAGTGCATTAATATGCGAATTTTATGCAAATTAGTGAATATAAAAATTAATTATCCATATTTTTCATTATCTTGATGATCTTCAAAAAGTGAATAAATGCCGTTATGCCGTATTGACTTTACGGCACAACAGGCCCCAGCATGAGAGCACGCAATACACAAGGTGTTAACCGTGACTTAACAATTACCCCTGCGTTGATAAGGACTTTATTTCCTGCGCTGAATTTCACCGCCGCGCAACGGATTCGCTCGCAATAAAAACGGCGGCCGGCAATTGTTAATTTCAAATATCCACAACTGACAAATTTAATTATTGACAACCATTGTTCCGGAGAAGTGTTATGTCAGGCAGTATTACTCGTGAAGATTTTGATTCTTATATGGTTCCCTGCTTCGCTCCGGCCCCGTTTATTCCGCTGAAAGCGGCGGGTTCGAGAGTATGGGATCGGCAGGGTAAAGAGTATATCGACCTGGCGGGCGGTATCGCCGTTAACGCTCTTGGGCACTGCAACCCGGCGCTGGTGGAGGCGCTAAAGGCGCAGCTCGACAGCCTGTGGCATATCGGCAACGGCTATACCAACGAGCCGGTGCTGCAGCTGGCTAAAACGCTGGTTAACGCCACCTTTGCCGATAAGGTTTTCTTCTGCAACTCCGGGGCGGAGGCCAACGAAGCGGCGCTGAAGCTGGCGCGCAAATATGCGCACGACAAGTTCGGCGCCGATAAAAGCGAAATCATTGCCTTCAACAACGCCTTCCACGGCCGCACGCTGTTTACCGTATCCGTCGGGGGACAGCCGAAGTACTCCTGCGATTACGCGCCGCTGCCGCCGGATATTACCCATCTGCCGTATAACGATATCGCGGCGCTCACCGCCGCCATCTCAGCGCGCACCTGCGCGGTTATCGTTGAGCCGATCATCGGCGAAGGCGGGGTGGTTCCCGCCGACCCGGCGTTTCTCAGCACGCTGCGCGAGCTGTGCGATCGGCATGACGTCACGCTGATTTTTGACGAAGTGCAGACCGGCGCCGGACGGACCGGCGCGCTCTACGCCTATCAGCACTACAACGTGGTGCCGGACATCCTCACCAGCGCCAAGGGGCTGGGCGGCGGCTTCCCGATTGGCGCCATGCTGGTGAAAGAGGCGTGGGCGCAGGTTTTCCAGCCGGGAACCCACGGCACCACCTTCGGCGGTAATCCGCTGGCGGCGACGGCGGCCAACGGCGTTCTGGCACAGCTCGATGATGCCCTGCTGGCCGGGGTTGGCGAGCGCCACGACGCGATCGTCGCGGGGCTGAATGCGCTGAACGCGAAGTACGATCTCTTCAGCGCGGTGCGCGGCGTCGGGCTGCTGATTGGCGCCGAGCTGGCGAGCCGCCTGCGCGGGCAGGCCAAAGCGCTGACCAACCTCGCGGCGCAGGAGGGGCTGATTGCCCTGATTGCCGGACCCGACGTCCTGCGCTTTGCCCCGGCGCTCAATATTCCGCTGGCGGACATTGAGGAAGCCTTCGCGCGCCTCGATCGTGCCGTCGCCCGCCTGACGCGCTAATACGGGAGACGGTTTATGATGCTATTTCGTCCCGTCAGGGAAAACGATCTCGACGACATCATCCGCCTCGCCTCACGGGCGGGGGTTGGCATGACGTCGCTCCCCAACGATCCCGCGCGGCTGGCCGCGCGGATCCAGCGCAGCGTTGACACCTTTGCCGGCAGGCTCCCTCGCGGGCAGCAGGGCTTCCTGTTTGTGCTGGAGGATACCGACCTGTCGCGGGCGGTAGGCGTCAGCGCCATTGAGGTGGCGGTAGGGCTCGACGAACCCTTTTACAATTTCCGCCTGCAGCGCACGGTTCGCGCCTCGAAGGAGCTGGGGGTCTATAAAAATCAGGAGCTGCTGAACCTGAGCTACGACCACACCGGCCACAGCGAGCTCTGCACCCTGTTTCTCGACCCGGAGTATCAAAAAAACCGCAACGGCCTGTTCCTCTCCAAAGCGCGGTTTTTATTTATCGCCGCCTTCCGGGAGCTGTTTTCGCCGCATCTGTTCGCCGAGCTGCGCGGGCGCAGCGATGAGCAGGGCAATTCACCGTTCTGGGATGCGCTGGGCCACCACTTCTTCGATATTCCGTTTGCCGACGCCGACCGGCTGACCGGCACCGGCATGAAAACCTTTATTGCCGAGCTGATGCCGGCGTATCCGATTTACGTCTCGCTGCTGCCGGAAAACGCCCGCCAGGCGATTGGCGAGGTGCATGCCAATACCTCACCGGCGCGGGCGATCCTCGAAAAAGAGGGCTTCAGCTGGCGCGGGTCGGTCGACATTTTTGACGCCGGCCCGGTGCTTGAAGCGCAAACCGACAGCATCAGAGCGATCGGCGAGAGCCAGTTTATCCCGGCCATGCACGTCATGGCGCAGCGGGCGGCGCCGATCATCGTCGCCAATAACCAGTTTGAACGCTTCCGCGCGGTGCTGCTGACCCCGGAAGAGAATCACCAATGCGAACACGCCGCGCTGGACGCCCTCGAGGTTAGCGAGACTGACCGGGTTCATGCGGTAACACTCAATCCGGAGAGCAGAACATCATGGCGATAAACGCACATTTTATAGCGGGACAGTGGCGGCAGGGCTCGGGCGCGCCGTTAACCAAGCTGGCGCCGGAAAACCAGGCGCCGCTGTGGCAGGCAGCCAGCGCGGGAGCGGCGGAGGTGCAGGCCGCCTGCGCGGCGGCGCGCGGCGCTTTTTATGCGTGGTCTCATCTTGCGCTGGCGGAGCGTATTGCCTGCGTGCAGCGCTTTGCCGCGCTGCTGGATGCGCATAAAGAGGCGCTGGCGGAGATGATTTCTCGCGAAACCAGCAAGCCGCTGTGGGAAACCCGCACCGAAGTGCAGGCGATGATCGGTAAAGCGGCGATCTCCATCGACGCCTACGCCGAGCGTACCGGCGATCGCGAATCGGCGATGCCGGACGGCAAAGCGCTGCTGCGCCACAGGCCGCACGGGGTGATGGCGGTCTTCGGCCCCTACAACTTCCCCGGCCATTTGCCGAACGGTCATATTATTCCGGCGCTGATTGCCGGCAACACGGTGGTCTTTAAGCCCAGCGAGCTGACCCCGGCAACCGCCGAGCTGACCGTTCAGCTGTGGCAGCAGGCGGGGATCCCGGCAGGGGTTATCAACCTGATTCAGGGCGGCAAAGAGACCGGCCAGGCGCTGCTGGAAAACCGTGATATCGACGGGGTGCTGTTTACCGGCAGCGCCTCCGTCGGCACCCACTTCCACCGCTATCTCGGCGGCCAACCGGAGAAGATGCTGGCGCTGGAGATGGGCGGCAACAACGCGCTGATCGTCGCCGACGCGGCCGATATCGACGCGGCGCTGCACGTGATTATCCAGTCGGCGTTTATTTCCGCCGGACAGCGCTGCACCTGCGCCCGGCGGCTGCTGGTCAGACACGGGGAGCAGGGCGACGCGCTGCTGCAGCGGCTGGTTGCCGCCAGCGCCAGTATTCGCGCCGGCCGCTGGGATGCCGAACCGCAGCCGTTTATGGGCGGCGTTATCTCGCTGCAGGCGGCGCAGGCAATGCTGGCGGCGCAGGACAAGCTGGAACGCCTCGGCGGCAAGGTGCTGCTGCGCATGACCCAGCCGGACCCGAACTCCACGCTGCTCACGCCGGGGATTATCGACGTCACCGGGATCGAGGTGCCCGACGAAGAGTATTTTGGCCCGCTGCTGACGGTGGCGCGCTATGAGCAGTTTGATGAGGCGATCCGCATGGCGAACAACACCCGCTACGGGCTGGCGGCGGGGCTGATTTCTGCCGACCCGGCGCTGTTCGCCAGGTTCAGCGACGAAGCGCGCGCCGGGATCGTCAACTGGAACAAGCCGCTGACCGGCGCCTCGAGCAAAGCGCCGTTTGGCGGCGTGGGCGCCTCCGGCAACCACCGGGCGTCGGCCTGGTACGCGGCGGACTACTGCGCCTGGCCGATGGCCTCGCTGATTAGCGAAACGCTGACGCTGCCGGCGGCAACGTCGCCCGGCCTGCCATTCTGACAACGGATTCTGTGAGGACACTATGTCTGGTTTTGAAGCTAATTTTGACGGCCTGGTTGGGCCAACGCACCACTACGCCGGGCTGTCGGTCGGTAACGAAGCCTCGCAAAATAACCGCGACGGCGTATCCAACCCGAAGAAGGCGGCGCTGCAGGGCTTATGCAAAATGAAGGCCCTCGCCGACAGGGGCTTTATTCAGGGGATTTTACCGCCGCAGCCGCGGCCGAATATCGCCGCCCTGCGCGGTCTGGGCTTTTACGGCAGCGATGAGCAGGTGATTACCCGCGCCGCCGCCGACGCGCCGCATCTGCTCTCGGCCTTTAGCTCCGCGTCATCGATGTGGACCGCCAACGCGGCAACGGTATCGCCATCCGCCGACAGCGCCGACGGCAGGCTGCACTTTACGGTCGCCAACCTGACCAATAAGCTGCACCGCTCCCAGGAAGCGCCCACCACCGCGGCGATTCTGCGCGCGACTTTTGCCGACGAAAATTATTTCGTCCATCACCATGCCCTCGCTCAGCACGGCGATCTGGGCGATGAAGGGGCGGCAAACCACAACCGCTTCTGCTACGACTACGGCCGTCAGGGGCTGCAGCTGTTTGTCTACGGCAGGCGCGCCAGCGGCGGCGTGGCCCCGCAAAAATATCCGGCGCGCCAGACCCTCGAGGCGAGCCAGGCGGTGGCGAGGCTGCATCGGCTGAACCCGGAATATACCGTCTTTGCCCAGCAGGACCCGGCGGCCATTGACGGCGGCGTGTTCCATAACGACGTCATTGCGGTGAGCAATCGCCACGTGCTGTTCCATCATCAGCAGGCCTTTGTGCAGCAGCAGGCGCTGCTGGAGACCCTGCGGGAAAAAGCGGCCCGCCTGGATATTCCGTTTGTCAGCGTCGAGGTTCCGCAGGCGCAGGTGGGGCTCAACGACGCCGTCGCCTCGTACCTGTTCAACAGCCAGCTGCTGAGCAAGCCGGACGGCAAAATGCTGATCGTGGTGCCGGAAGAGTGCCGCCAGCGGGAGAACGTCTGGCACTACCTGAGCGGGCTGGTGAGCGACAGCGCCTCGCCGATCGACGAGCTGGCGGTATTCGATCTGCGCGAAAGCATGCGCAACGGCGGCGGCCCGGCCTGCCTGCGCCTGCGGGTGGTACTGAACCACGCCGAGCTGGCGGCGGTGAATCCGCACAGCCTGATGGACGACGCGCGCTATCTGCAGCTCACGCAGTGGGTTGAGAAGCACTACCGCGATCGCCTCCACGCCCGCGACCTGGCCGACCCGCAGCTCCTGAACGAGGTCTATCGGGCCCTTGATGAACTGACGCAGATTTTGCGCCTGGGCTGCATCTATGACTTCCAGCGCTAAGGGGCCGGGAATGGACGACAAGGTGAATGATTTGCTGCACTGCCGGCTGACAGAGTGGGCGTTCCCCGCAGAAATCGAGGCGCGCTGGCTGGCGGACGGCGTGCTGCAGCTGCTGCCGCAGAAGCCGTGGCGGCAGGCGACGATCGTTTCGGCCGGGATCCATGGCAACGAAACCGCGCCGATAGAGCTGCTGCTGGAGGTTGTGCACGCGCTGAGCCAGGGCCGGCAGCCGCTGTCGCAGGCGCTGCTGATCGTCTTCGGCAACCTGCCGGCGATCCGCGCCTCCCGCCGCTATTTGCATAACGATCTCAACCGCCTGTTCGGCGGGCGTCATCTGCGCGCGGCGCCGGGCAACGAGTCCCGGCGTGCGGCGGAGCTGGAGGCGGCGACCCTGGCGTTCTATACGGCGGCCGACGCGCACGGCCCCGTCGCCAGAGCGCATCTCGATCTGCATACCGCCATCCGCGGCTCGCGCTACCGCCAGTTTGCGCTTCTGCCCGCGCGGGAGGGGGAGTACAGCGCCGAGTTCTATCGGCTGCTCGCCGCCAGCGGCATGGACGCGGTGGTGCGGCATACCGAACCCGGCGGGACCTTTACCCACTTTACCGGCGAGGCGTTTGCCGCCGAAAGCGCGACCCTCGAGCTGGGCAAGGTGATGCCCTTTGGTGAGAACGATCTGAGCCTGTTTGCCGCCGCTGAGGCGGCGCTGCGGGCGACAATCGGCGGCGGGGCGCTGCCGTCGCGCCTTAAGGAGCCGATGCACCATTTTGTGGTTCAGGAGAGCATCATCAAGGGTGACGATCGCTTCACGTTGCACCTCGATCCTAAAATCGAAAACTTCACCGCGCTTGCCGCCGGGCAGGTCATTGCCCGCCAGGCGGAGAAGACGTGGGTTATCGATGCCCAGGCTCCCTATATCCTGTTTCCGAATGCGGGAGTGGCTCGCGGGCAACGCGCCGGTTTGCTGCTGAAGTCTGCCGCGCCATGCCTTTCTTTGCCTTTCTGAAGGAATCGACATGACTCAACATCAACGCGAGGGGCAGGAGCATCCTGCCATCGACGGGGAGTGCCCGTCGCAGCTCAAACGCGGCCTTGGTGCCCGGCACATTCAGATGATTGCGCTGGGCGGCGCTATCGGTACCGGCCTGTTTATGGGGGCGGGACGAAATATTGCGGTGGCGGGGACCTCGATCCTGCTGATCTACCTGCTGGTGGGCTTTTTTACCTATATGGTAATGCGGGCGATGGGCGAAGTGCTGCTCACCCGCCTGGATTACCGCTCTTTCGCCGATTTCGTCGGCGATTATCTGGGGCCGCAGGCGAGCTTTTACCTCGGCTGGACCTACTGGCTGAGCTGGGTGGTGACCTGTATCGCCGACGTGGTGGTGTGCGGCAGCTATATGCAGTACTGGTTTCCCGAGATGTCGGCGTGGATGCCGGCGCTGAGCACCCTCGGCATTCTGTTCCTGTTTAATTTGCTGTCGGTGAAGATGTTTGGCGAGGCTGAATTCTGGTTTGCGCTGATCAAGGTGATTACGATTATCGCGCTGATTGTGACCGGCGCGTGGATGATTGCCATCGGCTGGACCTCGCCGGACGGCGTGAAGGCCTCGCTGCACCATATCACCGACCCGACGGTCTTTATGCCCCACGGCGTCACCGGGTTCCTGGCCGGCTTCCAGATAGCAATTTTCTCCTTCACCGGGATTGAGCTGCTCGGGACGATGACCGCCGAGACCCGCGATCCGCAGAAGATTTTACCTAAGGCGATCAACGCGCTGCCGCTGCGGATCATTATTTTTTATCTGCTGTCGATGGTGGTGATTATTGCCGTGGCCTCGTGGCCGGGCGTGTCGCCCGATGCCAGCCCGTTCGTGACCCTGTTTGCCAAAGCCGGCCTGCCCGCCGCCGCGGCGGTGATTAACTTTGTGGCCCTGACCTCGGCGATGTCGTCGGCCAACAGCGGGGTCTACTCCAGCACCCGCATGCTGTACGGCCTGTCGGTTGAGAAGCATGCTCACGGGCAGTTCCGCATCCTGTCGCGCCACACCCGCATTCCGGTGCGCAGCCTGCTGTTCTCCTGTTTCTGCATGCTCAGCGGCACGCTGCTGCTGTTCCTCGTGCCGAACGTGATGACCCTGTTCACCATCGTCTCGACGCTGGCGGCCATCATGGTGGTCTTCAGCTGGGGCATGATCCTCGTCGCCTATCTGGTGTATCGGCAAAAGCGCCCGGACCTGCATGAAAGCTCGACCTTTAAGATGCCGGCGGGCGTGGCGATGAGCTGGCTAAGCCTGCTGTTTTTTGCCTTCGCTATTTTTATCATGATCTTCGACCCCGATACCCTGAAGGCGCTGATCGCCACGCCGCTGTGGTTTATCGCGCTGTGGCTGTGCTGGAAGATAAAGCAGAAGCGAGAAGGGCAAACGCGGCTGGAGAAACTTAACGCCTGACGGGATACAATCGGCCTAATCGGCTGCGCGGCGATAAAGCGGGACGTTGTCGCCGCGCAAATTGAAAAGGAGAGAGTATGTCAGATAATTTCCCGGCGCTGTCCGCCGATACGCTGGCGGCAGCGAACCTCGTCGGCGCATGGCTGGCGCAGGACGATTTTTCCACCCTGGCGCAGAAGCCGCCGTTTGAGGTGGTGGTACTGGCGGGCAACGCGGTGATCACAACCATTGATGCCGCCTGCCGGCTGGCGGCCGAGGCCGAGGTTCCGCTGCTGATAAGCGGCGGAATTGGCCATTCAACGTCGTTTCTCTATGAGGCGGTACGCAACGACCCGCGCTATGGTTCGCTGCCGGTTGAGGGGCGCGCCGAGGCGCATATTCTTGCCGATATCGCCCATCAGCACTGGCACATACCGCGCGAGCGGATTGTCGCGGAAGCGCGCTCCACCAACTGCGGCGAGAACGCGCGCTTTAGCCGCGAGGTGCTTGAGGCCGAGGGGCTGGCGCACCGCGTCGGGGTGGTTATCCAGGACCCGACCATGCAGCGGCGCACGATGGCCACCTTCGCCCGCGTCTGGCAGGGAGAAGATCCGCTCCCGCGCTGGTACAGCTACCCGGGCTACGTGCCGCAGCTGCACAATACGGCGGAGAGCGGACTCGCGTTCAGCGGCGCGGCGCAGGGGCTGTGGCCGGTGGGGCGCTATCTGGCGCTACTCCTTGGCGAGCTGCCGCGCCTGCAGGACAGCCCCCAGGGATACGGCCCGCTGGGCAAAGATTTTATTGCCCACGTTGATACGCCTCCGCGGATTGTCAGCGCATGGCGCCAGCTGCGTGAAGATAGCCTCCTGACCCACGCTCTCGGGGATCGCACCTTAGGCTGATGATTTTTGCCCGTTTGCGCCGGATTTGCCGCAAACGGGCAGTTTGTGTTACCTGAATGTAACGTTTTCTCCGGGCTTCGGGCCCGATTCTATGAAGTAATTCACATAATCACGCGTATGCACTGCTCCTGCTGCCCGTTATGGATAGATTTTTAACAAATAAATCACTTGTTAAAAACAATAAATCCACAGGAGCAGGCTATGACAGCACCCGTTCAGCACCCGATGTATATTGATGGTCAGTTTATTGCCGGGCGCGGCGACGCCTGGATTGACGTGCTTAATCCTGCCACCGAAGCGCTGCTCTCCCGCATTCCCGACGGCAGCGCCGAAGACGCGCAGCGGGCCATTGATGCCGCAGAACGCGCGCAGCCGGGCTGGGAGGCGCTGCCGGCTATCGAGCGCGCCGGCTGGCTGCGTAAAATCGCCGTCGGGATCCGCGAGCGTGCCGGTGAGATTGCGGCGCTTATCGTTGCCGAGGGCGGGAAGACCCAGCAGCTGGCGGCGGTGGAGGTCTCCTTTACCGCCGATTATCTCGACTATATGGCCGAGTGGGCGCGGCGCTACGAAGGTGAAATCGTGCAAAGCGACCGTCCCGGTGAAAACATCCTCGTGTTCAAACGCGCCCTCGGCGTGACCACCGGCATTCTGCCGTGGAACTTCCCGTTCTTCCTGATTGCCCGCAAGCTCGCCCCGGCGCTGCTGACCGGCAATACCATTGTGATTAAACCGAGCGAGTTCACCCCCAATAACGCCGTCGCCTTTGCGCAGATTGTCGACGATATCGGCCTGCCGAAAGGGGTGTTTAACCTCGTGCTGGGCCGCGGGGAGACCGTCGGCCAGGAGCTGGCGGCGAACCCGAAAGTGGCGATGGTGAGCATGACCGGCAGCGTGGGCGCGGGTGAAAAAATCATGGCCGCCGCGGCGAAAAATATCACCAAAGTGTGCCTCGAGCTGGGCGGCAAGGCGCCGGCGATTGTGATGGATGATGCCGACCTCGAGCTGGCGGTTCGGGCGGTGGTCGATTCGCGGGTGATCAACAGCGGGCAGGTATGCAACTGCGTCGAGCGCGTTTACGTCCAGAAGGGGATCTACGACCGCTTCGTTAACCGCCTCGGCGAAGCGCTGAAAGCGGTGCAGTTTGGCGACCCGGCGCAGCGGGATGATATCGCTATGGGGCCGCTGATCAACGCCGCCGCCCTGGAGCGGGTCGAGCAGAAGGTAGCCAAAGCGCTGGCCCAGGGCGCGCGCCTGGCGCTCGGCGGCAAAGCAACCGGCGGTCGCGGCTATTTTTATCCGCCGACGCTGCTGCTGGACGTGCGCCAGGAGATGGATATTGTCCACGAAGAAACCTTTGGCCCGGTGCTGCCGGTGGTGGCATTTGACACGCTTGAGGAGGCGCTGGCGATGGCCAACGACAGCGACTACGGGCTGACGTCGTCCATCTATACGCGCGACCTGAACGTAGCGATGAAGGCGATTAAGGGACTGAAGTTCGGCGAAACCTACATCAACCGCGAAAACTTTGAGGCCATGCAGGGCTTTCATGCGGGCTGGCGCAAATCGGGCATCGGCGGCGCCGACGGTCGCCACGGTCTGAACGAGTACCTGCAGACCCAGGTGGTCTATTTGCAGGCCTAAGCGGCGGGTGAAGACGCGGACAGCCGACGGCCGTCCGCTTTCGTGAACCTATTTAGCAAACTTATCCAGCACGCGGATGAGCTGGGTGACGAAGCCGTATTCGTTGTCGTACCACGCCACGGTTTTGACCAGCTGAACGTCGCCGGCCTCGGCGATTTCGAGCTGGGTGGCGTCGTAAATCGAACCAAAGTGGCTGCCAATTACGTCGGAAGAGACAATCTCCTCTTCGGTATAACCGAAGGATTCATTATTCGCCGCCGCGTTTTTCATCGCCTGATTGACCTCTTCGGCGGTGACCTTTTTCTCCAGAATCGATACCAGCTCGGTGACCGATCCGGTTTTGGTCGGCACGCGCTGGGCGTGGCCCTTCAGCCTGCCGCTGAGCTCGGGAATCACCAGACCAATCGCCTTCGCCGCCCCGGTGGTGTGCGGGATGATGTTTTCCGCCGCCGCGCGCGAGGCGCGTAAATCCTTACCGCGCGGGCCGTCCACCAGCGACTGGGTGCCGGTGTAGGCGTGAATGGTGGTCATCGTGCCGAGCCTGATGCCGAACGCATCGTGGAGCACTTTCGCCATCGGTGCCAGGCAGTTGGTGGTGCAGGAGGCGACGGAGATAATGGTGTCGTCCGCGGTGAGGGTGTCGTCATTGACGTTGTAGACGATGGTTTTCATCTCCCCGGCGGGAGCGGAGATCAGGACCTTTTTCGCCCCGGCGCTGAGGTGGGCCTGGGCTTTTTCCGTCGAGGTATAGAAGCCGGTGCACTCAACGATAAGCTCCGCGCCCGCGCTTTCCCACGGAATGTTCCGGGCCTCTTTCTCCGCGTAGACGGTGATGCTCTTACCG
Organism: Klebsiella sp. BIGb0132; assembly: GCF_024810075.1. Classification (NCBI taxonomy): domain Bacteria; kingdom Pseudomonadati; phylum Pseudomonadota; class Gammaproteobacteria; order Enterobacterales; family Enterobacteriaceae; genus Klebsiella; species Klebsiella sp. BIGb0132. Next base: position 945,149 of record NZ_JANUDW010000002.1, on the reverse strand, counting down.
TTAACGATCAGGGCGTCGTCGGTGAAGTCGACGCTCCACGGAAAGGGGCCGTAGTTAGAGTCATGTTTTAGCAGATAGGCCAGCACTTTTGGCGAGGTGAGGTCGTTAATGGCTACGACCTCCAGCGGGCTGTTAACTTCCAATAAACGGCGTAATACCAGACGTCCGATACGACCAAATCCATTAATTCCAAGCTTGCTCATGGAAAATCTCCTGGTGAGTCGGTTAGAGGGTAAAACTCATACAGGCATACTCCAGTCGGTCGATTTGGGCAACCCGCAAAATCGACCGGGCGGCTAAGCTTTTGAAAAAACGCGACAGAAACATTCATGCGTTTGCTCATCGCGGGGAGGGCGGAAGCTGGCCGCTAAAAGCGAGTTTGCGGGTCTGATCCTGCCGGGCTCAGGCGCTCTCCAGATCGCCTGACCAAATCATCGCCGTGCTTCCCGCACCGCTCCCTTCCGCCACTTTTACCGCCAGAGCGGCTTTATGCTTCTGGCTGGCGTTTGCCATGGCCACGGCGGTGTCCGTTACGGTGAAGGTTCCATGATTGGGGCAGGTTAAAATATGAAAATCTCCCCAGGGGATTGCCGCGGTTAACGCTGAGCTGCAAGCAGGGCAATGGGGTAAAGATGAAGAGTAAGCTGACATAACGCCTCCTGAAAAGTGGGCGCCAATCATTCCATATGTTGACGGTGCGATGGTGGCTGTGAATGCTGAGGAATATATTTGCATGATGAATGAATTAGACCTGGCGTCGCGGGCCTCAGGAGGGGCATTATCGCGGATAATCTGAATAGATGGCGTCTGCGACGTTGATTAAGGATCAAAGCGATGTCAAAAAAGCGTAGGATCGGACGGCTGATTGCGGCAGGGAAAACGCCCCCCGTGAAGCCTGAACTTCAGGCGGATATCGAGGCGCTGAAAATCCCACCCCGCAACAGAGTGGAAGCAAAACGACAGCTGGCAATTAAACTGCGGCTGTTGAAAAGCGGGGCGTTGAACGCCCCGTCATTGAGGGAGCAGGAAGAAAAGGCGGCACAGGATTTAACATTCGCCAACGCGCGCCGATTTGAAGAGGGCGTTGTTGATTCGGTTGCGACAGAAAAAATTGCCTTAGCGCATAAGAAATGGCGCGGCCGGACGGCTGATTAGCGCGCAACGATCGCGTTATCCGCCTCTGGTAACGCTATGAATAAAAGGGAATAGTAATGAATATACCGGGCGGCTGCTTTTTGGCCGTATTGACGCTGTGTAGCGCCTCGTTTGCGGCAACGGCGAAAACAACGTCGGTTAAGTGTTCTTATCCGACCTACAGCGACCAAAGCGGCAATCATGTGGCTAAAAATCCGCTGGTATTTACGTTTATTATCGATAGCGGAACGAATAAGGCCTATATCGCCGGAAACGTCGGTTCGGCCGAGCTGACCATCGTGCCTAATGGCGTAGACGGCATCTCCTTTATTGAAACAACGGAGGTGGGCAACGTCACCGTGACGACAATGACGCGCAGCGGTGATTCAGTGCATAGCCGCAATATGGTTATGCCGGGAGGCATTTTTGCCTCTCAGCATTATGGCACCTGCGTGGCGCAGTAATTCGCGGCCGTTCAGATGCGGGAAAAGCCTTCGGCGTCGGCGATAACCACGGCGTTGCGGCCGGAGCGTTTGGCTTCATAGAGCGCTAAATCAGCTTTGCGCAGGACGCTGTAAACGTCGTTTACGCTATCGCTGAACCCGGCAACGCCGAGGGAGATGGTTACCCTATCGGCGTGCGGGAAATCGGCATTTTCAATCCCCTCCCGGATGCGCTCCGCCACTTCGGCCGCCGCGGTCAGGCCGGTATCCGGGAGGAATACGACAAACTCCTCGCCGCCAAACCGGCAGGCAACCTGCCCGTTGGCGCAGAGGTTGCGCAGCTTCTCGCTGAAGGTGACCAGCACCGCGTCGCCGCCGTCATGCCCGTGCAGATCGTTAATCTTTTTGAAATGATCGATATCAATCGCAATGACGCAGCGCTCGGCCCGGGCAGGGGTTTGTTTCAGCAGCGTGCTGAACCCTTTGCGGTTATAGAGTCCGGTAAGCGGGTCCGTCATCGTTTCATCGCTGAGGGCGTTGACCCGCCGGGCCATGATTTGCAGATGCTGGCTGAACGCCTCTTTAAGGCGCTCCGCTTCCTTGTACCAGACGTTAATGTTGGCCAGCTTTTTGCGCGTGGAGGCGTTGTTTTCCGCGCGGGTGAATTCGGCGAGCTTCTCCAGCGGGGCCGAAATGATGGCGGCAAAAATCGTCACGGTTGTCACCGTCAGGAAGATGATCGCCAGCGTGAACCAGAAGGCGTTAACCACCGTCTGCATTAATATACGCGATACGCTTTCCGAGGCCCCCGAGATGATAATCTTCCAGTCGGCCTGCTTCAGGCTGGCGTAGCCGACCAGGCTGTCTGCGCTTTTGTCATCGCCAAAAAAGTGGCCGTTTTGCGCGTTAATAATCTGCTCCTGCAGGCCGGGAGTGGAGCGAAACTCGCCTCCCACGCGCGCCGGATTGCGATTAAAGATGATTTTTCCGTCATTATCGATAACGCTGACGTCCGTCGTATTTTCATAGAAATGCATGCTGAGAATATCGCTGAGCATGCTCTCTTTTTGCAGGTAGATGCTGCCGCCGATATAGCCGATATAGCCGAGATAGTCGCCGCCGGGGCTAAATAATGGCTGCGAGACAAACACCACGTAATTACCCGCCGCCGAGATGAAGGGTTCAGAGATAAAGAGCTTCTTTGAAGTAATGGCCTGTCGGCTGGCGTTCGAGTGCAGTTTTACTCCCACCAGCTTGAGGCTCTCCGGGGAGGCGGCGGCAATAACGGCGTCGGAATTAACGATAACCACCGAGTTGAAAAAGCCGGACTGCAGGCGCAGCCTGTCCGCTTCGTTCTTCAGCTGCAGGGGGTCGTTAAGGGCTTTTATCTGCCCGGCGCTGTAGGCCAGCTCCCGCTGCGCCGTCACCAGGTAGCGGTCGGTGGTATCCGCCAGCTTACGGGCATAAGCGAGGTTGTTCTCAAGCAGCCGGTTCTCAATATTGCCCTTCTGGAAAAGCGTCAGGGCGCTGAGCAGCAGCATTGATGTCAGCAGGATCCCTCCGACGGACAACATCAGCATGAGAGTGCGCAGATGCAGTTTTTTTCCTGGCATAGGTTTTCACGTATCTCAAAAATTTTGCGCATTTTATCAGTTTTTTAGCGCAGAACATAAGCCGCTTCTGCCGCTCCGTCGGCTGATTGCAGGTTCTGACAAAGGCGGCCGCCCGCTATTATGGTGCACCGCTATGCGGGGTGCTAATCGCAGCAGCTCGTGTGATATCAGGGGCGGTCAGAGCGTCCCCGTTGGGGAACGCCAGGAGACATAGCTCCCGTAGCCTGAACCGGTACTCACAATTTTTATCCAGCCCAGCCGCGTTAATTCCAGCGAAATAAATCTGTTTAAAATGCCGTGACCCATGCTGACCACGTGGCCGTATCGCGTCGCCGCGTCGATCAGCTCCCGCGCCATTCTGGCGGCTCTCATCCGGACTTCAGCTTTGGCTTCAGAACCGCGCGCAAGATCGGCAAGCCAGAGCAGGCGGAACAGTATCAGCCAGATGCCGGAGGGGAATTTTATCAGCGGAACCTGGATAACCGGCAGCGGCGCTTCGCTGAGTTCGTGGAGGATAGCGTTCGGGTTTGCACCCAGCGCAGCTAGAGATGTAAGCGCGCGCGGCAGGGGGCTGGACACGATATAGTCGGCGGCCTCGCAGGCGGATTTTGTCCTCGGGCAGGGTATTTCAGCTACCCTGGCCGCATTGTAATCCGCTATCCAGGCCTGCATTTCGCGGGCGCTAAGCCAGCGCCCGCCGCGGCGGGCTGCGATTTCAGGCTTCCCGTGCCGCATTAAGGTAATGTCCATATTGGTACAGTCTGGTAATGAAATAAGTAGAGGCAATATAACATACCGCTCATTACGCGCTATCGGCGGCATGAGCAGGGCCGAAGGGGGCTATCGTAAAGCGATGAGTGCCGTTTGCTACGAGCCGTACATCTCTCTGCCGTGGAGTCGCTTGAGGAAAAACTCGATAAAACGCAGGCTAGCTGATGCCTGTTTTTCCTCTTACTCCCAAAACTGAGTCCGTCTCTGCAGCCATCGGCACTTTCATTGATTGAAAGCGGCCATCGATGACAATAGCCGCTATTTTGATTGATGACTTAAACTTGCCGCATGTAAACATCAGTAATACGTAAATCAAACTCATATGCAATTTTTGAAATATCTATCAGAATAAACGCATGAGTGGCCCAGTCCGGTGCTCTGTCAATACTCGGAGGTTGGTTAATTTCCCCTTGCATTTGGCCGGGCATAACGACTTTTTTTAGAGTCGAGTTAGTACCACTGAATTTATATTCATAAATATGACCGTCCTGCTGAAGCGTTATTTGAGGCTCTCTATCCTGGTTTGGTCCGTGTCCGATTAATTTCGCCCAAATAATTCTTATTTGACAAGACTGATCCGTGCCAGCATAGGTGCTGGCCTTAATATGATGGATTACACTTCCATAACCTTTAAGTTTTATAGTGCCAAGAATTGCCTGAAATGTTCCTTCACCGGCGGCGCTATTGCGCCCCAAAGAGATATAGCCGTTACTCCTGTTTATACTAAAATTCGTGCTGACATCTGTCCCCCAGCCATATCTGGATTTTCTGACATTATTAGTGCCGCCTGGTGGTAAAACCCAAACTTCCTCTGTCCACTTAACATTTTCTGGCCCACCGTTGTAGCAAGAACTATCAAGCCAGTTGTCTTGAACTGTAGGCGTGGTTCTAACTTGCGTCAGTAAATTTGGCCAAAAGGGAGAAAGTTGAGTATCACGTAACGAAACATAACCGCTCCCATCAAACCATCCCGTAACATTAGCATCTCCTAAGGCTTGCATTTCTCCAAGATTAACTTTCTCAAAAACCACCCGAGATTTATTTCCACAGTAGAATGGATTGGATGTTGTAGGATATTTGAGCTGATCTGCGCCAGCCCTAAACGAAAATAATCCACCGGAAAAATTCACTTTGCATATTTTATCGTCAGGGATGTTGATAATATAGTTTTGAGGACCATATCCTTCAACGTGACAATCCCGGAAAATGTGCTGTCCGCCTTCAATATGAATATACTTCCCTTCGTGCCCAGTGGGGTTTTGCTGACCCTTGTTGCCATAAATATAATCAAAAGAGCAATTGAAGAAGTAGCTGAAACCTGAATGTAGTTTTACGGCGCAGTTGCTTTGCGTGAAAACACAACTATGAAAATTCATCTCCTCGCCTGAATCTTGAGCGCCATCAGGGAAGTAATAACAGACATCACAATGATTGAAGGTAAACCCATACATCCGCAGAAAGTAAAAATTTTTGGTCCCGGTTAAGCCATATGCGAAATTGTCCATCCCTCCACCAAAGAATGTTAACGAGTTTCGTGGGTAACTACCGGACAATGATGTTGAAAAGGTCATGCCATCAACATAGGAATCTAAGCCCGGACCAATCATCCTTAAATTGTTAACACTTAAATTACCTTGAGTATATCCACTATCATTTTGCCATTGAATTGCAACATTTCTTTCTGTTTCACTGACGCCTGCTGGAATCTCCGTAAAATCTAATAAAGCCCCTGAAAAATCATAATCGATGGTTTTAAGATCGAGTTTTAGAGAGGATCTGCATTTGAAGTGGCCAGTGCCAAATGAGAGCATGCCGTTTTTAATTAATCTATTACCACTCAGCGTTGATTGAGATCTTGCATAGTTATGAGCCTTTTGGATGGATAAAATATCATCGTTTATACCGTCCCCTTTTGCTCCAAACATATATGGTGAAACAGTACCTGATTTTTCTAAAGAACGTATCCATATCCAATTTGCTGCTGAACGAATAACGATGCCGCTATCATCTGCTGTTGTGCTATCCTGTCTGGCAATAAATAAACCTCCGCCCTGAGCGGGGAATTGATCTGAATAATAAGATTTAAGATAGATTACATCACCATTGGAATCTGGTATGGTTGCACGAAGTATTGTAATATCAGAACAAGTGTTCAAATTAAACCTCCATTCTTTATGGTTGGCAAATAGAATGTTATAACCGTGTAGATACAGCGCTGGTTGGTATTTGACAGGGGGCGTTATTTAGGTTGGTGTCTCTTCCTCATTTAACAATCGCCATCCCATGGCATACAGGGCATATTGCTGTGATTCGACAACATCAATGTGCTCAGCTTCTGTACCATTTTCATCAACGCTTACGACTTTCAGATAAAGCCTAACTACTTTCTCTGTGATAGTCATCAGTATTACTCCGTCAGAATTTTGGTTGTTTTATCTGGATATGATACGCTGCCATTTATTCCTGAAGCGGCTAATTTCCAGGCTGGCCCGCTATAACCTTCCATAATCAGGTTCCCTGAAATAGCAGGCCTGCCGGTTGTTGAGCCAGTAATGATACAGGTAGACCAATTATGAATGGCTGTCCCATCCCCCTGGATAATTATAGGGGCGCTATTTCCAAGTTTATTCCTCAGATTTATACTACCAATTGACGGCACGGCACCATCACGCACCAATAAAGCCGTACCGAATGCCCGCTCAGAGTTGTATTGATCGACCCGCGCGTTAGCTGAAAAACGTACCCATGTATTAGTGGCGGCTGATGTTGTAGCGATTAAATCAAGTTTATGTACCCGGCAGGCTTTTGCGAATTCTACTGAAACTCCGCCCTGCTGGTTGTTCATTTGCACAATATAGAAACCGTCAAAAACAATGCCGGCGGTGTTTAAATAAATATCATTATTAACTGTGCTTTCACCATGGAGGTAAACTGGACCAACGGAACCGCGCGTAATGGAAGAAGTGCTGGAGTCCGTGGCAGAACACAATACAGCACCATTTATAGCCATCTTGCTTCTTATCGAGATGCCCTCAAAATGAAAGTTTTCGCTTCCGGCGTTTATACCGAAACCCGAGTAAACATCCTTCGCATGAATAAAACCAATGTAGGAGTTCTGAATATTAAACCAGGCTACGCTACCGCTTAAGCTTGCGATAAAGTTTTCTTTATAATGGCTGCCAACATTCAACACTCCGCCTAAGGTGATGTTGTCACCATTAAAACTGAATGCTCCGGCACCGTAGTACTTACCGGTGACGTTAGTTATGACTATATCTCCCCCCCTGGATCTCATCAGCTCCAATTGAAATTGCAACACCGCGAGGCTCTCCAGCCTTACCTGCGGCTTTTCTGGATATCTCATCGGCATTCTGTGGCGTGATGCAACCTGCATACTCATAAGAAAAATTATCGACCTGAACATTGCGTCCTTTTAATACCAGTCCATCCCCAGAGCACCATCCAATGCGGGCATTAAATAGTTGATTTTCTCCAGTGACATTATCATCAGGATAGGTATAGCAACTATAGAGGGCATTTCTAAGGTTGTCCCCATAAATATCTCGTGTTAGCGTTTTACCATACGCCCGTATTACATTGCATAGACCTTTCCCAGTGATTTTCTCTGCGCGACCAAATCCAAAGGATAAGCCAATAGACTTGTTAACAATGGACCATACTCCGTCTTTATCAGTATAACCTTCAAAGTTTAAAGAATAATAATTCCAGCCATACTTGATGACCGTAGTGGCCGTATTGGTTTCGTCTGTATATTGATGAAACGGCTCATAGGGACCGGTGGTGATAATCGTCGCACCGTTACCAAGTATGTCTCGTCGTGAACCATCGATAAACCCTGGCACGAAAGCCAATACCGCAGGTGAGGAAATTAAATACCTTGCATCGGATCTTAGAGAGATGTTTTTCCCTGTTTTAGCCGCGAGCGTAAATGCAATTGAATCATCATCAATGCCGTTTCCTTGTGCACCAAACCATTCTGGCATGACAAAATTTATTGCTTGTTGAACTGTACCTCCTTGTTCGAGAGCAACTAACGAAGCTCCTTTATCAATCGCTGTTGAAGCTAAATCTGCACGAAGGTCATCATCATTTGTTGAAATTTCCATTCATATTCTCCGCTGTTGTTGTCCACTTTATTTATACTGTATATTTATACAGTGTCAAGGCTGTTTTTTGCTTTCCATTGCGCTTCTTCGGCGATGAAAATGATGACGTGAGCAGGCGCCAGCGCAGATGACTGCGGTGTATGGGGGTATTACTGATTTATCTAATCTGGAGAAGGCGCCAGTGGCCTGCTTGTCAGTAGACAAATTCTGGGCTCCCTGCGGCGTATGAGAAAACGGAAGGCTATGGAGATCAAAACCTTGCTGCGGCTGACGTATACGGATATTCATGTAATGCGAAGGCATTTCAATGCCTTGTAGGAGTGAACCGTTCGTGAGGTGCGCGGCGAGGCCCGTCCTGGCCTGGGGGAGGGAGCCTCGTGACGTATGGGGATGTATGAAGTATGAACTGCAGCAGATGCGTAAGCAGGGAAGCGGCATCATCGTAAACTGTTCCTCTCTCGGCGGCATCGTCGACGGGGCGGATTGCGGCAGCTATCATGAGGCGAAGCACGGAATAGCATCCGCCTGGGGTCCAGGTTAGGCGCAGGTCGGGCTGAGAGCCAAAAACCGTGGCCGGCATGCCAGTCTGGTGCGAAAAAAAGAGGGCGGGTAGGGCCGTGCTCCTCTCTTGAATTTGGTATTTAAGCGGTGCTATAAGATGAGAGTACTTTTGAGTGATGCCTGCTATTTCTGGTTATTACCGCTTAACGAATAAGTAAAGGTCGGAAAATGATTCAGTCAGTTCAGCCAGCAACAACGCGTACCACAACCACCACCGCAACCTGCGGCGGCGTGGGCGTATCTGTGAGCGGCTCCTGACAAAACAGAACCCTACTCCCCGCCAGTCCGGACGGGGAGGCACGGCTCTCCGTTCATCACATTTTGAATGGAGACACATCATGATTTCCTCTGAACAAGCGCTAATCGTTATCGATATGCAGGAGGGGCTCTTCCGGGGCCCGGCTGCTCCGCATTGTGCAGACGCGGTTCTGTCAAATATCCGTCTGCTCATCGCCAAGGCGAGGCGTGCTCAGGTGCCGGTCTTTTTTGTTCGCCACATTGGGCCTGACGATTCCCCCTTCTCAGAGCACGGCCCGCTAACAAAGCTGATACCCGAACTCGACGTGGACGCCGAGCGGGACATCGTTTTGACTAAAAAACATCCCAGCTGTTTTCGCGATACCGAACTGCAGCTTCAGCTCAGCTACAGAGGCGTCAAGCAGCTGGTTATCGCCGGAATGAAAACAGAGTTTTGCGTCGACACCACCTGCCGGGCAGCGCCGGAGCTGGGCTTCAGCACCGTGCTGATTGCAGATGCGCATACCACAATGGATAATCCGCATTTATCGGCAAACGAAATTATTGGCCACCACAACAGAACGCTGGCGGGCCCGTTTGTAACGCTTTCGACCGCTGCTAACTGGAACTTTGATTCTGACAGGTGAGTGCCGTATGCGTCAGGACATCGCGAACGCCATCCATCGAGGCAGCCGGTAAGGCTGCCTTCGGGATTTATTATCGACTCGAGGATGATGCCTTTTCCGCCAGCATTCTCTATGCTGACCAACGCTTTGATAAAGGACCTATTCCCATGATAACAGTAGAGAAAGCGGATCCATTTTCGCCTGAATCCTGTGGTTTAATTGAGTCTTTGTCCGCTGAACTTGCCGCGATCACCGGCGACAGTGGCAAGAGCCATTTCACCGTTGACGTAATGGACGGGGAGCGAACGCTCTGGGTTCTGGCAAGAAATACGCGCGGTGATGCCGTAGGATGCGGCGCGATCCGGCCCTTAACGCAGGATATTGCCGAGCTGAAAAGGATGTATTCCGACCGCAGCGCTCATGGTATTGGTCACGCCTTACTCGCTTTGCTGGAGACATCGGCAAAAGGTATGGGATATCGCGAGCTTTGGCTTGAGACCCGGCGAGTTAACCAGCGGGCGGTTCGTTTTTATGAGAAAAATGGTTACGCGCGGATTGAAAACTACGGCCCCTATATCGGCCGAGAAGAGGCAGTCTGTTTCTCGAAGGTATTAGTCACGGGTAGAGCGGAGGCTGAAGCACAAGCACGCGGGGCGATCGATAACAACCGGTAGAGATGGCGATCGGCATCGTCGACGGCCCGTAATCTCCTGGTGGTAATCGTTTCGCAAGGATCTTCCGCGATCCGCTATTTTGACCGAGAGTTATCGGGCAATTCTGACGATACGCCGCGCGCAGAGGCGGCCGAATCAATCTGAGAACCTTCATCGAGCCGCTGCTGCGGGCAAGCGGCACGTCCGTGATTTTTATCACCAATAGCGGCCTGGCTGAACCGGGCCATCGTTGATAACAGGCGTCGGGGACGTGCCGTCAGGCTTGCTTAGCTGCGTGCCAGTTCAAACAGCCGACGCGCCGCCGGAGCCAACCCTGACATATGGATACAGGCGTGCACCATGCCCGGCAGTCGTTCGCCACGTACCTTCACCCCGGCCTCCTCAAGCCGAAGCGCATATCGTTCGGCCTCATCGCGCAGCGGATCGTATTCGCAGCTCAGGATGGTTGCCGGCGGCAAACCGCGCAGTGAAGCCGCGTGCAGCGGTTCGGCGTAAGGATGACGACGCTCTCCCAGATAGCTGTGCCAGCAAAACGCCATCACATCGCGCGTTAAATAGTAGCCCTCAGCAAACTCGCGATAGCTCTCGGTTGCCATATCGCGACTTAACGCCGGATACAGCAGCAGCTGATGTTCGATGCGAGGGCCGCCGCGATCCCGCGCCAGCAGCGCGGTCGCCGCTGCCAGGTTTCCGCCAGCGCTATCGCCGCCTACCGCCAGGCGGCGGCTGTCGATGCCTAAACGCTGCGCCTGCTCGTAGACCCAGCATAGCGCCTGGTAAACATCCTCTAACGGTCGTGGAAACGGATGCTCGGGCGCCAGTCGGTAATCCACGGACACGATTACCCGTCCGGTAGCATTGGCCAGCGCCTGACAGGGTCGATCGTACAGCGCCAGCGATCCCAGACACCAGCCGCCACCGTGAGCAAACAGCATCGCCGGCCGCGCGACTTCTGTGTTTGAGCCGGTTGGCGTATAGACGCGAAGGGCAATACCGTGACCATCATCAGCGGTAGCGACATAGTCTTTGTAGCCATCGCTGGTTTCCATCTCCCCCTGCAGCTGAAGCAAACCGGCTTCGCTGGCCGCGCGCATCTCGGCCAGCGTGGCGGGCGGCGGGGTGCCCGCTTGCGACGACGCGGTGAGAAAGTCGGCGATGTGCGGATCAAGCGGCATAGTGAGTTTCCTCTGACAGAAAGGGGACGATCAGCCCGATAAACGCCTCATGGCGCTCTTCGGTAATAAAATGGCCGCAGTCGGCTACCGTCTCGCCGCGCAGATCGTGGGCATTTCCGCGCAGGGTCGTCAGCGGCGCATCACCCGTTGCATATTCAGCTCCCACCGTCAGCACCGGCATCGTTAAGGCCGTTTTCGCTCGGAGCTGGTTCTGCCGAATAGTCTCCGGGATCGCTCGATAGTAATCGAAGCCCGCGCGCAGCCCGCCTGGCGCAGAATAAGCGGCGATATAAACCTCCGCGGCTACCCGATCGCGGCGATGGGACCAGCGGTTGAATATATAGCTGAGATACTGTGATTCACGGCCGTAGGTCAGGGTTTCCGGTAAATCAGCCAACTGATTGAACATGAAGTGCCAAAGAAAAATATTCTCCTCCGGCGCGACAAAAATCGACGGGGCCGGGGCCAGCCCCGGGATCACCGCTTCAGTCAGCACAAGTCGCTCAATCGCCTGCGGAAAATCGCTCGCCATGGCGTAGCCAATCCACATGCCAATATCGTGGCCCACCAGGCTGTAGCGCTGATGCCCCAGCTGCGCCATGACCGCGTGCAGCACGGTGCCAACGCTGCCGGTGTCGTAACCGCCGAGAGGCTTATCGGAATCGCCGATGCCGGGAGGATCAACTGCGATCGCCTGAAAACCGGCGTCGGCAAGCGCGCGGAGGACGTAGCGCCAGGTATACCAGGTCTGGGGCCAGCCGGGTATCAGCAGTACCGGCTGCCCTTTTCCCGCCACGACGCAGTGAATGCGCTGTCCGTTGACCTTCGGATAGACGTGCTGTGCCTCAAGATCCGCGTAGAGGATCTCGTCATATTGTTGTTCCATTAGGGGTCCTTGAAATGTTCTGGCCTAGAGAATGCCGAGTAATTTTTTGATTTGATGAGGATTTACCGGCGCGCCGGCGAAGTCGTCGAATACCTTATCGGTGATGTGAATAATGTGGCTGCGGATGAACTCCGCCCCCTCGCGGGCACCGTCCAGCGGATTCTTCAGGCAGCACTCCCACTCCAGCGTTGCCCAGCCGGCGTAATCGTACTGCGCAAGCTTTGCGAAAATGGCTTTGAAATCAACCTGACCGTCACCCAGTGAGCGGAAGCGGCCCGCGCGATCGATCCATGATTGATAGCCGCCGTAGATCCCCTGACGACCGGTGGGATTAAACTCGGCGTCTTTAACGTGGAACATGCCGATCACGTCCTTATAAATATCAATAAACTCCAGGTAGTTGAGCTGCTGTAGCACCATATGGCTAGGGTCAAAAAGCACCCGACAGCGGGGATGTTCGCCCACCCGCTGGTGGAACATTTCGAACGTCACGCCATCATGAAGATCTTCGCTGGGGTGGATTTCATAGCACAGATTAATCCCCCAATCCTCGCAGGCGTTGAGCACCGGCAGCCAGCGTCTGGCGAGCTCGTCGAAAGCGGTTTCGATAAGCCCGGACGGACGCTGCGGGAAGGGAAAGAGATAAGGCCAGGCCAGTGAGCCGGAAAACGTACCCAGTTCGCTGAGGCCAAGGCGTGAGGAGGCTTTGACGGCCATCTGCAGCTGTTGTCGGGCCCACTCGCCGCGGGCCTGCGGATTGCCGTGTACTTCTGGCGGCGCAAAACTGTCGCATAAGCTGTCGTAGGCCGGATGTACCGCCATCAGCTGGCCGAAAATATGGCTGGTCAGTTCGCTGACCACCAGGCCGTGTTCCGCCAGCATGCCGGTAATATCGTCGCAGTAGGTCTGACTTTCCGCCGCGGTGGCCACGTCGAAGAGACGCCGATCCCATGCCGGGATCTGCAATGCCTTAAAGCCGGTTTCCGCGGCCCACCGGGCAATCGCAGGTAAGCTGTTGAAGGGGGCAACCTCGTCGCTGAACTGAGCGAGGTGCAGGGATGGACCTTTGAGGGTTCTCATCGTAAACTCCTATTGTTTGTCGATTGACAAACAATAGGAGTAAAAACGGATAACCGCAAGCGAAAATTATAAATGCGTTGGTAATCTCAATGATTTAGGCGATCCTGTCGCACTCAATATCGGGCAAACTGGAGCAACGTAATGGCAGGCAGACCGCGCGAATTCGATCGTGAGCTGGCGCTTTTGAAAGCGCGCAATCTATTCTGGCGACAGGGCTATGAAGGGACGTCAATGTCGGATTTGGTGGCCGAATTGGGTATCGCCTCCGCGCGTATTTACAAGGCGTTCGGTTCAAAAGAACAGCTTTTTCGGGAAGCAATTGCGGATTATGAACAGCGGGAAGGGGGCTTCGCGGATCGCGCCTTTGCCGCCGGGAACAGCGTGCGCCAGGCAATTGAAACGCTGCTGATGGATGCTGTGCATCTGTACTGCCAGCCGGATCTGCCGCAGGGGTGTATGGTGGTCGCCTCCGCGGCCAGCGTCAGCGCGGACAATGACGACATCAAAACCTGGCTGGCCCAGCATCGTCTTCAGCGCACGCAGCAGATTATCGACCGTCTGCGGCAGGCGGTGCAAAGCGGCGAGCTGCCAGCCGCGACCGACGCTGACGGCCTGGGTGATTATTTCGCCGCCTTTTTGCACGGGCTGTCGGTTCAGGCTCGCGACGGCGTTGCGCAATCGCGGCTGCTGGCGGCGGTTAACGTGGCGCTGACCGCGCTACCGCTTGCGGGTTAATGGATTTTCGCCGGCAACGACGTGAAGCCCGCCTGCGGCAACGTTTTCTTCACGTCGCTGCGGCTTGGTAAATACCGATGGCGTGCCGGGTACGATGCGGTTAAGCAGGGCGGCTCGGCTTCTTAAGATTGGCCGACAGGTTCCAGTTGATAATGCATGAGGCTACCAGCGCGATGAACCATGCTTATTGAAGCCGCGGCAGGCAACTGCCAGATCATTGGGTTGACACAGCCCAGGTGCCGCTATTTGTTGCGCTTCGCATGCGACGGTGCACGTTGACCGTCCCGGTTACATTTCGCACGACATGCCGGTTCGATGCCGGGGCGTGATGAGGTGGCCCGCCCGGGATCCCTGTGCCAGAGCACAAGGGCGGACCTTGGTCATAGGGGGTCTACAACCGGCGCGAATTTTACCATTTAAGATATGGCCGAAATATTAAAACTCCCACCCGGTAAAGGATTTAAGATTTACCTCAGCGTTTACCTCAGTGCCGAGGGGGAGAGTGAGGTGGCGGTACCAGCAAGCAGTTGAAGCATTGCGCCGTTATCGAAAACTGGCTATGGAAAAAATGGCGATAGTGGCATTTACCTCCGATATCCTGTCTTATCCATTCGCGAGCGGCTTCCTGAAAGTTATCGAGCGCACTATCGAGAGCTGAGCGTGGAGCGAATGCGGGCAGGTTTAGCAGCTGCGAGAGAGCAGGGGAGAATCGGCGGTCGTCGGCGAATAATGATGTTGGTGTTTGTCGAGCGGGCACGCAGGATGCTGGATAATGGCGCCACCCGGCAACAGTTGGCCGAGGTGACCGGGGTAGAGGTGAAGACGATTTACAAATATTTTCCTGCGGAAAAATGATAAGCAGTGAAAGCCCCTTGACCGTAGCCGAGGGGCGGTGCCCTAATTCAACCAGAGAAGATGGAATTTTTTCAGAGTAGCTTTAACTTCTTTTCTTAATCCCTGTTCGTCGAGTTCATAATCCGCTTTATCAGAATCTGGATTAAATAATTCGGCAACCATAAATAGTTCTTCGCCACAATTTACAATATTTTTTTCCTGTTCCTTCACACCGTACAGATTTCTCCTTTCAATACATATATTTTCAGAAAACTGCAAAGCAGTAACTTTTGAAGTCAAAAAACTTTTAGCCAACTCAATTATTGCCATTTTGTTCATAAATCACCTGTTTCTAGATAAATTCTGCCATTATCAGCATCAGGATTTATTTTCCATCCTGATAACCACTCGCCATTAGCCTTAATAATGACAACATTCATAGTCGCTGGATTGAAGTAAACTGTAGAGCCCTTCTCTCGTCGGTAATTTCATTTTTTTACAGTGTTTTTATCAGCCAGGTGAGCCTCAACTACATCCCTGAATTTAGTTAACGTTTCACTGTTTTTATTTGTATCGGTGATACTAAAATCAGCAGCATGCTTGTATTTTCTATCCAGTTGTTTGCGGGTAAAACGGCCCGAATCCAGCGGATCATTCAGCATAACATAGATGGGCTCGACGCCCGTCCCGGTCGCATCGGGCTGCCAGTAGATGAAGTCCTGCAGTGGCGGAATGTCTTCGGCCGGGAACGTGGTGGTGACGATACTGTCCGCCTGTTTCACCTCTGTCCCGGTGTGTACCGGTGTCACCGGAACAGGTGTACTGTTGCCGGTATGTGACGGCGCTGCGGGTCCTACCGGTAAACGGGATACTTACACTCTTCTCGGGTTTGTGATTGAGCAAAGCATCCACGTATGATTCCCCCGCAGTAAAATGTGAATGAGCCTTAAGTAGAGGAAATAGGCTGGCTAAGAGAATTGCACAAGATGTTCATGCCTGATGATGGACAAATATCGTGATTTCACTTCGAATGATGTTCTGTGTTCAAACATAAAGCCTACCTGGAACGCGTCAATTTAATGGAGAAAACACGCCGTATTTTTAGGGGGGCATTAAAAAGACCGCATACGTCCGCTAACCGCACAACCTAACTCCTTGTATTGCCAGTCAACGCCTGATTCGTTGCGATTGTTTTTTCTAACTACGTA
Organism: Klebsiella sp. BIGb0132; assembly: GCF_024810075.1. NCBI lineage: Bacteria > Pseudomonadati > Pseudomonadota > Gammaproteobacteria > Enterobacterales > Enterobacteriaceae > Klebsiella > Klebsiella sp. BIGb0132. The sequence continues at coordinate 929,045 of NZ_JANUDW010000002.1, read as the reverse complement.
AAAGTTAATGAATTTTTAATAAAAGGTCGTTATGTTGTCGGCATCACAGTTTTGTTAAGGGTTTTCCATGCGCGATAAATACTCCGGCCTGCAGATAGGCATCCACTGGCTGGTATTTTTATTAGTGGTTGGCGCCTATGCCGCCATGGAGCTGCGGGGCTTTTTCCCCCGCAGCGACCGGCCGTTGATCAATATGATCCATGTCTCCTGCGGCATTTCCATCTGCGTACTGATGGTGGTGCGCCTGCTGGTGCGCCTGAAGTCGCCCGCGCCGCCGATTGTGCCGAAGCCCTCGCCGATGATGACCGGCTTCGCGCACCTCGGGCATCTGGTTATCTACCTGCTGTTTATCGCCTTGCCGATCGTCGGCATGGTCATGATGTATAACCGCGGCAACCCATGGTATGCGTTTGGCCTGACGATGCCCTATGCGGCGCAAAGTAATTTTGAGCTGGTGGACACGCTGAAGGGCGTACACAGCCTGCTGGCGAATACCGGCTACTTTGTCGTTGGCCTCCATGCGCTGGCGGCGCTGATGCATCACTATCTGTGGAAAGACAATACGCTACTGCGCATGATGCCGCGCAGACGCTAGCGCCCGTTGGCTCTCTACCTTCAGACCCCGCCTCGTGCGGGTTTTTTTTTAGCTCTTTTGCCGCAGACTGTGATACATCTGATGGCATCCACGGGAAAAGGGGAATGAAGATGAGAGTCAGACTTGCCGCGCCGGACGAAGCGCCGACGCTATGGGAGATCCGCAATCAGGCGATACGCCACGGCTGTCGTGAAAGCTATGAGGCTGAGGTTCTGCGGGCCTGGACGCCGGATATGATGCCGGAAGGCTATCGTCATGCGGTGCGCGACAACCCCTTTTACGTGATTGAAGAGGAGGGCGGGCGAACGGCCGCCACCGGCTATCTCGACCTGCGCGCCGGCAGCGTGGAGGCGATTTTTACCCGCCCGGAGTGCTTCGGTAAGGGCTACGCCGGGCTCATCGTGACGGCGATAATCGCCGAAGCGCGCCGCCGGGGGCTGACGCGGATCACGCTGGAAGCCACGCCCAACGCCGCCGGTTTCTATCTGCGCCACGGCTTTGTCGCGCTCGGTGAAAAATGGCTGCCATCAAAGCTGGCTAACGCCGATTTGCGCTGCGTGGATATGGCGCTGGAGCTGAACTGAGCCTAAAACGGCGCCGCTGTGCTACGGTTAAAGCGGCGTTTCAATTTGCCAGCTGGCGTAATTAAATATAGTATACCCCCCTATATGATATGGAGGGCGTCACCGTGCCACATTCACCTGAAGACAAAAAACGCGCGCTGAGCCGCGTGCGCCGTATTCGCGGGCAGGTCGAGGCGCTTGAGCGCGCGCTGGAGTCCGGCGAGTCCTGTATGACAATCCTCCAGCAGATCGCCTCAATTCGCGGCGCAACCAACGGTTTGATGGGGGAGATGGTGGAAATTCATCTCCAGGATGAGCTGGTAAGCGGCGAAACCACCCCCGACCAGAGAGCGATAAGAATGGCGGAAGTCGGCCATCTGCTACGATCCTACTTAAAATAAATCACGACGAAGGAAGAGACCCTTATGAAATCACGTGCAGCAGTCGCGTTTGGCCCGGGCCAGCCGCTGAAGATCGTTGAGATTGACGTCGCGCCGCCGAAAAAAGGCGAAGTGCTGGTCAAAATCACCCACACCGGCGTCTGCCATACCGATGCCTTTACCCTTTCCGGCGACGATCCGGAAGGCGTATTCCCGGCGGTGCTGGGGCATGAAGGCGGCGGTATTGTCGTTGAAGTCGGCGAAGGGGTGACCAGCCTGCAGCCGGGCGACCACGTTATTCCGCTGTACACCGCCGAGTGCGGCGAGTGCAAATTCTGTAAATCCGGCAAAACCAACCTCTGCCAGGCGGTTCGCGCCACCCAGGGCAAAGGCCTGATGCCGGATGGCACCACCCGTTTCTCCTATAACGGCGAGCCGATTTATCACTATATGGGCACCAGCACCTTCAGCGAATACACCGTGTGTGCGGAGATTTCGCTGGCGAAAGTAAACCCTCAGGCGCCGCTGGAGAAAGTCTGTCTGCTGGGCTGCGGCGTGACCACCGGGATCGGTGCCGTTCACAACACCGCGAAGGTAAAAGAGGGCGATACGGTGGCGGTATTTGGCCTCGGTGGAATCGGTCTGGCGGTGATTCAGGGCGCGGTACAGGCGAAAGCCGGGCGCATTCTGGCAGTCGATACTAATCCGGATAAGTTCACCCTCGCCAAAGAGATGGGCGCGACCGACTTTATCAATCCGCGTGATTACGAAAAGCCGGTACAGGACGTCATCGTTGAGCTTACTGACGGCGGAGTGGATTTCAGCTTTGAGTGTATCGGCAACGTCAACGTCATGCGTTCGGCGCTGGAGTGCTGCCATAAAGGCTGGGGCGAGAGCGTGATTATCGGCGTGGCCGGTGCGGGTCAGGAGATTAAAACCCGGCCGTTCCAGCTGGTAACCGGTCGCGTATGGCGCGGTTCTGCATTCGGCGGCGTGAAGGGGCGCACCCAGCTGCCGGGCATGGTTGAGGACGCGATGGCGGGCAAAATTCGCCTCGATCCGTTTATCACCCATCGCCTGCCGCTGGATCAGATCAACGAAGCGTTTGACCTGATGCACGAAGGTAAATCAATTCGTACCGTTATTCATTTCGGCGACCAGTAATCACGGCTGGCAGGCATCGCGGCCTGCTACCGTCGACGCCGAGGCGCTTCGCCTGGGCAAAAAAATACCTGCCGGTGGCTTCACGGCAGGTATGACTTTTACAGGATGCCGCGCTTACTGCTGGTCAGGCAGCGCGTAGGCGATGATATAGTCCCCGCGATCCGGCGACTGACGCGCGCCCCCCGCATTAATGATGATGTACTGCTTGCCGGTTTTCGGCGAAACGTAGGTCATCGGACCGGACTGGCTGCCGACCGGCAGACGAGATTTCCAGATTTCCTTGCCGCTGGCGGTGTCAAACGCCCGCAGGTAGAAGTCCTGGGTACCGGCGAAGAACAGCAGGCCGGACTGAGTCGAGAGCGACGCGCCGAGGGTCGGCATGCCGATGGGAATTGGCATATGCATCCGAATCCCCAGCGGGCCGGTATCCTCAACGGTGCCGACCGGCACCTGCCACACCAGCTTCCCGCTTTTCAGATCCACCGCCGACATCGTACCGAACGGCGGTTTCTGGCACGGAATGCCCAGCGGCGACAGGAAGCGTTCGCGCATTGCGCCAAACGGCGTACCTTCCATCGGCACGATACCCATCTCAATCCCGCTGGCGTCTTTTGCCACTTTGGCGCGCGGCACCATATAGTTTGCCAGGCCGAGACGCATATCGTTAACGAACATCAGGCCGTTATTCGGGTCGACCGATACGCTGCCCCAGTTCATGCCACCCAGCGAGCCCGGGTACTGCAATGAACGGTCTTCACCCGGCGGGGTGAAAATACCCTCATGGCGCATGGATTTAAAGGCAATGCGGCAGATCAGCAGGTCGACCGGCGTGGCGCCCCACATATCAGACTCTTTCAGCGTTTCGTTACCGATCATCGGCATGCCGACGGAGTAGGGCTGGGTTGGCGAGTAGCGCTCGCCCGCCACGTTGCCCTGCGGAACCGGGCGCTCCTCCACTTTGGCTACCGGCTCACCGGTTTCGCGGTTGAGCATAAAGATCATGCCCTGCTTGCTGGTCTGTACCAGCACCGGGGTGGTCCCGCCTTTGCCATCCGGCAGGTCGTACAGCAGCGGCTGCGACGGCAGGTCGAAATCCCACAGATCGTGATGGGTGGTCTTGTAGTGCCAGCGTACCCGACCGGTAGTCGCATCTACGGCGACGATCGACGAGCTGTACTTATCGTCAAGCGCGGTGCGCTCGCCGCCAAAGAAGTCCGGCGTGGCGTTGCCGGTCGGCAGATAAATCAGGTTCAGCTTCGCGTCATAAGACATGGCTGACCAGACGTTAGGCGTACCGCGCGTGTAGGTTTGGCCCTCCGGCGGCAGACCGGTCAGGCTTGGGTTACCCGGATCCCACGCCCACGCCAGCTTGCCGCTGTGGACGTCGTAGGCGCGCACCACGCCCGGAGGCTCGCCGGTGGAGAAGTTATCCGCCACGCGGCCACCGACCACCACCACGTTCCCCGCCACCAGAGGCGTCGAGGTCTGCTGGTAGTAGCCCGCTTTAATTTCACCCATCCCAACGCTCAGATCAACAACGCCGTGTTCACCAAAGGCTTCACAGAGTTTGCCGCTATCGGCGTCGATGGCGATCAGGCGCGCGTCGGTGGTCGGCAGGAACAGACGACGGGAGCAGGCGGCGGGCTGAACGTCAGCCGCCGGGGCCGATTGGGCCACACCGTCCGCGTAATAGCCGAGTCCGCGGCAGCGCTGCCAGTTCGGCGCGGTGGCTTTTGAATCGTAGCGCCATTTTTCCTTGCCGCTATCAACGTCCAGCGCCAGCACCTTGCTGTAAGGGGTGCAGACATACAGCGTATCGCCGATTTGCAGCGGGGTGTTCTGGTCTTCCGCGCCGGAGCCGTTGCTCTGCGGAATATCCCCGGTGTGGGCGACCCACGCCACCTGCAGCTGATTCACGTTGTGCTTGTTAATCTGATCCAGCGCAGCGAAGCGATCGCCGTGGGTGGTATTGCCCCAGTGCTCCCAGTTTTTCTGCTGCTCGCCGGCGGCAACCGGCTTAACCGGCACCTCTTCGCTGGCGCTCACCAGCGGCTGCGCCCTGAACATCCAGCCGAAGCTGACGACCAGCACCACGGCCAGCGCCGCGGCGAGGCCAAAGGCCGGGCCTTTGGCGGTCGCTTTAGCCGAGAAGTACGGCCAGACGAGGGCCGAAAGAAGTGCCAGCGCGCCGAAGACAAACAGGCGCGAGAACAGCGGCCAGAAGGTCCATCCGGCATCGCTGATGGCCCAAATAATGGACGCGACAAACGCCAGCGCGTACAGCAGGATGCCGCTGCGACGGTTGCGGAAGATGAGTACGGAGGCGATAACCATCGCCAGCCCCATCAGGCTGAAATAGAGGCTGCCGCCGAGCGTGGCGAGCTTTATGCCAGGAATACCGATGGCCAGACCGATTATCAGCATCAGCCCGGCGAGAAGCCACTTCAGGATCCGGGGGAATCCTCGTGGCGCGTGACCCGTTGTCATGTTGTCTCCTTAACCACCCGTTGTCAGGTGTGAACCAAATGAATCAAAAAATAAATCTGTATCTTTTGAGTGAAGCGATAAATGGCTTCATGAAAGAGGATTTTTTGCTAATTTTGATTTCATGTGAACCATATGGTGAAATCGTGGCAATGATAAATCTGTTACCGAAGTTTGCGCAATTGTTAATAAATAATTTCGCACTAATTGATTACGCTGCTAAGCAAGCGGCGATATCCGCGCTCGGGCGCCGCCGGGCCTGGCGGGAGTCAAACCGGGAGCGGCCGGGAGGCTACGGATGCCGGAAGGGGTAACAGGTTTGCCCGGAAGAGGCGCCGGGAGGCGGCGCTCCGTCCGGAATTGAGGCTCAGGCGGGCATCGATTTTCGAATCGCGCTGAGCAGGGTCTGCGCGCCGGAGGTGAGGGTGGCATCAACCCGGGTCAGAATACCGATCGGTTCCCCGGCGCCCTGGGTCGGTACCGGCAGCGAGCTGAGCAGGCCGCGCCGCAGATCGTCCTTCACCGCCCCGGAGGGGACGAACCAGATATAGTCGTAATCGACGGTCAGCTGGCGCGATAGCGAAGCCGAGAGCGTTTCTATGCAGCCCGCGGGAATTTTACAGCCCTGGCTTTGCAGCAGCGTTTCGGCATTCTGGCGGGGGATGGTCCCCTTCGGTGAAACGACAACCGGCCAGTCCATCACCCGACTGAGGGTTACCGTCTCCTGCAGCAGCGGGTGGCCGGGGCGAACCACCAGCTTCAGGGACTCCAGAAACAGCAGCTCATAGTTGAGGCCGCTCATCAGCTCCGGGTCGGACATGCGCCCGATGCCGATATCAATCTCCCCCGATTTCAGACCCGCCAGCAGCATGGTGTTATTCATGGTGGCGACCTGCAGAGTGATATCTTTCTGCTGCTGGTGAAACTGGCCGATTACCGTCGGCAGAATGCCGAGCGCGGCGGTCGGCAGCGCGCCGATGCGCACCACGTCGGGGTTCATCCCCTCTTTGCGGTTGAGCGCCTGACCCGCGGTGTTGAGCGCGTCGAGAACCTTCACCGCGTGGGTGAGAAACTGCTCCCCAACCAGCGTCAGCTGCGCGCCCAGCCGTCCGCGCTCAAAAAGCCGCGTTCCGGTCAGCTGCTCCAGCTCGTTGAGCGTTTTTGATAAAGCGGGTTGGCTAAGATTAAGTGTTTCAGCCGCGCGCCCCAGCGTTCCCTGTTGAGCGACGGCCACGAAGGTGTGTAGATGGCGCAAGCGAATGCGCTGACTAAAGAGAGCGTTTTTTTCCATAATTGATACTAAAAACAGAGCGGTATGAGTGACAAGCGATATTGTTTAAATCTGATAACCCAATGGCAAAATATTATTAACATTTAATCTTGTTATATTACAAATAATTTTACCTGACGCCAAAAAGCCGATGCCCCGTGCTGAACCGGGGCATGCGGGAGCGTAATGGTCTCAAAGATCGAAAAAGACGGTTTCGTTCTCGCCCTGCAGATGAATATCGAACCGATAGACAATTTCGCCGCCGCGTACCTCGCGCCGGGCAATCAGCGTCTGACGGCGAACCTCCCACTCGATCAGATTGAGCACCGGATCGGCCCGGTTGGCCTCTTCTTCGTCGGCAAAGTACATCCGCGTATTCAGGCCAATGTTAATCCCTCGCGCCACCACCCACAGGTTGACGTGCGGCGCCATCATCCGGCCGTCGCGGCCGACAACCGCGCCCGGCTTGATGGTTTCAAAGCGCCAGATCCCGGTGTCGAAGTCGGAGCAGCTGCGGCCCCAGCCGCGAAACGCCGGGTCGCGCCGTTTGCCGGCCTGCCGGTCGTCGGGGTGCGCGTAGCGCCCGGCGGCGTTGGCCTGCCAGATCTCCAGCAGCACGTCGCGCACCGGCGTGCCGGAGCCGTCAATAACCCGTCCCTCAATGGTAATACGCTCGCCTTCGGTATCCGCAGCGGTGAGCTGCGGGCCAAAGTTATTCTCGAAAATGTGGAAGCCTGCGGCATCCGGCGCCAGCCCGATGTGGACGTAGGGGCCGGCGGTTTGCGAGGCGGTTTCGGGTAAATAGTCTTTCATCGGGCGGCCCCCTGAGTGCGGTTTTCAAACAGCGTCGCGCGGTGGCCGCGCAGCACCAGGTCAAAGCGGTACGCCAGGCAGTCCAGCGGCACGGCGGCATGGGTATCCAGTTCGGCAATCAAGGTGCGCACGGCATCGTCGTTATTGATGGTTTTGACGATCGGGCACTGCTTAATCAGCGGGTCGCCTTCAAAATACATCTGGGTGATCAGGCGCTGCGCCCACGCGTCCCCGGAGAGGGAAAAGTGAATATGCGCCGGACGCCAGTCGCTGACCTGATTGCGCCACGGGTAGGGCCCCGGCTTGATGGTGCGAAAACAGTAGTAGCCGTTTTCATCGGTCAGTACCCGGCCACAGCCGCCAAAGTTAGGGTCAATGGGCGCCAGATAGCTATCCTTTTTATGCCGGTAGCGGCCGCCGGCGTTGGCCTGCCAGACCTCCACCAGGGTGTTCTTCATCGGCCGACCAAAGCCGTCGCGAACGTAGCCGTGGACGATGATACGCTCGCCGATCGGCAGACCTTCTTTGGCGTAGTTAAGGATAAGGTCGTTATCCAGCGGCCCGAGGTCATCGTGGCTGAACACCGGGCCGGTAATTTCAGAAAGCGAGTTCTGCAGGGAGATCAGCGCATTGCGCGGCGAGCGCAGCACGCTGGTTTTGTAGCCAGGAGCGTAAGCGGGAGGATGGCTGCTGTAGTCGCGATGAACCACCTCGCGCGGGGACCATTTATCGTTCATAGGGTACGTACTCCGTTTTATTCGGTACAGGGCTTGTTGTTTTAATGTCGCCAGAAACAGTGTGTGTAAATGTTTTGTTAATTTAAAGTGAAATTAAAGGGTCTATTCCATAACTCAGGGTTATGTCCCGCGCGGGGCAAAGGGCAGGGGCAGGTTACCCGCATCACAGTTTGTAAATTCTTCCTGCTGGCGTGGGAGGCCTTCTCTACACTCCAGGAAGTATTCACTGGAGGTAAGACATCATGGCGAACACCATCACGGCTGATGAGATTCGGGAACAATTTTCACAGGCTATGTCGGCGATGTATCAGCAGGAAGTTCCGCAGTACGGGACGCTCCTCGAGCTGGTCGCGGACGTCAATCTGGCGGTGCTGGAGAACAACCCCAGGCTGCATGAGCAGTTGGCGAACGCCGATGAGCTGGCCCGGCTGAACGTTGAGCGCCACGGCGCGATCCGCGTCGGCACCGCCGAAGAGCTGGCGACGCTGCGCCGCATGTTTGCCATCATGGGGATGTTCCCCGTGAGCTATTACGATCTCTCCCAGGCCGGGGTGCCGGTCCACTCCACCGCCTTTCGTCCCGTTGACGACGCCGCCCTGGCGCGCAATCCGTTCCGTATCTTCACCTCGCTGCTGCGCCTCGAGCTGATCGCCAGCGACGAACTGCGTCAGCGGGCGGCGCAGATTCTGGCTAAGCGCGATATTTTTACCCCGCGCTGTCGGGAGCTGATTGCGCAGTACGAAGAGCGCGGCGCCTTCACGCCCGCTGAAGCGCGGGAGTTCGTGCGCGAGGCGCTGGAGACCTTCCGCTGGCACAGCCACGCTACGGTAGATGATGAAACCTATCACGCCCTGCAGAACGAGCACCGGCTGATTGCCGACGTGGTCTGCTTCCCGGGCTGCCATATCAATCACCTGACGCCGCGCACGCTGGATATCGACCGGGTTCAGGCCCTGATGCCGGAGTGCGGCATCGTGCCGAAGGCGCTGATTGAAGGCCCGCCGCGCCGGGAGGTGCCGATCCTGCTGCGCCAGACCAGCTTTAAGGCGCTGGAGGAGCCGGTGATCTTCGCCGGGGAGCATAAAGGCACCCACAGCGCGCGTTTCGGCGAAATCGAGCAGCGCGGGATCGCGCTGACGCCGAAGGGGCGGGCGCTGTACGATCGCCTGCTCAACGAGGCCGGAGTGGGTAAAGACAACCTCCATCATCAGCGCCACCTGCAGGATGTGTTCAGCCAGTTTCCGGACAGTGAGTTTCTGCTGCGCCAGCAGGGGCTGGCGTGGTTCCGCTATCGGCTGACGCCGGCGGGAGAAGCCCATCGCCAGGCTTTCGGCCCCGGCGACGATCCGCAGCCGCTGATCGAGCGCGGCTGGCTGATTGCCCAACCGATTATTTACGAAGACTTTTTGCCGGTGAGCGCGGCGGGGATTTTCCAGTCTAATTTGGGTAACGAAACGCAGGCCCGCAGCCACGGCAACGCCAGCCGCGACGCCTTCGAAACGGCCCTCGGCTGCCCGGTGCTCGACGAGTTTGCGCTCTATCAGCAGGCGGAGGAACGCAGTAAACGGCGTTGCGGTCTGCTCTGAAACCGGTACTCTGCTGGCATAAACCGTAAAAGGAAGCAGGTCATGCAGAATCCGTCTACGCCGCTGGTGAAAACCCGCCAGGGCACGTTATCCGGGATCGCCGAGCAGGGGATCCACATCTGGCGCGGCATCCCCTTCGCCGCGCCGCCGGTTGGCGAACTGCGCTGGCGCGCCCCGCGCCCGCCGGCGCGCTGGCAGGGCGTCCGCCGGGCAGACGCCTTCTCCGCCGCCAGCTGGCAGGACATTGAGTACTGCCGCGAGCTGGGGGGCGGCGATCCCGGGCGCTTCTCGGAAGACTGCCTCTATCTCAACGTCTGGGCACCTGCCGCCCGCACCCAGCCGCTGCCGGTGATGGTCTGGCTGCACGGCGGCGGCTTTACCATCGGCGCCGGCAGCCTGCCGCCGTACGATGGGCAGGGGCTGGCGGGCCGGGACATCGTGGTGGTGACGGTGAACTACCGGCTGGGGCATCTCGGCTTCTTCGCGCACCCGGCGCTGGAGGGCGAGGAGGGCGAGCGGATATATAACTTCGCGCTGCTCGATCAAATTGCCGCCCTGCAGTGGGTGCAGGAGAACATTCACGCCTTCGGCGGGGATGCGGCAAACGTCACCCTGTTTGGCGAATCGGCCGGCGCGCGCAGCGTGCTGTCGCTGATGGCCTCGCCGAAGGCCAAAGGACTATTCCATAAAGCGATCGTCCAAAGCGGCTATACGCTGCCGGACCTTCCGCGCGCCAGGGCGCTGGAGAAAGGGCGGCTGCTGGCGGCGCATTTTTCGCTGCCGGACGCCAGCGCCGAGCAGCTGCGGGCGATCCCCGCCGACGCTTTCTGGGCGCTGACCGCGCCGCTGAGCGTTGGCCCGGCGCCCATCGTCGGCGACGCGGTGCTGCCGCAGCCGATGCTGGAGACCTTCTTCGCCGGCCGTCAGCATCCCATGCCGGTGATGATCGGCTCGAACAGCGACGAGGCCAGCGTAATGGCGGTCTTCGGCGTTGATATCGCCGGGCAGATCCAGAAGCTGCGCCGCGAGCGGCGCTTCGGTCTCGGCCTGATTAAGCTGCTCTATCCCGGCGTGAAGGGCGACGCGGCGCTCGGCCGCGAAGTGTGCCGGGACATGGCGTTCACCACCCTTGGCTACGTGGTGATGCAGGCCCAGCAGCGGGTCGGACAGCCCTGCTGGCGCTACTGGTTCGACTACGTTCCGCAGGCTGCGGATGAGGCCTATCCGCACGGCGCGTGGCACGGGGACGAGGTTCCCTACGTCTTTGATACCCTCGCGCTCGCCGAGCCGGTGCGCGGCTACGCCGATGAGGGCGATAAAGCCTTTGCCGGGCAGATAGCCGACTACTGGGCCAGCTTCGCCCGCCTCGCAGGCAGCGGCTGCAGCGAGCTGCCGGGTCCGGTGCGCTGGCTGGCCTGCCGGCGCGGTCGCGATCGGCTGCTGCGTATCGGGCTGCATAAACGGGTGGGGTTTAAGCTGGAGAACCGCTTTATGCGCGCGCGGCTGGCGCTGTTCCGCCGGGTGATGCGCCATCACGTGACGCTGGATTAACCAGCTCCTCGCGAAACCGCGCCAGGCCATCGGCTTTGCTCTGCGATGCCCGCACCAGCAGGCGGTAGCTGGCGCCGGTTTTCACGCTCAGGGCGAAAGGGCGCACCAGGCGGCCAACCCGCAGGTCTTCCGCCACCAGCGTCGCATCGGCGATGGCGATCCCCAGCCCCTGCATGGCGGCGGTGATCGCCAGATCCATGGTATCGAAGTGCTGGTTTTTGCGCATCGCCAGCGGCGCATCGGGGGAGAAGTGCGTCAGCCACAGCGACCAGTCGGTTTTATCCCGCGTCGGATGTAAAAACGTCGCGCCGTCGAGGCGGGCGTCGCAGGGCGTGCTGCCGCTGATGACCGGCGTCAGCGCCTCTTCGAACAGCAGATCGCCGGCGCTGTGATGGGTGCCGAAAACGATCGCCGCGTCGTAGGGCTCGGTTTTGAAGTTAACGCTGTGTTCGGTGGTGGTGGTCAGGGCTATCTGCAGCTCCGGGTGGCGCTGCTCTATCGCCACCAGCTTTGGCACCAGCCAGCGGATGGCGCAGGTTGGCGCCTTCAGGCGCACCACCGTTTGCTGCTGACGCGCCTGCTCGGCGACGGTGACCAGGCGGCCAAACGCCGACTGAAGCTCCGGATAGAGGGCGCTGCCCTGGGGCGACAGGCGCAGCCCGCGCGCGTGGCGTTCAAAAAGGGGGAAACCGAACCAGCCCTCCAGCGCGGCAATCTGGCGGCTCACCGCGCCCTGGGTCAGACACAGCTCGCGCGCGGCGTGGGTCAGGTTGAGGTGTCTGGCGGTCACCAGAAAGGTCTCGACGGTATTAAAAGGCAGGGCGCTCCGCGACATGTCGTCTCCAGCTATGCATTTTGATCATAGGCAGTATGCCACGCTTCGTTCCGGGAATGGGACAATGCGTTGCACTTTCACCGACTAATCAGCGGCCCGCGCTTAAACTATTATCAGCCCTATTGCAAAAACAGCTGCCGGAGCGCCCGTTCCGGTGGGATCACCCGTTGTTGATATGAGGAAAAGGTCATGGCTAAACCGTACGTTCGTCTGGATAAGAGTGATGCAGCCGTGCTGCTGGTCGATCATCAGGCCGGGCTGCTGTCGCTGGTACGCGATATCGACCCCGATAAATTCAAGAACAACGTCCTTGCCCTTGGCGATATGGCTAAGTACTTCGGCCTGCCAACCATCCTGACTACCAGCTTTGAAAATGGCCCCAACGGCCCGCTGGTACCCGAGCTGAAGGCGCAGTTCCCGGATGCGCCCTATATCGCCCGACCGGGGAACATTAACGCCTGGGATAACGAAGATTTCGTTAAGGCGGTAAAGGCGACCGGCAAGAAGCAGCTGATTATCGCCGGGGTAGTCACCGAGGTGTGCGTGGCGTTTCCGGCGCTGTCGGCCATCGAAGAGGGGTTCGATGTCTTCGTGATAACCGACGCCTCGGGGACCTTTAACCCGATTACCCGCGATGCGGCATGGGATCGGATGTCGCAGGCCGGCGTGCAGCTGATGTCGTGGTTTGGCGCAGCCTGTGAGCTGCATCGCGACTGGAGAAATGATGTTGAAGGGCTGGGGACGCTGTTTTCGAACCACATCCCGGACTATCGCAATCTGATGACCAGCTTTAACACCTTAACCAGCAAGTAATTCCTGCCGCGGCCGGCCTGCGGCTGGCCCTCTTTTTCCCTCAGCCATGATCGGCGATCATGGCTACTATGACAACAATTCGTTTGTCGCCGCCGGTCCCTTTAGATTGAATGGTTATGCAAATATAATGAGAAAGGATTAACCATGCGCCTCACTTCTCCGCTGACCACCCGCTCCAAACTACCCGATGTCGGCACGACCATTTTTAGCGTCATCGGCCAGCTCTCCGCGCAGCATAATGCGATCAACCTTTCTCAGGGCGCGCCCAATTTTGCCTGTGATACCCGGCTGGTTGAGGGGGTGACGCGGGCGATGGCCGAAGGGCATAACCAGTATGCGCCGATGACCGGGCTGCGCGTGCTGAAAGAGCGTATCGCCGAGAAAATCGCCGCGCTCTACGGCACCCGCTACGACGTTGACGACGAAGTGCTGATTACCGCCAGCGCCAGCCAGGGGCTTTACTCCGCCATCGGCGGGCTGGTGCATCCCGGCGATGAGGTTATCTATTTCGAACCGGCGTTCGACAGCTACGGGCCGATCGTACGCCTGCAGGGCGCCACGCCGGTGGCGATCAAGCTGACGGTGCCCGACTTTGCCATCAACTGGGACGAAGTCGCCGCCGCCATCACGCCGCGGACGCGGATGATCGTTATCAATACGCCGCACAATCCCAGCGGCCAGGTGCTCTCCGCCGACGATTTAGCCCGCCTGGCGGCGCTGACCCGCAATACCGATATCGTTATTTTGTCGGACGAGGTGTATGAGCACGTGGTCTTCGACGGGGCGCAGCACCACGGGATGGCCACCCATCCGCAGCTGGCAGAGCGCAGCGTGATCGTCTCTTCCTTCGGTAAAACCTACCACGTGACCGGCTGGCGGGTAGGTTACTGCGTTGCGCCGGCGGCGCTGATGGAGGAAATCTGCAAGGTGCATCAGTTTCTGATGTTTTCGGCCGATACGCCAATGCAGTACGCGTTTGCTGAGCAGATGACCGACCCGCAATCCTGGCTGGGACTGGCGCCTTTTTATCAGCAAAAGCGCGATCTGCTGCGCCAGCAGCTGGCGGACTCGCCGTTCCGCCTGTTGCCGAGCGCCGGCTCCTTCTTCATGCTGGCGGACTACAGCCATTTCAGCGACGAAAGCGACAGCGAAATGGTGAAGAGGCTGATCGTCGACTACGGCGTCGCCACTATTCCACTGTCGGCGTTTTACGCGGATGGTACTGATAACAAACTGATACGTCTCTCTTTTGCTAAAGATGAAGCCACGTTACGGGCCGGCGCGCAGGCGCTGTGTCACGTTAAGCCGCGTTGAGGAGCCACACGATGAAAATAAAAGCCCTTACCCTCGCTTTGGGGATGATTTGCACCTTCTCTTCGCTCGCCGCCAGCGAATTACGCTACGGCGTGGAAGCGGAATACCCGCCGTTCGAAAGCCGTAATTCGGCCGGGGAGCTCGAAGGCTTCGATATCGATCTGGGGATGGCGATTTGCCAGGCCGCTCAGCTCAAGTGCAGCTGGGTGGAGACCTCGTTTGATGCGCTGATCCCGGGGCTGGTGGCGAAGAAATTCGACGCCATTAACTCGGCGATGAACATTACCGAGCAGCGGCGCAAGAGCATCGACTTTACCCAGCCTATCTACCGCATCCCGTCGCAGCTGGTCGGTAAAGCCGACAGCGGTATGCAGGCGACCCCGGAAGGGCTGAAGGGGAAAACCATCGGCGTGCTGCAGGGCTCAATTCAGGAGACCTACGCCAAAGAGCACTGGGAGAAGCACGGCGTCAGCGTGGTCTCCTATAAAGATCAGAATATGGCGTGGGCCGACCTGCTCAACGGGCGGATCGACGCTTCGCTGGTGATGTCCGCCGCCGGGCAGGCCGGTTTCCTCAGCAAGCCGCAGGGGAAAGGCTTTGGCTTTATCGGCAAGCCGGTGGCTGACGATACCATCCTCGGCAGCGGGATTGGCTACGGCCTGCGCAAGGGCGATGAGGCGACGAAAAAGCAGCTTGATGCGGCGATTGATAAAGTGCGCGCCGACGGCACCATCACCCGGCTGGCGGCGAAATACTTCCCGGGCATCGACGTTAGCGTCAAATAATGCGTCATTCTCCGCCGGTTTCTCCGGCGGGGAATTCGGTCTGGTCCGGTGGACATATTTTTTTCACGCTTTTTCTGTCGCCAACAATTGGATTATTAATCGTTTTTGTCTAGAGTGAGCGAAATTCACGACGCATCTGTTTGTCGCGTTGCCTCCCAATTGGCACAACAGAAGGACGCTTTCTCAGGCATGAACCGCAGACGTTTTCTTAAATCTTCCATGGCAGTTGCCGCCGTATGCGGAACGTCAGGAGTCGCCTCTCTTTTCTCAAAAGCCGCGCTTGCTGAAGAATCAGGCATTGCCGATGGGCTGACGCGCCGCTTTGACTTCTCCGTGTTACAAGGGATGGCCCACGATCTCTCCCGTCAGCCCTGGGGCGGCGCTCCGCGCGACCTGCCGCCGACGCTGGCGAATCTGACCCCGCAGGCCTATAACAGCATCCAGTACGATGCCGGGCACTCGCTGTGGAACAATATCGAAGATCGCAAGCTGGACATCCAGTTCTTCCACGTCGGCATGGGCTTTCGTCGCCGGGTGCGCATGTTCTCGCTGGATACGCAGAGCCACCAGGCGCGTGAAATTCACTTCCGTCCGGAGCTGTTTAACTACAACGATGCCGGCGTAGACACCAAACAGCTGGTCGGGCAGACCGACCTCGGCTTCGCCGGGTTCCGCGCCTTCAAAGCGCCGGAGCTGGCGCGTCGCGATATCGTGGCGTTCCTCGGCGCGAGCTACTTCCGCGCGGTGGACAGCACTTACCAGTACGGGCTCTCCGCCCGCGGCCTGGCGGTGGATACCTTTACCGACACGCCGGAAGAGTTCCCGGACTTTACCTCGTTCTGGTTTGAAACCGTCAAGCCGGGCGCCACCGTCTTTACCGTCTACGCGCTGCTCGACAGCCCGAGCGTGACCGGCGCCTACAAGTTTGTCATCAACTGCCAGGAGACGCAGGTGATCATGGATGTGGAGAACCACATCTACGCCCGCAAGGATATCAAGCAGCTCGGCATCGCGCCGATGACCAGCATGTTCAGCTGCGGCAACAACGAGCGGCGGACCTGCGATACCATCCACCCGCAAATTCACGACTCCGATCGTCTCGCCATGTGGCGCGGCAACGGCGAGTGGGTGTGTCGTCCGCTGAATAACCCGCAGAAGCTGCAGTTCAACGCCTTCCAGGATAAAAACCCGCGCGGGTTTGGCCTGCTGCAGCTCGACCGCGATTTCTCGCACTATCAGGACATTATGGGCTGGTACAACAAGCGCCCAAGCCTGTGGGTCGAGCCGCGTAACCAGTGGGGCAAGGGCGCGGTCAGCCTGATGGAGATCCCAACCACCGGCGAGACGCTGGATAATATCGTCTGCTTCTGGCAGCCGGAAAAGGCGATCAAGGCGGGGGATGAGCTGGACTTCAGCTACCGCCTCTACTGGAGCGCGCAGCCGCCGGTCCGTTCACCGCTGGCCCGCGTGCTGGCAACCCGCACCGGTATGGGCGGCTTCCCGGAAGGCTGGGCGCCTGGCGAGCACTATCCGGACAAGTGGGCCCGCCGCTTTGCGATTGATTTTGTCGGCGGCGACCTGAAGGCCGCGGCGCCGAGAGGCATCGAGCCGGTGATCACCCTCTCCAGCGGTGAGGCGAAGCAGGTAGAGATCCTCTACGTTGAACCCTTTGACGGCTACCGGATCCTCTTTGACTGGTACCCGACTAACGACTCCACCGACCCGGTAGAGATGCGCATGTTCCTGCGCTGCCAGGGCGATGCGATCAGCGAAACCTGGCTGTATCAGTATTTCCCACCGGCCGCGGACGAGCGTCGTTACGTCGATGACCGGGTGATGAAGTAACCGCCCGGCAGGCCGACCTGGACGAATGCGCCCGGGTCGGCCTGCGCGTAGTGAGAGAGTGCTATGACCACAGAAAATACCCCCGCAGCGGAAGAGATCGTCGTTAACGACGGGCTGGTGCTGCGCGCCGTTGATGAACGCTACGTCACCGTCCTGCACCGGCTGGTGGAAAAAAACCAGCGCTGGCTGCAGAACTCCCTGAGCTGGCCGGCGGCGGTGAGCGGCGAAGATGAAACCCGACGCCACGTGCAGGGCAACGTCATGCTCCATCAGCGCGGCTACGCCAAAATGTTCCTGCTGTTCCTGCAGGATGAAATGGTTGGCGTCCTGTCGTTTAACCAGATTGAACCAATCAACAAAACGGCCTATATCGGCTACTGGATTGACGAAAGCCACCAGGGCCAGGGGCTGCTCTCGCAGGCGCTGCAGGCCTTTATCGACCACTACGCGCGCAGCGGTATCGTTCGCCGCTTTGTGATTAAGTGCCGGGTTGCCAACCACAAAAGTAACCAGGTGGCGCTGCGCAATGGCTTTACCCTCGAAGGCTGCCTGCAGCAGGCGGAGTATCTCAACGGCGCCTATGACGACCAGAATATCTACGGGCGGATTATCGACTATCGCGCCGGCGAGGAGTGATTCACGGTGACAGGAAGCCGGCCAGCGGCGTGCGGGTAATATGCTCGTCGCCGTTGATAAGCTTGCGGCCTCGCAGGTGAATGGCCTCCCCGTTAAGGGCTTCAATCAGCGCGTTATCGGTTATTTCCACCTGATGTTCGATCACCAGGTCGCCGCTGATGCGGGCGTGGCCCTGAATCAGCACCTCGTCATCCAGCAGAATGGGGCCGCCGCAGAGCCGGGCGTGACCGCCGACCATCACCCGATGTTTAAGCAGGCAGTTGCCCTCAACCACGGCATTTTCCGCGACCTGAGAGCTGTAGCGCAGGGTCGGGATGGCATCCTCTTCGCGCCCGGCGATCAGCCGCGCGTGGTCATATACCCGCGCATTATCGCAAACCCAGACGTCGTTAATCTCGTTGCCCTCCAGCCGGGCGTGGTCAAAAATCTCCGCCCGATGCTCAACGAAGGCCCGCTCGACAAAGGCGTCGCCGTAGATTTGCGCCTGATGGACGATCCGCGAGGCGCTGACCGTAGCCCGCTGGTAAATTTGCAGGATTTTGTCGCCGTCGTCGGTAAGACCCTGGGCGGCGATAATCAGGCAGCGGGGGAGGATCCGCGCCTCGTCGGCCAGCCGGCAGCGGCCGCGCACCTGTGAATCGGTAACGGTGACGTTGTCACTAATATGGGCGTGGTGGCTGACGTCGGCGCGCTCCAGCCGGGCGTTGCCGCCGATAATCGCCTGATGGCTGACGGTGCAGGCGCCGCTGAGCCGCGCGTTGCCTTCAACCCGCGCCCCGGCGAAAACGGCGCTGTTGGCATCGTCAATCCAGCACTCACCCTCCTGGCTCAGGGCGGCCTCGTCGTCCAGCCAGCCGCCTTCGCTGCCCGCTTTGACGTCGGCGAAATCACGTAAGGCCACAATTTGCCGCAGATTTACGCTATGTTTAACCCCGTCCTCCTGATAGTGAAACTGGCGAACCTGCGCGCCCAGGCAATATTTGTTCATCTGCGGCTCCCTTTACTTTTGGTTAACATAAACATAGCAAAAATCTCCGTAGCGCGTTTTTGAAGGTTCTTTTAAAATACACCTTAAAGATAAATTGAAAAATTAAATAAAATGAATAAACAACAGTCGGGGCAGCGGGTGCTGAATCTACCCGCGGGCTATTTTGGGATGGTGCTGGGTATTATCGGAATGGGCTTTGCCTGGCGCTATGCCAGCACCATTTGGCCGGTAAGCCGCAGCGTTGGCGATGGCCTGGTGGTGCTGGCGGCCACGATATGGGCGCTGCTGGCCGTCGCGTTTATCACCCGCGCGATCCGCTTTCCGTGGAGCGTTCGCCAGGAGATGCGCCACCCGGTCGCCAGCAGTTTCGTCAGCCTGTTTCCGGCAACCACCATGCTGGTCTCCATCGGCTTCGTGCCGTGGTGCCGCCCGCTCTCGCTGGGCCTGTTTATCATCGGCGTGGCGCTGCAGCTCGCCTATTCGGCCTGGCAAAGCGCCGGGCTGTGGCGCGGCAATCACCCCAGCGACGCGACGACGCCGGGCCTCTATCTGCCGACGGTCGCCAATAACTTCATCAGCGCCATGGCCTGCGGCGCGCTGGGCTTTAACGATGCCGGACTGGTGTTCCTTGGCGCCGGGATTTTCTCCTGGCTGAGCCTGGAGCCGGTTATTCTGCAGCGGCTGCGCAGCGATGGCGAGCTGCCTGCCGCGCTGCGCACCTCGCTGGGCATTCAGCTGGCGCCCGCGCTGGTGGCCTGCAGCGCCTGGCTGAGCGTCAACGGCGGGGAGGCGGACACCTTCGCTAAGCTGCTGTTCGGCTACGGCCTGCTGCAGCTGCTGTTTATGCTGCGGCTGATGCCGTGGTATCTGCAGCAGCCGTTTAACGCCTCATTCTGGAGCTTCTCGTTCGGCATCTCGGCGCTGGCGACCACCGGGCTGCATCTTGGGCATAGCCAGCCAAACGGTTTTTTCCATTTTTTGGCTATCCCGCTGTTCGTCTTTACCAATCTGATTATCGGGCTGCTGCTGATTCGCACTTTCCTGCTGCTGGTGCGCGGTAAGCTGCTGATCCGCGTCGAGCGCGCCACTCTGTTAAAAAATAAGGATTAAGCATGACTATCCGTGACGAAAACTACTTTACTGAAAAATATGGCATGACCCGCACCCACTCCGAAGTGGTCCACGCCGCGACGCTGATGCAGCCGGGCAAAACCCTCGATCTCGGCTGCGGAAACGGGCGCAACAGCCTCTATCTGGCGGCCAACGGTTTTGAGGTCACCGCCTGGGATAAAAATCCGACGAGCATTGATAATCTGGAGTCGATCCGCGCGCAGGAAGGGATTGCTAACCTGCAGTCGGCAATCAAGGACCTCAATACCCTGAGCTTTGACGGGGAGTACGATTTTATTCTCTCCACCGTGGTGATGATGTTTCTCGAAGCGAAAACCATCCCCGGCCTTATCGCCAACATGCAGCGCTGCACTAAACCGGGCGGCTATAACCTGATCGTGGCGGCGATGGATACCGAAGATTATCCGTGCACCGTTGGCTTCCCGTTTGCCTTTAAGCCGGAAGAGTTGCGTAGCTACTACGCCGGCTGGACGTTCCTCAAGTACAACGAAGAGGTCGGTGAGCTGCACCGCACCGACGCCAACGGTCATCGTATCAAGCTGCGCTTCGCCACCATGCTGGCGCGTAAGGCGGACTAGCGCGCCGCCAGCAGGCAGAGCGCGAACGCGGTGTGGTAAGAGGCCTCAAAGGCGCGCAGCGGCAGAAACTCGAACTTTGAGTGGAAGTTATGCGCGCCGGTAAAGAAGTTCGGCGTCAGCAGGCCTTTTGCCGACAGCGCCGCGCCGTCGGTGCCGCCGCGCATTGGCGTCGGTTTTGGCTCGATCCCAAGGCTCTCCATCGCGGTAAACAGCAGGTCGATGGCCCGGCGATCCTCGCCCAGCGCGTTGCTGATATTGCTGTAGGTATCGCTCACCTGATAGTCAACTTTTGCCGTTGGGTAGCGCGCGGCGATTTTGGCCGCCACCTCGCCAATCTGCTGCTTGCGGCGGTTAAAGCCGTCGAGGTCGAAATCGCGAATGCTGGCCTGCAGCAGGGTGCTGCTCTGGTCCCCCTGAATGCCGTTAAACCACACGTAGCCTTCGCGTCCGGCGGTGTGTTCGGGGGTCTGCTGGCGATCGAAGTGGCTGATGTACTCGGTGGCCATCAGCAGGGGGTTGACCAGCACGCTCTTCGCCGACATCGGATGCGCGGTGACGCCGGTAAAGCGGATTTCCGCCGCCGCGGCGTTGAAGTTCTCATAGACAATCTCCCCCAGCTCGCAGCAGTCGATGGTCCACGCGAAATCGACGGCGAAACGGCTCAGGTCGAGCGCCTTCGCGCCGCGCAGGCCGACTTCCTCATCCGGGACAAAGGCCACCACGATATCGCCGTGGCGATGCTCCGGGGTCAGGCTTTCCAGCACCGTCATCACCACCGTCACCGCCGACTTATTATCGGCCCCCAGTACGCTGGTGCCGTCGCTGAAAATAATCTCCTCTCCGGGATAGGCGAGGATCTCCGGGTGTTCGGCAACCCGCAGCCAGATCTCTTTTTGCGCATTCAGGCACAGGTCTTCACCGTTAAAGCGCAGGATCTGCGGGTGGATGTCCGGCGATAGCCCGACGTCGACGGTATCGATATGGGTGATAAAGCCGATCCGCGGCGCCCCGGGAACGTTGCCTCTCTTCACCGCGGTGACGGTCGCGTGTTCGTCAATTTCGATATCGTCCAGTCCCAGCTGACGCAGCTCCTGCGCCAGTTCGCGCGCCATCTCGTGCTGCCCTGGGGTGGTTGGCAACGTGGTGGCGCGCGGGTCGCTTTGGCTGCTAATCGCGAGATAGCGGAAGAAGCGCTGGGTGAGCCGTTCGGCGAGTGGAGATGACATAGAGGTTCCTTATTTATTATTTTTTCAGGTGTTTGCAATCAGGCTTTAGTGTTATGTATGGATAAGAAAACAACAAGCTATTCATTAGCTGACAAATTAAAAAGGAAACCCGATGCAACGCAAACTCACAACGCTTGCCCTGGCATTCGCCGCTCTGACGGTCAGTTCCACCGTTGCGGGCAAAACGCTGGTTTACTGCTCCGAAGGATCGCCGGAGAACTTCAATCCTCAACTCTACACCTCCGGCACCAGCGTCGACGCCAGCGCGGTCCCGGTCTATAACCGGCTGGTGGATTTTAAGGTCGGCACCACCGAGCTGCAGCCGAGCCTCGCCGAAAGCTGGGAGGTCAGCGAGGATGGTAAAACCTACACCTTCCATTTGCGCAAGGGCGTGAAGTTTCAAAGCAACAAGTACTTTACCCCCACGCGGGATTTTAATGCCGATGACGTTATCTTCTCCTTTATGCGGCAAAAGGATCCGCAGCATCCTTACCACAACGTCTCCAACGGCAACTATTCCAATTTCGAAAGCCTCGAATTTGGTCAGCTGATCACCGCAATTGATAAGCCTGATGAATATACGGTGCGCTTTACCTTAGCCCATCCGGAAGCGCCGTTTGTGGCCGATCTCGGCTGGTATTTCGCCTCGATTCTGTCGGCGGAGTACGCGGATGCGATGCTCAAAGCGGGAACCCCTGAGCGCGTCGACAACGATCCGATCGGCACCGGGCCGTTTAAGCTCGCCCAGTACCAAAAAGATTCGCGCATTCTTTATACTGCCTTCCCGGAATATTGGCAGGGCAAGGCGAAGCTCGACCGCCTGATATTTAGCATTACCCCGGACGCGTCGGTGCGTTATGCCAAACTGGAAAAGAACGAGTGCCAGGTTATGCCGTTCCCTAACCCGGCGGATTTGCCGAGAATGAAGGAAAATAACAATATTAATTTGCTCAGTAAGGCGGGTCTGAATACCGGATTCCTGGCGTTCAATACCCAAAAGCCGCCGCTGAATAATGTCAAAGTGCGCCAGGCGCTGGCGCTGGCGATTAATAAACCGGCAATTATTGAAGCCGTATTCCACGGCACCGGGACGGCGGCGAAAAATCTGCTGCCGCCGGGCGTATGGAGCGCGGATGCCGAGCTGAAAGATTATGACTATGACCCGCAGAAAGCGAAGGCGCTGCTGCAGGAAGCGGGGATGGCCAACGGCCTGACCATCGACCTGTGGGCGATGCCGGTCCAGCGCCCGTATAACCCCAACGCGAAGCGCATGGCGGAGATGATTCAGGCGGACTGGGCGAAAATTGGCGTACAGACCAAAATCACGACCTATGAGTGGGGTGAATACCTCAAGCGCGTTAAAGACGGCGAGCATCAGGCGGCCCTGATGGGCTGGACGACCGCAACCGGCGATCCGGATAACTTCTTCGGCCCGCTGTTTACCTGCCAGTCGGCCAACGGCGGCTCCAACTCGGCGAAGTGGTGCTATCCGCCGTTCGACAAGCTGATTAGCGAGGCGAAAGCGATAAGCGATCGTCCGCAGCGCGAGGCGCTCTACAAACAGGCCCAGCAGATGATGCACGATCAAATGCCGGCGGTCATGATTGCCCACTCGACTATTTTTGAACCGGTGCGTAAAGATGTCTCCGGCTACGAGATTGACCCGTTTGGCAAGCATATTTTTTATCAGGTTGATATAAAATAAAGCGCTTATCTCAATCCGCCCACCGTGGCGGATTTATTTTTCTCAGCCTCTGGCATTTCACCCTTTTTGTCACAACACTTATTCTGCTATTTTGCTATAAACCTTGCCGACAACTGCATTTACAGGGATTCATCATGCGTACTCATTTTATATTTAAAGCTGCCGCTCTTGCTGGTCTGTTAGCCTTAACCGGCTGTGCGGCTAAAATTGCCCAACCCGATCGGTATTCAGGGTTTTTAAAAGATTATTCCAAATTAAAAGAGACCACCTCGGCGTCCGGTAAACCGGAACTGCGCTGGATCTCCCCGGATTACAATCCGAAAAACTACGATAACGTGGTCTACAACCCAATCACCTATTACCCGATCCCGAAACCCTCCACCCAGGTTGGGGCCAAAGCGCTGAGCGATATCCTTAACTACACCAATAAGCAGATGAAGCAGGCGATTGCCGAGCGTAAACCGCTGGCGACCACCGCAGGCCCGCGCAGCCTGATCTTCCGCGGCGCGATCACCGGCGTGGACTCCAGCAAAGAGGGTCTGCAGTTCTATGAAGTGGTGCCGGTGGCGATGGTGGTTGCGGGGACCGAAATGGCAACCGGGCACCGTACGATGGATACCAGCCTCTACTTTGAAGGCGAGCTGATTGATGCCGCCACCAACAAGCCGGTGATCAAAGTGGTGCGTAAAGGTGAGGGGAAAGACCTGGCCAACGAAAATACGCCGATGACCATTGATACCCTGAAGCAGGTTATCGACGACATGGCTATCGACGCGGTGAAATTCGACTCGACGCAGAGATAAGCCCGCCGCGCCGTCCGTCGACGGCGCGAACGATCGTCTTCCCGGCGGTATCGCGCCGCCGGGAAGCGCGGATAGCGACCGCCGTTTACGCCAGCCTGCGGCGCAGGAAAAACTGCTCCGGCCGGGCGAACATCACCAGATTACCCACCAGAATCAACGCCAGTCCGGCGATGGCATTGCCGTGCCAGACGTAGCCTTCATAAAAGGTCGAGATGGTCAGCGCAACCAGCGGGAACAGCAGGGTGCTGTAGGCCGCCTTGCTGGCGCCGATTCGCCCGACCAGCGTGAAGTAGGCGCCGAAGGCGATAACGGAACCGAAGAGGGCCAGATAGAGCAGCGCGCCCATGTAGCTCAGCGTCCACTGGGGCGAAAAATCATCGCCGCGTATCAGGGCGATGGCACCCATCACCAGAGTTCCGTAGAGCATCGCCCAGCTGTTGGTGGTCAGCGTTTCCAGACCCCGGCGCTGGTGGCGGATGCTGAGCATATTCCCCAGCGAAAAGCCGTAGGTTCCCAGCGCGCTAAGGCCAATGCCCCACAGCAGAGAGGCGTTCAGACCGTTTTGCAGCAGATCGTCCCAGAACAGCGTCACGATCCCGGCGAGGCCCAGCGCGGCGGCGAGCCAGAAACGACCCGGCGGCTGCTGGCGGAAGAAAATAAAGCCGTTGATGGCGTTAAACAGCACCGCCATAGAAAAAATCACCGATTCCAGCCCGGTGTTGATATGCGCCGCTGCGGTATAAAAGCACCAGAAATTAAAGCAGAACACGCAGCAGCCCTGCAGGACGCAGAACAGATGATCGCGCCACGCCAGCGGGCGCAGGCGGCGGGTAACCAGCAGGATCGCCAGCATGGTGAGGCTGGCAACGGCGAAGCGCCAAAAAATCGATACCGGCGCGGCGACCGGCCCCTGCTGTAGAAAGATGGCAATCCACGTGGTGCCCCAGATAACGACGACCAGCCCATAGAGTAATGCGTTCAAAATATCTCTCCCGTAAGAACACTCCCGGGCAGTGTGGCCGCTTTTGGCCCGCGCCGCTGTCACCATCTTGTTGCTGACTTGCAAATTCTTGCGCTTATTTTGCTTCAGGAGACCGCGAGGTCTGGTATCCGCCGTCGACTCTTCATAGACTACGGGTTTGCGGAATCTGATTTGTGAAGGCTATGGCTTACGGGACTTTCGAAACATTACGTCAACAAAAAGCCGTACTGCGGGAAACGGTTGAGCTGAACTCCGGCATTCAGCTGGCGGCGTGGTACAACAACCTCGATACGGTGACGGTACGTAGCGACCACCACACGCTGAGCCTGTACGTTGCCGACGGTTACGAAAGCTATCAGAAAACGCCGCAGGGCTGGAAAAACGGCGGCGGGCCGGATCGCTTTTGCCTGATGCCAAAGGGGGCGGAGAGTACCTGGGATATCCGCGGCGACCTCTCTTTTGTCCACCTTTACTGCACCGATGCGCATCTGCGACGCGTCGGGGAACAGGTCTGGGACCGCAGCCCGGCCTCGTTTAGCCTGCAGGAACAGACCTTTTCCCGGGATGATAAAATCACCGTGGTCTATCGTCAGTTTCTCCTCGACTACGACTGGCAGCAGCAGGCCAACCAGCTGACCCTGAGCTCCGCCAGCACGCTGCTGCTGACCCACCTTATCCAGCACTATTCGAACGTCCAGTGGCGCCTGCCAACGGTTACCGGCGGCCTGGCGCCGCACGTTCTGCGCACGCTGTTGGCGTGGATCGAAGAGAACCTTGACCAGCCGCTGACGCTGGCCGACCTGGCCCAGGAAACGGCGCTCAGCGAATATCACTTTGCGCGCATGTTCCGCCAGTCGATGAAAATGGCGCCGCATCAGTACGTCATGCAGCGGCGCATGCTCCGCGCGCAGGAGCTTATCTGCCATAGCGCTCGTTCGCTGACCGATATCGCCCTGGCCTGCGGCTTCAGCTCCGCCAGCCATTTCAGCAACCGCGTCAAAGGCGCCACCGGCCTGACGCCGTCGCAGCTACGCGCGGCGCAGCGCTGATAGCAGAGCGTAGCTCACCCCGCCCAGCAGCAGCCCCCAGAAGGCGGAACCAATGCCCGCCAGCGTCACCCCGCTGGCGGTGACCAGAAAGGCCACCACCGCCGCATCGCGCTCGCTCTCATGATTCAGCGCCTGAAACAGGCTCCCGCCGAGGGTGCCCAGCAGCGCCAGCCCGGCGAGCATCTGGATCCACGCAACCGGCAGGGCCGACATCAGCGCGGTAATCGAACCGCCAAAAACGCCCGCCAGCAGATAAAAACCGCCGGCCGCCGCCGCCGCAAGCCAGCGGCGCTGAGGCTCGGGATGAGCGTCCGGACTTTGACAGATCGCGGCGGTGATCGCGGCAATGCAGATGGAGTAAACGCCAAACGGCGACAGCAGCAGCGCCAGGCCGCCGGTCGCCACGATAAGCGGCGACACCGGCACCGGATAGCCGGAGGCCTGCAGCGTGGCGAAGCCGGGGGCGTTTTGCGACGCCATGGTGACGAGGAAGAACGGCAGCCCGACGCTGAGCAGCAGGGAGGGGGTAAACTGCGGGGCGATAAAGGCCGGCGCAACGAAAGAGAGGCTGAGATGTTCAGCGCTCACCTCGCCGCTGACCCAGGCGATGGCGGCCCCCACCAGCAGGGCGGCCACGACCGCGAAGCGCGGGAGCAGGGCCTTGCAGATAAGCCAGGCGCCGAGCATGCCGCCGCACAGGAGCAGATTACCCTGCAGGCTGGAGAAGGCCTGCAGGCCAAAACGCAGCAATATCCCGGCCAGCATCGCCGCCGCCAGCGAGTGGGGCACAATCTTCATCAGGCGGGCAAACAGGCCGGTCACCCCGCAGAGCACGATGAGGGCGTTGGCGAAAACAAACACCCCGACCGCCTGCTCCAGCGTCACGTCCTGCAGCCCGCTGACCAGCAGCGCCGCGCCGGGGGTGGACCACGCGGTGAGGATCGGCACCTTACGCCACAGGGTCAGCGCGAGGGTGCTGACCCCCATGCCCAAACCCAGCGCCGTCATCCAGCCGGCGATTTGTCCGGCATCGGCCCCCGCGGCGGCGGCGGCCTGCCAGATAATGGCCGCAGAGCTGGCATAGCCGACCAGCACCGCGATAAAGCCGGCGAGCAGCGTCGGCAGCGGTAGGGAGAACGAGCGCATGATCACCTCTTGTGCGTTATAACATCCGGTGAAATGTATCACTGTGCGCTATAGCGCACAAGCGCAGCGATCGGTTCCGCCTGCCTCTGCAGAAATGTGATCGCTATCGACTCCCGGCGGCGATAGCAGATTGCTCTATGTTGCCAGCAGCTAATTTCATCCGCTTCTCAGGATTATGCGATATGTTTCCGGTAACAAAGAGGAGTGAGAAATGGAAAAATTCTGGTACGGCGTAGCGTATTATCGTGAATATTTAGCAGAGGAACGCTTGCAGGAAGATATTGCCCTGATGAAAGCGGCGGGTATTAATTACGTGCGGATTGCGGAAAGTACCTGGAGTACCTTTGAGCCGCAGGAAGGGGAGTTTGATTTCAGTTCGGTCACCACGGTTCTCGACGCCATGCATGAAAATAATATTGCGGTGATTATCGGTACTCCAACCTACGCTATTCCCGCATGGCTGG
Source organism: Klebsiella sp. BIGb0132 (assembly GCF_024810075.1). Taxonomy (NCBI): domain Bacteria; kingdom Pseudomonadati; phylum Pseudomonadota; class Gammaproteobacteria; order Enterobacterales; family Enterobacteriaceae; genus Klebsiella; species Klebsiella sp. BIGb0132. The sequence goes on along the minus strand of NZ_JANUDW010000002.1, from coordinate 901,602 downwards.
CGAAAAAACACCCGGAGGTGATGGCGACTACCCCTCAGGGAAAAAATAGCTACGGCCATCGGCAAAAAATGGATATTACCCATCCCGCCTATTTATGGTATGCCGAACGAATTATTCGCCAGCTATTAAAGGTAACGGCCGCTCACCCGGCGACGATCGGTTTTCAGATCGATAACGAAACAAAATATTACGACAGCTGTTCTGAAAATGTGCAGATTGAATTTATCAAGCATCTGAAAAAACGCTTTAATAATAATCTGGCTGAAATGAACCGCGCCTTCGGCCTGGATTACTGGAGCAACCGCATTGACGCCTGGGAGGATTTCCCGTCGCTGACCGGGACGATTAACGCCAGCCTCGGCAGCGCGTTTAGCGCCTTTCAACGTTCGCTGGTCACCCGCTTTCTCGGCTGGCAGGCAGAGCTGGTGAGGGAGTATAAAAGCGACCGCCAGTTTATCACCCACAACTTTGATTTTGACTGGCGCAACTGGTCGTACGGGATCCGTGCGGAGGTCGACCATTTTAAAACCTCCGCGGTTGTCGATATTACCGGGGTAGATGTTTATCACCCCAGCCAGTTTAGCTTAACGGGGGCGGAAATCGCCTTTGCCGGTGATATTGCGCGGGTGACCAAAGATCGCCGCTATCTGGTTCTGGAGACTCAGGCCCAGGCCTTCAAGGAGTGGACGCCGTTCCCGGGACAGCTGCGGCTGCAGGCCTGGAGCCACGTTGCCAGCGGCGCCGGGCTGATTGGCTACTGGCACTGGCATTCGCTGCATAACGCTTACGAAACCTACTGGAAGGGGATTTTAAGCCACGATCTGCAGCCCAACCCGGTGTATCAGGAAGTGTGCCAGACCGGGGCTGAGCTGCGCGATTTCGCGCCGCAAGTGCTGGCGTATTCGCGCAAAAGCCGCATTGCCCTGGTGGTCAGTAACGAATGCCTGACGGCAATCGACTGGCATCCGTGGCGCGGGCATCAGTTCTCCCGTGATGCGCAGCATCAGTACAATGACATTTTCCGTCTGTACTATGACACGTTGTATCGAATGAATATTGAAGTGGATATTCTGGCGGTCGACGATCCGCGAATATTTCAATACGAGATGCTGATCTTCCCGCTGCTTTATACGGTGAGCGATGAAAAGCTCCGGCAGATTAACGACTATATCAGCCAGGGCGGCCATGCCATTTTCTCATTTAAGTCCGCATTCGCTGATGAAAATATGCAGGTGCGCACCTGTGCGCAACCGGGGATTATCTCTTCGGCCGTCGGCGCCCGCTATCAGCTTTTTGTTGAGCCGCAGCGCACCGGGCTGACATCGAGCCGCCTGTCGTTATCGGGGCTTGATACCCGGGTACATGACTGGATAGAACTGCTGGAGCCGGAGCCGGGCGCGACGGTATTAGCCCGCTACGATCATCCTTACTGGCATAAATATGCGGCGGTAACCTTTAATCGTTTTGAACAGGGGAGCGCAACCTATATCGGCTGTCATCTATCTGCCGAGGTCTTAGCAGAAATATTCCGTCACGCGCTGGCTGAGACCGCGCTCGCCGGAATTGCTGATGAGAATATAACCTTCCCGGTAATTATGCGTCAGGGCTTTGCCGAGAATAACCAGCAGCTGATTTATTACTTTAACTACAGCGCAGAGTCGCAGCGCGTTAAATTCAGTCCGCCCGCCGGACGCAACTTATTTAGCGGCGAAAATATCCATGCCGGGGATGAGATCCATTTAGGCGATTGGGATGTGCAAATTATTCTGCTGGAGAACCAACCATGAGTACTTTATCCATTGAGCGGGAGCCCTCCGCTGACGATCGGCCTGGCTTCCGCGAGCGCCTGGCGTTTGGTTTAGGGGATTACGGCACGAACCTCACCTATACGATGATGGTGACGTTTCTGGCATGGTTTTATACCGATGTTGTCGGAATTTCCGCGGCCCTGATAGGCTCTTTAATGTTCTTTGCCCGAGTGGTGGATGGCGTAATCTGCGTATTTGTCGGGATCCGTATCGATAAAACAGAAACCCGGCTGGGCAAGGCGCGGCCGTGGGTGCTTTGGACGGCGGTGCCTTTCGGCCTGTCGGCATTTCTGATGGCCACCGTGCCCGACATTGGCGACAACGGTAAAATAATCTACGTGTGCGTGACCTACCTGCTGGCGAATATCTTTTTCACCGCCAACAATATCGCCTACGGCTCGCTGCTGGCGCTAATCACCCGCGATACCTGGCAACGCGGCGTCCTGAGCGTCTTTCGCAAAGGGCTCTCTACCTGCGGATCGCTGACCGTCGGCGTCTTTACCCTGCCGATGGTGGCGGCTCTCGGCAATAGCCAGACGTCGTGGATCGTGGTCTTTGCGATATTTGGTTTCTTCACCGCCCTGTGCCTGCTGCTGACCGGCGCCTGGACCCGTGAGCGAATTAAACCGGTGAATAAGGAAAACCGGCATCATATTCAAACGCGGGAAGTGGTGCGTTCGATAATCGGCAACCGCTACTGGTTAATGATCTTCTTTTATCTGCTGATCACCTTTACCAGCCTGACGGCGCTATCAACGGTTAGCGTCTATTACTCGCGCTATATCCTGCAGGACCTGTCGCTGATGTCGTGGATCAGCCTCGCACAATATACGCCCGGGCTGATTACGCTGCTGGTAATTCCCTGGCTTATCAAGCGCCTTGGCAAACGCAACCTGGCGCTGCTGGGGCTCACGGTGTGCAGCATCGCCTATCTCCTGCCGCTATTCGATAAAACCAACTCGCTGTTTATCATCCTCGCGACCGCCGTACGCAGCGTCGGATTCTGCGGTATCGGCGCGACGATGTTCGCCTTCCTCGCCGATACCATCGATTACGGCGAGTGGAAAACCGGCCTGCGAATTGAAGGCATCCTCTTCAGCGCCGGGACCCTCGGACAGACGCTGGGAATGGGGCTGGGCAGCGCAAGCGTCGGCTGGATGCTGGGTGCGGCTGGGTTTATCAGCGGCGGTAACGCCGTGCAGTCGCCGCAGGTGGTAGCGATGATTGAGTTTCTATTCATCGCGTTTCCCTTTGGACTGGCGCTTATCAATATGGCGATTATGTATTTCTATCGCCTCGATACGCTCTACGAGCAGGTCGAGGCTGACCTTTCGCAGGGAAAACTGGCGGAGTAATCTGCGGGCGCAATCTCACGGTTGCGCCCCGTTTTAATGCAGGCAGAATACGGGAAATGGGTTAGAGAGCGATGTGGTTGCCGACAATGAATACAGAGACGATGGATGATGATCTGATTATCTATTCGCCATTAATGCGCAGTTTTACCTTTAACGCCTGGCTGGTTGCCGGCTATACGCCCATTTTTCCGGGCAACAGGCTGGATACCTTTATTCAGCGCGAGCGGGGCATGAAGGGGTACATTATTAATATCACTCTCCGTGGCGCAGGGGTGATTCATCGTAATAACGAAACCTTTATCTGTCGTCCCAACGACGTCGTGCTGTTTCCTCCAGGCTGCCCTCATCATTATGGCCGCGAGGCGAAAAGCGATTGCTGGGAGCACCTGTGGATCTACTTTATGCCGCGCCCGTACTGGATTGACTGGCTGAAATGGGATCGCCAATGGCACGACGTCGGCATAACCCAGAGCAGCGACGCTGATTTTATTCAGCGCCTGAAGAGCGATTTTAAAGAGGTGATTCGCCTTTACTCTTCGGCGGACCGGCTGGACGCGATTCTGGCGGTAAACTGCCTGGAAAAGATTTTACTCCACTGTTTTAAGCTGCAGCCGGGGAGCAACTGCCTGTCGCTTGACCCGCGCATCATCGCCATCTGTCAGTACCTGGATGAGCATCTCGAGGAGAAGATCACCGTCAACACGCTGGCGGCGCGGGCGTTTCTCTCACCGTCGCGGCTCGCGCACCTGTTTCGCCAGGAGACGGGAATGACGATTTTCGCCTGGCGAGAAAAGCAGCGCATGAACCGCGCGTCGCTGCTGTTACAGCACGCGCAGCTGACGATTGCGCATATCGCTCAGCTGGTGGGATACGACGACGCGCTCTATTTTTCCCGCCTGTTCAATCAGCAGTTTGGCGTGGGCCCCCGGGAGTACCGCAGGCGCTTTTCGCAATTAAACGCCCTGTAGAATCATATTAATACGCGTATAATTTCCGCTGAGAAAATCAGGAGGTGGAATGAATATTGCGCAACATCTTGCGGCAACCCTGAAAACGCTGCGTCAACAGCGCGGCTGGAGTCTGTCGCGCCTGGCGGAGGAGACCGGGGTGTCGAAGGCGATGCTCGGGCAGATTGAGCGCAACGAATCTAGCCCGACCGTGGCGACGCTGTGGAAAATTGCCACCGGGCTGAACGTGGCCTTCTCGACCTTTATCGTCGCCGATGCTTCCGACGCGCCTACCGCCTTCGACCCGCAGCAGCAGGCGATGGTGGTGACGCCCGTTTTTCCGTGGGATCCGCAGCTGCGTTTTGACCATTTTTCTATCACCCTCGCTCCCGGCGCGCTCAGCGAGTCAACGCCGCATGAAAAAGGGGTGATTGAGCACGTGGTGGTAATAAGCGGAGCGCTGGAGCTGTGCCTTGAGGGGCAGTGGCACACCCTGCAGGCGGGGGAAGGGCGGCGCTTTGCCGGCGACCTCGCGCATGCCTATCGCAACAGCGGCGCGCAGACGGCCCATTTTCATTCGCTCATTCACTACCCCAAAGAAAAAGCCGCCGGGGGTTAGCCGGCGGCCAATCAAGATGACTGATGATAAAACAATCCACAACGTGACGAGGAAAATCCGGAATACGCGGTGACTTTACCCTGCGCCGTTTTCGCTGGGAAATACCTTTTCCTTCAATGCTTTGCCAGAATCTGAAAATTCGCCCCGCGGCGGCGGTGGAAATTGTTTTGGTCTCTGCCTACTTCTGACTACAATAGCCGCCATTTCGCCCCCTATAACGGATAACGACGATCGTATGCGCCTGCAAAACCATCATCTTGAACTTCTTAGCCCCGCCCGCGATGCCGGGATCGCCCGTGAAGCTATTTTACACGGTGCGGACGCGGTTTATATCGGCGGACCGGGCTTTGGCGCGCGCCACAACGCCAGCAACAGCCTCAGCGATATCGCCGAACTGGTGCCTTTCGCCCATCGCTACGGTGCGAAGATTTTTGTGACGCTGAATACCATCCTGCATGATGATGAGCTTGAGCCCGCGCAGCGCCTGATTACCGACCTGTATGAAACCGGCGTTGATGCGCTGATCGTGCAGGATATGGGGGTGATGCAGCTGGATATCCCGCCGATTGAGCTGCATGCCAGCACCCAGTGCGATATCCGTAGCGTTGAAAAAGCGAAGTTTCTTTCCGACGTCGGCTTCAGCCAGATAGTGCTGGCGCGCGAGCTGGATCTGCAGCAGATCAAGGCCATCTACGAACACACCGACGCGACGATTGAATTCTTTATTCACGGCGCGCTGTGCGTGGCCTACTCCGGGCAGTGCAATATCTCCCACGCGCAGACCGGCCGCAGCGCCAACCGCGGCGACTGCTCTCAGGCGTGCCGCCTGCCGTATACCCTGAAAGATGACCAGGGCCGGGTGGTGGCCTACGAGAAACACCTCCTGTCGATGAAAGACAACGATCAGACCGCCAACCTGGCCCAGCTGATCGACGCTGGCGTGCGCTCCTTCAAGATTGAGGGCCGCTACAAAGACATGAGCTACGTGAAGAACATCACCGCCCACTATCGTCAGATGCTGGACGCAATCATTGAAGACCGGGGCGATCTTGCGCGCTCCTCTGCCGGACGTACCGAGCATTTCTTCGTGCCGTCCACGGATAAAACCTTCCATCGCGGCAGCACCGACTATTTCGTTAACGCGCGTAAAGGGGATATCGGCGCGTTCGATTCGCCGAAGTTTATCGGCCTGCCGGTGGGCGAAGTGCTGAAGGTGGGTAAAGACCATCTTGACGTCGAGGTGAGCGAAGCGCTGACCAACGGCGACGGTCTGAACGTGATGATCAAGCGCGAAATCGTCGGTTTTCGCGCCAATACGGTAGAGAAAACCGGTGAAAACCGCTACCGCGTATGGCCAAACGAAATGCCGGCGGATCTCTATAAGGCGCGCCCGCATCAGGCGCTGAACCGCAATCTTGACCACAACTGGCAGCAGGCGCTGCAAAAGACCTCCAGCGAGCGGCGGATTGCGGTAGATATCACCCTCAGCGGCTGGCAGGAACAGCTGGTGCTGACGATGACCTGCGAGGATGGTGTCAGCGTGTCCCACACCCTCGACGGCGAGTTTGCCGAAGCGACCCAGGCCGATAAGGCGCTGGCCAACCTGCGCGACGGGGTGGCGAAATTAGGCCAGACCATCTATTTCGCCCGCAACGTTGAAATAGCGCTGCCCGGCGCGCTGTTTGTGCCCAACGGCCTGCTCAATCAGCTGCGTCGTGAAACGGTAGAGCGTCTCGATCGGGCGCGCCTGGACGCCGCGCCTCGCGGCCAGCGCAAGGCGGTGTCCGTGCCGCCACCGGTCTATCCTGAAACCCATCTCTCGTTCCTGGCGAACGTCTATAACCACAAGGCGCGCGAGTTTTATCAGCGCTACGGCGTGCAGCTGATTGATGCCGCCTATGAAGCGCACGAAGAGAAAGGCGACGTGCCGGTGATGATCACCAAGCACTGCCTGCGCTTTGCCTTTAACCTGTGCCCGAAACAGGCTAAAGGTTCGATTAAGAGCTGGAAAGCTACGCCGATGCAGCTGATTCACGGCGACGAGGTGCTGACGCTGAAGTTTGACTGCCGTCCCTGCGAAATGCACGTGGTGGGCAAAATGAAGAACCATATTCTGAAAATGCCGCTTCCGGGGAGCATCGTCGCCTCCGTCAGTCCGGACGAGCTGCTGAAAACCTTACCCAAACGCAAAGGCGCCTGATCGACGCCGGGACTAGCTGCGGGAATAGGTTTTAGCCCGGCGGGCGTTCTGCCAGCGGTGCTGTTCGCGCAGGTTCGACGCCGCATCGTCGTACTGGCTGCGTAATTCGTCGCAATCGGCCTCGTGCAGCAGCCGCTGTTCGAGGCTGGGGACCGGGAAGTAGTCGTGTCCCTGCTGGCGGGCCAGCAGGTGGCCGGAAAAGAGCGCGCACAGCAGCAGTAAGGTCGAAACGCATCTCCTGATCATATCCTGTTCCGTATGGGGGCGAGTGCAGCCACTATGCCTGCCGATTGTTGAGCTTTTTTCTGCCTCAGTCAAAGAAGGGAAAAGGCTCTGTCAGCGCCGGCTGACGGAAGATAAAAAAACCGGCAGATGCGCTGCCGGTTGATGGACGGTTAAGATAAAAGGCTAGACTTTTAGCCCGGCTGCGGTCATTAACAGGCGAAAACCCATACTCACCGCCGCCAGCGCCAGCACGCTGCCGCCCCACAGCGCAACCATCCAGACTATCTGCTTAAGCCATAATCGATTCATCAATGATACCCCTCACCGTGTTGCACTTTGCCGCGGAATACGTAGTAGCTCCAGAAGGTATAGCCGAGGATCACCGGAATAATCAGCGCCGCGCCTACCAGCATAAATCCCTGGCTCTGCGGCGGCGCGGCGGCCTGCCACAGGGTGATGGCCGGCGGAATAATATGCGGCCAGATACTGATCCCCAGTCCGCTAAAGCCGAGGAACACCAGCCCAAGCGTCAGCAGGAAAGGGCGCGCGTGATGGTCGCGGCTGCCTAACGCCCGCCACAGCCAGACGCTGAGTGCCAGCACCAGTAGCGGAACCGGCAGCAGGAAAAAGAGGTTCGGTAAGCTGAACCAGCGCGCGGCGATAGCGGGCTGCGCCAGCGGGGTCCACAGGCTGATCGCGGCAATCACCGCCAGCAGCGCCAGCAGCAGGGCCCGCGACGCGCCGCGCATTTTTTCCTGCAGCGGCTCCTCGCTTTTCATCACTAGCCAGCTGGCGCCCAGCAGCGCGTAGGCGATGGTCAGCCCCAGGCCGCAAAACAGGGTGAACGGCGTAAGCCAGTCGAGCATACCGCCGCTAAAGGCGCGGCCGCTGACCGGGAAGCCGTTAATGACCGCGCCAACCACCACGCCCTGGGCAAAGGTCGCCAGCAGGGAGCCGCCAAGAAAAGCGCGGTCCCAGAAAGGCCGGTGCGACGGCGTGGCCTGGAAGCGAAATTCGAAGGCCACTCCGCGAAAGATCAGGCCAACCAGCATTAGCGTCAGCGGGATCGCCAGCGCGTCGATAATGACCGCGTAGGCCAGCGGAAAGGCGCCGAACAGCGCCGCGCCGCCGAGCACCAGCCAGGTCTCATTTCCGTCCCACACCGGGGCCACGCTGTTCACCATCACGTTGCGATCCTCGGGGTCGCGGATGGTGCAGAATAAAATGCCAATCCCCAAATCGAAGCCGTCCATGACGATATACATCAGGGTGGCGAAAACGATGATGGCAAACCAGATTACCGACAGGTCGATAGCCATTAGTGGGACTCCTTATGCTCAATATGGCCGGTGGCGGCGGAAAGCGGACGCGCCGGGGTGCCGCTTACCGGCGGATTGACCTCCTGCGGGCCTTTGCGGATCAGGCGCAGCATATAGCTATAGCCGACGCCAAAGACCGAGCTGTAGACCACGAAAAACGTCAGCAGGCTGATGGTCATATGCAGGTCGCCGTGGGCGGAAACGGCGTCGGCGGTGCGCTGCACGCCATAGACAACCCACGGCTGGCGGCCTACCTCGGTGGTCACCCAGCCGGCGAGGATGGCGATTAGCCCCGATGGCCCCATCCAAAGCGCAAAGCGCAGGAAGGGCTTCGAGTGGTAGAGCCGCCGGCGGTAGCGCAGCCACAGCGCCAGCGCGCCGAGCAGGATCATCAGCATGCCGAGGCCGGCCATCAGGCGAAATGACCAGAATACAATGGTCGAATTGGGGCGGTCCTCTGGCGCAAACTCCTTCAGCGCCGGCACCTGTTTATCGAGGCTGTGGGTGAGGATCAGGCTACCGAGCGCCGGGATTTCGAGGCCGTAGCGGGTGCGTTCCTGCTGCATATCCGGCCAGCCGAACAGCAGCAGCGGCGTCGGTTCCCCCGGCCGGTTTTCCCAGTGCCCCTCAATGGCGGCAATTTTTGCCGGCTGATGCTCGAGCGTGTTCAGGCCGTGCATATCGCCAATCATCGCCTGGATGGGGGCGACGATCAGCGTCATCCACAGGGCCATCGAAAACATCGCCCGAATGGCCGGGGTTTGATTGCCGCGCAGCAGATGCCATGCCGCCGAGGCGCCGACGAACAGCGCGCTGCTGAGGAAGGCCGCGACCGACATATGCAGCAGGCGGTAGGGGAATGAGGGGTTGAAGATCACCGCAAACCAGTCTACGGGCACCACCTGGCCGTTGACTACCTCAAAGCCCTGCGGCGTCTGCATCCAGCTGTTGGAGGCGAGGATCCAGAAGGTGGAGATTATGGTCCCGGTCGCCACCATGCAGGTGGCGAAGAAGTGCATGCCGGGGCTGACGCGATTCCAGCCGAACAGCATCACGCCGAGGAACCCGGCTTCAAGGAAGAAGGCCGTCAGCACCTCATAGGTCAGTAGCGGCCCGGTAATACTGCCGGCGAACTCAGAAAATCCGCTCCAGTTGGTGCCGAACTGATAGGCCATCACCAGCCCGGAGACGACGCCCATGCCGAAGTTGACGGCGAAAATTTTCGACCAGAAGTGGTATAGCGATCGCCAGACGGGATTTTTAGTTTTTAACCACAGCCCTTCCAGCACCGCCAGATAGCTGGCAAGCCCGATGGTGATGGCGGGAAAGATAATATGAAACGACACGGTAAAGGCGAATTGAATTCGCGCCAGGTGGAATGCATCAAGACCAAACATGCAGTGCTCCGCAACAAAATTGATTCAGCGCAATTTTAGGCGTCGCCTGCCTTTGGTTGCAGAGGCAGAAAGGCTGTTTTTTCCCATAACAGTCGGGTGACTGTTATGGATTTTTCCGCGCGGAATAGCGCTGCTGCGTTTGAGAGTGTGGGCAGCCGACGGTGTGCCGAAGATGCGCAATGCGCGGTTTGCCAGGCTGGCAGCAGGGGAAGATTGGGGATAAATAGCGCGAATTTATAATAATCAGCGGGCTATGAAAAATTTTATTGCGGTCTGATTTTATGCTACTGTCGCTCTAATAACTGAACACATCGGTTTACTTATGCGAGGGGAAAAGATGAGAACGCTGACCGAAGAGCGAAGAAAAGCCATAATTAATGCCGCATCCGCTATTTTTCAGGAGATGGGGTACGAGCGTGCCTCGATGAACGAAGTTGCAAAACGCGTTGGCGGCTCTAAGGCGACGCTATACAACTACTTCTCTTCGAAAGAAGAGCTATTTGAAACGGTGGTTCGTACCTACAGCACGCGTTTTCTGAGCGAGGCGGCAAGCGATCTCCTCGATGCTAAAAATGCCGGTTTGACGCTTGAGCAAAAGCTCATCCGGTTTGGCGAGCGCATGCTGCAGGTGCTTGCCGGAGATAACCAGGCGCTACAGATTTACCGGGTGGTCATCGGCGAGGCCGGGCATTCTGACATTGGCTCCCTTTTTATCGAATCAGGGGTCAGCGAAAGCATGGGGACGCTTTCTGTGGTTTTGGCGGAAGCGATGAGTAAGGGGGAGCTGACGGAAGGCGACCCCGTAACAAGGGCTGCTCAGTTCACCGCCCTGGTAAAAGCCGAGGCCGATGCCATGATCCTCAAACGCGATTTACCGCACTATAGTACCGCCAAAATCAACCAGATGGTCAGAAACGGGGTGCACCTGTTTCTTTATGGCGCTCTTCCACGAAATGATTAAGCGAAACAGTCTGGCGGCCTTACGGAATCGGCGCGTTCACGTTCCGGTCCCGCAAGGCATCAGCGCGGGATCCCCCCGGATTAAGCCGCTTTTACGCCCCTTCGCGTCATGTTACCTGCAGGTCGATCGCGCTGAGTCGGCCCATTCTTCAGCCGTGTCTGCAATCGCGATCGCGAGCTGATTGACCAGCCGCTGGGCGAGCGGGAAAAGCTGTAAATAGTCATCGGGCGCGCTCAGGGTTAGCTGGCTCTGGCAGAGGAGTCGTCGCCGTTGGTCGCCGCTCCTTGCTGAGAGGCTCCAGTCTGCATCAAGACGAACCCGATTCCCCGGCCAGAGATCAAAACGGCGAATCTGTATCTGTATCCTCACCCGCTGCTGTTCATCCGTCTTCGACAAGCCAGAAACATCCAGAGTGCCGAGCCGCTGGGCTATCTGGGGCGAAAGGGCGGAGTGCATCTCCTCGCTCAACGGACTCAGCCAGCGGTCATTATCGAGCACCAGCATTGAGCTGTCGCTCTGACGTATCACGACCTGCTTGATATCCTGCGGCGCCGGAACGCCAATCGGCAGAAGCTCAACGACAAAGGCCGCTCTTTTTGCCGGGCCGGCAGGGGGCGCGGGCAGCTGTAGCGTGTGGTTCCCGATCGGCGGGGAGGAGCAGCCGTTGATGGCGAAAATCATCGCCAGTGTGAAAAAAAACGGCAGCAGTTTCATTGGCTTTTCCCTTGGTTAAAATCAGCGGTTTTCGCCGGAATCTCAGGCTCAGGATCCTGCGGCGTTCCCCGCAGCAAGGCTTCCGGATGACGGTCGAGCTGGTCTGTCAGGCCGCGTAGCGACCTTAAGGTCCTGCCGGTCTCCTGAAGTACCTGCATCAGGTTGGCCATCAAGGGGGAGTCCTCAGCTATCAGGTCCTGCACGTCTGCGGTCGTATTTTGCGTTTGTTTCATCAGTCGGTTGGCCACCGGCAGCGTCTCGCCGTTAACGATCCGAAGCGTTTTACTGAGCCCGGCGAGCGTGGTGTCGAGATTGTTGCCGATAGACTCCAGCGGCAGCTGATTCACTTTTGCGACAATTCCGGCGACCTGATCCTGAATTTTATCGAGGCCGCCGCTGACGGTAGGAAGCTGAAGGGGGCGAGCGGCCAGATCGAAGGCGACCTTCGGCGCATCGGGGATAAAATCGAACGTAATAAAAAGCTGGCCGGTCAGTAAACTGCCGGGAACCGCCTGCGCGCGAAGGCCCTGCGCGACCAGATCGCGGACGAAAAGCGCTGCGACGCGCTCCATATCCTCAGTTCCCGACGGATGGGGCAATTTTTTCACAAGCGGACCAATGCGGGACGGATAGACGTTAATGCCGACGATAGTCGGAAAGCGATAGCCCGTCGGAGCGTAATCGAGATCGATAGAGGTTACCCGACCAACCACCACGCTGGAAAACTGTACCGGAGCGCCGACGGCAAGGCCGCGAAGAGAGCGTTCGAAGCGCAGTTTGAACGCAATGGCAGGACCATCCGGCTGAGCCAGCGCGCTTGCCTGGTCGGCGAAAAGAGCGTAGCGGACCTTTTCCCCGGCGCCTTGAGGATCGCCATCAGCGACGGATGCGAATGCAATACCCCCTGCCATAATGGTGGCCACGGTTTGCGTTTTCAGGCGCACGCCGTCAGCGCCCACAGAAAGGTCAATCCCGCTGACGTTCCAGAACCGCGTATCAGCCGTGACCAACCGGTCATAGGGCGCGTCAATAAAAACGTTAAGAGTGACGCCGGCCCCGTCCTCCCGCAGATGGTATGACGCTACCCGGCCTACCTGCACCCGGCGGTAGTAAACCGGTGAACCAATATCGAGTGACCCCAGGTCGGCGGCGTCAATAATGAACTGGCTGCCCTGAACATCGCTGATGATTGTGGGAGGCGTTTCAAGCCCGCGAAATTCACGCTCGCTTTCGGTTGATTTCCCTCTGTCCATGCCAATATACGGGCCTGACAGAAGCGTATCGATGCCGCTGACGCCGCTGATACCGACACGCGGCCTGACCACCCAAAAGCGGGTATCTTTGCGGATCAGGCTCTCAGCGCTTCTTGCCAGCTGAACGCGCGCAAGCACCTCTGAACTATCGGCGCTGAGGATAATTTCTTTGACCGTCCCGACGCTGACATCTTTATATTTGACCGTCGTTTTTCCTGCCTCGAGGCCCGCAGCGCTGCGAAAAGAAATGACGATCTCCGGCCCCTCGGTGAGTTTTGTTTGCAGCAGCATGGAAAGGCCCGTCAGCAAGGCGATTATCGGCACCAGCCATATCAGAACATTGCGCCAGCTGTGGCGGATAAACGCGGGTTCGCCCGGCAGCATTTGCTTCATTCATCACCTTCCCAGATTAATCTCGGGTCAAAACTTAAGGCGGATAGCATCGTCAGAAACACGACCAGACCAAAAAACAGGATCCCAGCCCGAGGTTCTGCTTCACTCAGGGTGGGGTACTGAACCAGTCCGCTGACGGCCGCGACGACAATGACGTCGAGCATCGACCAGCAGCCAATCCATTCCGTAATATGATAAAGCCGGGTTCGCTCTCTTCTTGCCCACGGACTGCGGATTGCAGAACTGACCAGCAGCGCGGCGATGGAAAAAAACTTCATGCACGGGATCGCCACGCTGGCAATAAAGATAATCACGGCAATTCCGTACGAACCGGCATGCCAGAAATCCACCACCCCTTCCATAATCGTGCTTTCCTTTCCACCTCCAGGCAGGCGGGTAAACATCACGGGCAAAACGTTTGCCGGAACGTAAACAATAACGGCGGCGATGAGTAGGGCGCATGAGCGACCAAGGCTCTTTCTGTCAGGAGGGCGTTGCTGCGAACCGCAGCGAGGACAATATTGCGTGGTTTCCGGCGTTGGGCGAAACACCAGACGGCAACAGCGGCAGCCGGTAACCCCGGCCTGATGGGCAAACAGGACTCTACGCATAGCCCCTCTCTGCTGAAGCCGCCGCCCGACACACTATCCATAAGGGCCGCAGGTCGTAGCTGTTGACGATAATCATCAGTACTACGGAGGCGGCCAGCGCCCAGCCGCCGGCTCCGGGAGCCACGTCCAGCAGCGAAGATAGCTTAATCGCAGCAATCAAAAAGCCCAGCACGCCAACATCCGCCATGCTCCAGGGGCGAAGCCAGCTGAGGGTTTTCATCATCGAGATAAAACCCGGCGCCCGCCGTCTGAAATGGGCAAACGCGAGCAGCCACAGCAGAAGCAGGATTTGCATCAGCGGGGCCATAATCAGCAGAAAGGCCGTTAATATCGCCATCAGCGGGAAGCTCCCCGCCTGCGTCAGCGCCCATGCGGTCTGCCAGAGGGTGATTTCATTCCTGGCGCCATGAAAACTAATCATCATGACCGGATAAAGGCATGCCAGTGAAAAGGTGATAAGCGCAGCCAGGGTCAGCGGCAGCAGCAGGAGGGGGGCGGGGCTTCTGTTCTGCCACAGCAGCGTATGGCAGCGTTCGCAGCATGCGGTAGTGCCCGAACCGTCAGAACGATAGCGGTAGAGGGCGCTGCACAGCGGACAAACGATAAGATGAGGGTATATTTTCATGGGTTTTATCAGCAGCGTTAAGTTACGGGGCGGCCGATATTGCAGGCCGCCGCCTTTAATCGACAAGCGATGTTATCTGACGCTGTCGCTGGAGAGGCCGGTAAACGCAGCAGCTGAAGCCAGACCCACATCCCGGCGCCATGTCCGATCTCACCCGCAGAGGCGTTGAGCTGACGGCGGCTATTTCAGGGTTTCCGCCAGCTCTTGCGCACCTTTTTCAATCCCCACCTCCGCCGCGCTCAGTGAGCCGAAGGTGGCGGAGATATTCATCGCGTTCGGATACTGTTTTGCCACATAGGCGTGCAGCAGCTTGTTGGTTGAGGCGTCATAAATTTCGACGGCATAGTTCACATATCCGCTCAGCATGCCCTGTCCGCCGCGGATAGCCTGAACGATATTGTACGGACCTCCGGCGAGGTCAAATTTGGTAACGGTTCCGACAAACTGGGTGGTGGTATCCGCGCCGGTGAGCGTCAGCTTCAGACGGAGGGTTGTTGGGGAGGCGGTAGCCTCCTCACGAAAGCGGGGACGTAATGCCGCAGAAAATTTCTCCTGCATGTCGCTGGCCAGCTTCTGCCGGTCAGATTGCGGCATATCGCCAAACTGATTGTCAGGTCCCTGATAAATAGTGACGGGGTCAATAATGATGCTGTCGTATTTTTTCCAGTCTACCCCGGGGCCGTAGCGGAAGGGGATACGATCGGACTCGTCGCCCGTGTTGGGGGTCAGGTGCGAGGATGAGTCGAGGCCAGCATAACGAACGGGATCGTTGCTCGCGCAGCCCGCAAGCAGCGCGACCGCAGCCATAAAAGTCAGGCGTATTGCCCGTGAGAAAGTGGTCATCTGAGTATCCTTAAAATAAGACGTTTATGACTTAAGCCTCGGGTAAGGCTGCCGGTAGCGCAGAAATCCGGACCTGTTTCTAAAGCGGGTCGTCAAGTCAGGTTTTGTTTATTTCTGAACTGTACGGTATAGTTTTGATCCGGCGTGAATGTCATGTCAAGAAAATGTTTCCCGATAAGACATTGCGTATTGGCTTATGAGTGACGAGGGGGAAATATGGGATCTGAGAACGGAAGTCGCGAACGGCTTCTCCGCGAAGCTGCCGCCGTTTTTGGTCAGGCCGGATATGATGCGCTCTCTTTCAGGCTGCTCGCCCTGAAGATAAACTGCCCGCAAACAATGCTCTGTTATCATTTCCGGGATCGCGAGACGCTCCTGAGCGAAATTATCCGCATCTATGCTTACGGCCATCTCCACAGGGCGGTATCCGTGCTGCTCAAAACGGATGCCTGTAGTATCAGAAGGCGACTTATGCGTTTCGCCGTACAGATGCTGTTGGTTTTACGCAATGACGAAAATGTGCTGGATATTTTTCGTCGCACGGTAAGCGAGCTTCCCGGCAGAGGATTGAGGGCTCTTCTCTTTGAGGCGGGTCTGCGGCAGGTGCATGAGATCCTGACGGATGTTATTGATAGCGCCATGCAGCATCGCGAGATTCGCTTTGGCGATCCCGGCCTGCTGTCGTGTCAGTATTTTGCACTGCTGAATAATATCATCGCAATTAATCTGTTGTTAAAAGAGAAGCCGCACGTCAGCGTGTGCCAGATACGGAAATCAGCCAGGGCGTCGGTAGATCTGTTTCTCGACGGAGCGCTGGCTTTAAGGGCAAAAGAGAAATATTCGGCCGAACACACGGCTGCTTCGGGCGCCTTGTTCAGCAACGGTTGCCATTCGGGCGATAGCGCCGGTCCTGGGGACAAATAACGACGTGCTTTTGGCAATCTACCTCCTCCATGCCGGATTGCGCGGCGGTCGCTGATAGCGAGGCGGCGCTTTAGATACATCTATAACAGTTTTTATAAACTGCCATTATTTATCAGCTGTTATACTATAGGCCACAACGTTCATCCGCGGATTCACCTATGAAAAAGTACCAACAGCTGGCACAGCAGCTGACCGAACAGATTGCGCTCGGCGTCTGGCAGCCCGGCGACCGCTTGCCCTCGCTGCGCGAGCAGGTGGTCAGCAGCGGAATGAGTTTTATGACGGTCAGCCACGCCTATCAGCTGCTGGAGAGTCAGGGGCGGATCATCGCCCGTCCGCAGTCGGGCTACTACGTTGCGCCCAGGCCGGTTAAGTCGCGCCAGCCGGCGCCGCCGGCGCAGGTGACCCGCCATGAATCGGTGGACATTAATACCTACATTTTTGAGGTGCTACAGGCCAGCCGTCAGGCCTCGATGCTGCCTTTTGCCTCCGCTTTTCCCGACCCGCGCCTGTTTCCGCTCCAGCAGCTAAACCGCTCCCTGGCCCAGGTCAGCAAAACCGCAACGGCGATGAGCGTGATTGAAAACCTGCCGCCGGGTAACGACGAGCTGCGCCACGCGATTGCCCGCCGCTACGCGCTGCAGGGGATGAACATTTCACCGGATGAGATAGTGATCACCGCCGGCGCGCTGGAGGCGCTCAACCTCAGCCTGCAGGCGGTTACGGAGCCTGGCGACTGGGTGGTAGTGGAAAATCCCTGCTTCTACGGCGCGCTGCAGGCGCTGGAAAGGCTGCGGCTGAAGGCGCTGTCGGTGGCGACGGACGTTAAAGAGGGGATCGATCTGGCGGCGCTGGAGCAGGCGCTGCAAAGCTATCCGGTGAAGGCCTGCTGGCTGATGACCAACGGCCAGAATCCGCTCGGCTTTACCCTCAGCGCGGAGAAAAAGGCGCGGCTGGTCGAGCTGCTGGCGCGCTACGGCGTGGTGCTGATTGAAGATGACGTCTACAGCGAGCTCTATTTTGGCCGCGAGAAGCCGCTGCCCGCCAAATTCTGGGACCGCCAGGATATGACGCTCCACTGCAGCTCCTTTTCCAAATGCCTTGTGCCGGGCTTTCGCATCGGCTGGGTGGCCGCCGGCAAACACGCCCGGCGCATTCAGCAGCTGCAGCTGATGAGCACGCTGTCGACCAGCTCGCCGATGCAGATGGCGCTGGTGGACTATCTGTCGACCCGCCGCTACGACGCCCATCTGCGGCGCCTGCGCCGTCAGCTGGCCGAGCGCAAGCAGCAGGCCTGGCAAGCGCTGCTGCGCCATCTGCCCGCGGAAGTTAAAATCCACCATAGCGACAGCGGCTACTTTCTCTGGCTTGAGCTGCCGGCGGGCGCCGATGCCGGGGAGCTGAGCGCGCGCGCCCTGCGCGACAACATCAGCATTGCGCCGGGGAAAATGTTCTCCACCACCGCCAGCTGGACCTCATTTTTCCGCTTCAACACCGCCTGGGGCTGGGGGGAGAGAGAAGAGCAGGGGGTTAAACGCCTGGGCGAGCTTATTCGCGAGCTGCTGGCTGAACCTTAGACTTATTTTTTCTACGACTTAACGCCCCGCGGAAAATAACTAAATATTATCATCCAACGATACCGGTCATTATTTTACCGGTATCGATCATAGGAAATTCGCATACCCATTCTCTGCTCCTAACTCCTTGTCTATAATCCATATTGTTGTTCAGCTTTTGCCGAGTTTTACGGAATGCGCCCCTTGTCACAACCTGAATAAATTTCCCGTGAGGGGCATAGCGCGCCGTCTACTGTTATTAAGGGAGATATTTTTACGGCACGGCTGCCGCTAATTTTGTTGTGACAGGAGTAACACCCGATGAGCAAAAAAATTGCCCGTGGCAGCCTCTGTGTGCTGGGTATGGCCTTCCTGACCGCCCAGGCCGCCGAGCCGCCGACGTCGTTGGACAAAGGCGAAGGCCGGCTCGATATCATCGCCTGGCCGGGATATATCGAACGCGGTCAGACGGATAAAAACTACGACTGGGTTACCCAGTTTGAAAAAG
This sequence comes from Klebsiella sp. BIGb0132, assembly GCF_024810075.1. Lineage (NCBI taxonomy): Bacteria > Pseudomonadati > Pseudomonadota > Gammaproteobacteria > Enterobacterales > Enterobacteriaceae > Klebsiella > Klebsiella sp. BIGb0132. The sequence continues at coordinate 883,344 of NZ_JANUDW010000002.1, read as the reverse complement.
AGAGCGGATGCCAGGTCAACGTAAAAACCGCCGCCACCTCTGATGAGATGGTCAGCCTGATGGCGAAAGGGGGCTATGACCTGGTGACCGCCTCCGGCGATGCGTCGCTGCGCCTGATTATGGGCAAACGCGTGCAGCCGATTAATCCGGCACTGATCGCCAACTGGAAGACCCTCGACCCGCGGGTGGAGAAAGGCGCGTGGTTCAACGTGGGCGATAAAGTCTACGGTACGCCCTACCAGTGGGGACCAAACCTGCTGATGTACAACACCAAAGTGTTCCCGACCCCGCCGGATAGCTGGAACGTGGTGTTTGTAAAACAAAATCTTAGCGACGGTAAAAGCAACCAGGGCCGGGTGCAGGCCTACGACGGCCCGATCTATATCGCCGACGCGGCGCTGTTCGTCAAGGCCACCCAGCCGCAGCTCGGTATTACCGACCCCTATCAGCTTACCGAGGAGCAGTACCAGGCGGTGCTGAAGGTGCTGCGCGATCAGCGCGGGCTGATTCACCGCTACTGGCACGACACCACCGTGCAGATGAGCGACTTCAAAAACGAAGGCGTGGTCGCCTCCAGCGCGTGGCCGTATCAGGCCAACGGCCTCAAGGCTGAAGGCCAGCCTATCGCCACCGTCTTCCCGAAAGAGGGAGTGACCGGCTGGGCGGATACCACCATGCTGCACAGCGACGCTAAGCACCCGGTGTGCGCCTATAAATGGATGAACTGGTCGCTGACGCCGAAGGTTCAGGGCGACGTAGCGGCGTGGTTCGGTTCGCTGCCGGTGGTGCCGCAGGGCTGTAAAGCCAGCGCGCTGCTGGGAGAAAAAGGCTGCGAAACCAACGGCTATGATCAGTTCGCCAAAATCGCCTTCTGGAAAACCCCGATTGCGGAAGGCGGCAAGTTCGTCCCTTACAGCCGCTGGACTCAGGACTATATCGCGATTATGGGCGGCCGCTGAGCGGCCGGAGGCGTGAAATGACGTATGCGGTAGAGTTCCATAACGTCTCGCGGCTGTATGGCGACGTGCGCGCGGTGGATGGCGTAAGCATTGCCATCCGCGACGGCGAGTTTTTCTCGATGCTGGGGCCGTCCGGCTCCGGCAAAACCACCTGCCTGCGGCTGATTGCCGGTTTTGAACAGCTCTCCGGCGGGGAGATTGCCATTTTTGGCCAGCAGGCCAGCGAGCTGCCGCCGTGGCAGCGCGACGTCAATACCGTCTTCCAGGACTACGCGCTGTTTCCCCATATGTCGATCCTCGATAACGTCGCCTACGGGCTGATGGTGAAGGGGATTGGCAAAAAAGAGCGCCACCGCCGCGCGCAGGAGGCGCTGGAAAAAGTGGCCCTCGGCTTTGTCCACGCGCGCAAACCCTCCCAGCTCTCCGGCGGCCAGCGCCAGCGGGTGGCGATTGCCCGCGCGCTGGTTAACGAGCCGCGGGTGCTGCTGCTGGATGAGCCGCTGGGGGCGCTGGATTTAAAACTGCGCGAGCAGATGCAGCTGGAGTTGAAAAAGCTGCAGCAGGCGCTGGGGATCACCTTTATTTTTGTCACCCACGACCAGGGCGAAGCGCTGTCGATGTCCGACCGGGTGGCGGTGTTTAATCACGGGCGCATCGAGCAGGTCGACGCGCCGCACGATCTCTACCTGCGGCCGAAAACGGCCTTCGTCGCCGGGTTCGTCGGCACGGCCAACGTCTTTGACGCCGAGCTCTCGGCCCGGCTGTGCGGCATGGCGGGCAGCTGGTCGCTGCGTCCGGAACATATCCGGCTCAACGGCGGTGGCGAGGTTCAGGTCGAGGGCGTGGTGCAGGCGGTGCAGTATCAGGGCGCGGCAACGCGAATCGAGCTCAAGCTGGCGGAGGGCGGCAGGCTGCTGGTGAGCCAGGCCAATAGCGACGGTGCTGCTGCGCTGAGCGCGCCGCAGGCGGGGCAAAGGGTGCTGGCCTCCTGGTCGCGCGCGGCGATGGTCTCTCTGGATAACGGTGGCTGATATGGCAACGCTCATCGCCAACGCGCCTTCCGGCCGCCTGTCAGGACTATTCTGGCGCCGGCCCTCGCTGGGGCTGTTTTTACTGCTGCTTGGCCCGCTGATGTGGTTTGGTATCGTCTATCTGGGATCGCTGCTAACGCTGCTGTGGCAAAGCTTCTACACCTTCGACGATTTCACCATGTCGGTCACTACCGACCTGACGCTGGCTAATCTCAAGGCGCTGTTTAACCCGGCCAACTACGACATTATTATCCGCACGCTGGGGATGGCGCTGGCGGTCACGCTGGCCAGCGCGGTTCTGGCGCTGCCGATGGCGTGGTATATGGCGCGCTACACCAGCGGCAAGATGAAGGCATTTTTCTATATCGCCGTCATGCTGCCGATGTGGGCCAGCTATATCGTTAAGGCCTACGCCTGGACGCTGCTGCTGGCAAAGGATGGCGTGGCGCAGTGGTTTCTTCGCCACCTTGGGCTGGAGGGCGCGCTGAATCTGCTGCTGACGATCCCGGCGGTGGGCGGCAATACGCTGTCGACCTCGGGGCTGGGCCGCTTCCTGGTCTTCGTCTATATCTGGCTGCCGTTTATGATCCTGCCGGTGCAGGCTGCGCTGGAGCGTATACCGGCGTCGCTGCTGCAGGCGTCGGCCGACCTCGGCGCCCGGCCGCGGCAAACCTTTCGCCACGTGGTGCTGCCGCTGGCCATTCCCGGTATTGCCGCCGGGTCGATTTTTACCTTCTCGCTGACGCTGGGCGATTTTATCGTGCCGCAGCTGGTGGGGCCGCCGGGCTTTTTTATCGGCAATATGGTCTATTCCCAGCAGGGGGCGATTGGCAATATGCCGATGGCGGCGGCGTTTACCCTCGTGCCGATTGTCCTGATTGCCCTCTATCTGGCGTTTGTTAAACGCCTGGGAGCGTTTGATGCACTCTGAACGCGCGCCGCTGCTCCTGAAAATAGCGACCTGGGGCGGGGTTATCTTCCTGCACTTTCCGCTGCTGATCATCGCCCTGTACGCCTTTAACACCGAAGACGCTGCCTTCAGCTTTCCGCCGCAGGGCCTGACGCTGCGCTGGTTTAGCGAAGCGGCCGGGCGGGGCGATATCATCGAATCAGTGACGTTGTCACTGAAAATTGCCGCGCTATCGACCGCTATTGCGCTGGTACTTGGCACGCTGGCTGCAGGAGCCCTATGGCGCAGCGCTTTTTTTGGCAAGAATGCCGTGTCCCTGCTGCTGCTGTTACCCATCGCGCTGCCGGGGATCATTACCGGCCTGGCGCTGCTGACGGCGTTTAAGGCGGTTAACCTCGAACCGGGTCTCTTTACCATCGTTGTCGGGCACGCCACCTTCTGCGTGGTGGTGGTCTTTAACAACGTGATCGCCCGCTTTCGCCGGACCTCCTGGAGCCTGGTGGAGGCGTCGATGGATTTAGGCGCTACGGGCTGGCAGACCTTCCGCTACGTGGTGTTGCCCAATCTGGGGTCGGCGCTGCTGGCCGGAGGAATGCTGGCGTTTGCGCTATCGTTTGATGAAATTATCGTCACCACCTTTACCGCCGGACACGAGCGGACGCTCCCGCTATGGCTGCTGAATCAGCTGGGACGTCCGCGCGATGTGCCGATAACCAACGTTGTCGCGCTGCTGGTGATGCTGGTGACGACCATTCCGATTTTAGGAGCCTGGTGGCTAACCCGTGACGGCGACACAAGCGCTGAAAACGGCAAATAACTGACGTGTACAGGATCATACTATGCAACATAACCTTTTGATCAACGGCGAATTAGTGGCGGGTGAAGGCGAACTGGTGCCGGTATTCAATCCTGCTAATGGCGAAGCTCTGCTGGAGATTGCGGAGGCGACGGCGGCCCAGGTGGATGCGGCCGTGGAGGCGGCGGACCTGGCCTTTGTCGGCTGGAGCCAGACCACGCCGAAAACCCGCGCTGAGTGCCTGCTCAAGCTGGCGGACGTGATTACCGCCCACGCGGATACCCTCGCCAAACTGGAGTCATTGAACTGCGGCAAGCCGCTGCACTGCGTGATTAACGACGAGCTGCCGGCGGTGGCGGACGTGTTTCGCTTCTTCGCCGGCGCCGCGCGCTGCCTGCCCGGAATGGCCGCCGGTGAGTATCTTGAAGGGCATACCTCGATGATCCGCCGGGATCCGGTTGGGGTGGTGGCCTCCATCGCGCCGTGGAACTACCCGCTGATGATGGCGGCCTGGAAGCTGGCCCCGGCGCTGGCGGCGGGGAACTGCGTGGTGATTAAACCTTCGGAGATTACGCCGCTAACTGCGCTCAAGCTGGCCGAGTTGGCAAAAGACATCTTCCCGGCCGGCGTCCTCAACGTGCTGTTTGGCCGGGGCAAAACCGTTGGCGATCCGCTGACCGGCCATCATAAGGTGCGGATGGTCTCGCTGACCGGGTCGATAGCTACCGGCGCGCATATCATTGGTCATACGGCCTCCTCGATTAAGCGTACGCATATGGAGCTGGGCGGTAAGGCGCCGGTTATCGTCTTTGACGATGCGGATATTGACGCGGTGGTGGAGGGCGTGCGGACCTTCGGTTTCTATAACGCCGGCCAGGACTGTACCGCCGCCTGCCGCATCTACGCTCAGCAGGGCATTTATGACCAGCTGGTGGAGAAACTGGGGGCCGCCGTTGCCAGCCTGAAAATCGGCCCGCCGGAGGATGGCGCGACGGAGCTGGGGCCGGTCAGCTCGCAGGCGCACCTCGAGCGGGTGAGCGCCGCCGTCGACGCCGCGCGCGCGCTGGCGCATATCAAAGTGGTGACCGGCGGCAGCAGGGCGCCGGGGAAAGGCTACTACTACCAGCCGACGCTGCTGGCCGGGGCGAAGCAGGAGGATGATATTGTCCAGCGCGAGGTGTTTGGCCCGGTGGTCAGCGTCACCGCGTTCAGCGATGAGGAACAGGCGCTGACGTGGGCCAACGATTCGCAGTATGGTCTGGCCTCGTCGGTGTGGACCCGGGATGTCGGCAGAGCCCATCGCCTCAGCGCGCGCCTGCAGTACGGCTGTACCTGGGTGAATACCCACTTTATGCTGGTGAGCGAAATGCCGCACGGTGGGCAAAAGCTGTCGGGCTACGGGAAGGATATGTCGATGTATGGCCTGGAGGACTACACCGTCGTGCGCCATGTGATGATCAAGCACTAATGAGCAGCACGCCGCCGACGGGGCCCGTTCAGGCCCGTCGGCGGCGGTAATTCTAATCAGTGGCGCGTCAGGCCATTAATCGAATCAGAATAGCGTTTTAGCTTGATGATCTTATCTTTCATTATCCAGCTCAGCTCGGCAATTTTATCCCTGATTTCGCTGACTTTCGCTTCATCTACGTTGATGAGATTGGCTTTCGCGCCCGGCACGCCTGTCGCCATCGTTCGGTTGGTTTCGCAGCGATAGCCGTATTCATAGAGCGCATCGCTCATTCTTTTTTCGAACTGGTTGAGATTCTCATAGGCGCGGATATAGCCGGCGATTTCCGGGCTTTCGTTCAGCAGCAGAAACCGCGACGCTACCGCCGGGGATTTATCCAGGCTGATGCTGACGGAATCATCGGCAATAAAGGTCGTCAGGGAGGGGGAGCCGGAAACCGGCGGCCTTTGGGTGACGTCGAAAAACTCGCCTTCAGCGGTCTGCAGTACCGCATGATGCGTGGCGACCATGAAGCATCCCCGCCACAGATGAATATCCCAGCCGAGGCGCATCTTACCGCCAACTTTTTTTATCGCAGCCTCTACGTTCCAGTAAGCGTTTCCTGCCGGGCCCGGCGCGTCTATCACCGGGACCAGAATCGGCTGAGAGGAGGGGTTGAGCTGTTCTGCGAACTGCAGCAGGCGTGGATCATTCGGCGCAACATGCTCATAGAGATATTGACTATTCGTCATGCAGGACTCCTTGTGGTGGTACGCAAACGGATGGGAAACGGCTGTCTGTCGCGCTTAAGCCATTAATGGCGCTTTATTTATTAGCCTCTTAGAATGATGGCACAGGATCTGATAAGTGAACAGGAACGCCGGGCGGTTGTGCCGGGTTTTGGTGTCAGGCGTGGCGGCGGCAAACCGCAGGCGCGGGCGCGCAATAATCACCCTGCAATCATGTTAGCGTGCTAATAGTCATCAATGGCAGGAATTGCTAAGACAAATGGCGCAGTGATATGAGATTATTCTTACGCCCCTTCAAGAGCTAAGCCATGATGAGTGCCGGAGATAAGCGCCGGATGGGGCTCGCAAATATCCTCGCCTCTGCATTAACGGTGCAGGGGCTTTTTTTGCGCCTTCGTCCCAACCGGCCTCGCTGGCCGCCATATGCTTCCCCTCAAGGGGCTTGTCCCTGCGGGCTGAAGTGAACGTCGTTCAAAACGCGCCCGGTCTTTTGCCCTGGAAGACGGTGCTGGATGGGCGTCTGCGTTCTCGCCGTTTTCCCGATGCGCGTAACCCAGAGGCCACTTTGCAATACTCAGCAGGCGGCAGCGCTAGCGCGGGAAATATAAAAACGGGCAGCGGGAGCAGGGAAGGGGCGGTCTACACCATCCATGTCTGAAAGAGGGTGCAGCGGCGCAACGCTCTCACGCAGCTAAGCGCGCGAGCTAATACGCACAAAAGGGCAGGGTAAATAAAGTGTTCGCTATTGCCGATACTATTCAGGCAGGTAAATCCATGTGCCTAGCGTTTATTCTTCTTACTCGGCAGGCTTGACTGACGGCGTTCGCGTACGTAAGAAATAAGATTGTAGACTGCGATAACCAGCAATATTAACGCCACTATAAGCACGGCAATCCCGGACATATACCACCTCAAATTTAAAATGAGCAACTGGAAAAGTATTCATAACCAATGATTATGAATGTAAATTCATCCTTGAGATAACGCAAATAGTATTTGTTCCGTTTCAAATGAAGCGCCGGCAGGTCAGGACGCCGAGGATCGGCTTAAGGCCGCACCAACCTTGAGGTTGTCGGCATAGTTGTCGCTCCGCCAGCAAAACGAGATTTAAGAAGTATCGCATTTTCCGCTAATAGAACGCTTCGTCATACATTATTGTTAGTTATCTTTAGACGTGAGTTTATGCTGATTTTTTAAGCATAATCTGATACTTCCTGACGGCAAACGGCGGATCTCTGGTTGAGGAGGATCGTTTTTCTGAAAAAGTGCGGTTAATTTATTTCCCTGGCGTCCTGACTTTCTATATCCATTCTTTTTGTAATGCTATTTGCCAGCCCATGCTCCGACCCGGACTCTTTTTTTCAGCGTATCAGCAGTATTGCCGAAATGTATTTCAGATTTATTTCTTAGCAACGACTTTATTAATTAAAGTTAATGTTTAATTAATGTTAATGGTTAGATCAAGTTTGTATCTATTAAATGTTTGCGGCCGTTTGGCGTTTGACTTTGACGGGGAGGCCATGCGAAAATTTGTCATAATTTGTTACTTTGAAGTTGATTTTGTTTTGAAAAACATAGCATTTTTTCTGCTGGTGGCCTGCGCCAGCGCCATTCTCTATGGCAACCTGCCCGCTCAGCGCGTTTTAGGTTGTGAAAAGCAGGGGGCAAGTGAAGCCGTCTGTCTCTCCGCTGAATGGGATAGCGAGAAGGTCAATCCGCTGCCGGCGTATAACCCTGAGAACCTCAAGGCTATGGCTGTGCTGCAGGCTACCTCGCAGGCGGAAGCCGCCCATACGGTCGCTATCAAATCGTAAAAAAGCAGCCCTTGAAGGCTGCTTTTTTAGGTTTCTTTGCTGAGGAAAAAATCAGTAAAACCAACCAAAACGAACGGATAACAGGCTAATAAGCGCAAATGCTGCGCCGACATTAATCAGAATTACGGTTTTGCTGGAAACATCCATAACGCCACCTTTATGAGTAAGCCTCTACAGGTATAGTACGAGGTTAAAGGATGTGCTATCAGACAAGGATGAATCGGGCGTTTTCTGTCGGCTACCCGCAGTATTTTTACTTTGTCATGCATTAATCTCTGATCCGCTTTCCGCTGTTGAAAGAGGCGCGTCATAAAGACGTGTTCAGGGAAGGACTAAGAATGACCCTATATCAAAAGATGCTGATTTTTTATGCGGTGATGGGATTTATCTGCGCCGTTATCAGCTGGTTTTTAACCAAAGAGAGCCGTCTTATTCGCCTGCTGGCCGCGCTGCTGATCGGCGCCACCTGGCCGTTTAGCTTCCCGACCGCGCTCCTCGTTTCGCTCTTCTGAGATGAAGTAAGCGTTGGCATTCGTCAATTAATACTGTATAAAAAAACAGTATTAATTGACGGGAGCTTCTCTATGAACGGTTTCTTCTCCTCTCTGGCCGGCGCCACCGTGCGCTGGTTCGATCTGCCCGGCGGTGGCGACCCGATCGTGTTTATCCACGGTCTGGGGTGCGCCTCCTCGTACGATTATCCTCGAGTGGCTGCCGATCCCGCGCTGAGCGGGCGGCGGGTCGTGCTTATCGATCTGCCGGGCTACGGCTACAGCGATAAACCCGCTGAGTTTGGTTACAGCACCACGGAACAGGCGCGGGTAGTGGTCGAACTCCTTGACCACCTGCAGCTGTCGCGCTGCTATTTGTACGGCCATAGCATGGGCGGCAGTATTGCCATCGAGGCGGCTGAACGCTTAGGTGAACGCGTGCTTGCGCTGCTGGTGGCCGAGCCCAACCTGTACGCCGGCGGCGGGGTGTACAGCCGGACCATTGCCGCGCAGACTGAGGCGGAGTTTGTCGCCGCCGGCTATGGCGAGATGCTGGCGACGGAATCGTCGCCCTGGGCCGGGTGTCTGCAGAACAGCGCCTCCTGGGCCGTCTGGAGAGGGGCAAGTAGCCTGGTGTGCGGCGTAACGCCATCGTGGTTTACCCTTTTTTGCCGGCTCTCCTGTCCAAAGACGCTCATCTATGGCGAGCTGTCGCTCCCGGCACAGGAAGCCGAGGACGCCGTTGCTGAAGGGATCGCTCTGCGGGTTGTGCCCGACGCCGGGCACTCGATGGCCTGGGAAAATCCTGCCGCGCTGGCGGCCGCGATCGCCAGCAGCTGCTGAGGCGATCGACGCCAGCCGGCGGAATGGGTTAAAACGGCAGTTCGCGGGGCTGCATTTGCAGGGTTATCCAGCGCAGTTCGGTAAACTCGTCAACGCCTGCGCGCCCGCCGAAGCGTCCGTAGCCGGAGGATTTACAGCCGCCGAACGGCATCTGGGCCTCATCGTGAACGGTGGGGCCATTAATGTGGCAAATCCCCGTTTGTAAGCGCTGCGCGACGTTCCATGCCCGGGCGTTGTCCCGGCTGTATACCGCCGATGAAAGCCCGTATTCGCTCTCATTGGCGACGGCCAGGGCTTCCTCTTCACCGTTGACGCGGATAATCGCTTTCACCGGCCCAAACGACTCCTCGCTCCAGATGCGCATGTCGCGGGTGACGCCGTCCAGCAGGGTGGCATCCATTTGCACCGACGTGGCTTTACCGCCGCACAGCAGCCTGGCGCCTTTTGTCAGCGCATCGTCAATCAGCGCATTGCAGCGCGTCACGGTCTTCATATCGACGACCGGCCCGATCAAACCGGCGGGCAGGTTCGCCGCGCGGCTGCTGATGAGCGCGACAAACTTATCGGCAATCGCGCGGTCGACGATAATGCGTTCGGTTGACATACAGATCTGACCGGCGTTGGCGAAAGCGCCAAATATGGCGCCCGCCGCCGCCTGTTCAGGATCGGCGTCATCGAGCACCAGCAGCGGGGCTTTTCCGCCCAGCTCAAGTACCGCGGGCTTCAGATGCTGGCCGCAGGCGCGGGCAACGATCCTGCCCACCGGCGTGGAGCCGGTAAAATTGACCCGCCGCACCGCGGGATGGGCAATCAGCGACTCGACCAACGCCGGCGCATCCTCAGGCGCGCAGGTCAGGTAGTTGATCACGCCGTCGGGGAAGCCGGCAGCGGCGAGGGCCTCAATAATTAATCCCTGAGAGGCGGGCGACAGCTCGGCGCCCTTGAGGATCACCGTGTTGCCGCAGGCCAGAGGAGTGGCAATCGCCCGCGTCGCCAGGATCAGCGGCGCGTTCCACGGCGCCATCCCGAGCACGACGCCGGCGCCCTGGCGCACGGCCATCGCCAGATTTCCCGGCACGTTTGACGGCACTATCTGTCCCTCAATCTGGGTCGTGAGCGCGGCGGCTTCGCGCAGAATATCGGCGGCCAGATGGACGTTAAAGCCGGACCAGTGCGCCGTTGCGCCGGTTTCTGCCGCCATAGCGGCGATAAAGCGGGCTTCGCGCAGCAGCATCTGTTCGGCAGCGCTCAGCAGCAGGCGGCGGCGTTCGCCAGGGGGAGTATCGCGCCATTGTGGAAATGCCGCGGCCGCGGCCTCAACGCTGCGCCGGGCGTCGGCGAGGCTCGCGGCGGCAGCGGTGGAGGGCGCCTCTGCGTTCAGCGGATGGCTGCGGGTAAAGGTGGCACCGCCGTCGGCGTCGTGCCACCGGCCGTTGGTGTACAGGCTGCAGGTTAAGCTCATCGGGAAACCTCATCTTTTCGCGTTTTTCCGAGTGTACCGGGCGGGGAGATTTCGCGGGGCAGAGAGGGCGGTTATCGCACGCTATTTTTCAAGCTTTTTAGGCAGTTCACAACTTCAGCCGATTAAACGGTGCAAAAAGGCGGCGAGTGTTGAATAAATCGGCGAAAACGGCGTTTTCAGCATAACCTGATACCGATTGATTATTTGCCGGTTGATTCCTGCTGTGCTGTTATTAGAGGGCATATAACAAATTAATAAGGTTTATAACCATGTCTACAGGGAAAACTCGCCTTGCTCTGGCGCTGAGCGCGCTGCTGCTGCCGGCCGCTGTGGCCTCGGCGGCCGGTAACGATACGCTGGTCTACTGCTCCGAAGCCTCGCCGGAATCCTTCAACCCGCAGATAGCCAGCTCCGGCCCCTCGTTTGTGGCCAGCTCGCAGGTGCTCTACAACCGCCTGATTACCTTCGATCCGCAGAAAAATACGCCTGTTCCTTCGCTGGCCACCGACTGGACCGTTTCGCCGGATGGCAAAACCTGGACCTTTACCCTGCGCAAAGGCGTTCAGTTCAACAGCAATAAATACTTCAAGCCGACCCGCGATTTCAACGCCGACGACGTGCTCTTCTCGGTGCTGCGCCAGCAGGATGCAAAACACCCGTACCATAACGTTTCCCAGGGCAGCTACGAGTACTTCCATGACGTCGGGCTGGATAAGCTGATCAAAGAGGTGAAAAAGCTCGACGATTATCACGTCCAGTTCGTGCTGGCTGAGCCCAATGCCGCTTTTCTCGCCGACTGGGGGATGGATTTCGCCTCCATTCTCTCCGCGGAGTATGGCGACGCGATGCTGAAAAAGGGCACTCCGGAGTACGTCGACACCTGGCCTATCGGTACCGGCCCGTACGCGCTGCAGCAGTATAAGGTGGATTCCCAGATCCGCTATATTGCCAATCCGCACTATTGGGAAGGCGAGGTGCCAACAAAGCATCTGATTTTCTCAATCACGCCAAACGTTGAGACGCGGCTGGCGAAGCTGCAAACCAACGAGTGTCAGATCATTCCGGCGCCTTCACCGGTGCAGTTCCCGGTCATCAAAGGCAATAAGGATCTGGCGCTACACTCGGTTGAGGCGCTGAACGTCGGCTATCTGGCGTTTAACACCGAGAAAAAGCCGTTCGATAACCTGCTGGTGCGTCAGGCGCTGAACTACGCGACGGACAAGCAGGCGATCGTTAAAGCGGTGTTCCTCGATTCCGGCACCGTGGCGAAATCGCCGCTGCCGGCCAATATGCTCGGCTATAAGAAAGATCTCCCGGACTACGACTACGATCCGCAGAAGGCTAAAGCGCTGCTCAAGCAGGCCGGGCTGGAAAATGGCGCAGAGGTCACCCTGTGGTCGATGCCGGTTCAGCGGCCGTATAACCCGAACTCCCGCCGCATCGCGGAGATGATTCAGAGCGACTGGAGCAAGGTTGGCATCAAGGCTAAAATCGTCAGCTACGAGTGGGGTGAATATCTCGCCGGGATGCGTAAAGGAGAACACGACAGCGCCCTGTTTGGCTGGATGTCGGATAACGGCGATCCGGACAACTTTGCCGGCACGCTTTTAAGCTGTGATAACATCAAAACCGGCTCTAACGTTGCCCGCTGGTGCGATAAGTCTTACGACGCGCTGGTGAAAAAAGCGCTGCTGGTCAGCGATCCGCAGGCGCGAGCCAGGCTGTACGGCCAGGCGCAGGAGATTTTTTATCAGCAGGCGCCGTGGATTACCCTGGCAACGGGCAAAACCTTCTACGCCACGCGCAGCAACGTCAGCGGCTATAGCGTGAGCCTGATGGGCAGCGATTTTTCGAAGGTAAAACTGAATTAAGCCACAAGGAGAGCAGGATGGCACATCTGGATGAGGTTATCGCCCGCGTAGACGCGGCGATTGCCGAAGGGGTGATTACCCATATGAATGAGCTGCTGATCGAGCTGAGCGATGATGCTGAACTCGATCGCGACGATCGCTATACCCAGCAGCAGCGTCTACGTACCACCATTGCTCATCACGGACGCCAGCACCAGGAAGAGCAGGAGGGGCGGCGTGAGCAGTTGACCAGGGGTGGCGCTATCCTCTGATATCCGCATCAGAACTGGCGTCTGGCTACCAGCCAGGCGCCAATCACCAGCATGACCGCTCCACAAAACGGCCCCACCAGTGCGCGAAACGGCACGCCGTGGGCGCGCACTAAATCGATGATCAGGCCGCCGACCAGCTGGCTGGCGATGAGCACCGCAATGGTGGTCGCCGCGCCAACGTTCTGATACCCGCTGATGCTCGCAAAGACAAAAAACGACCCCAGCAGGCCCGGAATGAGCGTCCACCACTTCACGCTAACCGCCAGCTCATGAAAGCCCGCCGCGCCGTGGCGCAGGAGCAATATAGTGACGAAAATAACAATCCCGACCAGCGAATTAAGCAGCATCGCAATCAGGATGGTGGAGGCGGACTGGGTAATGCGCACCATCAGCGTATTCTGCACCACCAGCCCGATCCCGGCGGCGATAAGGCAGGCCAGCGTCAGCGACTGATTCATGCCTCGGGATCCGGATCGCGGCGATCGTCGAGCTGGAGCTGCATAAAGGTCAGGTCCAGCCAGCGGCCGAATTTGGTGCCGACCTGTGGCATCTGGCCGGTGGTCACAAAACCGAGGGTTTCATGGAGGTGCAGCGACGCGTGGTTCTGCGCCTCAATGCCGGCGACCATCACGTGTTTCTTCAGGCGGCGGGCCTCATTAATCAGCGCCACAAGCAGGGTGCGGCCAAGCCCTTTTCCCTGATGATCCGGGTGTACGTAGACCGAATGCTCGACGGTATGGCGAAAGCCGTCGAAGGCGCGCCAGTCGCCAAAGGATGAATAGCCGGTCACCACGTCGTTCTCTTCGCTCACCAGCACCGGGAAACCGGCCAGCTGACGCGCTTCAAACCAGGCAATGCGGTTATCGGTGTCGACGGTTTTATCATTCCAGATAGCGGCAGTGTGCAGCACCGCATGGTTGTAGATCCCGGCAATTGCCGCACAATCCTCTTTACAGGCATAGCGGATGGTCATAGCAAACCTCAAGTTTTGTACACTATAGTAGTACGATATTATTACAATAATGTACGCGACGCTGTCATCTGTTTTAGGCATAATTTTTTGCTATGCGGCCCTGGCCGGCGCGGCCTCAGGCGAAGAGGCGTGAATCAGAGCCGTGCAAACGCCTTAGCTTTCATCACCTTGTTACGCCGCCTGCCATACACTATAGTGCTACGCTATGAATACTATCGAAGACAATATCAATCAGCGTATCAGCGCCCGCATTCGGATCGAACGAGAGTCCCGAGGCTGGTCCCTGAGCGAGCTGGCGGAACGGGCCGGCGCGTCGCGGGCGATGATCCACAAAATCGAACGCGCTGAGAGCAGCCCGACGGCATCAATGCTCGGGCGTCTTTCCGGCGCCTTTGGCATCAGCATGTCGACGCTGATCGCCCGGGCGGAGATGCAGGAAGGTAAGCTGCTGCGCTTTGCCAACCAGCCGGTGTGGCGCGATCCGCAGAGCCACTATCTGCGCCGTCACGTCTCGCCGCGCAGCGACCTGCCTATCGATCTGGTGCAGGTGGAACTTCCCGCCGGCAGCGATGTTCCGATGCCCGCGGCCTCCTATGCGCTGGCGCGCCAGCTGATCTGGCTGCAGCAGGGCGAGCTGGTGTTTGTCGAAGGCACCACGCGCCATGAAATGCAGGCGGGGGACTGCCTGGAGCTGGGGCCGCCGAACGATTGCCGCTTTATCAATGAATCCGCCTCCTCCTGCATCTATCTGGTCGTCAGGCTGAATCAATCTGCCTCATAATGCCAATGCAGGCGGCGGTAATTGCGGCTAGCCTCAGTACAGGTCTTTAAAAGAGGAGTTTGCTATGGCTTTTAATTCGCAACGTCACCGTCGCTGGGTGCTGGCTTCTCGTCCACACGGCGAGCCGACCGGGGAAAATTTCCGTCTGGAAGAGGGCGATGTGCCGTCTCCGGGCCCGGGACAGGTGCTGCTTCGCACCGTGTTTCTCTCTTTAGATCCCTATATGCGCGGCCGCATGAGCGATGCGCCGTCCTACTCGCCGCCTGTCGCCATCGGCGCGGTGATGGTGGGCGGCACGGTGAGCCGGGTTGTGACGTCAAATCATGCTGACTTTACGCCCGGGGAGTGGGTGCTGGGCTACGGCGGCTGGCAGGATTATGAGCTGTCTGACGGCAGCGGACTGGTGAAGCTGGGCGCGCAGCCGGAGCATCCGTCCTGGGCGCTCGGCCTGCTGGGCATGCCCGGTTTTACCGCCTATATGGGGCTGCTGGATATTGGACAGCCGAAGGCCGGCGAGACGCTGGTGGTCGCCGCCGCCACCGGGCCGGTGGGCGCGACGGTAGGGCAGATTGCTAAGCTTAAAGGCTGCCGCACCGTCGGGATTGCCGGCGGCAGCGAAAAATGTCGCTATGCGGTCGAGACGCTGGGCTTTGACGTCTGCCTCGACCATCGGGCACCTGATTTTGCCGAACAGCTGGCGCAGGCCTGCCCGCAGGGCATTGACGTATATTATGAAAACGTCGGCGGCAAGGTGTTCGATGCGGTGCTGCCGCTGCTCAATACCTCGGCGCGGGTGCCGGTGTGCGGCCTGGTCAGCGGCTACAACGCGACCGCGCTGCCCGACGGGCCGGACCGTCTGCCGCTGCTGATGGGCACGCTGCTGAAAAAGCGGATTCGGATGCAGGGCTTTATTATTGGCCAGGATTACGGCCACCGTATCGCCGAGTTCCAGCAGGAGATGGGGCGCTGGGTGCAGGAAGGTAAAATCAAGTACCGCGAGCAGCAAATCGACGGACTGGAGAGCGCCCCGCGCGCTTTGATCGGCCTGCTGAAGGGTGAAAACTTCGGTAAAGTCGTTGTCCGCGTTTCGCCGGACGAGTAACGCTTATGCCCCGGCGCCGCCGCGCGCCGGGGCGAGGGTCGGCAAGGTTCATAAATCACGTAACTCACTGTTATATATATTTTTGAAGTTATGGGGCGCCTTGTTCTGGAAGGAAAGATAAAATTCGCAAGTCGAGGTGAATATCTGGACGGAAGTATCGACGAGCAAATTTCCCTGTATCGTGAAAAATTCCCCAGAAGTCAGGAAGAGATGGAAGAGGATGCTTTTGATGGCATTTGGTTTCTGACGGAAAAATGCCCTGGCGGCATAGTCTGGATCCATGACAATGGCTATGAAGACTGGACTTGATAGCCAGTAGTCATAACGGCTCTTGGATCCGTTATCCTTGAATATTTTCCTGTATAAACGGTGTATGTCAGTCATGCGACTGAAATTAACGGTGCTGCCTGCCTCTGATCGAACCAACCCGGACAGACCAAATGAATGGTCATTGATGAACGGACAGACAGGGCCTACGATCATATTTTTAAGGTGTCAAATCCGTTTATTCCATGTTTCATCTCTCTTTTGAATATCTCACTCTTCATATATTGCTCTTTGTTATTAATCGGTATTTTTGTTTTTAAAACATTGACCTACATCAATCTAAAATATTATTTTTAACAATGCTCTGACTGTGTTTTCTTCTTCGATATAAATGATTGTTTATTTTGGGTGGTGATGGTTTGTTTTTCTAATACTCTAGCTTAATTCATTATTAATAATTAAGCGAAAAGCCCTAGGGTTTTATTGTTTTGGTTTAATTGTATTTATCTTTGATCTTTTAATAGTCGTTGTTCTATTATCACCTCCAGATAATCGAAGCGTGAAATCGTGCATGGCGATAAGCAGAGGGATGGTTGGATGACTGAACGTTTCCAGGGTGAGGTGCCAGACTCGTGCATGAATATAAGCATTGGCTTTCATTCATTCAGGACGATAAAGAATACGGGGTTATCCATTGAATTAATGATTCCAGAATATTTAAATCACGGTCAGATGATTGCGCCATTATCCGGAGGAGAAATGTTCAATGTTAATAAAAATAGCTTCGGCGCAGTCCTTTACGAATATCTCCCCAAAAGGAAAGTTATCGTTAAAAATACCCTCTTTGACGGCGGTGGCCAAAACAGCGTCAGTTTGATATTCCGCACTTCCAGGTGGAGGGCATGGGCGTTAGCGGACGGGATGGTGGAGTGCGCGGCACCGGACAAAATCATCCAGCGGGCGGCGGTGTGGCAGAAGTTTGGCGGGTAGAGTATGAGCCAGGCGATACAGAGCTGGGAGAGCAGCGAATTTGAAATGGGTCCTGAAGTACGGTGGCCCTATTCTGATAAACCTGTTGCGGGTCAGAAAATCAGCCTGACGTACAGCGATGGCAGCGTGCAGGAGTTAGTGGCCTCTGCATCTGGTCGTGGGGAAAAACAGAGCGTAATGGATCCTGCGTCAATACAGATAAACCTGAAGGATGAGGACTAACGGATGAGTGAAACCACCGAAAACAATAACGTCCTGCTGGGCTACGACAAGTTTGGTCACCCCCTCTATACGGTCATTGCCACGCCGAAAGACAAGGAGCAATGGCTCAAACTTTATAAGATGCCGGACAGAGTCATCCCGGTTGTGTTTTTACCGGGGGTGATGGGGAGTAACTTAATGAGTTCTGACGGCAAGTCTATCTGGAAGGTCGATGGAACATGGAGCATAAAAGCATGGTTAGTGCGGGGCGCTGAGGAAAGAAAAAAATTACTGGATCCCACTAAAACCGTCGTCGATCCCAGCGGGAAAATTGAGACTGAAAGCCCGGAAGAGCATCTGCTTTTTAAATCTCGCCGGGAGAGGGGCTGGGGTGAAGTGGGGGCGATGAGCTACGGCACCTTCCTGCCCTGGCTCCAGGAGGCGCTGAACGATAACCAGACAATGTTAAAAAATAAGACCAGCAAAAATGATCGACTCACCTTACGTGAGAGGCTGCTGGATAAACCATTGGGGGCAGAAATCGGTGAGAGTAATCTGACCCCGGACGAAGTGGCTTTGAGCTATCAGTATCTCTTTCCGGTTCATGCGGTCGGCTATAACTGGCTGCAGTCGAATGTGGATTCTGCGCAAGCACTGGCCGATCGTATTGAAAAGATCATTAACAGTTACAAAGCCAGCGGGCGCAAATGCGAAAAGGTTATCCTGGTGACCCATTCGATGGGGGGGCTCGTCTCCCGCTACTATTCGGAACTGCTGAAAGGTAATTACGGGCAGAAAAATATCCTGGGTATTGTACACGGGGTGATGCCGGACCGCGGTGCCCCAATGGCCTATAAGCGGATGAAAGCCGGTGAGGCGGGGACGACAGGTTTGGTGATTGGCAGCAGCGGCGCTGAAATGACCCCTGTACTGGCACAATCGCCGGGTCCTCTACAGCTTCTACCTGGCAAGGGGTACGGTATGGGGTGGTTTCACATCGAGGGCCTTAAGCAGTCTTTGCCGGAGACTGACCCGTACACGGAAATCTACATCCAGCGATCGGCGTGGTGGGGATTATGCGAGGAACGTTTTATTAATCCAGAAAATAAAAGCGGGGATAAGGTATTGCTGGAACAAGATTGGAAATATTTCAAAAATATTATTAACAATCATGTCAGTACGTTTATAGAGAAACTTAATGGGCATTACCATGAACATACCTATGCTTTTTATGGTAATGACGGGAAGAAATACCCTTCATATACAGAACTGCACTGGAAGGACGTAAGCGGAAAATATGCCCCGGAAGCCTACCGCTCGCAGGTCAGTGAACGGGGGGGAATCTTCTACCCGGCGGACAAATTTAATCAGGCCATCCGCTATGCAACGCTGGGGATACCCGACCAGGGTTATGTTATCCGCAAATATGAATTATTGCCTCCTGTGGAGGACGGTGACGGCACTGTGCCGGTCAGAGGGGCAGCGCTCAATTCTCCGAAGTTAAAGGCCCAGCTCGGTGTGGGCGTTGACCATGAGGGAGCGTATAAATCTGACAACACCATGGATGTGCGCTGGTTTACCCTGCGGTCAATTATAAGAATTGCACAGCAGGTGAAAAATACAGGGCTTGCTTACCATGAATAATATAAAAAACAAAGCAATTATCCTGGCTGCCTTCATCGTAGCGGGATATGGATTATATCAATATTTCCGCTCTTATAACCCATCACCGCAGACACTGACACCTTCACAGCAGGAAACTATGAACAAGATAAACGCTGAAATGAAACCTTACTGCGTCGGGCGCTATCTGCTCGAGTTGCCATCATCCTTTACGGCTTATAATGATTCTGCTCCGCTGGATAAAAATATCTGGGCGGCGGTAATATCCAGACCAGAAGACATGTATAAAACCTATCTTGTGACGAAGAAGATGTATCATCCGGGTTTTGTGCAGTTAATAGCATTACGTGAAAATGCTCTGCGAGAAAGCGAAACTATTGATGCTCAGGATATGCCCTTTTTGAAAAAAGTTTGGCCGTTGCCAGGGGGTATGGATGGTTTAATTTTTGAAAGGAATGAAAACGAAGGCGCTGCGGACGCAATGCGTATTCTGGAAGGGTATCTGTATACCAACGGCGTGGTTATCAAGCTACAGAAGCAGACCGTCAATGATTCAGCTTCACGTTATGAAAGGCAACGCAATGGTGATCCAATTCAGAATTACGTCGCAAAAGATGTCAGTCAGATGCAGTTGCTGATGGCGAGGATCAGCGGCAGGGGTAATGACGTCATTCCGACAAAGCCCGGCTCCTGTATCACCCATGCGTTTATTGCCACCGACCCGACGGCAAGGGAACGGGAGGATATCTCCGTGGGGCTTGAAAGTAAGACGCTGGAACATATCAGAATTATTCTATCCACTGATAACTTTACGCGTGAAAAAGACACGGTGCTGGAGAGAGCTGGTGAGATAGAGAGTAACTTGTACCGTGGCCACGTGGAAAGAAAAGGGGCTTTTAGTGTGAACGGACTGCAGGCGCAGGAGTTTCTGGCAACGGGTTTACAGGCATCTCAAGACGAGCCGCGTTACGGCTTTGATATGTTCATCAATGAAATGACGGCCAGCTACAAGACCCCCAATTTTATTCTGACCCTGGAGAATGATTCCATGCCGCCAACCTCTTACAGCAAGGGGGAAATTATTGCCTTCTGGGACACGATCAGCCGTAGCGTGCGTGTTCGCCCTGGCGACTTTTGACCGTTCGGAAAGTAAGGCAGAAAAGTAACAGAGAGAATAAGATAAAGACGTTATTCTGACCCTGTACACGATTCTGTGTAAATGCCCTGACTCTGACAAACTCATCGCCTGATACGCTGCAAACTGCCGACGCTTCCTGTCGGCACGTCTTTATCCAGAAGGCAGTATCGCAGTTCTCAAAGTCCCGCAGACCCCTGATTCAGCCATAAAACGCCAGCCGCTCGGCTAACAGGTCGACAAAACCCTCCCGGTCGACATCCAGCAACACCGTGGTATTCGGCTGATTACCGGTGAGGAAGTAATAATCGACCACCGTCATGCCCTGGGTGTATTTCCCCTGGGTTTCCACGCCCACCCAACGCTCAGCGCAGGTGAACAGCTCCGGCTTCAGCAGCCAGGCGATGGTGCAGGGGTCGTGCAGCGGGGCGCCGGTGAATCCCCATTTAGCATCCTTGTGATACTCCATAAAGAAGTCGAGCAGCTCGGCAACAATGGTGGCTACCGGGTTACCGACCTGGCGGAAACGTTCGATATCCATGTCATGAATCTGCGCCCGATGCGTGACGTCCAGCCCGGCCATCACCACCGGAATACCCGACTGGAAGACGATCTCCGCCGCTTCCGGGTCGACGTAGATATTAAACTCGGCGGCGGGCTGCCAGTTGCCGAGCACCATCGCGCCGCCCATCATCACGATGCGTGCGATCTTATCGTGCAGTTCCGGGTGGCCGTTCAGCAGCAGGGCGACGTTGGTTTGCGGGCCGGTGGCGACAATCGTCACCGGCTGCGGACTTTCGCGCAGCGTTTTGGCCATCAGCTCGACGGCGGTACAGTTCTGTGGGGCAAAATCAGGCTCCGGCAGCGCCGGGCCGTCAAGCCCGCTTTCGCCGTGAACGTTGTCAGCGATGATCAGCTCTCGCATCAGCGGCTTACGCGCGCCGCCGGCCACCGGAATATCCTGGCGTTGCACCAGCGTCAGCATGCGCAGCACGTTACGCAGGGTTTTCTCCGGCGTCTGGTTACCGGCGGAGGAGGTGATGGCTTTGACGTCCAGTTCGGGTGAGGCGAGGGCGAGAACGATAGCGATGGCGTCATCATGACCCGGGTCGCAATCAAGGATGATTGGCAGTGCCATAGCGGCTCCTTTTTATGGGCGATATTTGTGATAAGGGTAACGCCAGGGAGCACAACAGACGAGGGAGGATAAAACAAAGCGTGATGCACGCCGCATTATGATGATGGGGGAAGACGAATCTCCCGACTACAGGCTGGCGTATGTAGGCTTGCCGCCTGGTCCGTGCTTGCCGGGGCGAAGAGGGACGATGAGGTCGTAGCCGGAGCGGCGCGTTAACGCCGCCGCCCGGCGTGACTCTCCGGGCGGCGGCTGGGTATTACTCAAATCGCCATGCGAGGTTCAGGCCAACGCCGTAGTTACGTCCCGGTGCCGGTTCGTAGTAACGGCCGTTGGACTCGTTGACGATCACCGACCCGACGTAGCTGCGGTCAAACAGATTATCGATACGGCCGAAAACGTCCATATCCATGTTGCCGTAGCTCCACTTATAGCCGCTGGTGAGCCCAACGACGGTCCACGACGGCGCCTTAGCGGTGTTCTCATCGTTAGCCATGATATTGCTCATGTAGCGAATATCGCTGCCCGCGTACCAGCCGCGATCCGGCTGATAGCCAAACGAGGCGTAGCCCATGTTGCGGGCGATCCCCGGGATGCGGTTGCCGTTGCAGCTGGCGTCATCGCAGACGTTGGTCCGGTAGGTGGCGTCCAGCCAGGTCCAGGCGGCCTTCAGGCGCCAGTTCTCAGCGAACTGCTGATCCAGCCCCAGCTCCATCCCCTGACGGCGGGTTTTGCCGGCGTTTTTATAGCTGGTGCGTCCGCCGCTGCTGGCGTCAACGACAATCTCATTATCGGTATTGGTCTGGAACAGGGCGGCGGTGAACAGGCCGTTGCCGATCCGCGTTTTGCTGCCGATTTCAAACGTCTCGTTGGTTGAGGGCTGCAGGCCAAAGTTCAGGCCGCCCTGGTTACCGGAGCGATAGGAGAGCTCGTTGATGGTCGGCGTTTCAAAACCGCGGCCCGCGGAAGCGTAGACGTTCCACGCATCGGTCAGCGCATACTTCAGTGAACCCGCCGGCAGCCATTTGTGGTAGCTGGCGTCGCCGCTATCGTCCCCGTTGCCCGGGGTAATGTAGTAATCGTTTGAATCGAACCACACCGAGCTGTAGCGCACCCCGGCATCGAGAGTCAGTTTCTCCGTCAGCTGCCACTGGGTCTGCAGATAAGGGTCGATATTCCACATCAGGTTGCGTTCGTTGCGGCGCAGGTTGCCCTCTTCGCCGTACTGCGGCGCGCCGTTGGCCATCACGAAGTTTTCAAACCCTTTGCGGCGCTCGCTCATGGTTTCGTAATCAAGCCCGGTGGTGAAGGTCACCGGCACCAGCAGCTCGCCGCGGTGGGTCCAGCGGGTATCGATGCCCTGATAGTGGCGGGTGAGGTCAATCACGCCGCCCGCGTGGCTCGGGTTAAGCTGCGGCGCGCGTGGAATCGACTGATACTGCGTGGTTTCACGCTCCCCGGCGTACATCATCACGCTCAGGTCGTCGCGCTCGCTTAGCTGGCGCTCGTAGCGCAAACCGGCCTGGGTCTGTTTGGTCGACTTGCGGGTGTTGTACTGATCGCCGCGCGGCGACTGGCGCGGGTTGCTTTGCCACTCGTCGTAGCTTAGGCCGCCGGCATCGTTGGCTTTGATATCCACGCTGTTGAACAGCAGCGTCAGCTTACTGACGTCGTTGATACGCACGCCGAGCTTCGCGTTGGCGAGATTTTTCCGCGCGCCGCTGTGATCGCGATAGCCGTGAGTGGTGAAGCGGTTGGTCGACACGATGTAATCGACGTCCCCGGCGTGAGTACCGTCGCCGACGGCGCCGGTGGCCTTCATGCCGTAGTGCCAGGTACCGAAGCTGCCGTAATAGCTGCTGGCTTCGATGGTCGGCGGCTGGCTGCCGCTCTGGCTGGTGACGTTAATCACCCCGCCGGAGGAGTTGCCGTACAGCGCGGAGAAGGGACCGCGCAGAACCTCCAGCGACTCTACGCTGCCGATATCGATATTGGAGGTTTGCCCCTGGCCGTCGGGCATGGTGGCCGGAATGCCGTCAACGTAGATCCGCAGCCCGCGCACGCCGTAGGTGGAGCGAGAGCCGAAGCCGCGAATCGAGAGCTGCAGGTCCTGAGCGTAGTTCTGCCGATTTTGCACCTGCAGGCCGGGCACCGCGCCCAGCGACTCGGAAAGGTTGACCCGCGGCGCGGCGCGGCGCATGTCGTCGCCGTCAATCACGCTGACGGCGGCGGGGGTATCGAGTTCGGAGACCGTCGTTGGGGCAGCGGTAACAACCATCGTCTGTTCGCCTTCTGGGCTGGACTGAGCCATAGCGACCAGCGGCAAAAGGAGGGCGGGAAGCGCAACCGTGCGCACGGAAAGGATTTTCATGGAAACACTCGCAAAACGAACCAAACGGAACATATCTCTATATGTTAACTCTTTTGTAATTTTTTGAAAATTATTAACGGAAGTTTAGTTAAATAATGGCAACTATTGGCTATTTTTTTCGCCCGCGAGCGCAATTAACGCTCCACTTTGTGTTAAATAATGATTACTATTCGCATTTATAAAATAGCGTAAAGCCATGACTTTACGTCACGGAAGCACTGTCGAGCAGGCACATATTTGTTTTATCAAAGGGAGTCGTCATGTCATTACGTCATCTGTCCACGCCGCGTCTGCGCCGTTCACTGTTGTTAACTTCACTGCTGCTGGCGGGGAGCTTCAGCGCTCACGCGGCGGAAGAAATGCTGCGCAAGGCGGTTGGAAAGGGCGCATACGAGATGGCTTATAGCCAGCAGGAAAATGCGCTATGGGTCGCGACTTCGCAAAGTCGTTCACTGGATAAAGGCGGGATCGTCTATCGCCTCGACCCGACGACGCTGGAGGTCACTCAGGTTATCCATAACGACCTCAAGCCGTTCGGGGCGACGATCAACAACGCTACCCAGACGCTGTGGTTTGGCAACACCACCGACAGCACCGTCACCGCGATTGACGCCAAAACCGGCGCCGTGAAAGGCCGTCTGGTGCTTGACTCCCGCAAGCGCAGCGAAACCGTGCGTCCGCTGGCGCCGCGCGAGCTGGCGGTGAATGAGAAGACCAACACCGTTTATATTACCGGGCTGGGTAAAGAGAGCGTTATCTGGGTGGTTGATGGCGACAAGCTGACCCTGAAAGAGACCATTACCAACACCGGCGCGATGGCGACCGGGCTGGCGGTTGATGCTGACGCGAAGCGCATTTACACCACCAACGCCGACGGCGAGCTGCTGACTATCGACAGCGACAGCAACAAAATTCTGAGCCGTAAAAAGCTGCAGGATGACGGTAAGGAGCACTTCTACCTGAACCTGAGCCTCGACACCGCGGGCCATCGCGCCTTTGTCACCGACGGCAAGCAGCCGGAAGTGCTGGTTGTCGATCTGCGCGACGGCAAGGTGCTGGAGAAAATCGCCGCGCCGGAGTCGCTGGCGGTGCTGTTCAACCCAACCCGCAATGAAGCCTACGTGACCCACCGTAAGGCCGGCGAAGTCAGCGTGATCGATGGTAAAACCTACAAGGTCGTCAAAACCATCAAAACGCCAACCTATCCTAACAGCCTCGCGCTCTCCGCCGACGGTAAAACGCTGTACGTCAGCGTGAAGCAGGAATCAACCCGTCAGAAAGAAGCCACTCAGCCGGATGACGTTATCCGCATCGCGCTGTAAAGATGTAGCGGAGGGGGAGACCCCTCCTGCTCGCCTGAATCACCCTCTGTTACAATCACCTGTTAGCCGTATTAACCTAATGGCTTTATAATCAGTGCTTTCCCGCCTGCTGCGGGAGAGTGGTAATCATTCTGGAGACGATATGAATAAGCCATTTATGGTTCTGTGCGCCGGCGCGATGCTGGCTTTACTGGCGGGCTGTACGTCAAACTACGTGATGACAACGAAAAGTGGGCAGACCATTGTGACCCACGGCAAGCCACAGCTGGATAAAGATACTGGCATGACCAGCTACACCGACGAATCGGGCAACCAGCGTCAAATTAACAGCAGCGACGTTTCGCAGCTGGTGAAAGATAACTAAGCCTGGATCGTCGTTGAAAAGTGCGGTTTGACCGGTTTCGGCCAAACCGCAATCGCGCTATTTTTGCGCCGTCTGCGCGCCCGGCGCGGTGCTATGAATCGCCGCCACCCGGCGACGAACGCCAAACCAGCCGGCGACCAGCAGCACCGCAATCAGCGGAATTGAACCGATGGTGTAGGTGCCGTTTGGATAATCGAAGGCCATCAGCACCAGCACGCTGAGCAGGAACAGCAGGGTCAGCCAGGAGGTAAACGGCGCGCCAGGCATTTTGAAGCTCACCTCCGCCGCTCTACCTTCCTTAATCGCTTTACGCAGCCGCATCTGGCAAACCACGATAAAGCCCCAAGACGCAATAATCCCCAGCGAAGCCACGTTGAGCACGATCTCAAAGACCTGCGACGGCACCAGATAGTTGAGGAATACGCCGATGACGTAGACCGCCAGCGTCGCCAGAATCCCGGCGTAAGGCACCTGATGACGGCTCATCTTCGACATAAACTGCGGCGCGGAGCCGCCCATCGACATCGAACGCAGAATGCGCCCGGTGCAGTACAGGCCCGAGTTGAGGCTGGAGAGCGCCGCGGTTAAGACCACGATATTCATCACGCTGCCAATGTACGGCACGCCGAGCTTCGAGAAGAAGGTGACGAACGGGCTTTGCCCCGCCTGATAGGCATTCCACGGCAGCAGCAGCACCAGCAGCACCACGGAGCCGACGTAGAACAGGCCGATACGCCAGATCACGCTGTTGATCGCGCGCGGCACCATGGTCTGCGGCTCTTTGCACTCCCCGGCGGCGGTGCCGACCAGTTCGATGGAGGCAAAGGCGAACACCACCCCCTGCACCAGCACCAGCGCCGGCATCAGGCCGTGTGGGAACAGGCCGCCGTTATCGGTAATCAGGTGGAAGCCGGTGGCGTTGCCGTCCAGCGGTTTTCCGCTGCCGAGAAAAATGGTGCCGACCACGAGGAATGCAACAATCGCCAGCACTTTGACCAGCGCAAACCAGAACTCCATTTCGGCAAACCACTTCACGCCGATCATATTCATGGTGCCGACGATCGCCAGCGCGCCGAGGGCGAAGACCCACTGCGGAACGTCGCCGAAGGCGCCCCAGTAGTGCATATAGAGCGCCACGGCGGTGATGTCGACAATGCCGGTCATCGCCCAGTTGATAAAGTACATCCAGCCGGCAACGTAGGCCGCTTTTTCACCGAGGAATTCGCGGGCGTAGGAGACGAAGCTGCCGCTGGAGGGCCGGTGCAGCACCAGTTCGCCCAGCGCGCGGAGGATAAAGAAGGAGAACAGGCCGCAGACCAGATACACCAGGGCCAGCGCGGGCCCCGCCATCTGCAGGCGCGCGCCTGCGCCGAGGAACAGACCGGTGCCGATTGCGCCGCCGATGGCGATCATCTGCACCTGACGGTTGCCCATTGCCTTGTGGTAACCCGACTCCTGCGAGTTGAGCCAGTGACGTTTTGCGGCCTGATGCTCGGCCGCGGCGTTGTGTTTTGTATTCATTGATGTACCCATTTTCCTGTCAATGTCCATGAGTGGTCCCCGCACCGCCGACTGGCAGCACGTTATGCTGGCTTTCTCATCATTCTGGCGTAGGAGATAAGCAGAGCATGGCGCAGCATCCTACACGCAACGTGATAGTGACGCACGTAAAACATGTCTGCACCGCACTTGCTTATATATCAATGGGTTCAGCGTCGTAGCGCGTCCACGAGCAGGGAAAAAGCGGCGGTGTGCTGGTGGCGGCTGGGGTAATAAAGATGGTAGCCGGTGAAGGAGGGAGTCCAGGCTTCGAGGAGCCGCACTAGCCGGCCGTCGGCGAGAGCTTCGGCAACGGAATCCTCCGGGACATAGGCCAGTCCGAGGCCCGCGGCGGCGGCATCTATGCGCTGCGGAAGGCTGTTTAGCGTGATTTGTCCATCAACGCGGACGCGCACTTCGCGCCCCTCCTGCGCAAACTCCCAGGCATAAATGCCGCCGAGGGTCGGTAAGCGCATATTAATGCAGCGGTGGCGGTCGAGCTCATAGGGCGTTTGCGGCGTGCCGTAGCGCGCAAGGTAGTCCGCAGAGCCGACGACGGCCATGCGCATATCGGGGGCGATACGCACCGCAATCATATCCTTCGCCACCTGTTCGCCGAGGCGGATCCCGGCGTCAAAGCGCCCATCGACGATATCGGTCAGGCCGTTATCAACGGTAATTTCGATATGAATGTCAGGATACTGCAGCATAAAGGGTTTCAACGTCGGCCAGAGCACCGCGCTGGCGGCGTGCTCGCCGGCGGTAAGGCGGATATTGCCGGCCGGATGCTCACGGGTGTCGCGCAGGGCGCTGAGCTCCTGCTCAATTTCCTGCAGATGCGGGCCGAGGCGCTGAAACAGCCTTTCGCCGGCCTCGGTTGGCGCGACGCTGCGGGTGGTGCGGGTCAGCAGGCGCACGTCGAGCCGGGCCTCCAGATTGCGCATGGCGTGGCTCAACGCCGACTGGGAAACGCCGAGCTGGGCGGCGGCGCGGGTAAAGCTGCGCTCGCGGGCCACCACCATAAACGACAGCAGGTCGTTAATATTATCTTTAAGCATCGTTATTCCGGATTAATGAATTTGGCTCATGGTTCCTTTCTTATTTTGCAGTCTAATCGCGGCCCGCGGCTTGCGCTATCTTTAGTGCAACACCTAAGAGGAGAGCATCATGAATATTAGCCCCAGCGGCTCACAGCCATCACGAAAAGGTCCCGCAGACTGGTTTACCGGCGACGTGCGTATCGACGCGCCTTTTCAGGCCACCGAGCCGGCGAAAGTGGGCGGCGCGACGGTCACCTTCGAGCCCGGCGCGCGTACCGCCTGGCATACGCATCCGCTGGGCCAGACGCTGATTGTGGTCCAGGGACGCGGCTGGCTGCAGGAGTGGGACAAAGAGCCGCAGGCGCTGAACCCGGGCGATATCGCGTGGATCCCGCCGGGCGTGAAGCACTGGCACGGCGCCAGCAGCACCACCGCGATGGTGCATATTGCCATCGCCGAAGCGGAGAACGGCAGCCCGGTGACCTGGCAGGAGCACGTCAGCGACGAGCAGTACCAGGGCTGCTAAACGCGACCGTAGCCGGGTAGCGCAGGCGCTGAGCCCGAATTTTCATCCCCGACGCGGCCGTTTGTGGGTTAATATTCTTACCCCAAAGGACGGCTGAGAGCGCAGGATGAAAATAAACGTAGTAGGGACCAGCGGCGTCGGAAAATCGACTCTCGCCCGGCGGATTGCCCGGCAGCTGGCGCTTCCCTGTATCGAAATGGATCGGCTCTACTGGCTTCCGCAGTGGCAGGGCACGCCGGACGAAGCGTTCTTCGCCAAATTAGCCGCCGCTACCGCCGCGCCGGGCTGGGTGCTGGACGGCAACTATAACCGCAGCCGGCAGATCAAATGGCGCGATGTCGATCTGGTGGTCTGGCTCGACTACGGATTCTGCCGCACGCTGCGGCAGGCGGTGTGTCGCGCCGCCGCCCGCGCCAGCCGCCATCAGGAGCTATGGCCCGGTACCGGCAACTGCGAAAGCTTCCGTCGCTCCTTTTTTAGCCGCGAATCCATTATCTGGTGGACCATCAAAACCTGGCGTCACAATCGCCAGCGCTACCTTGCCGATATGGCCGACCCGGCCTGGCAGCATATCCGCTTTGTGCGCCTGCGTAACCGGCGTCAGACGGAGGATTTTCTCCGCCAGTTGACAGCGCAGCCTGCTCAGCATTAAGCCCGTATATCTATTTTCCGGCAGAGCACATGTAAATAAATTGTTTCTCAGTCGCCTCCCCAGATTCTAATAATGCAGACACGTTAGTTAATACGAGTCTGCGAAATGTCTTATCGAATCAGTATTCTGGATAAAAGTCCGCTTGCGGCTGGGGAAACGGCCGCTCAGGCGCTGACCCGAACTTTAACCCTTGCGCAACAGGCTGAGGCCTGGGGATATCATCGCTTCTGGATAGCCGAACACCATAATACCGATCAATTAGCCAGCCCGTCGCCGGAGCTGGCGATCGCCTGGATCCTCGGCCAGACCCGGCAGATTCGCGTCGGGTCCGGCGGGGTGATGCTCCAGCACTACAGTCCCTATAAAGTCGCGGAAAACTTCAACCTGCTGGCCTCTATTGCGCCGGGCCGGGTGGATCTTGGCGTCGGCAAAGCGCCCGGCGGCCTGCCGCTCTCCACCCGCGCGCTGCAGCAGGGGCTGAATCAGGAAGATAAAGGCACCTTTGCCGACCAGTTGGCCCAGCTTGATAACTGGCTGTCGCTGACCGAGGCTGAAGGTGAAGAGAGCGTGCGGGCGACGCCTATTCCGCCGCGGCGGGCGGACGGCTTCCTGCTCGGCGCCAGCCTTGAGAGCGCTCGTCTCGCCGCCCAGCTTGACTGGAACTTTGTCTTTGCCGCCCACCTTAACGGCGATAAAGCACTGCTTCGCGAGGTGCTGACCCGCTGGCGCACGCTGAGCCGCCGGGATGCCATTATCGCCGTGCAGGCGATCGTCGCTGAGGATCGCGCGGCGGCGCGGGATCTCGCGCGGCAGGTTGAGGTCTGGGGCGTCGAGCTGGAAAACGGCCAGCGGGTGACCGTTGGCAGCGAGGCTCAGGGGATCGCCTTTGCCCGCCAGGCGGGGAGCGCCCCGACGCGCATCGCCCGCCGCGAATCCTCCCTGCTGGCCGGTACCGCCGAGGAGGTCAAAGCGCAGCTGGACGCCCTGCACGCGGAGTGGGGCATAGACGAATTCATCATCGATACGCCGGTCGCCGAAGGTGAGGCGCGGCTCAACTCGCTGCGCCTGCTGGCCCAGGCCCATCAGGGTGCGGAGGTGCTGCCATGAGCTTTGCTGAACAGCTGATCCGCTGGCGGCGCGAGCTGCACCAGTACCCGGAGCTCTCCCTGCAGGAGGTGGCTACCACCGCGCGCATCCGCGACTGGCTGCAAAGCGGCGGCCTGCGCCTGCTGCCCTACGAGCTGAAAACCGGCCTGGTGGTGGAGGTAGGCAGCGGTGAAAAGCTCATAGCCCTGCGGGCGGATATTGACGCGCTGCCGATCGAAGAAGCGACTGGCCTCGCGTATCGCTCGCAAAACGAAGGCGTGATGCACGCCTGCGGCCACGACATCCACACCAGCGTGATGCTGGGGGCCGCGCTGCTGCTCAAAGAGCGCGAAGCGCAGCTGCCGGGCCGGGTGCGGATCCTGTTCCAGCCGGCGGAAGAGAGCTTTGGCGGCGCCAAAACGCTGATCCGCGCCGGCGCTCTGGAAGGGGTGACGGCCATTTTCGGGATGCACAACGAGCCGGGGCTGCCGGTAGGAGAGTTCGCCACCCGCGGCGGCGCCTTTTATGCCAACGTCGATCGCTTCGTCTTTAAGGTCACCGGCAAAGGCGCTCACGCCGCGCGACCGCACGAGGGCAAAGACGCCATCCTGCTTGCCAGCCAGCTGGTCACCCTGCTGCAGAGCGTTGCCAGCCGGGAGGTTAATACCCTTGATTCGGTGGTGCTGAGCGTGACGCGGATCCAGGGCGGTAACACCTGGAACGTTCTGCCGGAGAGCGTGGAGCTGGAAGGGACGCTGCGCACCCACAGCAGCGAAGTGCAGCAGCAGGTGAAGGCGCGGGTAAGCGAAATCGCCGCCGGTTTTGCCAGCGCCTTCGGCGCGCAGATCGACGTTTTTTGGTACTCCGGGCCAACGGCGCTGGTGAACGATGAGCGCTGGGCGGCGTTTGCCAGCGAGGTTGCCGACGACGTCGGCTACCGTACCCATCACGCGGACCTGCATATGGGCGGGGAAGATTTTGCCGTCTACCTGCAGCATATTCCCGGCGCCTTTGTCAGCATCGGCAGCGCCAGCGAATTCGGTCTTCACCATCCCGGATTTAATCCGGATGAGAATTTAATCGCCCCGGCGGCGCGCTATTTTGCGACCCTGGCGGAACGGGCCTTACAGCAAATTTAAATTTTAATTACCGGCAAGGGAAGGGTGAACTATGTCTGAAAAACGACAGCTGCGTCTTGGCACCATATTACACGGCGCCTCGGGAAATATGTCCGCCTGGCGTCACCCGTTAGCGCAGGCGGATGCCAGCATTAATTTTGAGTTTGTTAAGCAAACGGCGTTAAAAGCCGAAGAGGGTAAGCTCGACTTTATATTTGTCGCCGACGGCCTGTATATTAATGAGAAATCCATCCCGCACTTTTTAAACCGCTTTGAGCCGCTGACGGTGCTCTCCACGCTGGCGGCGGTGACCCGCAACCTCGGCCTGGTAGGTACGCTGTCAACCTCCTACAGCGAGCCCTTTACCACCGCGCGGCAGTTCGCCAGCCTCGACCATCTCAGCCAGGGCCGGGCGGGCTGGAACGTCGTCACCTCCCCGCTGGAGGGCTCGGCAAAAAACTTCTCCCGCGCTCAGCATCCCGACCATGCGCTGCGCTATCGCATCGCGGATGAATATCTAAAGGTGGTTAAAGGGCTGTGGGATTCATGGGAAGAGGACGCCTTCGTGCGCAATAAGGCCAGCGGCCAGTTCTTTGATAAAAATAAGCTGCATGCCCTCGATCATCATGGCGACTTTTTTAAGGTTGCCGGTCCGCTGAATATTGCCCGCACGCCGCAGGGGCGCCCCATTATATTTCAGGCAGGCGCTTCTGATGATGGGAAAAAGCTGGCGGCGAGCCATGCTGACGCCATTTTTACCCATCAGGACTCTCTTGAGGAGGCGCAGGCATTTTATCGCGATGTTAAAGGCCAGCTCGCGGCGTACGGCCGTCAGGAAGATTCGCTGCATATTTTCCAGGGCGTCAGCGTCATCGTGGGCGACAGCGCCGAAGACGTGGAGCAGCAGTATCAGACTACCGCCGCGCTGGTCTCGATTGAGGATGCCCTGAACTACCTCGGACGCTATTTCGAACATCACGACTTTGCGCAGTACCCGCTTGATGCGCCGTTCCCGGACATCGGCGATCTCGGACAAAACAGCTTTCGCAGCACCACGGATGAGATCAAGCGCAGCGCCCGCGAGCGCGGCCTGACCCTGCGCCAGGTGGCGCTGGAAGCCGCCAGCCCGCGTCCGCGCTTTTCCGGAACGCCGCAGCAGGTCGCCGACGGTTTGCAGCAGTGGTTTGAACAGCGGGCCGCCGACGGTTTTATTATCCAGGGCGGCACGCCGGACGCCTTCCCGCGCTTTGTTGACCAGGTGGTGCCGCTTCTGCAGCAGCGGGGGCTGTTCCGCGAGGAGTATCCCGGCACCACCCTGCGTGCAAGCTTAGGGCTGGCCGAGCCGGTCAATCAATTCCAACAACAATAAACAAGAATAAGAGAACACCCGCTATGCAGAAAAAGTCACTTATCCTCGCGCTCGCCCTGGCCGCAAGCGCTTCGTCGTGGGCGCAGAACGTCAATATCAACGGCACCGGGGTCAGCCTCGAAGCCAACAAAGCGCCGGTGCATACGGCAAAAAATCCGCAGGCGATTGCCCAGTTGCCGAAGGATCTGCGCCTTGCGGTACCGGGAAAATTCACCGTCGCGGTCGCGGCGCTGAACTCGCCGCCGCTCACCGTCTTTTCTGACGATAACAAAACCCTGCTCGGCAGCGAGGTGGATATCGCCCGCCTGGTGGCCGATAGCCTCGGTCTGCAGCTGAACGTGGTCCCGACCTCGTGGGAGGACTGGCCGCTCGGCGTGGTCTCCGGCAAATATGATGCCGCGATCAGCAATATTACGGTGACCAAAGAGCGCAAAGAGAAGTTTGATTTCGCCACCTACCGCAAGGATTCGCTGGGCTTCTACGTCAAGAGCACCAGCCCGCTGAACAAAATTGACACCGCGGAGGAGATTGCCGGCCTGCGCATTATCGTCGGCTCCGGCACCAACCAGGAGGCCATTCTGCTGGCGTGGAACGCGGAGAATCTGAAGAAAGGGCTGAAGCCCTTTACCCCGATCTACACCAAGGATGACGCCGCGCTGACCCTCGCCCTGCAGTCCGGTCGCGCCGATGCCTTCTTTGGCCCCAACGTGATTGGCGCATGGAAAGCGGCGCTCACCGGCAAAACCAAACTGGTTGGCAGCGTCGACGGCGGCTGGCCGAAGGCGGCGCATATCGCGGTGACGGTGAAAAAGGGCAGCGGCCTGGTCACTCCGGTGCAGACGGCGCTGAACGGCGCTATCCAGAGCGGCGACTACGCCAAAGTGCTTAACCGCTGGGGGGAAGGCGTCGAGAGCATCCCGCAGTCAGAGATTAATCCGGCCGGACTGGGCGATTAACAGGAGTCAGTATGAGCGACGTATTCCGCGATGTTTCACCCGAAGCCCCCGAGCTGCAGCCGGTTATTGACGGCCTGTTTGCCGAGTACGCTTCGCGCTACGGGGACTATTTTTCCCGCGATGCCGAAGTTGAGCTAACCGAATGGTATCTGGCGCCGCAGGGGCTGTTTATCGTACTCGAGCGCGAGGGGGAGATTATCGCCACCGGCGCCTACAAGCCCAAAGACGCCAACACCGCCGAAATTAAACGCATCTGGACCCACCACGCGCTGCGCCAGCAGGGGCTGGCGGCGAAGGTGGTGCAGGAGCTGGAGCGTCGGGCGGTGCTGGCGGGCTACAGCCATATCTACCTGACCACCGGCTTTCGTCAGCCGGAGGCGGTGAAGCTCTATCTGAGCCGGGGCTATGAGCCGCAGTTCGACCTCGACCGCAACCCGGAAGAGTACAGCCAGCCGCCCTATGACGGACGGCTGCGGTTTAGCAAAGCGCTGGCGGTTAGCGCGCTAGGCCAGAGCGCCTGAGGAGCAACGATGAAAACATCTGAAACGATAAAAGTTATCCCCGCGCGCTATCCGCTGCGCGCCGTCGGCGCGGTGCTGGCGCTGCTGGTGCTGGCCGTCGTTGTGCAGTCGGTGGCCTTTAACCCCCGCTGGGAGTGGGCGGTCTTCGCGCGCTGGTTCTTTGATCCGGTTATTCTCGAAGGGCTTGGGCAAACGCTGCTGCTGACCCTGCTCGGTACCGTGCTGAGCGTGATCTTTGGCGGACTGCTGGCGCTGGCCAGGCTCTCCTCCTCGTGGCTGCTGAGCAGCCTTTCGTGGGGATATATCTGGTTGTTCCGCTCGCTGCCGCTGATCGTGGTGCTGATTATTCTCTACAACTTCTCCTATCTGTACGACACGCTGTCGCTCGGTGTTCCCTTTACCAGCATCAGCTGGGGCAGCTATCAAACCATCAACGTGCTGGGGCAGTTCTCCACCGCGGTAGTTGGGCTGACGCTGGTGCAGAGCGCCTATACCGCGGAAATTATTCGCGGCGGCTTCCTCGGCGTCGATCACGGTCAGTATGAAGCGGCGGCGGCGCTCGGCCTGCCGGCGTGGCGGCGCACCCTGCGCATTATTCTGCCGCAGGCGCTGCGCACCATTTTACCCTCCGGCTTCAATGAAATTATCAGCCTCGCCAAGGGGACGGCGATGGTCTACGTCCTGGCGATGCCGGAGCTGTTTTACACCATCCAGATGATTTACAACCGCACCCAGGAAGTGATCCCCCTGCTGATGGTCGGCGCGGTGTGGTACCTGGCGATCACCAGCGTCCTGTCGCTTATCCAATATCTGGTTGAACGCGCGCTGGCGCGCAGCGAGCGCCGCTCGGCGGTAAACAGCCCGCGCCGCACTCGCGTTGCCGAAGCCTCTCGTTCACCGCAGCCGCAGGAGCCCGTCCATGCCCAACTCTCATAACGGCCACATCTCGATTACCGGCGTCAGCAAATATTTTGGCCGCCATAAGGCGCTGGACGATGTCTCCCTGGAGATAGAACCCGGCACGGTAACGGTGATCCTCGGGCCTTCCGGCTCGGGGAAATCCACTCTGCTGCGGGCCATTAACCACCTCGAGCGGGTTGATGAGGGCTTTATCCAAATTGATGGCGACTATATCGGCTATCGCCGCCAGGGCGACAGGCTGTACGAGCTGAAGGAAAAAGAGATCCTCCGCCAGCGCGTGAACGTCGGCTACGTTTTTCAAAACTTCAACCTGTTCCCGCACCTGACGGTGCTGGAAAACCTGATTGAGGCGCCGATTGCCCACGGACGGGCCAGCCGCAAGGAGGCCATCGAGCAGGCCTACGATCTGCTCGACGTGGTGGGGCTGCGCAACAAAGCCGATGCCTGGTCGCGGCATCTCTCCGGCGGTCAGCAGCAGCGCATTGCCATCGCCCGGGCGCTGGCCCTCAAGCCGCGGGTGATTCTGTTTGACGAGCCAACCTCGGCGCTGGACCCTGAGCTGGTGGGCGAGGTGCTTGACGTTATCAAGAAGCTGGCGCGCTCCGGCACCACGCTGGTGGTGGTGACGCATGAGATTGGTTTTGCGCGTGAGGTCGCCGATCAGGTGGTCTTTATGGTCGATGGTAAAATCATTGAGCAGGGCAGCAGCGATGAGGTCCTTAACCATCCGCAGCATCAGCGCACGCGGCAATTTTTATCGAAGGTGCTTCCGGCATGAGAAAAGGACTTCTGGCATTAATGATGGGTATTATTCCGGCGGGGGCGCAGGCGGAGATTGACCTGCGGGCCAACGAGCGGCCGCTGCCGGTGACGGCGGACAGCCGGGCGATTGCGCAGATCCCGGCGAACTATCGCTTCGTTGAGCCCGGGACGCTGACGGTGGCTATCTCGGCGCTGAATTCACCGCCGCTGGCGCTGCTGGCGAGCGATAACCGCACGCGCATCGGCAGCGATCCGGATATCGCCCGCCTGCTGGCCGGCAGCCTGGGGCTCCGGCTCCGGCTGGTGCCGACGGCGTGGGAGGACTGGCCGCTGGGCATCACCTCCGGGCGTTACGACGTGGCGCTGGTGAATATCGCGGTGACCGAGCAGCGCAAGCAGAAATTCGATTTCGCCACCTATCGCGTCGATTCCCTGGCCTTTTCCGTTAAATCCACCAGCCCGATAG
This sequence comes from Klebsiella sp. BIGb0132, assembly GCF_024810075.1. Taxonomy (NCBI): domain Bacteria; kingdom Pseudomonadati; phylum Pseudomonadota; class Gammaproteobacteria; order Enterobacterales; family Enterobacteriaceae; genus Klebsiella; species Klebsiella sp. BIGb0132. Next base: position 847,500 of record NZ_JANUDW010000002.1, on the reverse strand, counting down.
ACCGGGTGAGCGGCGCGGCGGATCTTGCCGGGCGGAAGGTGATCGTCGGCTCCGGCACTAACCAGGAGCGTATTCTGCTCGGCTGGAACGCCGAGAACGAAGCGGCGGGGCGCCAGCCGGCGCTGCCGGTGTACCTCACCGACGACGCCTCGGGTAATCTCTATATCCAGTCCGGACGCGCCGACGTGTTCTTTGGCCCGCAGTCGGTGGCGGCCTACAAAGCGGCGCTGACCGGCACGACCAAAGTCGTCGGCCTGGGGCCGAAAAAGGCTTACGTTGCCACCACCACCAAAAAGGGCAGCGGCCTGGTGTACGCGCTGCAGGCGGCGCTGGACGGGGCGATAGCCCGCGGCGAATACCAGCAGGTGCTGGCGCGCTGGGGGGAACAGGGGGAGGCGGTAACGCAGTCGGTGGTCAATCCGCCGGGGATTACCTACTAAAAAGCCGCTGTTTCGCAGGAGTGTGTTGCGAAACAGCGGGGGCGAACTCTCGCCAGGTTTGATAATCAGGCCGCGCGAGGCGTCAGGTTGATACGATCCAGCGGCCCGACGATAAACAGATAGGAGAGCAGGCCGAGCACGCCCATCGAGCCGACGTAGAGAATGGCGTAATCAAACGAGTGGGTATTGGCAATAATGACCCCAATGACCAGCGGCGTGATGATGCTCGCGAGGTTGCCGCACATATTGAAGACCCCGCCGGCGATACCCAGCATCTCCTTGGGCGACGTATCGCTGAGGATACACCAGCCGAGATTGCCAAAGCCTTTTGCAAAGAAGGCCAGGCTCATGGCGGCGATAACCACGACCTCAGAAGCGGTATAGTTAGCGACGACGATGACGCAGGAGAGCAGCATGCCGCAGATGACCGGTATCTTGCGGGCAGTGGTCAGACTGTGGCCGCGTTTAAGCAGCCAGTCGGAAAACAGCCCGCCGAGCAGGCCGCCGATAAACCCGGCAATGGCCGGAATACTGGCGACAAAACCGACCTTCAGCATCGACATTCCCTTAGCCTGATAAAGGTAGGTCGGGAACCAGGTCAGGAAGAACCAGGTAATGGAGGTAACGCAGAACTGGCCGATATAGACGCCGATCATCATGCGGTTTACGCAGACGCTTTTAATCTGCGCGAGGGTTAACTTGTGCTGCGTTTTTTTGCAGCCTAGCTCCGGCTCGCCGCCGCCTTCGCGAATATATTCAAGCTCCTGCTGATTTATTTCCGGGTGATGTAACGGGTCCTTCACCTTAACCAGCCAGAATATCCCCAGGACCACCCCGATGGCGCCAATATAATAGAAAACATAGTGCCAGCTTAAATTATGCAGAATGATCGTCATGAGCGGTGTGATAATACCCAGCGAAATATACTGCGCCGCCTGATATACCGAGGTGACAAACCCGCGCTCTTTATTCGGGAACCACTGCACGCTGAGGCGGCTGTTGGCGGGGAAGGCCGGGGCTTCTATCGCGCCCATCATCAGGCGCAGAATAACCAGCACCACCAGCGGGCTGGCAAACAGAAAGATCGTCCCCTGGAACATGGTCACCACCGACCAGCCGATCAGCGCGCAGCCGTACACCAGCCGCGAGCCGTATTTATCCAGCAGCCAGCCGCCGGGGATTTGCATTATCACATAAGAAATACCGAACACGGAAAAAGCCAGGCCCATGGCCTCCGGATCGAACCCGAGCTCTTTACTCATAATCGGTGCGACGACCGACAGCGTGGCGCGGTCGGCATAATTAAATACGGTGGCCAAAAAAAGAAATAATAAAATACCGTAACGCACGTTGCTGCGTTTTAATTGTGTATTCACTTTGCAACTCCGTTTCAGGGTTGGTGATGTGGGTACAGCAAGTCAGGGGCGGGAGGGGTGATAAAGTGATATCCGCCGATCGTTAAGAACCTATCCCCGGCCATAAGCTGACCGGACTACGCAAGGGTGGGGGATGCGCTTATCCCCCAGCCCGGACCCGGCGTTTTCGCTCCCGGCCCGGGAAATAGCCGGCGCAAGCGTCAGGGGCGCTGGCCAAACTCGCAGCTGTGCTGGGTCCAGCGGCGCGCCTGTTCGCTCAGGGTGAAGCCCAGCCCGTGGCGTTCAGAAACCCACATCCGCCCATCGCGCAGCTCAAGCTGCTCGTTAAACAGCGGGTTTAGCCACTCGAAATGCTCCAGCCAGGGCTCGAGCGGGTAGGTGGCGGCGAGGTGCAGATGCACTTCCATTGCAAAATGCGGGGCCAGCTTGCGGCCATGCTTCGCCGCCAGATCCATAATTTTGAGGAAGGGGGAGATACCACCGACGCGCGGGGCATCCGGCTGCACGAAGTCGCAGGCGTTGCCGAGGATAAGCTGTTCGTGTTCGCGGAAGCTGGTCAGCATCTCCCCGGTCGCAATTGGCGTGTCCAGCGCGGCGGCCAGCTGCGCGTGGCCTTCGATGTCGTAGGCGTCGAGCGGCTCTTCAATCCAGATCAGATTAAACTGCTCCATTTTGCGCCCCATGCGAATGGCGGTTTCCCGGTCCCACTGCTGGTTGGCGTCAACCATCAGCGGGAAATCGGGTCCCAGCGCTTCGCGCACGGCCGTCAGGCGACGGATATCCTCGGCGGTGTTTGGCTGGCCCACTTTCAGCTTGATCCCGCCGATGCCGTTTTCCTGGGAGATAGCGACGTTCTTCAACACCTGATCCAGCGGCGTATGCAGGAAACCGCCGGAGGTGTTGTAGCACTGTACCGAATCACGATGGGCGCCGAGCAGCTTCGCCAGCGGCAGTCCGGCTCGTTTGGCTTTCATATCCCACAGGGCAATATCAAGCGGAGAGATGGCCTGTACCGCCATGCCGCTGCGCCCGACGGAGGCGCCCGCCCACAGCAGTTTGGTGTAGATCTTGTCGATATCGTTGGGGTCTTCGCCGAGCAGGTTATCGGCAATCTCTTTGGCATGGGCGTAAATTCCCTGGCCTCCCGCGCGCTTGGAATAGCTAAAGCCTACCCCTTCGAAACCGTCGCGGGAGCGGATTTCGGCGATAATAATCGCGACTTCGGTGAGCGGTTTTTGCCGCCCGGTGAGGACTTTGGCATCGCTGACCGGCGTGGCTAAGGGGAGAAAAGCCAGGGAGAGCTTAACGTGCTCAATGCGGTCGCCGGTTTCGGCGGCGGTTTTGACGCCGGTGGTTTTGGCGTAGGTCACGGAGCTGGAATTGGCGCTGGTGGTCATAGCATGTTCCTTATGAGTTATAAAATGTTTGCGCTAACATTTTTAATCCAGCTTTTGCATTTCGACCACATGAGTGCGTTTAATTTGTACAAACGATCACAACTTCAGATTATTAGTGGTAAAATTATGCAGGTGACATCACGATCCAAAACAGTCTGTGAAATAGCACAACTAATAATGATAGCGATAACATTCTATCTCTCAGGTTGTTGATTCTCATGCGGATGTGCGGGCGGGTGCTGGCAATTGGCTGGGTCATCATCAATAATGCCCGCTGGGAACGACTCAACACAGGGGCTTAGCCGTGAAAAGCAGAAAACCGACGCGCGTGCCGACGCTGGATGATGTTGCCCGCGCGGCGGGATTATCATCAATGACGGTCAGTCGGGCGCTGAATACGCCGCAGCTGGTGCGGCCTAAAACGGTGGAAAAGGTGCTGCAGGCGGTGCAGGCCACGGGCTACATTCCCAATGCGCTGGCCGGCGGATTGGCTTCACGCCGCAGCCGGCTGATTGCCGTCGTGGTTCCGCAAATTAACAACAATATGTTTGTCGACACCATCCAGGCGCTGAGCGATACCCTTGCGGCGCGCGGCTACCATATGCTGCTGTGCGTCGCGGGCTACAGTCGGGAGACCGAAGCTGAGCTGGTGGCCACTCTGCTCTCCCGTCGCCCGGACGGGGTCGTGCTGACCGGCATTCAGCATGCGCCGGCGTTAAAGAGAACCATCCTTAACGCCGCCATCCCGGTGGTGGAGATTTGGGATCTGACCCCGACGCCGCTGGATATGCTGGTGGGCTTTTCACATGAGAAAGTTGGCGAGACGATAGGCGATTTTTTGCTGCACAAGGGCTATCGACGCCCGGGGCTGCTGTGGGCAGGGGACGCGCGAGCGGCGCTGCGTAAGCAGGGGCTGTGCGCCCGGCTGGTCAAAGGCGGTATGAGCGATGTGCATCAGGTGGCGGTGCCGCTTCCCGCCTCGCTGGCGCTGGGACGCAGCGGCCTGGCCCAGCTGCTTGACGCCGGCGAGTTCGATATTATCGTCTGCAGTTCCGATACCCTGGCGCAGGGGGCGATAATGGAGGCCGAAAGCCGCGGCCTGCGCGTGCCGAAGGATTTGGCGGTGATGGGTTTCGGCGATCTGGATTTTGCCGCCAGCAACCGACCGGCGATTACCACCGTCAGCGTCGATCGCCATGCGATTGGCGAACGCGCGGCAACCCTCCTCGCCGACCGCATTGAAGGCGTGGGGGAAGGGGAAGCAATTATCGATCTGGGCTATCATTTGCTGGAGCGAGAGTCGGCGTAGGCACGCCGTTAAATAGCGCGCGACGGACATTTTTTCCGGCTTTCACCCGACACCCGACGTTTACCGTGGAGGCCGAACATGATCACCGTCTATGGCGTACCGGGCTGGGGGTCGGCAATCAGCGAGCTGATGCTGACGCTGGCCGAAATCCCGTACCACTTTGTTAACGTTGAGGGTTTTGATAAACCCGGACCACAGCGTGACAGCCTGATGCAGATAAACCCGCTGTGTCAGGTACCCACCCTTAAGCTGGCGGACGGCAGCGTGATGAGCGAATCTGCCGCGATAAGCTTTCCCTTGCATTCTTTGTATTAGCCACTTCTTCTCCTTTCTGCTGCACTGAAACCCTATCCTTGATAAGGGATAGACATTCTCAAAGTTTGTATCTTGATTAAAATCAATCCAGGAGCGTTTTGTTAACAACACTCCGTGCATTTTGACCTTTTAGGCATAAACGTTCGCTTATCGCGCGGAGTGATAGTTCACATTGCTGGTATGGTAGTGCTTTTCGATATTAATAATTGGTGGAAAATTCTTAATAAATTTATAATTTGAGATTTATTATCGTAAATTTGATTTTTTATGGATCATTATTCTATATTTCGTGTGAGTCATCGTAGTGTAAAAGGTGTATACGGCGATAAGCAGAGGGATGATGAGATGGCGGATAGTTTTCAGAATAAGGTGTCAAAGGCAGGTATTAATCTACAGCTTGACCTGCGTACCGGTGGGGTGAAAAAAGAGCCGAGGGCTGGAATTTGACCGGACACAAGGAGTGAATGCATGAGCAACAATCCCCCGATAAGATTTGGCCATAACCACCACCAGCTGGCGATTAAGGGATGTAAGCCAGCGCTGGACGTGCTGGCTTTTGAAGGCCAGGAAGCCCTGAGCAGACCGTTCAGCTATCGCATTGAGTTCACCAGCGCCGAGCATGCCATCAGCAAAGAGATGATGCTGATGAAACCCGGCTCCCTGACGCTGCAGGCCCCGGTCGATCAGGGCTTCGGCGTTAAGCTGCAGCAGCCGGTGCGGGTGATTCAGGGCGTAGTGACGGGCTTTGAACGCCTCAGTACTTCCGCGGATGAAACCCACTACGCGCTGACGCTCCAGCCGCGTCTGGCGCTGCTCGATCGTTCGCACCAGAACGCCATCTACCAGGATATGTCGGTCCCACAGATCGTCGAAAAAATTCTGCGCGAACGCCATGGCTTCAAAGGGCAGGATTTTCTGTTCTCGCTGAGCAAAGAGTACCCGCGCCGGGAGCAGGTGATGCAGTACGCTGAGGACGACCTGCATTTCATTACCCGCCTGCTGGGCGAAGTGGGGATCTGGTTTCGCTTCACCACCGACACGCGCCTGAACATCGACGTGGTGGCATTTTACGACAGCCAGCAGGGCTACGAGAAAGACCTGACGTTGCCATCGGTACCGCTGTCGGGCCAGCATTCGAAAGGGGTGGACTCGGTCTGGGAGATGGAATGTCATCACAGCGTGGTGCAGCAGCAGGTCAGCACCCGCGACTACAACTACCGTCAGGCTAATGAGGACATGAATGCGCAGGTGGATGCCACCCGCGGGGATAGCACGACCTACGGTGATGCCTATCGCTATGCGGACAATTATCTCACGCCGGGCAGCGCGTACGACCGCAGCCCGGCCGCGGAATCCGGTGCCTTTTATGCCCGTATCCGCCATGAACGCTATCTGAACGGCCAGACGCGGATCCGGGCGATGACCAGCTGCCCGACGCTCTCTCCGGGTCAGGTGCTGAAGGTGACCGGCGGCTATGAGGTGGCGGAGACCTTCTGCCAGGGCGTGGTCGTCACCGCAATGCATACGCATGCCCGCCGTGATGAAGACTTTGGGGTTAACTTTGAGGGTATCCCGGACAGCGTCGATTTTGGTTTCCGTTCCGAACCCGGCTCGTGCCCGGTGATGGCCGGTACGCTGCCTGCCCGCGTGACCAGTACCACCGAAAATGACACCTACGGACATATCGATAAAGACGGTCGCTACCGGGTCAACATGTTGTTCGACCGCGACGGCTGGGAGAGCGGATTCGAAAGCCTGTGGGTGCGCCAGTCCCGCCCGTACGCAGGCGACACTTACGGCCTGCACCTGCCGCTGCTGGCGGGTACCGAAGTGGCAATTAGCTTTGAGGACGGTAACCCGGACAGGCCGTATATCGCCGGCGTGCTGCACGACTCGGCCCACGGCGACCATGTCACCATCCGTAACTACAAACGTAACGTCCTGCGGACGCCTGCGAATAATAAAATCCGCCTCGACGATGAGCGCGGCAAAGAGCATATCAAGGTCTCGACGGAGTACGGCGGCAAGAGCCAGCTGAACCTGGGCCATCTTGTCGACAGCGAGAAGCAACAGCGCGGGGAAGGCTTTGAGCTGCGTACGGATTCATGGGGTGCCATCCGGGCGCAGAAAGGGATATTCATCAGTGCTGACGGGCAGGCGAAGGCGCAGGGGGAAGTGCTGGAGATGGGGGCTGCCCTGAGCCAGCTGCTACAGGCACTGAACCAGGCCGAAGCCCTGAGCAGTGCAGTTGAAACGGCCAAAGCTGAACTGGCCGATATTCAGACTCAGAAGGCGTTACTGGAGCAGGCGCTGACTGATTTGAAACGGTCGGCGTTATTGCTCTCAGCCCCGGCGGGTATTGCCCAGACCACGCCGGAAAGCCTGCAGCTGTCAGCGGGTGAAAATGTTATCAGCACCAGCGGCAAACACACTGATTTCAGCGCATTGAAAAGATTCACCGTGGCGGCCGGGGAGAGGGTGAGTCTGTTTGCGCAAAAGCTGGGTATCAAAATTTTTGCCAGCAAAGGGAAGGTGGAGATACAGGCGCAGGGCGATGAGATGACGCTGGACGCGCTGAAAGATATCCGCATCAGCAGCAGCGAAGGAAAGCTGGTTATCAGCGCGAAGCAGGAAATTATTCTCACCAGCGGAGGCGGCTATATCCGTATTGCGGATGGTGTCGTGGAGTGCGCGGCACCGGACAAAATCATCCAGCGGGCGGCTGTGTGGCAGAAGTTTGGTGGGCAGAGTATGAGCCAGGCGATACAGATCTGGGAGAGCAGCGAATTTGAAATGGGTCCTGAAGTACGGTGGCCCTATTCTGATAAACCTGTTGCAGGTCAGAAAATCAGCCTGACGTACAGCGATGGCAGCGTGCAGGAGTTAATGACCTCTGCATCTGGTCGTGGGGAAAAACAGAGCGTAATGGATCCTGCGTCAATACAGATAAACCTGAAGGATGAGGACTAACGGATGAGTGAGACCACCGAAAACAATAACGTCCTGCTGGGCTACGACAAGTTTGGTCACCTCCTCTATAAGGTCATTGCCACGCCGAAAGACAAGGAGCAATGGTTCAAACTTTATAAGATGCCGGACAGAGTCATCCCGGTGGTGTTTTTACCGGGGGTGATGGGGAGTAATTTGATGAACCCCGATGATAGTAAGCCAGTCTGGACCGTCAACGGGGCTGCAAGCATGTTACCCTGGATGGGAAGAGGGCCAGCGAAAAGAAAAAAATTACTGGATCCCACCAAAACCGTTGTCGATCCCAGCGGGAAAATTGAGACCGAAAGTCCGGAAGAGTATCTGCTTTTTAAATCTCGCCGGGAGAGGGGCTGGGGTGAAGTGGGGGCGATGAGCTACGGCACCTTCCTGCCCTGGCTCCAGGAGGCGCTGAACGATAACCAGACAATGTTAAAAAATAAGACCAGCAAAAATGGTCGACTCACCTTGCGTGAGAGGCTGCTGGATAAACTATTGGGGGCAGAAATCGGTGAGAGTAATCTGACCCCGGATGAAGTGGCTTTGAGCTATCAGTATCTCTTTCCGGTTCATGCGGTCGGCTATAACTGGTTGCAGTCGAATGTGGAGTCTGCGCAAGCACTGGCCGATCGTATTGAGAAGATCATTAACAGTTACAAAGCCAGCGGGCGCAAATGCGAAAAGGTCATTCTGGTGACCCATTCGATGGGAGGACTCGTCTCCCGCTACTATTCGGAACTGTTGGAAGGTAATTACGGGCAGAAAAATATCCTGGGTATTGTGCATGGGGTGATGCCGGACCGCGGTGCCCCAATAGCCTATAAGCGCATGAAAGCGGGTGAGGCAGGAATAACCGGTTTAGTGATTGGCCGTGACGGTGCTGAAATGACCCCTGTGCTGGCACAATCTCCGGGCCCTCTACAGCTTCTACCTGGCAAGGAGTACGGTATGGGGTGGTTTCACATCGAGGGCCTTAAGCAGCCTTTGCCTGAGACTGATCCGTTCGCTGATATCTACACTAAGAGATCGGAGTGGTGGGGATTATGCGAGGAACGTTTTATTAATCCAGAAAATAAAGATATGGATAAAGTTCAACTTGATAAGGATTGGTTGTCCTTTAAAAACATTCTTTTGATAGATGTCCAGACTTTCGTGGAGGATCTTAATGGTCATTATCATGAAAATACCTTTGCCTTTTATGGTAATGACGGGAAGAAGTACCCTTCATATGCAGAACTGCACTGGAAGGACGTAAGCGGAAAATATGCCCCGGAAGCCTACCGCTCTCAGGTCAGTGAACAGGGGGAAATCTTCTACCCGGCGGACAAATTTAATCAGACCATCCGCTATGCAACGCTGGGGATACCCGACCAGGGTTATGTTATCCGCAAATATGAATTATTGCCTCCTGTGGAGGACGGCGACGGCACTGTGCCGGTCAGAGCGGCAGCGCTCAATTCTCCGAAGTTAAAGGCCCAGCTCGGTGTGGGCGTTGACCACGAGGGGGCGTACAAATCTGACAACACCATGGATGCGCGTTGGTTTACTCTGCGCTCAATTATAAGAATTGCGCAGCAGGTGAAAAATACAGGGCTTGCTTACCATGAATAATATAAAAAAAAAGCAATTATCCTGGCTGCCTTCATCGTAGCGGGGTATGGATTGTATCAATATTTCCGCTCTTATAACCCATCACCGCAGACACTGACACCTTCACAGCAGGAAACTATGAACAAGATAAACGCGGAAATGAAACCTTACTGCGTCGGGCGCTATCTGCTCGATCTGCCATCCTCTTTTGCGGCCTACAGTGAAACGGCACCGTTGGATAAAAATATCTGGGCGGCGATAATATCCAGACCAGAAGACATGTATAAAACCTACCTGGCGACAAAGAAAATGTATCGTCCTGGTTTTGTACAGTTGCTGGCGAGACGGGAGAGGGTGTTACGTGAAGGCCATGCTATCAGAAGTGAGAATATGCCATTTTTGAAAAAAACCTGGCAATTGCAAAATGGATTGGATGGTGTGATTTTTGAAAGAAATAAGAATGAAAGCGCTTCGGATGCAATGCGTATTCTGGAAGGGTATCTGTATACCAACGGCGTGGTTATCAAGCTACAGAAGCAAACTGTCAATGATTCATCTTCACGTTATGAAAGGCAACGCAATGGTGATCCAATTCAGAACTACGTCGCAAGAGATGTCAGTCAGATGCAGTCGCTGATGGCGAGGATCCGCGGCAGGGGTAATGACGTCATTCCGACAAAGCCTGGCTCTTGTATCACCCATGCGTTTATTGCCACCGACCCGACGGCAGCAGATCGGGAGGATATCTCCGTGTGGCTTGGAAGTAAGACGCTGGAACATATCAGAATTATTCTCTCCACTGATAACTTTACGCGTGAAAAAGACACGGTGCTGGAGAGAGCTGGTGAGATAGAGAGTAACTTGTACCGTGGCCACGTGGAAAGAAAAGGGGCTTTTAGTGTGAACGGGCTGCAGGCGCAGGAGTTTCTGGCAACGGGGTTACAGGCATCTCAAGACGAGCCGCGTTACGGCTTTGATATGTTCATCAATGAAATGACGGCCAGCTACAAGACCCCCAATTTTATTCTGACCCTGGAGAATGATTCCATGCCGCCGACCTCCTACAGCCAGGAGGAAATTATTGCCTTCTGGGACACGATCAGCCGTAGCGTGCGTGTTCGCCCTGGCGCGTTTTGACCGGTCGGAAAGGATGGCGGGTAAATAACAGGGAGGCTTCACAATGGATAAAATAAAACGGAACGTCATTATTTTTGCTGTTTTGGTCGCGCTGGGGGGCGGGGTATATCAGTATCTTCGTCCTTATAACCCATCATCGTAGACACTGGCACCCTCACAGCAGGAAGCTATGAACAAGATAAACGCTGAAATGAAACTCCTTATCGAAGATGTAACCCTGTGCTATAGCGACACTGCAATGCAAAAAAACAATGTGGCACAAAATGAAAACCCTCGTGCCCGGGCTGTGGTAGTTTTATCGTTCTGACAATAAGGAGTCTGCTATGCCGCATGTTGATATTAAGTGTTTTCCTCGCGAGCTGAATGATGAGCAAAAAGCGGCGCTGGCCGCCGATATCTCCGCCGTATTAGTGCGTCACCTCAACAGTAAGGACAGCTCGGTGAGCGTGGCCCTGAAGCAGGTTGACCCGAGCGACTGGCAGCAGGTATGGGACAGTGAAATCGCCCCGCAGATGGAGCAGCTGATTAAGAAACCCGGTTACAGCATGTAGCGCTGGAGCTTTCTCGGATCGGGGCCGTGATTTATCCGGGTGACGAGAATACTCAAATTCCGAAGGCGGCACTCAGCGCCTGCCCGGGCGACAAAAGCCGGTGCTTTTTGTCACCCGGGCAGAACGGTTCACCGCTTACCCGGGACTCACGCCTTAGAACCAAATCTCGGTTTGCACGCCGAAGTTCCAGTTTCCGCCGGCGGTAAAGCCTTTGCTGCCGAAATCATCGTTAATGGCGTAGCGATCCAGCGCCTTATCCCAGTTCATCCACGTCACGAAGAACCGAATCTCCGGCCGCGCTTTAATATCAAACACGTCGCCAACCTTAAAGGTCGGGGCGAAGGTCAGCTTATAAAAATCACCGCTTACCGCCTGATACTGATGGACTTCGTCGTTGTAGCGATAGGTTCGTCCGTTGGGGTTCAGGTCCATATACTGCCACGACGCCTCGTACAGCAGCGCGAAATTGCGGGTGATGCCTTGAGAAAGCCGCAGGTTGAAGGTCGCCCAGTCGTAGCGGTCGCCGTCGCGATAGCGGCTTTCGCTATGCTGGGCGATAACTGACGGCGCCAGCTCCCAGTTTTTCCCCAGCGGCAAAATACCGTATGACGCAAAGCGCAAGGATTTTGCATTCTCGGTGAGATCGCCATCGCTGCCGGGCTGACGCGCTTCGGCCCCAAGGCCGCCACCGTACTGTAAGGCGCTTTCGGATACCCCCGGCGCCAGGCCGAAGAACTGCTGCTTATCGTGATAGGCCAGCATCGCGTAGTAGCCGTTCTTCGCGGTATTGTCGCTGCGCAGGGCATAACTGCCGGTTGTCGAGGTGTTATCTTTCAGCGAATCGTTGCCCTGGGCGGTCATCGCGGTGGTCATCAGCTGCCAGTTGTTCCAGAAGTGGTTAGCGGTGAACATCAGGTTCTGAATATCGTTATCTTCATAATTATCGCTACCCAGATCGCCAAAGTTGCGCGCATAGACCGAATAATCGCCGCGCAGATGGCTGCCCCAGCTGACGTCGTTGATGCCGCCGCCGGTACCGCCGAGGAACATAATGTCGCTGTCGGTAAAGTGAATATCGAAATTGTCGCGATCGAAGCGCTTGCCCGCCCAGATAGAGGACTTCTCAAAGGGTCCGGAAAAATCGGCAAAGCCGCCCATTTCGACGTACAGCTGGCGCACGTTCAGATGGTGGCTGTCGTTATCCTGGACCCACGGGTCCGGGTTGGTGGCGCCATCGGCAAGCATGGTTTTGAAATGCGCCCACGAGCCGTCGCTAAAGGTCATTTTCTTGCCAAAGCTGAGCTCCACGTAGTTATCCTTCTCGTTGCCGAGACGGCCAACGTGGGCATCGCCGTTGAGCGAGCTGGCAGGGGAGATCCCCGGGCCGCCGCGCGCCCCTTTGCCGTGGCTATCCACCAGCATGCCGGAGCGGGCGTAGGCGTTAAACTCAAAGCCGTCGCCGGGCGAGGTTTTCGCCAGCTGGCTATTGATCTGCTGGTTGGTGACCTGCTGCTTTTGCTCGCTGGCGGCGGTCCGCTGGCTGAGCGCCTGCACCTGTTTCTCCGCCGCTGCTGCGCGCTGTTCCGCCGCGGTTGTGCGCTGTTCTGACTGCTGCGCGCGGCGGTTGGCGTCTCCCGCTTCCTGCTCCGCATGATTGAGCCGGGCTTCGAGCTGCGCCAGCCGTTGTTCGATGGTCAGCGGCGCGGCGCAGACGCCGTAGGCCGAAAAAAGGGCGCAGCAAACCGCTGCGCTAATCACAGAGATACGCATGAGAATCCTTATTTCTTTCAGAGGTAAAGAGGTGGGGACGCCTTACATGGCGTGATTTTCGCCGCCGGCCGACGGGCTTTCCGGCGGCGCACGGCGACCGGCGTCGAGGTCGGCGCGGATCTGCTCGTAATTATCGTCGAGACGATAGAAGCGGCCAATCCACAGCATCGACGCGACAATCAGCAGCGCCGGGATGTAGAGATAGCAGGCTTTAATCGCCAGCATCGCGCTCTCGTTCTGCACCTGATTGGCGACGTAGCCGCCGGAAGAGAGCAGTACGCCGGTAATCGCTCCCGCACCGGCCATGGCAACTTTGCCGAAGAAGCCGTTGATTGAGGTTAAAATTCCCGCCGTGTTGATGCCGGTTTTCCACACGCCGTAATCCACCGGATCGGCCTGCATGGAGAAGTAAATGGCGGTACGCTGGCCGGCGCCCAGGGACAGAACAATCGCCCCGGCAATCAGCCCCCAGCTATTGACGCCCGCAGCCATCATCATGCCCATGCCGACAAGGTTAATGGCGCTGGCAATCAGGTAGACGTGACGCTTTTTCATCCGCCTGGCGAGCAGCGGCACGGTGAGAGTGCCCAGCAGCGGAACGAAGGTGGAGATCCCGGCGACGATGGCCGTCAGATCGTTGTTGCCCACGTAGTAGTGGAAGAAGTAAACCAGCGCGCCGGTCTGGAAGAAGAACGCCCCCCACATCAGGAAGATATTGCTGGCGAATACCCACCATGGACGGTTGGCGCGCAGGCTGACCCAGGCGCGTTTCAGGGTCATTCGTTCCTGGGTAATGCTGATATTCTCCTTAACGTTGCGGAAGCTCACCAGCAGGAAGAACGTCGCAATGACGCCGAAAATGACCGCGGTATAGAAGAAGCCGTGGGCCTGGCTGCCCTTGCCCAACGCGCCAACCAGCGGCAGGGTCGCTACGGCAACAATCGTGGCGCCGAGGGAGCCCAGCAGAATTCGCACCGCCGAGAGGGTGGTTCGCTCACGCGAATCGCTGGTCAGGAACGGCAGCATCGCGCAGAACGGAATATTGACCAACGTATAGAGAAACGACAGGCACAGATAGGTGATGAAGGCGTAAAGCAGCTTGCCGGTAGTGCCGAAATCCGGCACGTAGAAGGCCAAAACGCACAGCAGCCCGAAGGGGACTGCGCCAAGCAGCAGATAGGGACGACAGCGCCCCCAGCGGGTGGTGGTGTTATCAATCACCAGCCCCATCAGCACGTCGGCGACGCCATCCACCAGGCGGGTCACGAGGAACATCAGGCCGACATAATAGGCGGGAAGCCCCATTACGTCGGTGTAAAAGAACATCAGATACAGAGAGATAAGCTGCCACACGAGGTTGCAGGAGAGGTCGGCGATGCCGTAGCCCAGGCGCTGCCGCCACAGGCTAAAGGTTGTTTCTGCCATAAAATATGCTCGCTTATTGTTGTTGTTAAAGTCCGTACTGGCGAATAAACCAGGCCGGGGTACAGCTCCACGCATGGCAATAGCTGTTGATCAGCTTGCTGCCATACGGGGAAAAGTCAGGTTGCGCCGGGTCAAAAATCTCCCAGAAGGTGTCGGCGCCGTAATCGACCATCGCCCCCCAGTAGGCTTTGATCTCCGCGATGGCCTCGTCGCGTAGCCCGCACTGCAGCAGGGCGGCGACATAGTGGTGGCGCAGATAGGGGGTATTCATGGCGATGGCCGGGGGATTTTCCCGTAAATTGCGCATTATTTCCCGGCGCTGCTCTGCGCTGCCGATTTCCGCCAGCACCAGCCAGATCTGCGAGGCCCAGGACACCTGTCGCCCGGTGCCGCTAACGAAAAAGCCCCGTTCCGGGTCCCAAAGCTCGCGCTGGGCCGCCGCTTTTAGCACCTGCAGACGATCGCTGAGCGCAGCTGCCAGCTCGGGTTCAAAACGTTCTGCCAGCCAGATAGCGCGCTGCAGGCAGTAAATCAGCACGCCCTGCGCCGCGGCCTGTTTATTCAGCGATGCCTGCCAGTCGATAAAGACCCACCAGTCGTCGCTATCGCGCACCAGACCGGCGTCATCGCAGCGGGTCAGCGCCAGCTCAACCTGGCGGCGCGCCGTTGGCCACAGCTGCTGAGCGGTGGCGCTATCGCCGGTGCTTTGCAGATAGCCATAGAGAACATCTACGAAAAAGAGCGAATAATCAAAGAGAAAAGTATCGTCGGCGATAACATCTGGCTGGACAAAGACGTTGGCGGAGACCATGCCGTCCTCCCGGGTATGGCCGGCAAAGAGGTACAGGCAGCGGCGAACCAGGTCGTGGTGGGTAAAGGTGACGTCGTTAACCAGCGCCTGCAGGCGTAAATCGCCAAGCCACAGGCGGCGGTCGCGTTTAGGCCCGTCTTCGAAAACCTCCTGCATACAGTTTTTCAAGGTCACTACCGAGATCCGGTCGATAGCCTGTAGCTGCGGGTCCGTCGCGGTACCGGGCAGGCAGGTTTCGCTCGCTGAGGTCACGGCATTCAGCCGAATTTGTCCAACCCGCAGGCGGAATTTCTGCGATACGGCCTTCACCTCCACCTTCAGGTAGCGAAAGCAGTAGCGGCGGGGCAGGTTAACCTCTGCGGGCAGCACGTCGAGCCACAGGTCCTGCTGCTGCAGCCAGCTGCTGCTCAGCCAGCCCTGATATTCGCTGAACGGTTCGCAGACTTCGCTGAGGGTTTCGCCGAAGGTAAAGTGCAGATGGGCCGGGGCATCCGGCGGGCTGCCGACGGCGGAGCAGGCGAAAGAGAGGTAGCCGACGTAGTGGCTGCCGAAATCAATGATAAAGCTGTCACCGCTGGTCAGCTCGCGCTGATAAAGCGCTTCGGGCGTGCTGACCGGCTGCGCCCGCCAGCCAAAGATGGCCTGCGGATCGACGTGGGCGTCGATAACCGCCTGCGGTGGGTAAGCCCGGCTGCTGAGCGCCGGCCTGAGCGCCTCGGCGGCGCGTAAAAAGTCCTCGTGGCGGGTCATCGTGACCTCAGAGTTGTGCTGGATAGCCTGTGACATACTGCGTCCTCTACGTTTATTTATCCGCAGCATAAGACGCCGCCGCCCGCGTCAACCACTCTGGCAATGCCAACGCGCCGCGGGAAATGGCACTGATGGTGTGATGGGCTGGTTGGCGATCACAATTCCATAAATCTGGCTCGTGAGCGCCGGTAAAATGCATTATCTTGCCCCTGCGCCGTATGCCGTTTGGACTTCGTTAATGATGACACTGACCGTTGAGTATTATTTCACCCATCCGCAGGACAAGCTGGCGATGTACGCCAGCGACCCCGAAGATAACAGCCATGAACATAGCCACGAGTTTGCTGAACTGGTGATCGTCGAGCACGGGCATGGTCTGCACGTTATTAACGGCCGACCGCTGTATATTCAGCAGGGGGACGTTTTTTACGTGCAGCCGGGGGACGTGCATTATTATGATGAGCTCGGAACGCTCAAGTTAATCAACGTGCTGATTAACCCTTTCGTTGAATTTGATTATTTGCAGAATGTTGATGCGCTATTACGCAAATTCTCCGCACAGCAGGCTTCCTGCTACGGCTGGCTGGCCCCTGATACCCGCCATATCTGTAAGGGGCTGGTTGAGAAGATATTCTCGGCGGATTTTCAGCGCAGTGAAAACAGCGCGCTGCGCGAGGCGACTTTCTTTCAGCTGGCGACGACGATACTGCATGCTGAAAGTGAAGCGGAATATAGCAACACAAAATATAAATTACATAAATTACTCACCTGGCTGCAGGACCACTGTTTTGAAGAGCATAACTGGCAGCTGCTGGCCGATAAATTTCACCTGACCACCCGCACCGCCTTTCGCCATATTAAAGAGGCGACCGGATTAACCCCGGATAATTATATAAAACGCCTGCGCCTGGTTTCAGCGAGGGTAAAACTGCGTGAAACCGATATGACCATTACCGAAGTGGCCTATTTATGCGGCTTCGCCAACAGCAACCACTTTACCACCCTCTATAAAAAGGTTTTTGGCCTCACTCCCAGCGAAGACCGGCGCCGGCTGCAGCGCTAAGGCCGCCGCTGCGTCAGCGGCTGGCGTGGGATAAATTGCGCATCGCGCGCTGGCAAATACGCGCAGTAGCCGGGGACGGTGATTCGCACAGCCACCGGGCGCAGAGCGTCTGCACCCAGTCGGGGCTATCTTTCCCCGCGTCATTGAGCCAGTTGGCGACGGAATCCTGCACGTAGAGCGAGGGGTCGGCGCGCAGCGGGGAGAGGATCGCCAGCGCGCGCTGCGGCTGGCGTTTGAGCTCGCCGATATGTCCGCACCAGACGCCGCGCGGACGCAGGGCCTCGCTGGCAAAGCGGCGAATGCGATCCGAAGGCGAAGCGGTCCACATTGCCAGCTCGGCGATGGCCAGATCCAGCTCCGGTATCAGACGCGGGCGCACGGCCAGCCACGCCCATTCGCGTACGCCGAAATGGGCGTCATCGGCCAGCGGGCGAATTGCCGCCAAGCGCTCGCAGAGCGTCAAATCGGACCGTGCGCCGAGCATAAAGCAGCCCCAGCCGCGAACCGTATCCGCCGGGTGCGCCAGGCAGCGCTGTAGGGCCGCAGGTTGGGCCTCACTCAACAGCAGGTGCGCGATGCCCGCCATGCGCTTCACAATACCCTGCGCATCGAGGCTCTCCGCCGCGGCCAGCGCCGACGGCGGCAGCGCCGGGAAAACCGCACGCAGCAGCCTCGACTGGCTTAGCGCCAGAACTTCCGTCAGGTTAGCACTCGCTAACTCGCCTCGCGAGAGGGCCTGCAGGATCCCGGCAGGAATATCCGCGACGCGGGTTGCTCCTTTACGTTTCTCATTTTCGCTCATGACGTTGCTCCTTGTGCCGTCAGCGTAGCGGCCGCGACTTTGTTCAGCAGCCCGGCGAGCAGGGTCCGCTCCTCGGCCGAGAGACCGACAAAGAGTCCGCTAATCCAGCGGCTATGCCGGGCAAAAACGCTATCGATGATCTGCTTACCCTGGACCGTTAAGCCAATCCGCACAGCCCGACCGTCGAGAGCGTCGGCATGGCGTTCAATAAGGCCATCGCGCTGCAGACCGTTGAGCAGGCCGGTAATGGTTGCGCGGGTAACTCCCGCCTTATCCGCCAGCACGTTGGGCGCCAGACCTTCCGGCGCGGCGTTGAGCAGAAACAGCAGCACAAAGCGGCCTTCGGAAAGACCCCAGGGCGCCAGCAGCGCGGCACAATCGCGATCGATGGCGGCCGCCAGCGACAGGGTTTGAAAGCAAAGGCGAATATTGTCGAGATCGGCAAGCTGATGGCGTTCAGCCTCCTCTAGCAGAGCGCGGTATTTTTGTTCAAGCTCCATTGCGGCCTCCGACATGTAGTATGGCGCCTAACTATATGATCGGGCCAGGGCAAGGTCAACGCTAAAAGGGCGGGCTCCCGGCATCGGTGTGGATAAGCAGGCCAGCATTAACCCGCCCGCTGCGGCAGGTGGGCTACTCTTCCGGCGTGTTCGCCCGAACGTGCCGGCCGCTGGCGACAAAGTTACCGGTGCCGAGATGATGCAGCGTGTTGAGCTTATCATCGTCGAACTGCCAGCGTCCGGTGACGAAAGCCCGCTCATCGGCGGCGGCGGAAACCACTTCGCCGAACAGGGTGTCGTACTGCTCCTGAGCGGCGGTGGGCGGCAGCAGCCGACACTCCATCCACGCCATGCACTTCTCCTCAATCAGCGGCAGGCCAAGCTCCGGGCCGTTAACCACCGGAATGCCGTAGGCGTTGAACTTATCCTCATCGCGCCCGCTGATGCTGCCGACCGCGTAGGTCCAGCTGGCGGCTGCCACGCCCGGCACCACGATGCCGAAGGTCCCGTTGCGCTCAATTATCTCCCGCGTCCAGGCGCTCTTATCGACCACGATGGCGACGCGGGGCGGCGCGAACTCCACCGGCATCGACCACGCGGCGGCCATCACGTTGCGGCGTCCGGATTGCGCGTCATAGCTGGTTATCATAATGGTGGGGCCGTGATTGAGCAGGCGACTGGCGTACTGAAGTTCGACGTGGCGAAAGCGGCTCATATGCGTTCCTTGGTAAATGGGTCTGATGCCAGACAACACGTTAAGCCGCAATGAAAATGTAATCAATACGTCATCCAGGCTCCCTATAGTTGGCGGCACTAAGTCCCAAAGAGGATAACAACATGTTAGCTCCCCTGTATTTATCGCAGGTGGGCGCGGCCCGGCGGTTTTTGACCGTCGGTAGAGTATCGCTTTCCCAACGGGGAGGGCGATAATGCGCGCGCTTACCGGCATCAAGCTTGATAGCGTCTCCTTCGCTTTCGGCGCCAATACCGTTCTCAATAATATCGATCTGCATATCGAAGCGGGCAGCATCGTCGCGCTGCTGGGGCCATCCGGCTGCGGCAAAAGCACGCTGCTGCGCCTGCTGGCCGGGCTCACCGTACCCGCCAGCGGCGAGATTCGCTTTGGCGACCGCCTGGTGGCGAAAGCCGGCTGGGGTATGGCCCCGGAGCAGCGCGATATCGGCATGGTTTTCCAGGATTACGCCCTGTGGCCGCACATGACCGTGGCGCAAAACATCGCTTTTCCGCTGCGCATGCGCGGGGTGCCTCGCGGCGAACGCCAGACGCGGGTCAACGCCGCGCTGGTGAGGGTCGGGCTGACCGGCTTTGCCGAGCGTAAACCCTCCGGCCTCTCCGGCGGCCAGCAGCAGCGCGTCGCGCTGGCGCGGGCCATCGTTGCCGAACCTCGCGTGCTGCTGTTTGACGAACCCCTCTCTAATCTTGACAGCGAGCTGCGCGAATCGCTGTGCATCGAGATGAGCCGTCTGCTGCGCCAGCTTGGCATCACTGCCGTCTACGTCACCCACGACCGCCGCGAAGCAGAGCTGCTGGCTGACCGCATTGTGCATTTATCGGCGGGCAGCGTTGCTGCTGTCCGCATTGTTACTTCATCCTCAGGGGAATCCGCATGAAATCCGTTATGACCTTTAAGAAAGGAGCAGCGCTCGCGATGATGCTGTCGGCCACGATGATCTCCAGCGCCCACGCGCTAACTGTTTACACCGCCGGTCCCGGCACCCTGGCGAAAGGCCTCGCCAGCGGTTACGAAAAGAAAACCGGCGTTAAGGTCAATATCTTCCAGGCCACCACCGGCAAGGTGATGGCGCGGCTTGAGGCCGAGCAGGCCAACCCGCAGGCGGACGTGCTGATCTCCGCCTCGTGGGACACCGCGGAAGATCTGCACGCTCGCGGCTGGCTGCTGGCCTATCAAAGCGCCAACGCCGATAAGGTCCCGGCCAATCTGAAATCGGCTGACTACGTGGCGCAGGGCATTTCGGCGCTGGGGATCGTCTGGAACAGCAAAAGCGGCACCCCGGAGCCGAAGGAGTGGCGCGACCTGACGGAAGCGGCGTTTAAGGATAAGGTGACCACCCCGGACCCTGCGCTGTCCGGCGCATCCCTGGATTTGCTGATCGGGCTGCAGAACGGGATGGGCGATAAGGCCTGGGCGCTGTTCGATGCGCTGAAAAAGAACGGAATGGTGGTCAGCGGGCCGAATGCGCAGGCGGTGACGCCGGTGATGCAGGGCGCGAAAGCGGCGGTATTCGGCGCGGTGGACTACGTCTCTTACGGCAATATTAGCCAGGGCGAATCGCTGAAGGTTATTTTCCCGGCCAGCGGAACGGTGATTGCGCCGCGCCCGATGATGATCCTGAAAACTACCCCGCACGCTGACGATGCCAAAGCCTTTGTCGACTACGTCCTGTCGCCGGAAGGCCAGGCGATGGTGGCCGATGCCTGGCTGATGCCGGCGCGGTCCGACGTCCCGGCGAAGCGCCCGCTGCTTAACGAGCTGAAGGTTCTGCCGACCAGCGGCGACGGCAGCAGCGAACGCCGCGCGGTGCTGGCCCGCTTCAACACGCTCTTCGCGCAGTAATCTGCCTTACCCCTCGCCGCGGCGGCCTGACGTTGGCCTGCGCGCGGCGGGGGGAGCCCTCGCTTGCAGGAAAATACGGTGAATCAAAAACTTATTTCTGGCGCCACGCTAGCGGCGCTGCTGGTGCTGGTGGCGCTGCCGCTGTTTTTTATCGTCTTACAGGCGATATTTCCCCACTTCAGCTCCGGTTCGCTGGCCGGGGCGTTTAGCGGCGTCGCGCCGCTGCTTGCCGATCCGCATCTGCCGGCAATGCTCGGCGGCACCCTGTGGATCGCCTGCGGCGTGGCGCTGGTCAGCGTCGCCATCGGGCTCCCGCTCGGCGTGCTGCGCGGGCTGTTCAATCTGCCGCTGCCGCGCCTTTGGGACCTGCTGTTCTTAATTCCTTTTCTCACGCCGCCCTATATCGCCGCGCTGTCGTGGATGCTGGTATTGCAAAGCAACGGCTATCTGCAGCAGCTCACCGGCTGGGATCTCAACGACCTGCTGTTCAGCCGCAGCGGGATCGTGCTGGTGATGGCGCTGAATATTTTCCCGGTGGTCTATTTTGCCGTCTCCCGCAGCCTGCTGGCGAGCGGGCAGCGGCTGGCTATCGTGGCGCGAGTGCACGGCGCCAGCGCCTGGCGCGCCTTCTGGCATATCACCTTGCCGATGCTCTCTCCGGCGCTGGCGGCGGGCATGCTGCTGGCGTTTACCCTGGCGATTGAGGAGTACGGCGTTCCCGCGGCGCTGGGCTCCCGGGCGGGCGTGGTGATGCTGACCGTCGGAATCGAGAAGAAGCTCGCCGACTGGCCCATCGATCTCAACGGCGCGTCGCTGCTCTCGCTGCTGCTGATCGTTGTCGCGCTGCTGGCCTGGTGGCTGCAGCGCCGGCTGGTGGGGGATAAAGAAGTGACCAGCGTGACCGGCAAACCGGGCGAGAACAGCGGGGCGACGGCGGGCTGGTTTACTCTCCCGGCGCTGCTGCTGATGGCGACGGTCGCCGGGCTGGCGGTGGTGCTGCCGGTGGCATCGACGGTGGTCACCAGCCTGATGGGCACGCTGTCGGGCGGGATCGGCGCGGATAATTTTACCTTTAACCACTTTATTGCGCTGTTTAACCAGCAGGGCGATGCGCTTTCGGCGCTGGGGACCAGCCTTTCGCTGGCGCTGGCCTCGGCGCTGATTGTTGGCCTGCTGGGGCTGGTGGCGGCGTGGCTGGTGCTGATCCAACAAATCCGCGGCAGCGCGATTATCGATGCGCTGTCGCTGATGCCGGCGGCGCTGCCCGGCGTGGTGGTCGGGGTGGGGCTCATTCTGTTGTGGAACCGCCCGTTCTGGCCGGTTTCGCCGTATAACAGCTGGTTTATGCTGCTGCTCTCCTACTGCTGTCTGCTGCTGCCGTGGCCGGTGCGCTACGTGGGCAGCGCCCTGCGCCAGCTCGGTAATAATCTGGAGCCGGCGGCGAGGGTGCACGGCGCTTCGCCGCTGCAGGCGCTGCGCCTGATCGTCCTGCCGCTGGTGTTTCCGGCGCTGCTGGCGGCGATGCTGATGGTGTTTGCGGTCGCCTCGCGCGAGCTGGTGACCTCCCTGCTGCTGGCTCCGGCGGGCACCCAGACCGTGGCGGTGTTTATCTGGCGTCAGTTTGAGCAAGGTTCAGCGGGACAGGGCATGGCGATGGCGACGCTGACCCTGCTCACCGGCCTGACGCTGATGCTGAGCGCCCTGGCGCTGATGCAGCGCAGCGCGCGCTGAGCCGCACGACCGCACAAAAATACCGGTGAGGCGGGAAAAATACGCTATAAATGACGCACACCGAATGCTGGAGACATTGATGAGCCCATTTTTACGCGCCTATTTTTCTCGTCTGGGCTGGACGGGAACCCCTGATGCCTCGATTAACACCCTGCGGACGCTGCATATCCACCACAACAGCGCGATCCCGTTTGAGAACCTCGACGTTCTGCTGCCGCGGGAGATCCATCTGGACGATCGGTCGCTGGAGGACAAGCTGATTAACGCCCGCCGCGGCGGCTACTGCTTCGAGCAGAACGGCCTGCTCGAGCGGGCGTTGAGCGAGATTGGCTTCCCGGTACGCAGCCTGCTGGGGCGCGTGGTGCTGGCGAATCCGCCGCAGATGCCGCCGCGAACCCACCGCCTGCTGCTGGTTGAGGCGGAGGGCGAGCGCTGGATTGCCGACGTCGGCTTCGGCGGGCAAACGCTGACGGCGCCCATCAGGCTGCTGGCGGACGTTGAGCAGCAGACCCCGCACGGGGTTTATCGCCTGCTGCACGAAGGCGAGCGCTGGACGCTGCAGTTCAGCCATCACGAGCACTGGCAATCGATGTATCATTTCGATTTAGGCTGTCAGTTTGCCGCCGATTACGTGATGGGCAATTTCTGGTCCGCCCACTGGCCGCAGTCGCATTTTCGCCACCATCTGCTGCTGTGCCGCCACCTGGCTGACGGCGGGAAGATGACCTTAACCAACTTCCACTTTACCCACTGGGATAGCAGCCGGGTGGTGGAGAAGGTTGATTTACCCGACGTGGCGGCGCTGTATGAAACGCTGCAAACGCGATTTGGCCTCGGGGTGAATGACGCGAAGCACGGCTTCAGCGAGGCGGACCTCGCGGCGGTGATGGCGGCGTTCGATACCCATCCGGATGCGGGTAAATAGCTCGACCTGACGCCTCTGGCCAGGCGGGTTCTCCCTTAGCGCAAGCGCGAGAGAACTCGCCGGTTAGCGGGCGGCAGCGAAGGTGTGCGTTGACGCCAACCTGGCGGGTTTATAGCAGCAGTCCGGGTAGTTTGAACAGGCGTGAAAGCTACCGTGTGGGCCTTTTCGCAGCACGATCGCTCCCTGCTGACAGGCCGGGCAGCGCGACTCCTCAACAGCCTTTCCTTGCGCATCGATGATGGACAAGGCCCCTTCGTGCAGCAGCTCTTCAAGAAAAACAGAATACCGACCTTTGACCGTAAACATCGCGACGCTGCGTCGCGCGCGCGTCAGGGCGACATAGAATAGCCGACGCTCTTCGGCATGAGGGAAACGGTCACCTTCCGGCATTGCCAGGGTGAGTACCGGATCGTCGTAGCGGGTGTTTGGGAAACTACGGCCCTTACGCACCGTCACCATCTCCGGCAGGATGACGTAGTCAGCCTCGCTTCCTTTAGCGCGGTGAATGGTCAAAAATGAGACATCAAGCCATTCGCTAAAACGGAACGAGCGCTCAGGCAGGTACTGCCTGTCAGCGTTATAGCGGCCCAGAACAAATACCGAGACCTTGCCCTTTATTCCCGCAGGGATCTCGCCGTTCTGCACGCCTTTAGCCAGCTTCATAATGAATTCATCGATGGCGCTGGCGAGGCCGTCTTTGTGCTCGACCTGAAAGGCCTGCATAACTGGCCCCAGCTGCGGTGCCGTCGAGTATACGTGTTTGCCAATCTGGTTGGGATTGCGTGAGATAAACTGGCTCGAGATATCGCACAGCGGCTGCGGGCAGCGAAAGGTCCGCTCAAGCTTGAGCGTTTGCCCGTCGCCAAACCAGCTGTGAAAGGCGCTCATGACCGACAGATCTGCACCGGCAAAGCGATTAATCGACTGCCAGTCATCGCCGACGGTAAATAAAAACCGCCCTGGTTTTTGCGTCAACGCGCGGCATAAACGCGCTCGGGCGTACGAGGCATCCTGAAATTCATCTGCCATCACCAGCGCAAAAGGGGATGCGTAGCGACCGCTTTCAAGAGACTCTGCCGCCATATTCAGCATATCTTCAAAATCAATACCGCCTTCGCTCGCCAGTTCGGCGTCCCATTCGCTAAGGACAGGGGCAACCAGATTGAGGAACAGCTGATTGCGATAATGAAGCAGAAGGGACGGGCTCGCGCTAAGCCGTTGGCGAATATCGTTGATGCTCAGAACATTACTCTTGGCGTGGCTAATAAACATCCGCAGCAGGCCCAGGAGCTCATCCTGCTTCATCGGCTGTTCGCCGTTTCCCGGCGCTTCGCGGTGAGGGTCCGGATTAAGCGTGATACCACGCGAGGTCAGTTCATGGGTTAAATGCTCAAAGGCGTTGCCGGAGCGGAGCTGAGCGGAGGTGGTCTCGATCATCGTGGTTCCGCGCGCTTTATGCAGCGCTCGTTTCCACTCAACGCCGGCGAGATAATCCGTAAAATGTTCTGGGGGATGCCCGCTGGCGTTGAGGGCGAAGTGCTCGTGGTAAAGGCCGATATCGGGATAGTAAAAATCCGGGTGATACTGACGGTGATTTTCATCGGCTGTGTCAAATTCATAGGGCGCTTCGTAGCGATAGTTAACCCCGTTCAGGAAAAGCCAATTGCAGATAGCGGCTTCTTCCTGACTGCGGACGCGGTGGTTGTCGATGGTAAGAATGAAGCTGTTTCCCTGAGCATCCCACGCGTTCGCCGCTTCAGCGACGCCGAAAGCAGGTAAATCACGATTAAAAACGAAGCGAAAGATATTCCACTGGACGAAGAAAGCGGTTGAGCTCGCCGTTAAGCGTCCGACGATGGCGCGGAGCTTAAGAATTCCCGCCGTTTGATCGATTGCCCAAACCGGAACGTTTGGCTTTCTCCCGGTAGCCTTCCCAAGAATGGTTAAACCCAGCGCGTGAAAGGTCGAAGTCTCAACCGCTGCGCCCTGAAATCCTGCACGGGTAAAAGCGGTCTTGCACCGTTCGCCCAATTCGTTTGCCGCCTGTTTATTAAAGGCGAGGATAATAATCTCCTGCGCATCGACTATGCCCCGGTCGATGGCATAGGCCGCTTTGGCGACCATAGTAGATGTTTTCCCTGAACCCGCCGAGGCAATCACCTGTACCCGGTTATCAAAACAGATCGCCGCTTTCGCCTGCTCAACGGTAAGCGGCTGGCTTTCAATCCTGTCAAACAGGGATTTACAGGCCTTAAGCTCCCGCTCGGTATGGTCAGCGTTTATCGTTTTCCAGGCCGGACGGTAGTCCATTTTCCACAGCTTGAGGGCGCGCAAAATATCCGGGACTTCAGCCTCCAGTGCGGCAATAAGCAGTGGCTGTTGCAGCAGGTGTGCAATACGCCCGTCGTCAATGCGCGGTTTGGCTGACTCCAGGTCGATCTGCATTTCGTGGGTGAGCCATCGCCGCTGCTGCGCTGCGGTCTCTTCCCGCCGTGCTTTGCGCGCCAGCCAGTCATTGACGTTGCTGATGCTCTGATGAATAAAGGCGAGCTCGGTGAGCCGCTGCGCCGCTGCAGATATTTCCTCGAGCGCGCGCCGCAACTGCGCCGCCTGAGCATTCGGGAGTCCATCGATGACAATTTTCTGCGCATGAGCATCGTGGAAGGTGATATCCGTCCACAACAGCCCGGTATGGAAATGGCAACTGCTTTTATCGTTGATATCAATCTGATGAATTAAACCATTGAGGGAAAGCGACAGTACCGTCTCTTGCAAACTGAGGCGCCACCGCGATGACCGCGTCAGTTTTCGGCCCCAAAATGAGGGAGCCCATTGATTTGCCATGCTGTTCTCAGAATACGTTGCAGCCGCAGCGGTCAGAGCGGCTGCGGTTTTTACAGGACAGGGTTATGTGGCAAGGATAAAGATGTCGTGGCGTAATAACCACGTTATTTATGTAGTAACTTGTGAGCAGATATGAGCGGTGATGACCTACACGCTGGGCCTGTCGCAAACAGGCCCAGCCGTATTGCGCAAAGGAAGAGACTCAGCGCCTTGAGCGCACTACCTGGTAGCGGCGGGTCAGGTACTCGACCGGTGCGCTCCAGACGTGGACCAGCCGGGTGAACGGGAAGATCAGGAAGATAGTCATCCCCAGCACCAGATGGACGCGGTAGATAATCGCCACGCCGTCAAGATGCGCCGAAGCGCCGGCGTGGAAGGTCACCACCGCCTGCGCCCAGTCCACCAGTTTGAGCATCTCGCTGCCGTCCGGGTGCCGGGCGGAGAAGGGGATCGTCGTCAGGCCAAGAATGCACTGAATCAGCAGGATGCTGAGGATCAGAATATCCGCCGTCGACGAGGTCGCGCGAATGCGCGGGTTGGTCAGGCGGCGGACCAGCAGGCCCGCGCCGCCGATCAGCGTCAGCACGCCGCAGGCGCCGCCGAGGATCATCGCCATCAGCTGCTTTTGCGACATCGGCAGGAACCACGAGTAGACCCAGTGCGGCGTCAGCATGCCAAAGAGGTGGCCGAAGAAGATGCCGAGAATGCCGATGTGGAACAGGTTTGACCATAGCACCATACCGCGCTTGTCGAGCATCTGGCTCGAGGAGGCGCGCCAGGTGTACTGGCCGTAGTCGTAGCGCAGCCAGCTGCCGAGCAGAAACACCGTGCCGCAGAGGTAGGGGTAGATATCGTAAAAAAAGACGTTGAGGTACTGTATCATTTCGGGCCTCCGGCACGGACGTCGACGTACTGTGGCGCGACGTCCTGGCTAAAGCGTCGTTGATAGTTTTGCAGCGGGGAGCTGTCGCAGGCGGTGGCTTTATCTTCGATAAATTTCACCTGCTCCTCTTCCCACACCGCATCCAGCGCCTGGCGGGTATCATCGCGCTTTTCACCCGCCACCTGCTTCGTGACACTGTCACTGTTGAGTTTGCTGCCTGCCAGCGCCAGCAGCACGTCAAATAGCTGATAATACTCGCACTGGCGCTGCTTCAGCCGCCCGCCGAGCAGCGCCAGAATCGGCGCGACGTTCTGCAATCCTTCGCGGCTGCCCTCCGGCGGCAGGGTGCTGAGATACTCCAGATACAGCGGTAAATGGTCCGGCAGCTCGCGGCAGTCGATTTGCAGGCCGGCCTGCTCGTACTGATTCATCAGGTCGACCATCGCCTGGCCGCGATCGCGGGACTCCGCGTGCACGTGCTCAAACAGCAGCAGCGAGGTGGCGCGCCCGCGTTCAAAGACTTCGCACCACTCGGCCTGACGGTCGAGCAGCGGCGCGGCCAGCAGCGGTTCAACAAACGCCAGCAGGGCCGGCGCATCGGCGCTGACCAGCGCCAGCGCCTCCTCGCGGTTGTCCCACAGCACGGCGTCCGGGTACTCCAGCAGCAGACCGATTACCTTGAGGATGCGCATTAGTCTCTCTCCCCGATGTTGATCGCATCGATGCGCTGGCTGTTAAACAGGTTGAATTTGGTATCCGAGCCGTGACAGCCGTCGCCGAAGGTGAAGCCGCAGCCGTTTTTTTCCGGGAAGGCGTCCTCCGCCATTTCGCGATGGCTGGTGGGGATCACGAAGCGGTCTTCGTAGTTGGCGATCGCCAGGTAGCGGTACATATCCTCCACCTGCTCGACGCTGAGGCCGACCTCCTCGATGGCGCGGGTATCGGTAACGCCTTCTACGGTTTGGGAGCGCTTGTAGTGGCGCATCGCCATCATGCGCTTCAGGGCGCGCAGCACCGGGCCGGTGTCGCCCGCGCTCAGCAGGTTAGCCAGATACTGCACCGGAATACGCAGGCTTTCGACCGCCGGCAGAATGCTGCCGTTGTTCGGCAGGCCGCCGGCGTCGGCAACCGACTGGATCGGCGACAGCGGCGGCACGTACCAGACCATCGGCAGCGTGCGGTATTCCGGATGCAGCGGCAGCGCCAGCTTCCAGTCCATCGCCAGCTTATAGACCGGTGATTTCTGCGCGGCATCGATGACGTTATGCGGGATCCCCTGCTTCAGGGCCTCCTCAATCACCGCCGGATCGTGCGGGTTAAGGAACACGTCGCACTGACGCTCGTAGAGGTCGGTTTCATGCTCGGTGCTGGCCGCTTCTTCGATGCGGTCCGCGTCGTACAGCAGCACCCCGAGATAACGGATACGCCCGACGCAGGTCTCCGAACAGACCGTCGGCTGGCCGGATTCGATGCGCGGATAGCAGAAGATGCATTTTTCTGACTTGCCGCTTTTCCAGTTGAAGTAGATTTTTTTGTACGGGCAGCCGCTGATGCACATGCGCCAGCCGCGGCACTTGTCCTGGTCGATCAGCACGATGCCGTCTTCTTCACGCTTGTAGATGGCGCCGCTCGGGCAGGTGGCGGCGCAGCTCGGGTTGAGGCAGTGCTCGCACAGGCGCGGCAGGTACATCATGAAGGTGTTTTCAAACTGGCCGTACATCTCTTTCTGCATCGCCTCGAAGTTGCGATCGCGGGCGCGCTTTTCAAACTCGCCGCCGAGCAGCTCCTCCCAGTTGGGGCCCCAGGTGATTTTATCCATCCGCTTGCCGCTGATCAGCGAGCGCGGGCGGGCGGTGGGCAGGTGCTGGCCTTCGGGGGCGGAGTGCAGATGCTGATAGTCGTAGGTAAAGGGCTCGTAATAGTCGTCGATCCCCGGCAGCACCGGGTTGGCGAAGATTTTAGACAGCACGCCGACGCGGCTGCCGAGGCGCGGCGTGAGCTTGCCGGTGATCCCGCGGATCCAGCCGCCTTGCCACTCCTCCTGATCTTCCCAGTTTTTCGGATAGCCGATGCCGGGCTTGGTTTCGACGTTGTTAAACCAGGCATACTCCATGCCTTCGCGCCCGGTCCAGACGTTCTTACAGGTGACCGAACAGGTATGACAGCCAATGCATTTGTCGAGGTTCAGCACCATTCCGACCTGTGAGCGTATTTTCATTTTTTCGCCTCCTGTACCTGATCGCGACCTTCGTCATCCAGCCAGTTAATGTTTTTCATTTTGCGAATCATGATGAACTCATCGCGGTTAGAGCCGACGGTGCCGTAGTAGTTAAAGCCGTAGGCCAGCTGCGCGTAGCCGCCGATCATATGGGTCGGTTTCGGGCAGATACGGGTGACGGAGTTATGGATCCCGCCGCGCCGTCCGGTGACTTCAGAGCCCGGAATGTTCATGATTCGCTCCTGGGCGTGGTACATCATGGTCATTCCGGGGGGCACGCGCTGGCTGACCACCGCGCGGGCGGTGAGGGCGCCGTTGGCGTTGAACGCCTCAATCCAGTCGTTATCCTCAATTCCCAGCTCCTTCGCGTCGGCTTCGCTGAGCCAGACGATCGGCCCGCCGCGCGACAGGGTCAGCATCAACAGATTTTCGCTGTAGGTGGAGTGGATGCCCCATTTCTGGTGCGGCGTCAGGAAGTTCAGCGCTTTTTCCGGGAAGCCGTTGGGCGGGATCTCCTTCATATGGCTGACGCTGCGGGTATCTATCGGCGGTCGATAGACCACGAGGCTCTCGCCAAAGGCGCGCATCCACGGGTGATCCTGATAGAGCTGCTGGCGGCCGGAAAGCGTGCGCCATGGGATCAGCTCATGCACGTTGG
This sequence comes from Klebsiella sp. BIGb0132, assembly GCF_024810075.1. Classification (NCBI taxonomy): domain Bacteria; kingdom Pseudomonadati; phylum Pseudomonadota; class Gammaproteobacteria; order Enterobacterales; family Enterobacteriaceae; genus Klebsiella; species Klebsiella sp. BIGb0132. The sequence goes on along the minus strand of NZ_JANUDW010000002.1, from coordinate 817,424 downwards.
TATAGCCGGCGTTGTACGACACGTGTTCGCTCTCGAGGCCGGACCAGGTGGGGCTGGAGATAATTTTGCGCGGCTGGGCCTGGATATCGCGAAAGCGGATCTTCTCATCCTCTTTGTTGAGCGCCAGGTGGGTGTGATCGCGCCCGGTAAATTCGCCGAGGGAGTGCCAGGCCTTCACCGCCACCTGACCGTTGGTCTCCGGCGCCAGGCTGAGGATCACCTCGCTGGCGTCAATCGCGCTATCGATGCGCGGACGACCTTTGGCCGGACCGTCGAGCTTGACGTAGTTCAGCTTGCCGAGGAAATCGACCTCATCCTGGGTATTCCACGAAATCCCCTTGCTGCCGTTGCCCAGCTTGTCGAGCAGCGGGCCAAGGGAGGTAAAGCGCTCCCAGGTCGCCGGGTAGTCGCGCTCAACCACCGCGATGGTCGGGGCGGTTTTCCCGGGGATAAGATCGCACTCGCCCTTATGCCAGTCGAAGACGTCAAAGGGCTGCGACAGCTCCCCAGGGGAGTCGTGCTGCAGCGGCAGCAGCACCACGTCGGTCTCTTTATCAAGGTGGCCGACGCAGACCTCGGAGAAGGCTTTAGCAATATCTTTGTAGATTTCCCAGTCGCTTTTCGCATCCCAGGCCGGGTCAACGGCGGCGGAGAGCGGATGGATAAACGGATGCATATCCGAGGTATTCATATCGTCTTTTTCATACCAGGTGGCGGTCGGCAGGACGATATCGGAGAACAGGCAGGTGCTCGACATGCGAAAATCGAGGGTCACCAGCAGGTCGAGCTTGCCCTCAATGGCGGCGGTCTGCCACTCCACCTCTTCCGGCTTAACGTCGTCCGTTGCCCCCAGTTCATCGCCCTGAATACCGCTGTCGGTGCCCAGCAGGTATTTGAGCATGTACTCGTGGCCTTTCCCGGACGAGCCCAGCAGGTTGGAGCGCCAGATAAACATGTTTCGCGGATGGTTTTTGCCGTTATCCGGCTGCTCGCTGGCAAAGCGGATATCGCCGGATTTCAGCGCCTGGGCGGTGAAGTCGGCGGGAGAGAGTCCGGCGGAATCGGCCTGCTGCTTAATGGTCAGCGGGTTGACGCTCAGCTGCGGCGCCGACGGCAGCCAGCCCATGCGCTCGGCGCGGACGTTAAAATCAATCAGGTGGCCGCTAAAGCGGCTGGCGTCGGCCAGCGGTGACAGCAGCTCCTGGGCGGTGAGCTTTTCGTAGCGCCACTGGCTGGAGTGGTTGTAGAAATAGGAGGTGCTGTTCATCTGGCGCGGCGGGCGGTTCCAGTCGGTGGCGAAGGCCAGCGGCAGCCAGCCGGTTTGCGGGCGCAGCTTCTCCTGACCCACGTAGTGCGACCAGCCGCCGCCGCTCTGCCCGATGCAGCCGCAGAACACCAGCATGTTGATCATCCCCCGGTAGTTCATATCCATGTGATACCAGTGGTTGACGCCGGCGCCGAGGATAATCATCGAACGACCGTGGGTCTTATGCGCGGTATCGGCGAACTCCCAGGCAATCTGCTCGATGTGTCGGCGCGACACGCCGGTGATCTGCTCGGCCCAGGCCGGGGTGTAGGCTTTAAGATCGGCAAAATCCTGCGCCGCGTTGGCGTCATCAAGGCCGCGATCGAGGCCATAGTTGGCGAGCACCAGATCGTAAACGCTCGCCACCAGGCCGCTTTCACCGTTTGCCAGCGCCAGCTGCTTCACCGGCAGCTGATGGATAAGCACCGGATCCTGCTTCACGCTGCGAAAGTGCGGGTTTTCGTTACCGCCAAAGTAGGGGAAGCCCACTGCGGCGACGGAATCCTTGATATCCAGCAGGGAGAGACGCAGCTCGGTCGCGTTACCGGCCGCCAGCTGCTCGAGGTTCCACTTGCCTTTCTCACCCCAGCGAAAGCCGATCGAGCCGTTGGGCGCCACCAGCTCTCCTTCGGCGTTGAAGGCGACGGTTTTCCACTCCGGGTTGTTGCTTTCGCCCAGTCCGTCCAGCAGGTCCGAAGCGCGCAGCATGCGCCCGGGTACCCAGGTACCGTCGTCCCGGCGATCGAGCATCACCAGCATCGGCATATCGGTGTAGTGGCGACAGTAGTTGAGGAAGTAATCGCTGGGGTTATCGAGGTGAAAGCGCTTGAGGATCACGTGGCCCATCGCCATTGCCAGCGCGCTGTCGGTACCCTGTTTGGGCGCCAGCCACTGGTCGCAGAGCTTGGCGACCTCCGAATAGTCCGGGGTGATGGCGATGGTTTTGGTGCCTTTATATCGCACTTCGGTGAAGAAGTGGGCGTCCGGCGTACGGGTCTGCGGGACGTTGGAGCCCCAGGCGATAATGTAGCTGGAGTTGTACCAGTCGGCGGATTCCGGAACGTCGGTCTGCTCGCCCCAGGTCATCGGTGAGGCGGGCGGCAGGTCGCAGTACCAGTCATAGAAGCTCAGGCAGGTTCCGCCGATCAGCGACAGATAGCGGGTGCCGGCGGCGTAGGAGACCATCGACATCGCCGGAATGGGCGAGAAGCCGGCCACGCGGTCCGGGCCGTAGTTTTTAATGGTCCAGACGTTGGCGGCGGCGATCAGCTGGTTGAGCTCTTTCCAGGTCGAACGAATAAACCCGCCTTTGCCGCGGGCCTGCTTGTAGCTCAGGCATTTTTGCCGGTCCTGCATGATGCTGTTCCACGCGTTCACCGGGTCCGGGTGCTGCGTCAGCGCCTCGCGCCACAGCTCAATCAGCCGCTTGCGCGCCAGCGGGTACTTCAGGCGGTTGGCGCTGTAGAGGTACCACGAGTAGCTGGCGCCGCGCGGGCAGCCGCGCGGCTCGTGGTTCGGCAGGTCAGGGCGGGTGCGGGGATAGTCGGTCTGCTGGGTTTCCCAGGTGACGAGCCCGTTTTTAACGTAGATCTTCCAGCTACATGAGCCTGTACAGTTTACGCCGTGCGTGGAGCGGACAATCTTATCGAACTGCCAGCGCTGACGGTAGCTATCCTCCCAGTCACGGTTGGTGTTGTACACCTGGCCGTGGCCGTTGGCAAAGCTTTCGCCTTTTTGCTTAAAGTAGCGAAAGCGATCCAGTAGTTTGCTCATGACATTATCTCCTGACGGGGGATTGCGCCCCCGTGGTTACACTGCTCAACATGTATTTCTTGTTCTGTTTATTTCGTTGCCGGCTTGCGGCGCCCGTAGACCAGCCAGGTCACCAGCACGCAAACCACGTAAAACACAAAAAAGATCTTCATGGCGCCGACCGGAGAGCCGGTCATGGCCAGCGAGGTACCAAAGGCTTTGGGGATGAAGAAGCCCCCAACGGCGCCAATGGCGGAGATAAAGCCGAGCGCGGCGGCGGTATCGGTCACCGCCTCATGCTGGGCCTGTTCGTCGGTCCCGCCGCGTTTTTTGACGCTATCGACGGTGATTTGGCGAAAGATCACGGCGATCATCTGGAAGGTGGAGCCGCTGCCGAGGCCAGCGGTGAGGAACAGCCCCATAAACACCACGTAAAAGGCGAGGAAGCTGCCGGAGCCGGAGCCCGGCAGGGTGAGAAACAGCAGGCCGGTAAACAGCGCCATCAGGACAAAGTTGGCGAGCGTCACGTTAACCCCGCCGAGGCGGTCTGAGATAATGCCGCCAAACGAGCGGGCCAGGGCGCCGATAAACGGCCCGAAGAAGGCCAGTTGCAGGATATTGACGTCCGGGAACTGCGTTTTTGCCAGCATCGCAAAGCCGGCGGAGAAGCCGATAAACGAGCCGAAGGTGGCGAGATACAGCAGGCTCAGCAGCCACATATGCGGCCGTTTTAGCACCGGCAGCTGGTCGCGAATTGACGTTTTGGAACCGGCGATATCGTTCATGCCGAACCAGGCGGCGGCGGTGGCAATCAGCAGCAGGGGAACCCAGATCAGCGGCGAGTTGCCGAGCCAGAGGATCGAACCGTCCGGCTGTTCGGTGCCGCGCACGCCGAGGAAGGTAAACAGCGGCAGGAACACGAAAATCGGTGACAGCAGCTGCATCACGCTGACCCCGAGGTTGCCCAGCCCGCCGTTAACGCCGAGCGCGCTGCCCTGCCTAGCCTTCGGGTAGAAAAAGCTGATATTGCCCATGCTGGAGGCAAAGTTGGCGCCGGCGAAACCGCACAGCAGGGCGATGGCGATAAATATCCAGTACGGCGTCGCCGGGTTCTGCACCGCGAAACCGAGCCACAGGCACGGGATCGTCAATATAACAGTACTGATCACCGTCCAGTAGCGTCCGCCAAATATTGGCACCATAAACGAATAGGGCACGCGTAATATTGCCCCGGAAAGTGAAGGAAGGGCGGTTAATAAAAACAGCTGGTCGGTAGTGAAATTAAATCCGACTTTATTGAGATTTACCGCTACGGCGCTAAATAACATCCAGACGCAGAAGGCGAGTAGCAGGCAGGCAACTGAAATACAAAGGTTTCTTCGCGCAATCTTTTTGCCTTTGTTTTCCCAAAATGCCGGATTCTCGGGTCTCCAGCCTTTCAAAAGGTAATGATTATCTTTCTCATTTTGTGTTGGCATATTGCCCTCGATTGCACCGTAACCAAAGAAAATAGAGATCGGAAAAGGGGAAAATAGAAAATAAAACAGCGTTTGTTATGCAGGCTGGTCGTTTTAATTATTGTAATGTTTGAAAGAATAGATAAAAAAAGCGCGGTAGAAGAAAACACGCTGTGAATAGAGGGTTGTTATTTGTTACAAAATGTAAATAATCTGTAAGGCAAAAGGGGGCTGCCGGCCCTATCCGCAGGTGGGCCGCGCCGCGAGAACGGTGTCAGCCGCCTCCCGGGGGCGGCGGCGTGAGAGGCCAGGGATTATTCAGGAAGGTGTAAAAGCTCTAGTGTTATATAATGGTTTATATATCGACTAAAGGCGGCGTCATCAATCTCCTTCATTCCCAGCGCGTAGATGCCGTCCAGGCCGCAGACGAGGGCGATGAGCCGCCAGGCAATATTCTCCGCGCTATCGGCGGGATGAAACTCCCCGGCCGCGGTTCCGCGCTGAATAATGTTGACGGTCTCTTCGTGCCACAGGCTCATGGTGAGCAGGTAGGCCGCTTTGATATCGCTATCGCTGCTGGAAAGCAGCTGCCCCTCGCGCCACAGGCGAATGTAGGGCTCCAGCCGGCCATCTTCGCTGCCGAGCATAGAAAACAGGCGCTCGTTCCAGCTCGCCGCATCGTCAACCAGCTGGATGGCTAGCATATCCCGAATCAGCTGGACGAAGGCGTGGGCCTTCAGCTCGCCGATGGAGGTGAAGTGGTGGTGCAGCTGCCCGGTGGCCACGCCGGCCTCGCCGGCTATCTGCCGAACGGTCATTGCGCCAAGCCCGCCGCGCAGGGCCACGCGCATCGCCGCCTGCAGGATAACTTCCCGCCGATCTTCCCGACTTAAATAGTTCATATGCTTCCGCCGCACAGTGGTTTTCATCGATAGTAACAAAAAGTTGGACAGTCGTTCAACAATCCGGCAGGATCGCATTCCTGGACGCGTGTCCAATTTAGTTAATTGAGGAAATGTAGTATGTCTCGGCAATGGTTAACGCTAATAGCGATTTTGCTGGTTTATCTTCCAGTGGCGATCGATGCCACGGTGCTGCACGTAGCGGCGCCAACGCTTAGCGTATCGCTGGGAACCAGCAGCAACGAGCTGCTGTGGATCATTGATATCTATTCATTAGTGATGGCCGGTATGGTGCTGCCGATGGGCGCGCTCGGCGACAAAATCGGCTTTAAGCGCCTGCTGCTGCTCGGCAGCGGGATTTTCGGCGTTGCGTCGCTGGCGGCGGCCTTTTCCCCCAGCGCGATGGCGCTGATTGCTTCCCGGGCGCTGCTGGCCATCGGGGCAGCGATGATCGTCCCGGCGACGCTGGCCGGCATTCGTAACACCTTTGCCGAAGCCCGCCACCGCAACATGGCGCTGGGCCTGTGGGCGGCGATTGGCTCAGGCGGCGCGGCTTTCGGTCCGCTGGTGGGCGGAATGCTGCTGGAGCACTTCTACTGGGGATCGGTCTTCCTGCTCAACGTTCCCATCGTGCTGGTGGTTATGGCCTTCAGCGCGCGAATGGTGCCGCGACAGCCCGCGCGACGCGAGCAGCCGCTGAATATGCTGCAGGCGTTGATGCTGATTACGGCGATCCTGATGCTGGTCTTTAGCGCCAAAACGGCGCTCAAAGGGCAGCTTGAGCTGTGGATCACCGGACTGGTAGCCCTCGCCGGCGCGGGGATGCTGTTCTCCTTCGTGCGCCGGCAGCTCTCATCGGCGAGGCCGATGGTGGATATGCGCCTCTTCACGCACCGCATTATTCTAAGCGGCGTGATGATGGCAATGACGGCGCTGATTACGCTGGTGGGTTTCGAACTACTGATGGCGCAGGAGCTGCAGTTTGTGCACGGTAAAACGCCGTTTGAGGCCGGGCTATTTATGCTGCCGCTGATGGTGGCCAGCGGGTTTAGCGGGCCGATCGCCGGGATGATGGTTTCGCGCCTCGGCCTGCGTCAGGTCGCCACCGGTGGGATGCTGCTCAGCGCGTTCAGCTTCCTTGGGCTGTCGATGACCGACTTTAGCAGCCAGCCGTGGCTGGCGTGGGGGCTAATGACGATGCTGGGCTTCAGCGTTGCCAGCGCGCTGCTGGCCTCAAGCTCGGCGATTATGGCCGCCGCGCCAAAAGAGAAGGCGGCCGCGGCGGGAGCGATTGAAACGATGGCCTATGAGCTCGGCGCCGGGCTGGGTATAGCGCTCTTTGGCCTGATCCTGACCCGCAGCTACAGCTCGTCAATTGTATTACCGAACGGTATTGACGGCGGCGCGGCGGAGCAGGCCGCATCTTCCATCAGCGAGGCGATAAATCTGGCCCAGTCGATGCCCGCTATTCCGGCCCATGCGCTGGTTGAGGCGGCCAAAACGGCGTTTATCAGCGCCCACAGCATCGTCCTGGCGACGGCTGGCGTCCTGCTGCTGCTGCTGGCAATGGGGATCTGGCGCAGCCTCGCCAGGGTGCCGCCGGTGAGTGACGCCCTATAGCTGGAGAGAGAGCTCCATGGCGGCCCGGCGCAGCGGCGCCAGGGCCAGCTCTTTTAGCGCTCCGGCGCTCATCGCGGCCGCAGGCACGCCGACGTTGAGCGCCGCCACCACCTGGCCGCCGCGCGACAGCAGCGGCACCGCCAGCGAACACAGCCCAACCTCAATCTGCCTGTCCGCAAGCGCGTATCCCTGCATGCGGACTTTGGCAATTTCCTCGCGCAATCCCGGCAGATCGCAGACCGTATACGGGGTGTAGCGCATTAGCACGGCTCGTGACAACGTCACCTCGAGCTGTTCTTCCGGCAGCGCGCTGAGCAGCACCCGGCCCATCGAGGTGGCCCAGGCGGGCAGGCGGCTGCCGCGCCCGATGTCGACGCTGAGCAGGTTGTTGACCGCGGCTCTGGCGATGTACAGCACGTTATCCCCATCCAGGGTGGCGGCCGAACAGGACTCGCCCAGCGTTTTGCCCAGCGTGTCCAGCGCGGTCTGCGCCACTTTTGCCAGCGGAGTACCGGCAAGGTAGGCGTGGCCCACCGCCAGCACGCGCGGCAGCAGCTCGTAACTGCGGCCATCGGGGCTGTGTACCATCCCCAGCGCCGCCAGGGTATAGAGGCAGCGGCGCACGGCGGCGCGAGAAATTTGCGTTTTCTGGCTGAGCTGCGAAATGGTCAGCCGCTGGCGCTGGGGAGTAAAGGCGTTGAGTACCTCCAGCCCGCGCGCCAGCGACAGCATAAAGTTTGGGTCGTGTTCGGCCTGCCTGGCGCTGAGGGTGGTTGGGGATCTATCGCTCATTGAATTCCTCTCCATTCGAAGACAAAGCTCGCGGGCATCACTATACCCTGCGCATAGCGGGCGGCGGCGGAATGTGCGCGTTTTCCCACCCGGATCACATTATTAACCTCAATTTAACAAGCGCGTCGATAATCGCACAACATTTCGATTATCGCCGTTGACCGTGCCGGTGGCTGCCCCCTATTGTCAAAGGCATCGTCACCTCCCGTTATGGTTGGGGGCACAAAAAGTTATACCCGATATCGACTATGCAGCCGCCGCGCCTGGCCATCTTACCGGAGCCGCAGCGGGCGCTGCGCGAACGATCCCGGGTCCGGCTATTTCACGATTGGGAACAGAAGATGACCGCGACCGTAGAACGCATTGAAAGCTGGCTGGTTGATGTCCCGACCATTCGTCCGCACAAACTCTCAATGGCCACCATGGGCTGCCAGACGCTGGTGATTATTCGCCTCACGCGCTCCGACGGCATCTGTGGGATCGGCGAGGCGACCACCATTGGTGGCCTGAGCTATGGCGTCGAAAGCCCGGAGGCCATCGTCTCCGCCATTACCCACTATCTGACGCCACTGCTCAAGGGCCAGCCGGCGGATAACCTCAACGCGCTCACCGAGCGCATGAACGGCGCCGTTAAAGGCAATACCTTTGCCAAATCGGCGATTGAGACCGCGCTGCTCGATGCCCAGGGCAAGGCGCTGGGGCTGCCGGTTTCGGCGCTGCTGGGCGGGGCGCTGCAGACCTCGCTGCCGGTGCTGTGGACGCTGGCGAGCGGCGATACCGCGAAGGACATTGCCGAAGGCGAACGGCTGCTGAGCGAACGCCGCCATCAGGCGTTCAAGCTTAAAATTGGCGCCCGGGATCTGGCTACCGACCTCAGGCACACCCGCGCGATCGTCGAGGCGCTGGGCGACCGGGCCAGCATCCGGGTTGACGTCAACCAGGCGTGGGACGCCACCGCCGCGGCCTGGGGCTGCCGCGAGCTGGCGGCGATGGGGGTCGACCTTATCGAACAGCCGGTTAGCGCGCAGGATAACGCCGCCCTGGTGCGCCTTAGCCACCGCGTCGAGACCGCGATCCTGGCGGATGAAGCCGTCGCTACCCACTATGACGGCTACCGCCTGGCCCAGCAGGGATTCAGCGGCGCCTACGCGCTGAAGATTGCTAAAGCCGGCGGTCCAGCCAGCGTGTTGGCCCTCGCGCGGGTGGCGCAGGCGGCGGGCATTGGCCTGTACGGCGGCACCATGCTGGAAGGGAGCGTCGGCACGGTGGCGTCGCTGCACGCCTGGTCAACGCTGCCGCTGCAGTGGGGAACCGAGATGTTTGGCCCGCTGCTGTTGAAGGACGACATCATCAGCGTGCCGCTGACCTTCGCCGAGGGGCAGGTCGTTCTGCCGCAGACGTCGGGGCTCGGCGTCGAGCTCGATGAAGATAAGCTGCAGTTTTATACCCGTAAAGCGTAAGCGCACACAGGAGAGAGAGACATGCTGTTCAAAGTGGATATGACCGTCAATATTCCGCTGGGGTTTCCCGGCGCTGAAATTGAGGAGATCAAGCAGCGCGAAAAGGCCTACTCGCAGCAGCTGCAGCGGGAAGGTAAATGGCGGCATATTTGGCGCGTCGCCGGGCTGTATGCCAACGTCAGTATTTTTGACGTGCGGGACGCCGAAGAGCTGCATCAGATATTAATGGGGCTGCCGCTGTACCCGTTTATGGAAATACGCGTGGAGGCGCTCTGCCGTCATCCATCATCGATTCGTGAAGACGATAAATAATAATAATTAACCTCGCGCCGGTTTATATCGGCGTAAACCCTACAAATAAGCTGCAAGCAATAAGTGAGAATCGTGATGAAAAATTCTTTCGTACAACAAGAAGCCGTGCAGAAATTATTACGTGAAAGCGCCGGCCTGAACGTTCCCGGCGGCAACGAGCGCTTTAAAGCTATCGTCCACCGCATCCTCGAAGATATGTGCACCCTGATCGATGATTATAATATTAGCCAGGAAGAGTTCTGGCACGCGGTGAACTATCTCCACGAGCTGGGCGGGCGTCAGGAGGCGGCGCTGCTGGCGGCGGGCCTCGGAATTGAGCACTTCCTCGACCTGCGCCAGGACGCTATCGAAGCCGCCCAGCACCGGGAAACCGGCACCCCGCGCACCATTGAGGGGCCGCTATACGTCGCCAACGCGCCGCTGAGCGACGGCCACGCGCGGATGGATGACGGCAAAGATGCGGGAGAGGTCATGTGGCTACATGGCCAGGTTTGCGACACCCAGGGGCGCCCGGTAGCGAACGCCGTGGTCGATATCTGGCACGCCAACACCCTCGGGAATTACTCCTTCTTCGACCAGAGCCAGGGGGAATATAACCTGCGCCGCCGCATTCGTACCGGCGCCGACGGCCGCTACAGCGTGCGCAGCATCATGCCTTCCGGCTACGGCTGCCCGCCGGATGGCCCGACCCAGAAGCTGCTTGACCAGCTGGGGCGTCACGGCAATCGCCCGGCGCATATACACTTCTTCGTTTCGGCTCCGGGCCACAGGCATTTAACCAGTCAGATTAACCTCAATGGCGATAAATACCTGTGGGACGACTTCGCATTTGCTACCCGCGACGGGCTGATCGCCGACCCGGTTAAAATCACCGATCGCGAGCTTATCCAGCAGCGTAAGCTCGACGGCGCGCATACCGAAGTGTGCTTTGATTTCACCCTCTGCCCGGCGCTAAACGCCGATGAAGAGCAGCGCGGCACCCGCCTGCGCGCGCAGGAGTAAGCCGCTCTTTTAACCCGGACTGCGGCGTCGCGCCCTGTCCGGGCTACCGGTACCATCGCCTTAATTAATCCGTACCGCGTCGTCGTCATCTCGCCACCGCCTTTTAATCCTGAATCATGCAGGAGGACCTGACTCATGCAAAAAACGTACGCAACGTTAAAAGCTAAAATTAGCAACGCATTAATTGTTGACCGTGAAAAGCATATTTATCGCTGTCATCGTTCAATATTTACCGACAGCCAGCTATTTGATTTTGAAATGAAGCATATATTCGAAGGCAACTGGGCGTTCCTCGCCCATGAAAGTCAAATTGCCGAGGCCGGCGATTATTATACCCTGACCCTCGGACGCCAGCCGGTGATTATTACCCGGGATAAAAAGAACCAGCTCCATGCGCTTATTAATAGCTGTGCGCACCGCGGCGCCATGCTGTGCCGGCGCAAAACCGGGAATAAAAACTCCTTCACCTGTCCGTTCCACGGCTGGACCTTTGGCAATAGCGGCAAGCTGCTAAAAGCGAAAGACGAGAGCACCGGCGGCTACCCGGAGACGTTTAAGCACGAGGGCTCCCATGACCTGAAAAAGCTCCCGCGCTTTCAGTCCTACCGCGGCTTTCTGTTCGGCAGCCTCAGCGACGACGTGCAGCCGCTGGAGCAGTATCTCGGCGAGACCCTGAAGATTATCGATCTGATGGTCGATCAGGCGGCCGAAGGGCTGGAGGTTCTCAAAGGCTCCTCGAGCTACGTTTATGAGGGTAACTGGAAGCTGGGGGCGGAAAACGGCGCCGACGGCTACCACGTCAGCGTGGTGCACTGGAACTACGCCTCAACGATGTCGCGGCGCAACTACGAAGCGGAAGGGACGCACTCGGTGGACGCCAACGGCTGGTCGAAAAGCCTCGGCGGCGGCTACGGCTTTGAAAACGGCCATATGCTGCTGTGGACCCGCGCGCTCAATCCGGAGGTGCGTCCGGTTTACGCGCACCGGGCGCGCCTGCAGGCGGAGTTTGGCGAGCTGCGCGCCGACCAGATGGTCAACGAAACCCGCAACCTGTGCCTCTATCCTAACGTCTACTTAATGGATCAGTTCTCCACTCAGATCCGCGTGATCCGCCCGATCGCCGTCGACAAAACCGAAGTGACCATCTGGTGCTTTGCGCCAAAAGGGGAGCCCGACGAGGCCCGTGCCCTGCGTATTCGCCAGTACGAGGATTTCTTTAACGTCAGCGGAATGGGCACCCCGGATGACCTCGAAGAGTTCAGCGCCTGCCAGCGCGGCTACCTCGGCGAGAGCCTGGCGTGGAGCGACCTCAGCCGCGGCGCGCTGCACTGGGTCGATGGCGCGGATGAGCACGCCCGGCACGCCGGATTTACGCCGCTGCTGAGCGGAGTCAAGTCGGAGGATGAAGCCCTGTACATCGCCCATCACCACCACTGGCAGAACCTGATGCTGGCGGCGCTTGATAAAGAGCAGCAGCGCTACGACCAGTCGATCACCCAGCGCGTGGAGGTGGCGTAATGTTGACGCTTGAACAGGTTCGCCAGTTTCTCTACTACGAAGCCCGCCTGCTTGACGATCGCCAGTGGGACGAATGGCTGACGTGCTACAGCCCGAAGGTGGTGTTCTGGATGCCGGCGTGGGGCGATGACGACCGGCTCACCCGCGACCCGCAGCGCGAGATTTCGCTGATCTACTACCCCAACCGCGACGGGCTTGAGGACCGGGTGTACCGCATCAAAACGGAACGCTCCGGCGCCAGCACCCCGGAGCCGCGGACCACGCACACGATCAGCAACGTGGAGCTGACGGGCGAAGGCGAGCAGGGCCTGGAGGTGCGCTACAGCTGGGTGACCTGGAGCCATCGCTACCAGCAGACCGATGCCTATTTTGGCTCGACCTGCTGCACCCTTACCGTCGAAGACGGCAGGCCGCAGATTGTGCGCAAAACCGTGCGCCTGAACAACGACTACATCCGTCAGGTCATCGACGTTTACCATATTTAAGAGGGGCTTATGACCTTTAATATTGCGCTCAATTTTGAGGACGGCATCACCCGCTTTATCCACTGCAACCCCGGGGAGAAAGTGCTGGATGCCGCCTATCGGCAGAAGGTGAATTTGCCGATGGACTGCTCGGACGGCGTCTGCGGCACCTGTAAATGCCGCTGTGCCAGCGGTGATTACGCCCTGGGCGATGACTATCTTGAAGAGGCGCTGAGCGACGAGGAGGCCGCCGCGCGCCAGGTGCTGACCTGCCAGATGATCCCGACCAGCGACTGCGTGATTGACGTGCCGGTGGCGGCGGCGCAGTGCAAAACCGCGCTGGCCAGCGTCGGCGCGGCGGTGGTGGCGGTGAACGCCCTGTCGGAGAGCGCCCTTGAGCTGGTGGTCGCGCTTGACGAAGCGCTGGCGTTTCTGCCGGGGCAGTACATCAATATTCAGGTGCCGGGTACCCCCCACGTGCGCGCCTACTCCTTTAGCTCCCTTTCCGGGGCGCGTGAGGGCCGTTTCCTGATCCGCAACGTGCCCGGCGGCATCATGAGCCAGTGGCTGACGCAGCGCGCGCGGCCCGGCGAGCGGCTGATCCTCAGCGGGCCGATGGGCAGCTTTTATCTGCGCGGCGGCGAGCGTCCGCTGCTGATGCTCGCCGGCGGAACCGGCCTGGCGCCGCTGCTGTCGATGCTGCACACCCTCGTGCAGCAGGGCAGCACCCGCCCGGTGATCCTGGTGTACGGCGTTACCCGCGATAGCGATCTGGTCAAAACTGAGGCGCTGGACGCCTTCGTCGGCCAGCTCTCCGGCTACCGCTGGCTGCCGGTGGTGGCCGACCCGCAAAGCGGCTGTCCGCAGCGTGGGTTTGTCACCGACCATCTCGATGAGTCCATGCTTAACGCCGGGGAGGTTGATATCTACCTCTGCGGTCCGCCGCCGATGGTTAACGCGGTCTCCTCCGCGCTTCGCGACCGCGGCGTTGAGCCGGCCGGTTTTTGGTATGAAAAATTTATCGCCAGCCAGAGCGCGGCGGCATAAGGAGAGAGCATGCGATTTCAGGATAAGGTAGTGGCGATCACCGGCGCGGCCCAGGGGATCGGCCGGCAGACGGCTGAGCAGGCGGCGCGCGAGGGCGCGAGGCTGCTGCTGATCGACCGCTCCCGCTACGTACACGAGCTGGCGGCGACGCTGGCGGAGTCCGGCTGCGACGTGCTGGCGCTGGAGGCCGACCTTGAGCAGTGGGCGAGCACCGAGCAGGTTTTTGCCGAAGGCGTGGCCCATTTCGGCCGCCTCGACGTGCTGATCAACAATATTGGCGGCACCATCTGGGCGCGGCCCTTCGCCGAATATCAGCCGCAGCAGATTGAACAGGAGATCCGCCGGTCGCTGTTTCCGACGCTGTGGGGTTGCCGGGCGGCGCTGCCGTGGATGCTACGCCAGGGCAAGGGCGCTATCGTTAACGTCTCGTCCGTGGCGACCGCGGGCGTCAACCGGGTTCCCTATTCTGCGGCCAAGGGCGGGGTCAACGCGCTGACCCGCTCGATTGCCATGGAGTACAGCGACAGCGGCATTCGCATCAATGCGGTAGCGCCCGGCGGCACCGAGGCCCCGGCGCGCCTGACGCCGCGCAATCGCGAGACGCCGACGGCGCAGGAGCAGGGATGGTATCAGCAGGTGGTCGATCAAACGGTGCAGAGCAGCCTGATGCATCGCTACGGGACGCTGGCGGAACAGGCAAACGCGATCCTGTTTCTTGCCAGCGATGAGGCAAGCTATATCACCGGCGTTACGCTGCCGGTGGCCGGGGGCGATCTCGGCTAGCGTCGGGTCGCGTACCAGCAGAGCAGGGAGCCGGCGCACACCATGCCGGCTCCCTGCCAGAACGACCACGACAGGGACGCGCTCAGCAGTACCGCCGCCAGCGCCGAGGAGAGCACCGGCGTAAAGTACGATGCCGCCGCCAGCAGGCTGACGTTGCCGTGAAGGATCCCTACGTTCCACGCCGCGTAGGCCAGCCCCAGGGCCACCGCGACCATCACCAGCTTGATAACCACCGGCCAGCTAAAGATCATCGGCGGCTGCTCGCTGAACAGAAATTTCAGCCACAGGGTCAGCGCCGTTAATAATACGAACAGGGTGATACCGTTTTTGCCCTTCGCATATTTGGCGGTCACCGTGCAATAGGCCGCCCAGATAAAGGCGCCGACAAATGCCAGAATATAGCTCAGGGGGCTGGAGACGACGTTGCTGATAATTTCATCAATATTCAGGCCATGCTCACCGCCTAATACCCAAACGACGCCAAACAGCGCAATAAATAAGCCGGGAATAACCAGCCAGGTGCTTTTCTGCTGATTAAAGAGAATGGCGAATAAAATCGTCAGGCTGGGCCACAGATAGTTGACCATACCCACTTCGATCGCCTGCTGGCGGGTGCCGGCAAAGCCCAGAGAGAGCGCGAGGCAGATTTCATAGCTGACAAACAGCAGGCTGCCGGCCAGTAAATAGGCGCGCGGAATCTGCCGCAGCTGCGGGAAGCCAACGGTAAACACCAGCAATATACCGCTGAGGCTGTAGATCATTGCCGCGCCGCCTACCGGACCTAACCCTTCGCTCACTCCGCGAATCAAACCGACCATGGTGCTCCACAGCACAATAGCCGCCAGTCCGGTTAACGTTGCCTTTTTCTTTTCCATCTTAAACCTGATGCCAATACGAATTCAGCTTCGATTTATAACACTTTTCTATTCCGCCCGGACGATATTTTCGTCAGCCGTTAATCCTAAGGGAGTAATTAAAGCTGCGGGGCCTGACTATTAAGGGGGCGAGCGTTTTCGACATTGATTTGACGCAATAAAAACAGGGACATTGCTGTTAGTTTCCCCCCCGCGATGAACAAAATTCCTGCATGGAGAAAATCAATGGACGTCAGCCGCAGAAAGTTTTTCAAAATCTGCGCAGGCGGTATGGCCGGAACAACAGCTGCTGCCCTGGGTTTTGCACCCAAAATGGCGCTGGCTCAGGCGCGTAACTACAAGCTATTGCGCGCCAAAGAGATCCGCAACACCTGCACATACTGCTCCGTGGGCTGCGGGCTATTAATGTATAGCCTCGGCGACGGCGCGAAGAACGCAAAAGAAGCAATTTATCACATCGAAGGCGACCCGGATCACCCGGTGAGCCGCGGCGCGCTGTGCCCGAAAGGGGCAGGCCTGCTGGACTACGTGCACAGCGAAAACCGCCTGCGCTACCCGCAATACCGCGCGCCGGGCTCCGACAGGTGGCAGCGTATTTCCTGGGATGAGGCCTTCGATCGCATTGCCAGACTCATGAAAGCCGACCGTGACGCCAACTTTATTGACAACAACGAACAGGGCGTAACGGTTAACCGCTGGCTTTCCACCGGGATGCTGTGCGCGTCCGCGGCGAGTAATGAAACCGGCATGCTGACGCAGAAGTTTGTGCGCTCTCTCGGCATGCTGGCGGTAGACAACCAGGCGCGCGTCTGACACGGACCAACGGTAGCAAGTCTTGCTCCAACATTTGGTCGCGGTGCGATGACCAACCACTGGGTTGATATCAAAAACGCTAACGTGGTGATGGTGATGGGCGGCAACGCCGCTGAAGCACATCCGGTGGGATTCCGCTGGGCGTTAGAAGCGAAGAACAACAACGATGCGACGCTTATCGTCGTCGATCCGCGCTTTACGCGTACGGCATCGGTGGCCGATATCTATGCGCCGATCCGCTCCGGCACCGACATTACCTTCCTGTCGGGGGTACTGCTGTACCTGATTGAAAATAACAAAATTAACGCCGAATACGTCAGGCACTACACCAACGCTAACCTGCTGGTGCGCGATGATTTTGCCTTCGATGACGGCCTGTTCAGCGGCTACGACGCTGAAAAACGCCAGTACGATAAGTCCTCCTGGAACTACCAGTTTGATGAAAACGGCTTTGCCAAACGCGATGAAACCCTGACCCATCCGCGCTGCGTCTGGAACCTGCTGAAACAGCACGTCTCCCGCTATACGCCGGACGTGGTGGAGAACATCTGCGGGACGCCAAAAGCGGACTTCCTCAAGGTGTGCGAAGTGCTGGCCTCCACCAGCGCGGCGGATCGCACCACCACCTTCCTCTATGCGCTGGGCTGGACGCAGCACACCGTCGGGGCGCAGAACATCCGCACCATGGCGATGATCCAGCTGCTGCTCGGCAATATGGGGATGGCGGGCGGCGGGGTCAACGCGCTGCGCGGCCACTCCAATATCCAGGGGCTGACCGACCTCGGGCTGCTGTCGACCAGCCTGACCGGCTATCTGACGCTGCCGGCGGAAAAACAGGCGGACCTGCGCAGCTATCTGCAGGCCAACACGCCAAAAGCGACGCTGGACGAGCAGGTGAACTACTGGAGCAACTATCCTAAGTTCTTCGTCAGCCTGATGAAATCCTTCTACGGCGACGCGGCGCAAAAAGAGAACGACTGGGGCTTTAACTGGTTGCCAAAATGGGATCAGGCCTACGACGTTATCAAGTACTTCAACATGATGGATGGCGGCAAAGTCAACGGCTACATCTGCCAGGGCTTTAACCCTGTGGCGTCCTTCCCGGACAAAAACAAGGTGGTGCGCAGCCTCAGCAAGCTGAAGTACATGGTGGTTATCGATCCGCTGGTGACCGAAACCTCCGTCTTCTGGCAAAACCACGGCGAGTCCAACGACGTCGACCCGGCGGCGATCCAGACGGAAGTCTTCCGCCTGCCGTCCACCTGCTTTGCCGAAGAAGATGGCTCCATCGCCAACTCCGGACGCTGGCTGCAGTGGCACTGGAAGGGCCAGGATGCGCCGGGCGAAGCGCGCAACGACGGCGAAATCCTTGCCGGGATCTACCACCGTCTGCGCGAAATGTACCGCACCGAGGGCGGCAAGGGCGTCGAGCCGCTGCTGAAGATGGGCTGGGACTACAAGCGGCCGGACCATCCGGAATCGGAAGAGGTGGCGAAAGAGAACAACGGCTACGCGCTGGCGGATCTCTACGACGCCAACGGCGCGCTGGTGGCGAAAAAAGGCCAGCTGCTGAACAGCTTCGCGCTGCTACGCGACGACGGCTCAACCTCATCCTCGTGCTGGATTTATACCGGCAGCTGGACCGAGCAGGGCAACCAGATGGCTAACCGCGACAACGCCGATCCGTCGGGCCTCGGCAACACCCTGGGCTGGGCCTGGGCGTGGCCGCTAAACCGCCGGGTGCTCTATAACCGCGCGTCGGCGGATATCAACGGCAGGCCGTGGGATGCGAAGCGGATGCTGATCCAGTGGAACGGCGCTAAGTGGGTCGGGAACGATATTCCGGACTTCAACACCGCGCCGCCGGGGAGCAAAACCGGTCCGTTTATCATGCAGCAGGAGGGCCTCGGCCGGCTGTTTGCGCTGGATAAGCTGGCGGAAGGTCCGTTCCCTGAGCACTACGAGCCAATGGAGACGCCGCTGGGGACCAACCCGCTGCACCCGAACGTTATCTCCAGTCCGGTGGTGCGTCTGTACGAAGAGGATGCCGTGCGCTTAGGTAAGAAAGACAGGTTCCCGTACGTCGGCACCACCTATCGCCTGACCGAGCACTTCCACACCTGGACCAAGCACGCGCTGCTTAACGCCATCGCGCAGCCGGAGCAGTTCGTCGAAATCAGCGAGGGGCTGGCGAAAGCCAAGGGGATTGCCAACGGCGATCGCGTGACGGTCAGCAGCATGCGCGGCTTTATTCGCGCGGTGGCGGTAGTGACCCGGCGCCTGCAGACGCTTAACGTCAACGGCCAGCAGGTGGAAACCGTCGGGATCCCGCTGCACTGGGGCTTTGAAGGAGTGGCCCGTAAAGGCTACATCGCCAATACCCTGACGCCGAACGTCGGCGATTCCAACTCGCAAACGCCGGAGTATAAGGCGTTTCTGGTCAACATCGAGAAAGCGTAAGGGGCGATTCAATGGCGATGGAAACACAGGACATAATTAAACGCTCCGCGACGAACCCTATCACTCCCGCGCCCCGCGCGCGGGACTTTAAGGCGGAAGTCGCCAAGCTTATCGATGTGTCATCCTGCGTGGGCTGCAAGGCCTGCCAGGTGGCCTGCTCCGAGTGGAACGATATCCGCGATGAGGTGGGGCACTGCGTCGGGGTTTACGATAACCCGGCGGATCTCAGCGCCAAATCCTGGACGGTGATGCGCTTTAGCGAAACTGAACAGAACGGCAGGCTGGAGTGGCTGATCCGTAAAGACGGCTGCATGCACTGCGAAGATCCGGGCTGCCTGAAGGCCTGCCCCTCCGCCGGGGCGATTATTCAGTACGCGAACGGCATCGTCGACTTCCAGCAGGAAAACTGCATTGGCTGCGGCTACTGCATTGCCGGGTGTCCGTTTAACGTCCCGCGCCTCAATAAAGAGGATAACCGGGTCTATAAATGCACGCTCTGCGTCGACCGCGTCAGCGTCGGTCAGGAGCCGGCGTGCGTGAAAACCTGCCCGACCGGGGCGATTCATTTCGGCAGCAAGAAAGAGATGCTGGAGGTGGCGCAGGAGCGGGTCAACAAGCTGAAGGCGCGCGGCTATCCGCACGCCGGGGTGTACAACCCGCCGGGCGTGGGCGGTACGCATGTGATGTACGTGTTGCATCACGCCGACCAGCCGGAGCTGTACCACAAGCTGCCGAACGATCCAAAAATCGATACCAGCATCAATCTGTGGAAAGGGGCGCTGAAGCCGCTCTCGGCGCTGGGCTTTGTCGCCACCTTTGCCGGGCTTATCTATCACTACATCGGTATCGGACCGAACAAGGAAGTGGATGACGATGAGGAGGAACATGATGAGTAAATCGAAGATGATTGTGCGCACGAAGTTTATCGACCGCGCCTGTCACTGGACGGTGGTTATCTGCTTCTTTCTGGTTTCACTGTCCGGGATCTCGTTCTTCTTCCCGACTCTGCAGTGGCTGACAGAAACCTTCGGTACGCCGCAGATGGGGCGCATTCTGCATCCCTTCTTCGGGGTGGTTATCTTTATCGCCCTGATGTTTATGTTCGTCCGTTTTGTGCAGCATAACATCCCCGACAAGCAGGATATTCCGTGGCTGAAGGGGATTGTTGAGGTGCTGAAAGGCAACGAGCATAAGGTGGCGCGCGTCGGGAAATATAACGCCGGGCAGAAGATGATGTTCTGGACCATCATGAGCATGATTTTTGTGCTGCTGGTGACCGGGGTAATTATCTGGCGGCCCTGGTTTGCGCACTATTTCCCGATTCAGGTCATCCGCTACGGCCTGCTGATCCATGCGGCGTCGGCGATTGTGCTGATCCACGCCATCCTGATCCATATGTATATGGCGTTCTGGGTGAAGGGGTCGATTAAGGGCATGATTGAAGGCAAGGTGAGCCGCCGCTGGGCGAAAAAACACCACCCGCGCTGGTACCGCGACGTCGAGCGCCTGGAGGCGAAGAAAGAGAGTTCGCAGGGGATAAAATAGGCCTGCCGCGGAATTCTGCATGGCGCGACCGATGTCGCGCCATTTTTTTTAGCCTTCGCCGCGCAGGACCTCCAGCCCCACCCGCTGGCCGTAAGAGAGCTCGAGGGTATTGCCGTCCGGGTCGGCAAAGAACACGTAGTAGCCCACCGGCTCGCCGAGCTGTTCAGGCTCGCTGCGCAGCACGCCCTCGCGGCGCGCTATCGCGGTTTTTTCATCGATCTCCTGGCGCGTCGCGCAGGCTACCCCGAGGTGACCGAAGGGCCCAAGCGGGGTATCGGTGTGGCTATCCGTCTGCACCAGCACCAGCGCAAACGGGCGGGTGCGGTCGCTCAGCCACGCCACGTGGCGCGCGGAGGGCAGATCGGGCGAGCGCCGATGGATCACCTGCATGGCGGTGTAGCGGGTATAAAAATCGATACTTTTTTGCAGATCGCGCACCATAAAGGCGACGTGGGTAAAACCGCTGTCTACTTCCTGCATCATGCTGCTCCTGTAAGGTCGTTTTATTCTGCCGACAACGGTAATACCTCAGGTTAACTTGAGGTAAAGCGCGAATTGTGCCATTGGCGATCGCCAAAATGGCCAGGGCGAAGAGGCTCCCGCCGATGCGGGAGCCGGCGGGAGAGGCTAGAAATGTTCCTTGATAAAACGGAAGGGGTACTCGCTGAATTTACTCTTGCCCGTTTTGCGCTTGGGCAATTTAACCGGATCGATATGCGGGTTCTTGTAGGGGATCTGCGCCAGCAGGTGGGTAATGATGTTCAGGCGAACGCGCTTCTTCTCCTCCGAGCGGGCGACAAACCACGGCGCCCAGGCGGTATCGGTGGCGGCAAACATCGCGTCCCTGGCGGCGGTGTAGTCGTCCCAGCGGTTAAACGACTTGATGTCCATTGGCGACAGCTTCCAGATCTTGCGCCCGTCGTTGATGCGGTCGCGCAGGCGGCGCTCCTGCTCCTCCGGAGTCACCTCCAGCCAGTATTTCAGCAAAATGATCCCGGACTCGACCATCGCCCGTTCAACCATCGGCGCGCCTTCAAGGAATTTATCCGTCTGCTCGGGGGTACAAAAGCCCATCACCCGCTCGACGCCGGCGCGGTTGTACCAGCTGCGGTCGAAGATCACTATCTCTCCGGCGGCGGGTAAAAAGGGAATATAGCGCTGATAGTAGAGCTGGCTCTTCTCGCGTTCGGTGGGGGCCGGGAGGGCGATAACCCGAAACACGCGCGGGCTAACCCGCTCGGTGATGGCTTTGATGGTGCCGCCTTTCCCCGCGCCGTCGCGCCCCTCAAACACGATGCAGACCTTCAGCCCCTGGCTGACGACCCACAGCTGCAGCTTGACCAGCTCAACGTGCAGCTTGCGTAGCGCCTTTTGATACTCTTTTTCGCCGAGCGGCTCGGTTTTACCGACGCTGTCGATGGCTTTGCTCTTTTTCTTATTTCCCATGGGCTCTTCTCCGTCGTGTATCGCGCCGGGTCAGCGCTCTACTATGAAGTGTAATAACAGCGCCAGCGTACGGCGGAAAATATTCATTCCCCGCCGCCGCGCTGCCCGCGAATTAAGCGGCAGAAGCGATATTCATGCAGCGATCGCGCCGTTATATGGATAAACAGGTCACTTCACGTTTTTGTCTGGCCTGCGGTTGCCGAATGGTCAATAATGCCGACCGAAAGTAAAAACAAAGGGTTATACCGCCCGGGATTGACCTGTTTGCCACGTTGCCCGGCCTGCCGTCGCGCCCGTTTGCGGCCGGGGCAGGCCTGCGTTATTTAAGGTTCAGAAGTATGAAAAAGACGATTTTTTCGTTAGCGCTTGGCACCTTTGGTCTGGGAATGGCGGAATTTGGCATCATGGGCGTACTGCCGGAAGTGGCCCACGACGTGGGGATCTCGATCCCCGTCGCCGGCAATATGATTTCCTGGTACGCCTGCGGAGTGGTGATCGGCGCGCCGGTGATGGCGCTGATTTCGAGCCGCTTTTCGTTAAAATCGATCATGCTATTTCTCGCCGCGCTTACCGTTATCGGTAACGCCATTTTTGCCTTCTCTTCGAGCTACGCCATGCTGGCGGTCAGTCGGCTGGTCTCCGGCTTCCCCCACGGCGCCTTTTTTGGCGTCGGTGCGATTATCCTGTCGAAAATAGCCCCGCCGGGAAAAGTCACCGCGGCGGTCGCCGGGATGATAGGCGGGATGACGGTGGCCAATCTGATCGGCGTGCCTGCCGGAACCTGGCTCGGGCACCAGTTTAGCTGGCGCGACACCTTTATGGCCCTCTCCCTGTTTAACATCGCGGTCTTCCTGTCAATTATCCGCTGGGTGCCGACGCTGTTTGATAAATCGACGACGCGATTGCGCGAACAGTTTTACTTTTTAAAATCACCGGCGCCGTGGCTGATATTTGCCGCGACGCTGTTTGGTAACGCCGGCGTATTTGCGTGGTTCAGCTATATCAAGCCGTTTATGATTAACGTTGCCGGTTTTTCCGAAGGCGCGATCGTCTTTATTATGATGCTGGTGGGTCTGGGAATGGTGCTGGGCAACGTGCTCAGCGGCAAAATTTCCGCCCGCTTTAGCCCATTGCGCATTGCCGCCGCCACCGACGGCATGATTGCCGTGGTGCTGTTGCTGATGTTTATCTTCGGCGATCGTCAGCCGGCGGCGCTGCTGCTGGCCTTTATCTGCTGTACCGGTCTGTTTGCGCTCGCAGCGCCGCTGCAGATCCTGCTGCTGCAAAACGCCCGCGGCGGAGAGATGCTGGGGGCGGCGGGGGGACAGATTGCCTTTAACCTCGGCAGCGCGATTGGCGCCCTGTGCGGGGGAATGATGCTGACCTGGGGCTTTGGCTGGAATTCGGTTGCGCTGCCTGCCGCCGGGCTCTCCTTCCTCGCCATGAGCTCGCTGCTGATTTACGCTCGCTATCAGCGCAGCCTCCGCTAGCCGCCGCGCGCCGCGCCTGGAACGGCGCGCGGGGCCGCAGAGTCAATCCGTAAACGGCTCGCCGAGGGTCAGCATCAGGCGGTTTGCCCAGGCGAAAAAGGCCGCGGATTGCAGCAGGTCGAGCTGGGCGAGGGTATCGAGCCCCTGACGCTCAACGGCGGCCAGATGGGCAGCGTTGAGCGCCGACGGAGTGACCGAGACCGCCGCGGCAAAATCAATTTCCGCCTGCCAGCGCGCCGACTGGCCGTCGCTGAGGTTATCTCCCGGCGTCACCGCCAGCAGGGTTTCCACCGCCGTCTCCTCTTTTGCCAGCTGGGCCGCCTTGCGGGCGTGCACCGAGGCGCAATAAATACAGCCGTTAATTTTGCTGGCCACCGTCGCCGCCAGCTCCCTTTCGGCGCGCGGCAGCCCGCCCGGCGTATAGAAAATACCCTTGTCGGTCAGCGTGCGCTGCTCCAGCAGCGGCTGGTTGCGCGCCAGCAGGCGAAAATAGGGCGAGTCGCTGTGGCCATATTTCGCCAGGATGTTGCGTTCCTCCTCGCTGAATTCCTCCAGCGGTTTGGCGGCGATCCACGGCTCCCAGCTCAGCTCGTCGCGGGTGAAGTGCACCGGCGCACGCCTGCCGCTGGCCGTCTGCGGTGCGGTATGCCAGAAGCCGGCAACCACCGGCGTCTCCGCGCTGGCCGCCGACTTACCGTTCAGCAGCCGCAGACCGGCGATCAGCCGGCTCTGGAAGCTCACAAAGGCGATGAGCTGGGCGAGGGTGACCACCGCCCGCAGACTCCAGCCGGCGTGGGTTAACGCCTGCAGCGCCGACGGCGTGGCCTCGATTGGCGTAAAGGTCAGCAGGCGGGCAAATCCCAGGGCCGGGATCAGCCGCGGCGACGTTGGATCGGCAAGACCGAATCCGGCGTAATGGGCGGCGAGGGCGTCTGCCTGGTGCAGCTTGGCCACCTTGGCGGCCACCGCGAAGCGCTCGCTCAGCGGAAAATCCTCCTCCTCCTGACCGAACAGCGTTTCATAGCTGCCCTGGGCATGGCGGGTGGCCGCTTCGCGCACCGCGCGGGCCTCGGCCAATGCGGAATTCGGGGCAATATCGGCCAGCTCAGCCAAAATATCCTGACTCAGTGTCATGGTGACTCCTTACTGTAGTTGCGGGGCAATATGCTGAGCGATCAGCTCGATGGAGCGCAGCGTGTCGCGATGCGAAGGTTCAACGGAGTGGACCTGGAACGAAATATCGGTCACCCGCGCCAGCACGCTATCCTGCGCCAGCGAAGCCTTCACCTGTTCGACATCGCCGACGTGCGCATCCAGCTGAGAGAGATAATCTGTGACAGTGTCACCAGTAAGCTGATGTCCGGCAGCTCGGTGCGCCGCCGCCTGACGACGCAGGCCCGGCTCCGCCACCTGCAGGGCGTACTGCCGACTGTCGGCAACAAACGCGGTGCGTGAAGCGAGGATCCTCGGTGTGACCCCCGCCGGGAGCGCGCTGAGGTAGGCGTCGATAATCGGATTCTGAATGGCGTCCAGCGCCAGCTGCGGCTGGCCGACAGGGCGCGGCTGGGTGCGGGAGAGCATCAGTCCGTGCCCGGCCTGGCCCGCGCGGATAGCCCCTTCGGCGGAGAACGTGGCAATCCATATGCGCTCCGCGAGCTGCGGCGCTGGCGGGTAGAGATGGTTATCCGGATGGGCCAGCGAATCGCCGCGCCAGGCGCTCTGGATCAGATGCAGGTGTTCGGCAAAAACCTCCCCCCGCCGTTCGCTGGTGAGGCCAAAGGGTAAAAACGAGGTCGGCGTGCCGCCCGAACCAAAGCCCACTTCTAGCCGCCCGTCCGCGAGCAGGTCCAGCACCGCCGCGTCTTCGGCAACGCGCAGCGGATCCTCCATCGGCAGGGTAATGATGGCGGTACCGAGGCGAATACGCTCGGTATGCGCGGCGGCATGGGCGAGAAACACCAGCGGCGACGGCAGGCCGCCCTCATGCTCATGGAAATGGTGCTGCGCAATCCACGCGCTATCGAAGCCGAGTCGTTCGGCGTGGCGGATCTGCTCGGTCGCCAGGCGATAGCGCTCCTTCGGCGCCGCGTCGTCCAGCAGACGGGTGAAAAAGCCCAGACGTTTACGCGTCATGCAACCTCCTTGCTTGAGGTGGAAAAGTGGGGAATAGCGGCGATAAGCTCGCGGGTGTAATCGTGCTGCGGCGCGGCGAACAGGCGGCCAACCTCGCCGTGCTCGACAACCAGGCCGGCGCGCAGCACCGTCACGCTGTGGGCGATGCGGCGCACCGTGGCCAGATCGTGGGTAATAAACAGATAGGTCAGCCCCAGCTGCTGCTGGAGCTGCTGCAGCAGGGCAAGAATTTGCGCCTGCACCGTGACGTCGAGCGCTGAGGTGGCTTCATCCAGCACCAGAATGGTCGGCTCCAGCACCAGCGCGCGGGCAATCGCCACCCGCTGGCGCTGGCCGCCGGAGAGCTCGCGGGCGGTTCGCCCCAGCAGCTCGGGGGCGAGGGCGACCCTGGCGGCAACCGCCTCGACGCGGGCGCGCCGCTGGGTCGGGCTGAGTCGGTCAAAGTTTTTCAGCGGCTCCTCGATAATTTCCTGCAGCGTCTGGCGCGGGTCGAGGGAGGCGAATGGGTTTTGGTAGACGAACTGAATTTTGCGCCGCAGCTGGCGCTGCGCTTCGCGGCTTAAATGTCCGGCATTGATGCCGTCAATGGCAATCTCGCCGCTGTCGGCGCGCTCAAAGCCGAGCAGGATCCGCGCGAGGGTGGTTTTCCCTGAACCGGATTCGCCGACCAGCGCGTGGGTGCTGCCGCGCCGCACCTCGAAGCTCACGCTGTCCAGCGCCTGCAGGTGCGAATGGCCCAGCGAGAAGCGCTTGCTGACGCCTTCCAGGCGAATAGCCGGCGTCGCCAGCCCGCGCCCGCCCGCCGGGGCGATGGTGAGGTTTTGCCCCTGCAGGTCGCTGAGCAGCTGGCGGGTGTAGGCGTGCTGCGGCGTGCGGATCACCTCTGCCGTAGCGCCGTGCTCCTGAATCTCGCCGTGGCGAAACACCAGCAGGCGGTCGGCGCGCTGCGCCGCCAGCGCCAGATCGTGGGTCACAAACAGCACCGCGGTGCCGGATTCGCGGCGCAGGGTATCGAGCAGGTCGAGAATGCGCTTTTGTACCGTGACGTCGAGGGCGCTGGTGGGCTCGTCGGCAATGATTAAATCTGGCTTCAGGGCAATGGCTATCGCGATCAGCACCCGCTGCTTCATGCCGCCGGAGAGCTGGTGCGGATACTGGTTAAAGCGCTGTTCCGGATGGCTCAGGCCGACTTTCTCCAGCAGGGCCAGCACCTGACTCTTGCGCTCGGCGGCGCTGTGCTTTTGATGCAGACGCAGGATCTCCCCGACCTGGGCGCCGATAGTCTGCACCGGGTTCAGCGAGTTGCCCGGGTCCTGAGGCACCAGGCTGATGCGCGCGCCGCGCAGGCTATCGAGCCGCTTACCCGACCAGCCGCTGATATCCTCCGCGTTAATGACGATCTTCCCGCCGTCGCGGCGGGCGTTATCCGCCAGCAGGCCGATAATCGCCTGGGCGGTGGTGGTCTTGCCGGAGCCGGACTCGCCGACGAACGCCAGCATTTCGCCGCGCCTGATGCTAAAGCTGACGCCGTGCACCACCTCGCGCCACTCCTGCCGGGATCGGTAGCTGATACGCAGGTTTTCAACGCTTAATACGTTCATGCGCGTTCTCCGCTAAATTGACGGCTGATGCGGTTGGCGGCGAGCACCACCGCCACGACCGCCACGCCGGGGAAGGTGGTTAGCCACCAGGCGGTTGAAAGATAGTTACGCCCTTCGGCAATCAGCAGCCCCCATTCCGGGACCGGCGGCGGGGTGCCGTAGCCGAGAAAGCTCAGGGTCGAGAGCGCGAGGATTGCCTGGCCGAACTGCAGGGTGGCGAAAGCCAGCACGGCGGTCAGCGAGTTCGGCAGAATATGCCGCCAGAAGACGGCGAAGAAGGTCCCGCCGCTGCCGTAAGCCGCCTCGACGTAATCGCTATGGCGTACGCGGACCACTTCCGCCCGCGCCAGGCGGGCAAAGCTGGCAATCGCGGCGACGCCAACGGCCACGGCGGCGTTAACGGTGCCGAAGCCGAGGATGATGATCACCGTGAGCGACAGCAGCAGCGAAGGGATCGCCAGCAGGACGTCAACCAGCCGCATCACCACCGACTCCACGCGTCCGGCGGCGGCGCCGGCAAGGGTGCCGAGCGCGCTGCCGACGATCAGCCCGATGGCGACCGCCGCCAGCGCCGCGCTGAGGGAGTGCACGGCGCCGTAGACAATGCGCGCCCACAGGTCGCGACCCAGTTGGTCGGTGCCGAGCCAGTGTCCGGCCTGCGGCGCCAGGCGCTGGGCGCCGGGTATCCCTTCCAGCGGGCTATAGGGAGTAAAGAGCTGCGGCGCGACGGCCAGCAGCACGGCGGTAACGATGACCGCCCAGGCCAGCCATAGACCCGGCTGCAGGCGCAGGGTGCGCCGGCTAAACGTCCGACGGCGGGCGGCGATAGCGTAATCGACCAGGCTCATAGGGCACCTCCGGCAAGCGGTTTCAGACGAGGATCGAACAGCGGCATCAGCAGATCGACCAGCAGATTAATCAGCACGAAGCCGAGGGCTGAGATCATCACCACCGCCTGCAGGACGGCGATATCCTGATTATTCACCGCCTGCTGGGTGAGCTGCCCGAGGCCGCCGCGGCCAAATACGGTTTCGGTAATCAGCGCTCCGGCGATCAGCTCGCCCAGCAGCAGGCCGGCGATGTTCAGCACCGGCAGCAGCGCGTTGCCGATGACGTGTCGCCACAGCACGCCGGTTTCGCTCATTCCTTTGGCCCGGGCGACGGCGACGAAGGGCTGGGCAGCAACCTGGTCCATGCTGCGCAGCAGTATTTGCGCCAGCGGCGCGGAGATCGGCACCGCGACGGCAATAATCGGCAGGATCAGCCCCTGTAGCGGGCTGGGGTTGATCACCGGGACCCAGCGCAGCTGGAAGGAGAACAGCTGAATCAGGGCGATGCCGAGCCAGAAGGTGGGCAGGGAGATAAACAGCACCGGCAGCGATTGCAGGGCGTTACTCAGCCAGCGTAGCCCCGGCAGCCGGGCGGCGAAGGCGAGGGTAAACGCCAGCGCGATCGCCGCGATAAAGGCCGGCAGCGCGAGGCTCAGGGTTTGCGGAAGATTGCTGGCGAGCAGGGCGTTGACCGCGATCCCCGCCTGCAGCGAGTAGCCAAAATCTCCGCGCAGCATCGCCAGCAGGCTGTGCAGGTACTGCCGCCACAGCGGGCTATCGGCGCCGTAGGCGAGGCGCATTTCGGCGATTTGCGCCGGGCTGAGGCCAAGGTCCGGATTCTGGAACTTGATCAGCACCGCATCCCCCGGCAGAACCTGCAGCAGCACGAAGGAGAGGGTGAACGCCGCCCACAGCACCAGAACACCCTGGCCCAGCCGGCTGAGAAGATAGTGGCTCATCGTCGGCTCCTTAGCGCTTGTCGAGCCACGCGCCGTAGAACGACGGGCGGCCAACCGCTTCAAAACTGACGCCTTTCACCCATTTCGCTCCGGCAAAGACCTGCGGCTCCTCAAAGATAGGGATCACGTAGGCGTTATCCAGCAGATAGCGCTGGGCGTCGCCGGTCAGCTGCAGGCGCTTTTGCGCGTCAACCTCGGCGGAGATGGCGGTGAGCAGGGCGTTGAGCTTATCGTCGCGGAAGCTCTGCACCTTATCGCTGGAGCCGCCTTTTTGCAGCAGGGCATCGCGGTTGCCCGGGAAGAACATGCTTTTCACCACGTCCGGGTCGGCGCGGCCGACTTCAGACACGGTGAGCGGCGTTTTCAGCGGATCGAGGCTATCGAGGGTGCGGCTGCCGGCGTCTCCGGCCTTGACGCTGAGCGCCACGCCGACCTGGCGCCACTGTTGAGCAACCAGCTGCAGCACCTCTTTATTTTGCGGCTGCGGCAGCGATTCGTAGACCGTCAGCGCCAGCCGCTGACCATCTTTAGCGCGGATGCCGTCGGCGGCCGCCTTCCAGCCCGCTTCGTCCAATAGGGCGTTGGCCTTAGCCGGGTCGAAGGTGAGCCTGTCGCTGAGGTTAACATAGCCCGCCGCCGAGCTGGCGATGGCCGAAGTGGCCTGCGGGTAGTTGGCGGAAAACAGGGTATCAACGACCTGCTTTGCGTTAGTGGCATGCAGCAGCGCCTGACGCACGCGCAGGTCGGAAACCAGCGGGTTGTCCGGGCGGAAGCTGAGACTATCGTTCACTCCGCGCGTTGGCGCAGCGTAGATGGTAAAGCCCTGGTCGGTGGTCTGCTTTTCATCGTAGGCCTGCACCTGGCGGATAAAGTCGGCCTGGCCCGCCAGCAGGGCGCCGATGCGCACGCTATCTTCCGGGGTTACGATAAAGGTAATGCCGTCGAGGTTCGCCGGCCCCTGCTGCGGCAGATTTTTGGGCCCCCATTGATAATCCTTGCGGGCAACCAGCGTCAGCTCGCGGCCCGGCTTTTCATCTTTAACGCTGAACGGCCCGGAGCCGATAATATTGCGCGCGTCGCCGAGCTCTTCGAAGTTGCGCTGCAGCGTGCTAAGCGATACCAGCCCCGAGCCGATGGTCGCCGTGCCCTGCAGGAAGCCCGGCGACGGCTTTTTGAAATAGAACTTTACCGTCAGCGGGTCGATGACCTCGCTGCGATCGTAGTTGTTTATCACCTCCGAGACCGGCAGGCGGTGGGCTTTATTCCCCAGGCCGTAGGTATCGAAGTTTTTCGCCACCGCGTTGGCATCCAGCGGGGTGCCGTCGGAGAAGGTGACGCCGGGGCGCAGCCTGAAGGTATATTCGGTTTTGTCGGCGTTGGTGGTCCAGCTTTCGGCAATCCACGGCTCGACCGCTAAGGTTTTGGGATTCTGCCAGGTCAGCTTATCGGTGATCTGGTTGAGGATCCCGCCGTTGGGGTAGAAGCCCCCGGCGGGCGGATAAAGGTTAGTGTGCGGCTGCTGCTCAAGATAGATCAGGGTGCCGCCTTTAACCGGGGTTTCGGCGGCCCAGGCGGAAAAGGCGCCTGATAAAAAGAGTGCTGCCAGCGCGGGCAGGCGAAAACGGCTTTGCATGGTGAATTCCTTTGTTATCTATTGTGTTGTCATCATCCGGCGCGGTTATTGACAAAGGAACGAAGGAATTGCGCTAAGCATGTGCGTAAAAAGCATTAATACGCTTCAGTATTCAAATGACGCCGCGTTGGCGGGATCCTCTTTTGCCGCTTAACTGCGGGGTGAATACGTTAAGGATTTTTTATTTTGTCGGCTGGCACTCATCCCATAATTTAATAAAAAGATTGAGATGATACTTAAGGTTGATAGATTAATGGCTGACAAATGAATGTCGCTAAACGGGAAAAGGGTAATGCTGAAATATTTACTGGCGCTGGCGGTGGCGGTATTGACCGGTTGCACCGCGGCGCCGAATTTACCGCCGACCGATACCATAACGAAAGTTAAGCCAATCTCGGCCGGTGTTATTGCGGTGTCCAATAAATACACCTATCGCTTTTATCGCGCCGGCGCTCCGCAGGAGTATCAGCGCTACAGTAGCTTCTACCAGCGTTTTAATAAAGTCGCCTCGGGCGTGCGGGTAAACTTTGCGGTTGAGCAGCATGAGGTGGTGGCGGAATATCTGGTGGTGCTTGATAAGCGTAAACTGGACGCGGCGCAGCAGACGATATTAACCAGGGAATATAAAGCGACGGCGCTGGATAGTGAACATCTCGGCGTGCTGTTTAAAGCGAGCGGCTACTGGACGGCAGGGAACCCGAACGAGCTGGAAGAATCCTGGCGGCTCTCCAGCCCGGTGGTCGTTTCGATAAACGATCGGACGCAAACGCTTTCTACTCTCGGGACCATCGCGCTGATCCCGCTGGTGCCGCTGTTCCCGCTGGTCATGATGTACGGGTGCGCGACGGGGCCGTGCGTATAGCCTGAGCAGACGCCTCTCCCCAATTCGGGAGAGGCGCAAGGGCTAGCGGCGGAAGTCGATAACCATCCGGCCGCGGATCTGCCCCTGTTCCATCTCTTTAAAGATGGCGTTGATATCGCCCAGCGGGCGCAGCGTCACTTTCGGCACCACTTTCCCTTCGGCGGCAAACTGGAAGGCCTCAATCAGGTCCTGACGGGTACCGACCAGCGAACCCACCACTTCGATGCCGTCCAGCACCAGTCGCGGAATGTCGAGGCTCATGGCTTCCGGCGGCAGGCCAACGGCCACCACGCGGCCGCCGGCGCGCACTGCGTCAACGGCGGAGTTGAAGGCGGCCTTCGCGACGGCGGTGACCACCGCGGCATGGGCGCCGCCGGTCTTCTCCTGAATCACCTTCGCCGCATCTTCGCTGCGGGAGTTGATGGTCAGGTCGGCGCCCATCTCTGCGGCCAGCTTCAGCTGCTCGTCGTTGACGTCGATGGCGATAACTTTGGCATTGAAGACGTTTTTCGCATACTGCAGCGCCAGATTACCCAGGCCGCCGAGGCCGTAAATCGCAATCCACTGGCCCGGCTTGATGTGGGAGACCTTCACCGCTTTGTAGGTTGTGACGCCGGCGCAGGTGATGCTGCTGGCCGCCGCGGAGTCGAGGCCATCCGGCACTTTGACCGCGTAGTTGGCGGTGACGATACACTCTTCAGCCATACCGCCGTCAACGGTATAACCGGCATTTTTTACCGAGCGGCAGAGCGTCTCGTTGCCGCTATTACAGTAGTCACAGTGGCCGCAGCCTTCAAAGAACCATGCCACGCTGGCGCGATCGCCGGGTTTCAGCGAATTGACGCCGGGGCCGACCTGCAGAACCACGCCGACGCCCTCATGTCCGAGGATGACGCCGGTCTTATCACCAAAATCGCCGTTTTTGACGTGCAGGTCGGTGTGGCAGACGCCACAGCAGTCCATTTTCAGCAGCGCTTCGCCATGTTGCAGGGGGCGCAGCGTTTTTTCCGTTACATTGACCTGATGATCGTGAGTGACAACGGCAGCTTTCATGTTTTCTCCTTGATATTAGTGACAAATTACGTCGCGTTCTTGGTGAATAATACTCATTAAGGATTAACGCTTATGCCGCGCAATGCAAGTTTGATAGTGAAAAATGTGGTATCAACCAGCACGGATAGCAAAAGGCTCGTTTTTTAGTCAATATTATGGCTGTTAATATTTGCGTCATGAATTGGTCATATTCCTTTCATCGCCGACCGGCAGGCTGTTAGCGGACAATTTCTTATAACAACAGAGTGATAACCCAATGCATCTGGTAAAAAGCATCCTCGCCGCAACGCTGCTCCTCTCCGCCGCCGCTCAGGCCCACAACGTGCTGGATTTCCCGCAGCCGGAAAACAATCCTGAGGAGTTTTATGCGGTTACCGAAATTCCGACCGGTGGCATTATCAAATATGAAACTGACGCCAAAACCGGGTTTATCATCGCCGATCGCTTCCAGTCGATGCCGGTGGCTTACCCGGCCAACTACGGCTCGCTGACCCAGTCGCTGGCCGGCGATGGCGATCCGCTTGACGTGGTGTTCTATACCCGTGCGCCGATGGCGCCGGGCACCTTGATTAAACTGCGGGCGATTGGCGTACTGAAGATGATCGATGGCGGTGAGAAGGACGATAAAATCATCGCCGTTCCGGCCAGCAAAATTGACCCGACCTATGATGATATTAAGAACATCAGCGATCTGCCGAAAATGGAGCAGGAGCGTCTGCAGGCCTTCTTCCGGGTCTATAAGCAGCTGCCGGAGGGCCGCAAAAAGGTCGAGCTGAACGGCTTTAACGATGCCGCGGCGGCGAAGCAGGAAATTAAACAGGCATGGGATGCCTGGAAAGCGAAGCAGCCGCAGTAATCTGCCACCCGCCGCCCGACCCAGGCTTAACGCCGTGGGCCGGGCGGGTTGGGTATTAACTCAGTCTGGCATTGATTTGTGCGATCTCCTCTTGCCACCGCGCCTGCTGCTGCGGTTTCTGATGCTTAGGCTTGCGCGCCATATCCTCGGCCAGGCGCTGCTCCAGGCTAATCAACCGTTCCAGCAGCGCGTCGCTCTCCTCCATGTGCGTTAGCGCCGCTGGTGCCTGCGCTGGCCGTTCGCTGCGGCCGGTCTCATTGCTCAGCTGGACATAGACCTCGTCAACGTCGTGCCATTCGCTAAGACCCTGGTCGTCGATAAGCCAGAAGCGGTTACAGCTGCGAGCGATCAGCTGGCGGTCATGGCTGACCAGCAGCAGGCCGCCGGGGTAGTCCCGCAGCGTATCCGCCAGCGCCTCTTTGCCTTCCATATCAAGATGGTTGGTGGGCTCATCTAACAGTAGCAGGCTATAGCGCGCCAGCGACAGCCCGACAAACAGCAGGCGGGAGCGCTCGCCTCCGCTGAGGGTGCTGACTTTCTGCCCGTGACGAGCCCAGCCGAAGCCGGCGGAGATCAGCGCGCGTTTACGCGCCTCCGGCGCCGGAGCGAAGGCCTCAAGCGCCTCCAGCAGGCTGTGATTATCATCCAGCTGATGCAGCGTCTGGTCATAATAACCCGGGCTGAGGCGGGGATGCAGGCGCAGCCCGACATCCGGCGTCGGCTGCTGCAGCTGTCGCCACAGCAGGCGCAGCAGCGACGATTTTCCGCCGCCGTTGCGCCCCATAATGGCGACCCGATCCCCGCTTTTCAGCCGCGCCAGCCCGGTGGTAAAGAGGGCGGGCAGGCCCGGCGCCGGCGGGACCGGCAGTCCTTCCATCTCCAGCAGCCGGTCGGCCTGCACCGCGTCGCCGTGTAGCGCCAGCCGCCACGGTGTTCCGGCGGTCACGCTGGTTTGGCTCTCCTGCAGACGCAGTACCTGTTTTTCCATCTGTTTGGCTTTGCGCGAGAGATCTTCGTTGTCATAGACCTGGCCCCAGGTGGCTAACCGCCTGGCGCTGGCGGTGACGCGGTCGATCTCCTTTTGCTCGGCCCTATGGCGCAGGGCGTCGCTTTCGTCCTGCTCCTGTAGCGCCTGGCGAGCGGCGCTGCAGGGAAGAGAGAAGGCGTGCAGGCTGCTGTCGCGCAGGATCCAACTGCTATTAGTTACAGCATCCAATAAGAGGTTGTCGTGCGACACCACGACGAAGCTCCCCTGCCAGGTTTGCAGGAAGCTTTCCAGCCACAGCAGGGTTGGCAGGTCGAGATGGTTGCCGGGTTCATCAAGCAGCAGCAGATCGGGCTGCTGAATCAGGGCCCGCGCCAGCAGCAGCCGGGTATGCTGGCCGCCGCTGAGGTTGGCCGCCTGCTGCCCGAAGCTGGCGGCGCCAAAGCCCATTTCGGCCAGCAGGCGCTCCGCCTGCCAGCGATGGTTTTCGCGACCCGCAGCGGGGAGGCGAGCGAGTACCGCCTGCACCAGCGATTGTGCTAATACCGTCTGCGGCAGATGCTGCTCCACGCGGGCCATCAGGCAGTGGTTAGCCAGCGCCACGCGGCCGGAATTGGGCGTAAGCGTGCCGTCGAGCACCTGCAGTAAGGTACTTTTTCCGCAGCCGTTATAGCCAATCAGGCCAATGCGGTCGCCTTTTTTGAGGGTAAAGGAGAGATCGTTGAATAAGGGGCCAAATGCCGTTTCAACGTACAGAGATTGTGCGGTTAAGAATGTGCTCATTGTGAACTTACTCAAGAGTTACAGGCATGGAAATGCCTCGTCAAACATCGCTGACGATAACCCGGTAAGCCCGAGGGAAGGGGACTAAGGTTTGGTTTCTTCGCTCAAGCTAAAGTTATCGCAGCACGATACCGATAACGCTTGAGGGGGTGCGATCGCCAAATGTATGTGAAAAATTAAACATTTCACAGTACGGCATGGGGTCCTCCTTTTCTATTCAGTTAGTTGATGGGTGCAGGCAGTGTAGAGGGAGATCGTCGATTTAGCCAGCGGCTAAAAATGGCAGGGAGGCGGGTAAAGGAAGGCAGGGCAAAAGCGGTGAGCAAAAAAAGCGGGCCCCGTTGAGGCCCGCCGCGTTCGCCGTTATCCAGATGCTTATCCGGATAGCTTGTTCAGTCGAATAGCAATTAAATCGACGTCCGGCGGTAGTTGCGATACTCCGGCTGCCAGAAGTTATCGCTTATCGCCTGCAGCAGCGCCTCAGCGGAGGTTTTCACCGCCACGCCCTGTTCCTGAGCCACTTTACCTACCGCAAAGGCGATGGCGCGCGACACGGTCTGAATATCCTTCAGCTCCGGCAGCACCGGGCCTTCGCCGTTGTTCACCAGCGGCGAGTGCTTCGCCAGGGTTTCGCTGGCGGCCATCAGCATATCCTCGGTGACCCGCGAAGCGCCGGAGGCGATCACCCCGAGACCAATGCCCGGGAAGATGTAGGAGTTATTGCACTGGGCAATCACGTACTGCTTGCCTTTCAGCGTCACCGGCGCAAACGGGCTGCCGGTGGCAACCAGCGCTTCGCCGTCGGTCCAGCTAAGAATGTTCTGCGGCGTCGCCTCTACCCGGGAGGTGGGGTTCGACAGCGGCATGACGATCGGCCGCGGGCAGTGCTTATGCATCTCGCGAATAATCTCTTCGGTGAACAGTCCCGGCTGGCCGGAAACGCCGATCAGAATATCGGGCTTGACGTTGCGCACCACGTCGAGCAGAGAGAGGACGTCTCTGGTGGTATCCCACTGCTGCAGATTGTCCCGCTTCTGCACCAGCTTGCTCTGGAACGGCAGCAGGTTCGGCATCGCGTCAGTGAGCAGGCCGAAGCGATCGACCATAAAGACGCGCTGGCGCGCGGCCTCCTCGCTCAGGCCCTCACGCTGGATCTGGGCGACGATCTGCTCGGCGATACCGCAGCCGGCGGAACCGGCGCCGAGGAAGACAATTTTCTGTTCGCTCAGCTGGCTGCCGGCGCCGCGGCTGGCGGCGATCAGCGTACCCACGGTGACCGAAGCGGTGCCCTGGATATCATCGTTGAACGAGCAGATTTCATTCCGGTAGCGGTTAAGCAGCGGCATGGCGTTCTTCTGCGCAAAGTCTTCAAACTGCAGCAGCACGTCCGGCCAGCGGTGCTTAATGGCCTGGATAACGTCATCAACGAACTGATAGTACTCGTCATCGGTGATACGCGGGTGGCGCCAGCCCATATACAGCGGATCGTCGAGCAGCTGCTGATTGTTGGTTCCGACGTCCAGCACAACGGGCAGGGTGTAGGCCGGGCTGATCCCGCCGCAGGTGGTGTACAGCGATAGCTTCCCGATAGGGATGCCCATTCCGCCGATGCCCTGATCGCCAAGACCAAGGATACGCTCACCGTCGGTAACCACGATTACCTTAACGTTGTGATTAGGCACGTTTTGCAGGATATCGTCGAGGTTATGTCGGTTCTGGTAGGAGATAAATACGCCCCTGGCGCGGCGGTAGATTTCGGAGAAGCGTTCGCAGGCGGCGCCGACCGTCGGGGTATAGATGACCGGCATCATCTCTTCAAGATGGTTGCCAATCAGGCGATAAAACAGGGTTTCGTTGGTGTCCTGAATATTGCGCAGGTAAATGTGCTTGTCGATCTCGGTTTTGAACCCCTGATACTGGATCCACGCGCGCTCGGCCTGCTCTTCGATGGTTTCAACCACTTCCGGCAGCAGGCCCAGCAGGTTGAAGCTGCTGCGCTCTTCAATGCTGAAGGCGCTACCTTTATTGAGAAGCGGGAACTCGAGCAGGACGGGGCCTGCGTAGGGGATGTACAGGGAACGGTTTTTTTTATGGGTGAATTGCATCGCACTAACTCCTTGATATTCGCTTCAGGCCCGGCGCGGCGATAGACGAGCGGGCTGGCAGGGAATGCTGCGGGCAGAGTATAGAGCAGTTGCTGTTAAAGAGGGGGGATAGCGTTAAAAAAACACCATCCTGGCAAAAGGACGGTGTTTTTATCATCACTCAGTCGAGAAATTAGCCCGCGCGGCGTTTGCGGCCGGTGGCATGAGCGTGGTTGATGGTGGTTTCCACATCGCCGTCCAGCACCACTTTTTTCTGCTGGGACAGCTTATAGTTCAGACCGAGAAGATGACGTGCCTGATGGTTCGATTTCATTCTTACTCCTTAATCCACTTCTGTTTCAAGGACAAGCCCGGCGAAACCGGACGAAATATAACCCTAACGGCGGCCCGTTAACCGAACCGCGCACTCTATGGTGGTCTATATTTTCACCAATGGCAACCTCATGTGCGCGGATTAGGAACAGTCTGCGGCTACCACTTCATCTCGCCGGTGTTGACCTTTGCGCTCAGCTCCAGCGAGCTCTCTTCCGCCAGCTTCGGCCAGCGCTGCTTCATCTCTTTGATCACGCCGGCGGAATCCTTATGGTTCTGCAGCGCCTGCTCAAACTGCTGCAGGTAGTCGCGGGTGAAGACGATTGCGCGGTCGCCTGCCGGCGGCGTGCCGAGATAGTGCCCCGGAATCACCTGCTGCGGATGTAGCGCGGCCATATCGTCGAGGGTTTTACGCCACTGGAGGCGGCTTTCAGCGGTCTGGGTATCGGCGGTCCAGACGTGCATGTCCCATGCGACACCGGTACCGCCGAGAATGGCCTTGTTACCCGGGATCCACACAAAGGCGGCGTAGCTATCCGGCTCGCGGATTTCGACCTTCTCGCCGTCGATGGTAAAGGTGTGGGCTTCAATCACCTGCGGAGCATAGACCTGCTGCGGGGCGCCGTCTTTCATCTGCGGTCCCCAGTAGGCCAGCTTCGCGGCTTTAGTGGCGTTAATGTGATTAACCACTTCCTGCGTCGCGACAATTTTGGCCTGCGGGAAGGCTTTAACCAGCGGCTCAAGGCCGAAGTAGAAATCCGGATCGCCGGAGGTGATCACAATCCGGCTCAGCGGCTTGCCGTTTTTGCGGATCATCTCCACCAGCTTCTCGCCGTCCTTGACGCTGAACTGGGCGTCAAACAGCACCGCTTCGTGAGGGCCGGAGGCCAGCGTTGAGTTGACGGCGAAAATCCCTTTATCCTGCGGGTTGTAGGTTTGCAGCTGCAGCGGCGCGGCGAAGGCGGCGCTGCTGAACAGGGCGGTGGCGATGGCAAGGGTCGAAAGTTTCATGATTGTTTTCTCAATGTCGGGTGAATAACGCTATTTTACGTATTTCCTGATTTGCGAAAATTCCTGAAAAAAGAGATGCTGAGTTTCATAAAACGTGCAGATGGAAACGACGTATGGATAGAATTATCGCCGCCAGGGTGTATATCCGCATTTGCGAGCTGGGCAGCCTCAGCGCCGCCGCGCGGGCGCTGGGCATGTCGCGGCCGATGGTCAGCCGCTATCTTGAGCAGATGGAGCACTGGGCCGGCAGCCGCCTGATCCACCGCTCTACGCGCCGGCTAACGCTCACCGCCGCCGGGGAGAAGGTGCTGCAAAAGACGCGCAGCCTGACGCAGCTGTCGGACGAAATTGCCGGGCAAACCGAGCGGGCGGTGCCCAGCGGTACGTTGCGGGTGGCCTGCGCCCACTTTACGGCGATGCAGCTTATTTCGCCGCTGCTGCCGGATTTTCTCGCCCGCTATCCGCAGCTGCGTCTTGAGCTGGATATCAACAACCATCCGGTCAGCCTGATCGGCGAACGCATCGACGTGGCAATCCGCATCACCGATAACCCGGAGCCGGGGGCCATCGCCCGCCGGCTGGGGGTCTGCCGGTCGGTGCTCTGCGCCTCGCCGCGCTGGCTGCAGCTGAACGGGCAGCCGCAGACCCCCGACGACCTGAGCCAGCACAACTGCCTGCATTACAGCCACTTCGCCACCCAGACCTGGCAGTTTATCTCCCCCGAGGGGGAGAGCGCGGCGGTGGCGGTATCGGGAAATTTAAGCGCCGGGATCTCCTCCCTGCTGCTGGAGGCCGCGGTGGCCGGCTGCGGCATCGCGATGCTCCCCGAGCTTGAGGCGCAGCGCGCGCTGAGCAGCGGAGCGCTGAAGTCGATACTGCCGGGCTGGACGCCGAAGCCGCTGAGCGTTTTTGGCCTCTACCTCTCGCGCGACTACCAGCCCAGCGCGCTGCAGCTGTTTCTCGACGATATACAGCAGCGACTGGCGCAGCCCGCGAACGGCTAGCAGCCGTTAAACACGTCACTAAAGGAATGGAACAATGATGATATTCAGACCGATGCAGGAGGCCGACTATGCGGCCTGGCTCGCCTATTTTATCCCCGATTACGCCGTTGAAATTGCGGATAACTACCGCCTTTCCGCTCCGGCCGCCCGTGCCCAGGCGCAGCAGGAGATTGCCGAGAGCCTCCCTGAAGGCGCGGGCACGCCGGGCCAGGTTTTACTCTGCCTGATTGAACGCGTCGGCGACGCGGAGCGGCAGGTTGGCTACCTGTGGTACAAGCCGGACGCCAAAATGCGCTCCGCCTTTATTTGCGACTTCTATATTCACCCCGACAGTCAGGGGAAGGGGCTGGGCAAACAGGCGATGGCGGCGCTGGAAAACGATCTTCGGCAGCAGGGTTTTGCGCAGATAAAGCTGCGGGTCGCCGGGGATAACGCGCGCGCCCGCCGCCTGTACGAGGCCAGCGGCTTTGGGGTCACCGGTATCAATATGAGTAAAAATATCGACGCCGGGTAGCGGGGCAAAATCACCTCCCGGGGTAAATGGTGCAGGCCGAATCCGCTATCCGCTCCTATACTTACTCCTTTAACGTCAAAAAAGGAGCGAATCCATGGCAATTCATAAGAAAGGTCAAGCGCACTGGGAAGGGGATCTGAAAAGCGGTAAAGGAACCGTCTCAACGGAGAGCGGGGCGCTAAACCAGCAACCTTATGGCTTCAATACCCGCTTTGAAGGCGTGAAGGGCACCAACCCGGAAGAGCTCATCGGCGCGGCCCATGCGGCCTGCTTCTCGATGGCGCTCTCGCTGATGCTGGGTGAAGAAGGGTATACGCCAACCTCGATTGATACGGTGGCCGTGGTGACCCTCGATAAATCCGCCGGCGGCTTCGCCATCACTAAGGTGGCGCTCCAGAGCCAGATCGTGCTGCCGGGCATTGCCGATGCGGCGTTTGAAAGCATCATTCACAAAGCGAAAGCGGGCTGCCCGGTTTCGCAGGTGCTCAATGCCGAAGTGAGCCTGGAATATAAGCTCAATCCGTAAACGCCCATCCCTGTGCTATTCCCGGCTTGACGCCACCGCGTGCCCGCAGCCTGCGGGCACCGCGCGTTGTGCCTAAAAGCCGCTGCCGGCAAATGAGTCCGCCGCCAATTAATGGTATGTTTTGCCTGTGACGAAAAGGAGCAGGCACAGTAATGACCAGCATACGCGGTATGATTGAAGCGCAGGTATTGGGTTTAACCGGCATGGCGCTAAAAGAGATTGATTTTGAACGCCCGCTCGGCGAGCCCGGGCTGTTTGGCCCACGCTCGGCTATCTGGCCGGTGCACGGCGACTTTACCTCAATGCTCTGCGGCGGCATCAGCGCGCTGCTTCTGCAGATGCTCCACCCGCTGGCGCTGGCCGGCGTCTGGGATCACTCAAACTTCCGCGAAGACATCTTTGGCCGCCTGCGGCGCACCAGCCAGTTCATTTCTGCCACCACTTTTGGCACCACCGATGACGCCGAGCGGCTGATCGCGAAGATCAGGGGGATTCATCTGCGGGTCAGCGGGCAGGACCGCGACGGGACGCCGTACGCAGCCAGCGATCCGGCGCTATTAACCTGGGTACACGTGGCCGAGTGCAGCAGCTTTATGGCCTCGCATTTGCGCTACCGGCGAACGGTGGTGAGCGAGGCACGCCAGGCGCAGTATTTTGCCGAAGCCGGAGAGATTGCCCGCCGCCTCGGCGCGCGGGATATTCCGCTCACTCCGCGACAGGTAGCGGAGTATTTGCAGGATATGCGTCCGCGCCTGCGCTGCGACGAACGCACGTTGGAGGTCGCCCAGGTGCTGTTTGCTACCCGCCTGCCCGGGCGGCTGAGCCAGCCCGTGGGCCAGCTGATGATGCGCGCGGGGGTCGATCTGCTGCCGCCCTGGGCGCAGGAGATGCTCTCCCTCAGGATGAATCCCCTGCAGCGGCAGGCCACCCGCCTGGCGGTGCACGGCATTGCCCGCGTGCTGCGCGCCTCGGTGCGTAACGGTGCCTGGCACTGTGCGATGCGGCGGATGAACGGCGGCGTGCTG
Source organism: Klebsiella sp. BIGb0132 (assembly GCF_024810075.1). Lineage (NCBI taxonomy): Bacteria > Pseudomonadati > Pseudomonadota > Gammaproteobacteria > Enterobacterales > Enterobacteriaceae > Klebsiella > Klebsiella sp. BIGb0132. Next base: position 776,188 of record NZ_JANUDW010000002.1, on the reverse strand, counting down.
TAACCCTGCCGCCCGGTTAGCCCTGATAAAAGAGGGGGTAACCGATCCGGCGTTTTATTACCGTCGGGATCCGCGTATTGCCGGATAAATAAAAAGAGACCATAATTAACGGGCCATTAATCCCTCTCTTATTAGTGGTCAATAATTAACGCAATTAACGCATTGTCGTGTTAGTGCTCAATAAAATAAGCCAATGGCGTAATAGATAATATTAAGCCATGCGCAATGGCGCTCATCAGGAAGTAGTACAATGATTATCCGACCAGAACAACACTGGTTCCTTCGTCTGTTTGACTGGCACGGTTCGGTGCTGTCAAAAATAGTCTTTCGCCTGCTGCTCAACGTGCTGATGTCGATTATCGCGATTATTAGCTATCAGTGGTATGAACAGCTGGGGATCCATTTAACCGTTGCGCCGTTTAGCCTGCTGGGTATCGCCATCGCGATCTTTCTCGGCTTTCGCAACAGCGCCAGCTATAACCGCTTCGTTGAGGCGCGCAATCTGTGGGGAACGGTATTAATTGCCGAGCGCACGCTGATGCGCCAGCTGAAAAATATTCTGCCGGCCGCCGCAGAAACGCATAAAAAAATAGCCAGCTACCTGATTGCCTTTAGCTGGAGCCTGAAGCATCAGCTGCGAAAAACCGATCCCAGCGCCGATCTTTACCGCCTGCTGCCGCGCGATGCGGTGGCGGAAATTATCGCCAGCTCGATGCCGACTAACCGCATCCTGCTGCTGGTGGGGCATGAGCTAGGCCAGCTGCGCGAAGCGGGGAAGGTCAGCGACATCACCTACGGGCTGATGGACAATAAGCTGGACGAGCTGGCGCACGTGCTGGGCGGCTGCGAACGTTTAGCGACCACGCCGGTGCCATTTGCCTACACCCTGATTTTACAACGCACCGTCTACCTGTTCTGCACGCTGCTGCCGTTTGCGCTGGTCGGCGATTTGCACTACATGACGCCGTTTGTCTCGGTCTTTATCTCCTACACCTTTTTGTCATGGGATTCGCTGGCGGAAGAGCTGGAGGATCCGTTCGGCATTGCCGCCAACGATCTGCCGCTCAACGCAATGTGCAATACCATCGAGCGCAATCTGCTGGACATGACCGGACAGCATCCGCTGCCGGAAAAAGTTCAGCCCGACAGGTACTACAACCTGACCTGATCCCCGCCGCGCTGCTAATGTTAAATAAGTTAAATCTAATGCGTGATAGATAACATTGATTATACAGCTTCGGCCTCGATTGTTATTCTTTCGTTAACAAAACCCTCGCCGGCGGCGGATATTCGCCCCGCACCGGCGAGCGGCCAAAAACAGTGCCGATCGCTCTGATAAGGCGGTCTGACGCACGCATTTACCTGCTTATCGACGGTGCATTCAGGAGCTAGCATGAACAAGAAAAGACGCGCAGTGCCGGGGGTTCATCCCTATGACGGCCCGGCCGGCGGCTGGGGCGCGCTGAAAGCCACCGCCATCGCCGTTCGCACCCAGATGGATGCCCTCGATGCCCCGGCGACGCTGCTGCGCACCAACCAGCCGGACGGTTTCGACTGCCCGGGCTGCGCATGGCCGGACAAAGAGCACAAGTCGACCTTCCAGTTTTGCGAGAATGGCGCCAAGGCGGTGACCTGGGAAGCGACCAGCAAGCGCGTCACCGCCGAGTTTCTGGCGGCCAATACGGTCAGCTCCCTGCTGGCGAAAAGCGATTTTGAGCTCGAGGGCTACGGTCGCTTAACCGATCCGCTGGTCTACGATCGCGCCAGCGACACCCTGCGCCCGGTCTCCTGGGAGCGCGCCTTTGCGCGAATCGGCGAGATTGTCAGCGGCATGCAGCCGGATGAGGTCGAGTTTTACACCTCCGGCCGCGCCTCCAACGAAGCCGCCTGGCTGTTCCAGCTTTACGCCCGTGAGCTCGGCACCAACAACTTCCCTGACTGCTCCAATATGTGCCACGAGGCAACCAGCGTCGGGCTGCCGCAGTCGATTGGCATTGGCAAAGGGACGGTTTCGCTGGATGATTTTGAGCAAACCGAGCTGGTTATTTCCATCGGCCACAACCCGGGAACCAACCACCCGCGGATGATGGGTACCCTGCACGAGCTGTCGCGGCGCGGGGTGCCGATAATTGTCCTCAATCCGCTAAAAGAGCGGGCGCTGGAGCGTTTTGCCGACCCGCAGAACGTGATCGAAATGGCGACCTACAGCTCAACCAACATCGCCTCGACCTATTTCCAGGTCAAGGCCGGCGGCGACGCCGCGGCGCTGAAGGGCATTGCCAAGGCGCTGCTGCAGATGGATGACGATCTGGATAATGTCCTCGACAGCGCTTTTATTGCCGAACATACGCAGAACTTTCCCGCCTTTGCCGATGATTTGCGCCTGACCCGCTGGCACGACATCGAGCGCGAATCGGGCCTGACCCGCGACGACCTGCAGCGCGTCGCCGAGGCCTATGCTAAATCCAACGCCACCATCGTCACCTACGGCATGGGGATCACCCAGCATAACAAGGGCACCTCAAACGTGCGCCTGATCGCCGACCTGCTGCTGATGCGCGGCAATATTGGCAAACCGGGCGCCGGGATCTGTCCGCTGCGCGGGCACTCCAACGTGCAGGGCAACCGCACCGTTGGGATCACCGAAAAGCCGAGCGCCAGCTTCCTCGCCAGCCTGCAGCGTGAGTTCGGCTTTGTTCCGCCGCAGACGCATGGCCACGATGCGGTGAAGGCGCTGGAGGCGATGATTGCGGGCAAATCGAAGGCGCTGCTGTGCCTCGGCGGCAACTTTGCCGTCGCCATGCCCGATCGTCAGCAGGCCTTCCCGGCGATGCAGGGGCTGGAGCTGAGCGTACACGTTGGCACCAAGCTCAATCGCTCGCATCTGCTGGTGGCTAAAGAGACCTATATTCTGCCCTGTCTGGGACGAACCGAGCTCGACCTCCAGCAAAGCGGCCGCCAGTCGATTACCGTTGAGGATTCGATGTCGATGGTCCACGCCTCGTCGGGTAAGCTGAAGCCGGCCTCACCGCAGCTGCGCTCCGAGCCGGCGATTGTGGCCGGGATGGCGATGGCGACGCTGGCGAACACCAAAGTTGACTGGCTGGCGCTGGTGGCAAACTACGATCGCATCCGCGAGCTGATTGAACGCACCGTTCCCGGCTTTGAAAACTACAACCAGCGCATTCGTCATCCGGGCGGCTTCCGCATGCCGCTGCCGCCCACCGAGCGAGTCTGGCCGACGCCAACGGGCAAAGCGATGTTCTCGGTTTTCCACGGCGTTCATGAAAACGTGCAGGTGGACGGCGAGGACGTGATGCGCCTGGTGACGCTGCGCAGCCACGACCAGTACAACACCACGATTTATGCGCTCGATGACCGCTATCGCGGTGTCTTTGGCCGCCGCGACGTGCTGTTTATGAACGAGCAGGACATGGCAAATATGGGGCTGGAGCACGGCGACCGGGTAGATATCAGTACCGCGCTGCCGGACAGCCACCAGCGTCTTGAGGACATTACGCTGGTGGCCTACAGCATCGCGCCGGGCACCGTGGGCGCCTATTACCCGGAGGCTAACGTTCTGGTTCCGCTCAACTATCTTGATCAGGAGAGCGGGACGCCGTCCTACAAATCAGTACCGATTCGCCTGACCCTGCGCTCGAAAGAGATCCTCCCCGTCGCGGGCCTACGCTAACGCCTCCTGCACCTCGTCGTCGGTAGCCGCCGGCGGCGAGGCCCCGCATCAGCGCGGCGTCAGAATAAGCCTGATGCCTAGCGCCACAAAACCGACGGCAAAGGTCAGGTTCAAACCCCGAAGGATCGCCGGGCGGGTGAGGACGTGGCGGCGCATGGCGGCGGAAAAGGCGCCATAGAGCATAAACACCAGCAGGGTCATCAGCATGAAAATGGCGCTCAGCAGCAGCATATCTTCCGTCGGCGAGGGGGAATCGCTGCGTATAAACTGCGGTAAAAACGCCAGAAAAAAGAGCGGAAGCTTGGGATTAAGCAGGTTTATCAATACCGCGTGGGTGACGATTTTACCCGCGCTCCGCGCGGTGTCTGCCGCGTCGAGGCGCAGCGAGCCGCGCTGCCTGAGGGTTATCCACGCCAGATACAGCAGCCAGGCGACGCCGAGATAGCGCACGCCCTCAAACGCCAGCGGGCTGCCGTGGAGAATGGCCGCCAGTCCGGTTACCGCCGCCAGCATATGAGGAATAATCCCCAGCGTGCAGCCCAGTGCGGCGGCGTAGCTCATTCTGCTGCCGGCGGAGAGTCCGGTAGCAATGGTGTAGAGCGCCCCGGTGCCGGGGGCGACGACAACGATCAGGGAGGTAATAAGAAATTCAGGCGTGATAAGCGACATAGCATGCTCTTCGTTTGAGGGGAAAGAGCCTGAGTATTTCGCAGCGAAGCCGGCGCGTATTGAACAAAATTGCAGGCAGGCTAGCCGATTGCGGTGAGGTAGTATCCCGGCGTCATCCCGGACTGCTTCAGGAAGGCGCGGGTGAAGTGGCTCTGATCGGCGAAGCCCGCCATCAGCGCCGCTTCGGCCAGGCCGTTCCCCTCCGCCAGCAGCCTGCGGGCCAGCCGCACGCGGGACTGGATCAGATAGGCGTGCGGGGTGATCCCGGTTGCGCGGGCGAAGCCGCGTATCAGCTGGAAACGGCTGATACCGCAAAGCGCGGCGAGATGCTCGAGGGTTATCTTATTTTCCGGCGCATCGTCGAGATACTCTTTTGCCAGAGCGATGCCCGGCGAGCCGGGCTCTCCCGGCGGCTTCACCAGCAGGTGGCGGCGGGAGATCTGCATCAGGCAGAGAAGAAAGGCTTCCTCTACGGCGCCGCCGTCGGGGGACGCGGCGCGGATTTCGCTGAACATGCGCGCCATCAGCCCGTTCAGCCGAGGATCCTCAACCACCGGGCGCAGGATAATATCCTCCGCCTTTGCGCCCTCGGGGAGCGCCTGCTCAACTAAATGGGGATCGATATACAGCATCTGCCAGCCGCGAGGGCCGTGCAGCGGCGCGCCGTCGTGAATTTCGCCGGGGTTGACCATAATGACGTTGCCGGCAGCGGCGTCAACTTTGCCGATATGGCTCCACGAACGCTGGGCGCCGTGGGTAAACACGCCGATGCCAAACCGGTCGTGAGAGTGGCGGGAGAAGCTGTGCTCGGTCAATAGCGACAGCGCTTCGAGCCCGGCGACCGGAACTTTGTGCTGCTCAACCTGATGTACATAGCGCTTCACCTTACCCCCTCCGTTTACCGATAGCCCTGTACCCAGTTTGGCAGCCTCAGCCCTGAAATCAAGCGCGCGGGGCGTTTGGCGGCGCCGGCGGCGGGCATTTTTCGGCCTTAAAATAACATTTAGCTAACATATTTGGGCTACACTAGCGCTCTGTATCGCGCCGGCGCACCATTACGCGCGGGCGCAAATAAGTGGATCAATCATGGATATTAAACAGCTCAAGTACCTGATCGCCCTCGACCGGACCCGCCATTTTGGCCAGGCGGCGGCGGCCTGTCATATCACCCAGCCGACGCTCTCGATGCGCATTCGCAGCCTGGAAGAGGAGCTGAGTCTCGTGCTGATCCAGCGCGGGCAGCGCTTCGAGGGCTTTACTCCCGAAGGGGAACGCATTCTGGCGTGGGCGCGGGCGCTGCTCGCCGCCCACGACGGGCTGGAGGCGGAGGCGGCCATTTGCCGCGGGCAGATGGTTGGCCAGCTGCGGGTCGGCATGGTGCCGCTGGCCAGCCTCAACCCGATGCAGCTGATTAAGCCCCTGAGCGAGAAGTATCCCGAGCTGCAGTTTAGCCTGCTGTCGCTGACCTCGGAGCAGATTATCGATGGCGTGAGCCGTAACCAGCTCGACCTCGGGATCTGCTATCTGCACCACGTCGATAGTCAGCTTTTCAACGTGCAGTGGCTCCCGGCGACCCGGATGGGGCTGCTGCACGATAGGCGACACTTTCAGTTCGCTGCGGGGATCCCCGACTGGGAGACGCTGGCCGCATTGCCGCTCGGCTTTCTCACCAAAGGGATGTACTACCGCGAATCGATCGAAATGAGCTTTAAGGGCAAAGGGCTGACGCCGAAATACGTCTTTGAAAGCGACTCCACGTTCCAGATCATACAGGCGGTGCAGGCGGGCATCTGCTGCGCCATTATGCCGCTCAACAACGGTCTGGAGGCGCTGAGCGACAACCTGGAGATTATCCCGATAGCCGAAACGGCAGTGGATTCGATGCTGGCGCTGATTATGCGTAATCAAGAGCCGGTGTCGTCGCTGGCGGAAAAATGCTTTGCCGACGCGCAGGCGATATTTGGCTAATTCTTTAGCAGAATATAATGTATTAATTAACGCTCCGGGGAGGCTGGGGCGTTAATTAATATCATTGCAAAATCGTTGCGTAATTAATTACAGCCGTAGGCGACTATTCTGCCATAAAGATCCTGGAACGACTCTTGCGTCAGTACATCACCCCGCAGCACCGAAACGGTAAAATGAAAGAACGGCGTGAAGATGATATCCATGTCGTTATATTCTTGCTGGTTTAAACCGCAGGCTGCATACAGCCTGCCTGCCAGCGTTGTTGATGGGGAACGAGCGATATCGAGCAGCTTCCCCGTAGCGTCCGGAGACGAGGCAACCGTTCTTAGCGCCTGTTCCCCGGCGCTTTTATGCGCGATAAAGCCGTTATAACCGGTGGAAAAATACTGCGCGCTGGCGATCGTTTTTACAGCATCAGGTAATTCAATATTCGCGCTGACTGACGCAGCCGAGCAAGCTATTAATAGCGTAATAAGTAATCGTATAATGAGTCTTGATTTTTTAAGCATCGGGCTTGAGCCATAAATAATTTCATTGGACATCTATAGCACGTGAAAAAATAGCGATCAATGAATAGCGTTAATTATCCGTTCTGCCATTCATATTTATTAGGTCAGTGAATGTATGGTTTTTATTATATTGGTGGCGGAGGATTTTTTATAAATCAAGACACGGGGTTTGAGGGCCAATGGAACGAAAACGTACGCTAAGAAGCTAATTTATTGTTAATATTGATTTTTAAATTGCCAGAACTTAGCGAAATGAAAATTTACGCTATTGGATCCTGATTATGCAATCCTAAAAAAGGATCCTAGGTGGAGCTTTTTTACCGCTACCAACACCTACCCGCTGCCGTACGGATATTTTTTTCCTTTGATAAAATCCTTTATGTCCGGATCATACCCATAAGAAAAGTCACTCTGCGTAATCCCTTTACAGGCATCCAGTTTATTCCCGGACAGCGTGGTAATTTTTACCGGCTCAACCGGCAGGTTGTCGCCTCCCGCGCTGTTTTGAAGCCAGATACGGACTTTACCCTCTGGCGCCAGTCCAAACAGTAATGTTTTATACTAGGCCGTATTACCTCTTCTGTCCCTGCCGGTTGGAACCGACATTTTTCCCGAAGGGCCGATGAAAAGTTGATACGCGTCTCGTAGGTCTTTTTATCGATGATAGAATCCCAGCAGAACAGCATCTGTGCCGGTGGATGCCGGACCTTGTTGAACTGGATCCGCCTGTCATCCGTTCTGCTGTTCCAGGCCAGTAGGAGAGCAGACTATCACTGCTTGAGTGCTCTCAGGAAATGATGTGGCGGAAGTTATCTTAGTTGGTCCGGCAGCTACGCCAATCGCAATGTGGTTAGATATAAACTCGACAGTAACACATTTGTACGGTCTTTAATTTAAAATTAAAGCACATCAACGAAATAATATCTCGCTAGAATGGCATATATAACCATCATCACATTTTAGAAATAAACATGCTCTATCTGCTAAAGGAGAGAAATAAACAGGCTTGACTAAAAAATACACTTGCTATAGTTTTTAAATGATTTAACCGTAAACTTATAAGGGATATATATATGGCTTGGACTGGTTTCGGTGGAAGTTGGTCAGATGGTGTTCACAGCGGTGGAGACAGCTCCGGTAGTATTGGAGGCAGTAGTGGAGGTATGCGAGCACCTTCACCTGCCGATATTGCTTCTCAATTCAATAGTTACGGTGGAACACAAATTACAGCATCGCAAGTCTCGAATATTAAAAGTGACGGATCTGGGGGTTATACAGCGAATATACAGGGACAGAATAACACTGTTTCTTCTGAAACTGGCAGTCGAACTTCTAACACCGTGGGCGGATTTTCAGGTGTATTAACCTCTGCGGGCAAAGGAAGCAATAGCAGCGGATCAACAAGTTCAAACGATTCTGTTGCTCCAGGAGGATGGAGTATCAAACCAGGGGATTGGAGCAAATTACCGGATGAATTCGATACGACAGTTGATCAATTCAAATATAAAGTGAAATTAGATCAATTCGGTAAAGCTACTTCAGCTACACAAACAGCACCCCGCCCATATACAAAAGCTGAAAATTTGAAAGTTGCAGTCGCAAAATCACAGAATAAAAAACCCGGTGATTTATATCCAGAACTTGATTTTTCTAAAGGAGAACCAGAACGACAGGCCAAGGCAAAAAAAGAAGCTGAAACATCTTGGAAAACATTGCCCCCTAATATTAGAACTTTTGATGTTTATGTTGAAGGCTTTAGATACGCGGTGAAATTAAACGAGCAAGGAACAGTAATCTCAACTACTAAAATAGCTGATCGTCCCTACACGAAAGCTGAAAATCTCAAGGTAGCGGTGGCAAAAACAAATAAAAAGAAACCAGGAGAAATGTTCCCGGAGCTTGATTTTGCTAAGACAGATCCTGAGAGAAAGCAAAAAGCTTCACAAAGCGCACAGGATTTGTTCAGTTCTTTTCCAACTAATGCTATCAGCATAGCTTCCGATTTTTATAAAGCATTAACAGAAAAATTTGGGGATAAATTAACAAAGGAGTCTAAAGCGCTAGAGGCATTGGCAAAAGGTAAAAAATTACGAAATGCATCAGAAGCGATAGCTGCATATGATAAATATAAAGGTAACCTTAACAAAAAATTCAGCGTGGCTGACCGAAACGCAATTGCAAAAGCCCTAGAGTCATTAGACAAAGCCACGATGGCTGCACAGTTACAGAAATTTAGTAAGATGTTCGGTGTAGTTGGCGAAGCAATAGCTTGGGGAGCTTTTGTGAATGGGGTCGTAAAAGGTTTTCGAACAGGCAACTGGAACGATGCGATCATTTCTGGTGAAAAAATTTCAGCAACAAAACTTGCATCTTTATTAGTTGTTACTGCATATGCCGTCATAGCAACAACTCCAATCGGAATTATAGGTTTTTCGGCAATCCTCGCTATAACAGCTGCTTTGATTACAGACAAAGCGCTTGAGGATTTAAATAAATTCATCCTTAGCCTTTAATACGCAGAGCAAGAGATTACTTATCTCTTGCTCATTTTGTATAACATCAAAAAAAGCCCCAAAGGTAATGACAAAACTAAGCACAATGTGAAAACACCGTTATTCCAATACTGGAGAGGAATCTCTCTCTTTTTAATCCCACGGAAAAAATTCGCAACAAAAGGGAAAAACAAACTGCTTAATGTGAAATATGCAATCAATATTAGACTTTCCATTAAATTAAGGTTTGAGCTTACAAGAACTATAACAAACACAAGTATGTAGAAACATATACATAAAAAAAAGTCAGCAAGGTATTTGTTCATTACCATTCTCCTATTATCACAAAATCAATTATCCTTTCCCACAATATTATCATACCCACTTTACTGGTAGCCAGATTAATTGATGGAAGCATGAACAGGATTTTTATAAAGAGCGCTAGACATCACAAAACGCTTTCAATTCCAGACTGAGCATGGTCTCCGCGTAAAGGGTGAGAGTCTGGAAGTGGCTACCAGTTCCAGACTACTGATACCAAAAAATATGGAATGGCGACAGCGAATAGGACCGAGAAAGTCTTTAGAGTTTTAACTACTTATCGGGATTATTACTTTGACGCAACTGATAGCCAGTTATGAGCGGGCTATTGGGTGCGAAAGCACTGCTCCGTTATCCCTTTTGCCCGGCCACGCGCCGGGCTTCTTTTTGCCTGGAGACACCCATGCCTTAATCGTGCTCAACGACTGGGTAACATAAGAAAAGCTCGTCGAGATTACCGGCCTTCGCTCGGGAACTATCGAGGCAGCTCGTAAAAGGGGTTCCGTGCACGTTTCCCCGAAAAGTGCCACCTGACGTATAAAAAGTGATTTTTATCATTATCTTAACTTTAAAAAAACAGGTTCTACTGTGTGAGATTATCGTCTTCCAGTATTTTATATACCGTAGAGCGGGCGATGCTTAGCTCCCTGGCTATAGCTGTAGCACCATTACCTTCCTGACGAAGCGCAAGCACTGCGTTACGGTCGATAGTGCGCCTACGGCCAAACCTGATGCCTTTGAGCTTCGCCTCCTGCCGGCCTTCGTTGGTACGCTCCAGTATTCTGCGTCGTTCGGCCTCAGCGACGGCTGACAGGATGGTGACAACCATCTGCCCCATTTCACCGTCGGTGCTGATCCCGTCATCAATGAACCGGACTGCCACGCCCTGAGCGTCAAATGCCTTTATCAGCTGGATCATATCGGCTGTGTCGCGGCCAAGACGGTCGAGTTTCTTCACCAGAATGACATCCCCTTCCTCCACCTTCATTCGCAACAAATCCAGCCCTTCCCGATCAACAGAACTACCCGATGGCTTATCGGTATAGATACGGTTTGCTTTCACGCCAGCGTCTTTGAGCGTCCGGACCTGAATATCGAGAGACTGCTGACTGGTTGAGACCCGAGCGTAACCAAAAAGTCGCATAAAAATGTATCCTAAATCAAATATCGGACAATCCGTGTCTGTTATAACAAAAAAACGATTTAATGGACATACATATGGCGCTGATTTTGCGTGTCCGAGAATTTATAACATTTCGGACGGTTGCAAAGTTGTTAATTTATAACCATCAGGCAGGGAGGCTGGTATGCCCGTCGATTTTCTGACCACCGAGCAGGAACTGAATTATGGTCGCTACGTTGCGGGACCCAATGACGTGCAGCTGGCGCGCTATTTTCATCTTGATGAACGGGATCTTGCTTTCATTAACCAGCGGCGGGGAAGGCATAACCGGCTGGGAATAGCGCTTCAGCTTACCAGCGCCCGTTTTCTGGGCACCTTTCTGACAGATTTAACCCGGGTTCTGCCGGGTGTTCAGCAATTTGTTGCGGTGCAGCTTAATATCCGCCGTCCGGAAGTCCTTTCCCGTTACGCTGAACGGGATACCACACTCAGAGAGCATACTGCGCTGATTAAGGAATATTACGGTTACCATGAATTTGGCGATTTTCCCTGGTCTTTCCGCCTGAAGCGCCTGCTGTACACCCGGGCATGGCTCAGTAATGAGCGACCCGGCCTGATGTTTGATTTTGCCACCGCGTGGCTGCTTCAGAGTAAGGTCCTGCTGCCCGGAGCAACCACACTTGTTCGTCTCGTCAGTGAAATACGCGAACGGGCAAATCAGCGGCTGTGGAAGAAACTGGCCGCGTTGCCGGACAGCTGGCAGACCGCCCGCGTGACGGAACTGCTGGACATTCCTGAGGGGCAGAGAATTTCACCGCTGGAACAACTGAAAAAGGGACCAGTCACCGTCAGCGGCCCGGCATTTACAGAAGCGCTGAAGCGGTATGTCCGGCTGCGAAACCTTGAGTTTTCCCGGCTGAATTTTACCGGCCTGCCCGCTATACAGCTACGTAATCTGGCGCGTTACGCAGGTATGGCATCGGTAAAATATATCGCACGCATGCCAGAGCAAAGAAAACTGGCCGTACTCACAGCATTTGTTAAAGCTCAGGAAATAACAGCGCTGGATGAGGCCGTTGATGTGCTCGATATGCTGATACTGGACATCACCCGCGAGGCGAAGAAAACGGGGCAGAAAAAGCGGCTCAGGACGCTTAAAGATCTTGACCGTGCTGCGCTACTGCTGGCGCGAGCATGTTCATTGTTGCTGGATGAGCAGGCTGACGATGCTGAACTGAGGGAGACCATCTTTAGCTGCGTACCGAAAAGCAGGCTGGCAGAATCCGTCAGCAAGGTTAATGAACTTGCCCGCCCTCAGGACAATAACTTCCATGACGAAATGGTGGAGCAGTACGGCCGGGTTAAGCGTTTTCTTCCTGCGGTATTGCGGGACCTGCATTTTAAATAATGAATTATCTCCTTAACGTACGTTTTCGTTCCATTGGCCCTCAAACCCCGACACAGGCTTCGCCGTTGCCGCCGGAAGTGATCCGGCGGCAAGGCGTGTGGCTAGATTTTTTCGAGGCTGATACCGCGGGTTTTAGGCCCAAAAATACCGACCGAGAGCATCACCATCAGCATGCTGGCCACGATAAAGCTAATCACCCCCGGCGCACCGGCGTACTGCAGAATGATGCCGATCAGAATGCTGGTGATGGCCGTCGAGAGGCGGCTGAACGAGTAGCAGAAGCCGACCGCCCGGGCACGAATGTGGGTCGGGAACACCTCGGCCTGATAGGCGTGATAGCTGATGGTCAGCCAGGCGTTGGACCAGGTGATCATAAAGCCGCAGATAACCAGCATTACCGGACTATTTTGCAGGGCGAAAAGGGTGCCGAACACCACCGTCATCAGCGCGGAGAGGACGATCTGCCATTTGTTCTCGAAGCGGTGAACAAAGCGGGTGCAGAACAGGCAGCCAATCGGATAGGCGAGAGTAATGAAAAAGGCGTACAGCAGGCTGTGGGTTATGCTCGCGCCCTGGCCTGACAGCAGCGCCGGCAGCCAGTTGCCGAAGCCAAAAAAGCCGATCGCCTGGAAGAAGTTCATGACCATCAGCATGATGGTGCGTTTGCGATACTCCGGCGCCCAAATCTCCTTAAAGGTACCGGTCTGCGTTTTCGTTGTCCCGGCCTGGATCCGGTGCTGCGGCGAGGGGGCAATACCGCAGCGCTGCTCCATCTCACACATCACCGCATGGGCGTCGTCGTTGCGGCCTTTGACTTCCAGCCAGCGGGCCGATTCCGGCAGCTTCTTGCGAATGACCCAGATAACCAGCGAGCAGAGCGCGCCGAAGATAATGACCCAGCGCCAGCCGCTCAGGCCGAACAGGGTGATCGGCACCAGCATCCATGACATCAGCGCCACGGCGGGCACCGAGAGAAACTGAATGAAAAAGGCAAAGGCGAAAGCTTTGTTGCGCAGGTGGGTGGGCACCCATTCGCTTAAGTAGGTGTCGATGGTGACCAGCTCAATTCCGAGGCCAATGCCGACGAGGAAACGGAAGAAAATAACCCCCTCCGCGCTGCTCTGAAAGGCCATCAGCAGCGAGAATACGCCGTACCAGGCGAGCGCAAACATAAAGGTCAGGCGGCGGCCGAGCTTATCCGCCAGCGGCGCGAGGAGGCTGGCACCGATAAACAGGCCGAAAAAGGTCGCCGAGGCGAAGGCGGCCTGATCCGATATGCCGAAAATGCCCTGCTCGCCGACGTGAAAGATATTCTCCGCCAGCAGGCCGGTGCTGATGTACCCGGTCTGAAAAAGATCGTACAGCTCGAAGAAACCACCGAGCGCCAGCAGGGTGATAAATGACCACAGGCCGAAGGAGGCAGGCAGGGCATCGATGCGGCTGGTCAGGCTGGAGTGGGGCTGTCCTGCGGGGGCAAAGGGCGCATCCCCCAGAACGTGGGTGGTAGACATATTATTATTTTCCTCAGATAAAATGTTTGCCTGCTAATGTTAATTGATTGTTAATAGTATTAAATTTTTAATCGCCCGCTCTATATCCATTCTTCAGATGGATATCTGGTTAATTTTCTCAGGAGTTGTGGAATACGCTGGTTTTTCGCGAACGAGCGCCGTGGATTTGAATGAAATGACTAACGCGCCGCAGGAGCAGGTTCGAGTGGCGAAGATGAGAGAGGGGATTAGCGTCGCGAAGCGTATCAATGTCGTTATCGATGTCGTTATCAATGTCACTATCGATGACGCCCCGGCGTAACCGCCGCCGGCGGCGGACGGGGCGCGCTTTAGAGTAAGATCTACGACGGCGTTGGCCTGGCCGGCGACGGACGGGGGATGACTCCTCCGTACTCATTGCGCCCAGGCGTTTACTTTAAGCGGATATCATTCTCTTTCGCCCACTTTCTTAAGCGTCCGCAGGCATTCGCATAAGGTGACGACGTGTTAAATGAGATCATTCGCCCCATCGTCCATTTTGTGTACCAGGGTTTAGCGTACAACATGTCATCGCTGCGCTCATCAATCAGCTGGACTATCTCATTTTTTACCGTCTGCAGCTCAGCGATTAGCGAGTCGTAGCTTAAGCCCCTGTAGTCTGAGTAAAATTTTTGCGCCAGAAGGCCAAGCTGATTCCATTTATAGCCGGTCTCCGGAAAATCGACGGCGAGCCCTTTAGCATCAGAAACGATCCATTTTACGACCAGCGCATTCCAGCCCAGCAGGTACGAAACAAGGTCATGAACGCTCATCTGGCTGCCTTTGGCGTGCCCATCCATTGTGCGCTCTGCGGTAAGTTCTGCCGGTATGGCATGCAGGTAGCCGATTAATTTGTCGAAGTTTTTATCGATAGCGCTGAGTAATTCAGATTTTGTTTGCGGCACGCTCATAAAGAATTCCCTCTCACGTCAGGTTCGGTACACGCGCAAATAGTAGCGCTGAAAATGAGCCCAGGCGCACGCTGAGGTCACGCATTTGTCAATGCCGTACCTTTCTTTCCCCGGGCGCTGTGGCCTATTTTGCGTCCTCTCGCTGCGGAGGGCGCGCCTGCAGTATTCTGCGGGCCTCAGCTTCGCTCAGCGGATAGTCAAAAAAGCGCTGATAAAAGTCGCGGGTGACCGCGAGCATATCAATATCGGCGAAGCGCTGGGGCTGGAGCTGCTTTGCCGCCCACTGAATTTGCAGCGCGCTTTCGGTCCCGTAGCGATCCCAGGGGAAAACCCCCGCCGGGTTTTGCAGCACCCGGTGATTCTTGACCGCCCGCAGGGTGGAGAAGAGGTCACGATAGGCGGAGTGGGCTAAATCACCGCATCCTGCGCCAAGGATAATCACATCCGGCTGCCAGGCCAGCACCTTTTCCGGCGAAATCTCCTGCATATTGCCTTCGATCCCGACGGCCGCGTTCTGCCCGCCGGCCAGGCGGATCCAGGTGTCGATCAGCGTATGACCGCCGTCGACCTTTAGCGGCTTCAGCGACTGGATATGCAGCACGCGCGGGCGTTCGGCGTCGCTCAGTGCGGCGGTGCGCTGGCCGATACGCGTGATAGCCTGCTGTAAATAGCGGTTGTAGGCCTCGGCTCTGGCCAGCGCCTGCCGCGTCCCGAGCACCTCGGCGGTGGTGGTGACGGAACGCGCCAGCGACGGGTAATCGGTAAAGCTCATCTCCATGACCGGCAGACCGGCCTGGCGGTACGCTTCGGCATCGCCGTTGCCCCGGGCGACAAACACCACCTCGGCCCCGCGCGCCAGCAGCGCCTCGCTGGTGAAGTGCGGGCCGCGGCTGATAAGCGCCTGGTTGAGGCGGGGAGTGAGGTGAAACATCCACGGGCGGCTGTCCGGTCGATTTACCGTCGCAACGATGGTATCGCCCGCGCCGAGGGTCATCAGCAGCGAGTGGTGGGCAAACCACCCCTCGGCGATACGATCAACGCGATCCGGCAGCGTGACGCTACGCCCGGCGTCGTCCGTCAACTGGCGGCTGGCGAGAGCCGGAAACGCGAGCCAGGCGCAGAGTACGGCGGCAGCGATTTTTTTCATGATGATCCTTAGAAATCAAACTGTACCGAGGCCGTCGCTTCGCGCGGCGCGCCGATCTGCGCGCTGGCGTAGCCGGCGCCGGTGTAGCCGGTAAGGGCGCCCGGAACGATATTGGTCCAGTAGCGGCGGTTGGTCACGTTAGTGACTGCTAACCGGAAGGTGGTGTCGGTGCCGAACAGCCGGGTGCGGTAATTACTGCCGACATCCACGGTGGTATAGCTGCCGACCCAGCCGTCGTTGGCGCTATCGGTGGCCCGGCGGCCGACGTAGCGAACGTTGCTGTTCATGTCCAGCCCCGGAAGCGCATCGATGCTGTAAATCACCAGCATATTGGCGGTGAAGCGAGGCAGGCCGACCACCTGTTTGCCGTCAGCGCTGGCGGTATTGTGCAGGCGCGGGTCGAGCCAGGTGCCGCCGCCGAACACGCGCAGAGCGGGCGTGATGCGGCCATCGGCCATCAGCTCCAGCCCGCGGTTTTTCTGCGTTCCGTCTTCGGCGAAATCACCGCTGTCGTTGGTGTAGGCAAACGGGCGCTCGGCCTGGAACAGCGCCGAGGTGAGCAGCAGATCGTTATGCACCGCGTACTTGGCCCCGGCTTCAAGCTGGCGGCTGCGGTAGGGATTGAGAACCTCGCCGGCGTTATTGGCGCCGGCCGGGGCGGTGTCGCCCTGCTGCATGCTGTTGGCCCAGGTGGTGTAGAGCGTCAGATTATCGACCGGCTTATACATCAGGCTGGCGGATCCGCTGGTACCGCGGTCATCGTGGCTGCTGCTGCGCTGGCTGCTCTTGCCGTAGTTGTCGACGCTAAACAGGCTTTCGCTGCCGGAGAGCAGCAGGCTCCACTGCGGGCTGAAGGTCAGGGTATCGTTGAGCAGAAAGACGTGCTGGGTGGTGGTCGCTGAATGATAGCGATCGGTGAAGTCCGGGTAATCCGGGCGCTCGTAGTCAGGGCTGTCGTCGAGGGTCGAGCTGCCGAGCTTTTGCGTCCCGCCATCGCGGGGGTTGTAGTTCTTCCACACGAAGCCGCGTACCCCCATCGCCAGGTCATGCTGCAGCCAGCCGGTGTCAACGCTGCCGGTCAGGTTGGCGAGATAGCTATTGATGGTAAAGCGGCTGGCGGCGGAGTTTGCGGTGGTGGTGGTATAGCTGCCGTTATTATCGGTTAAGGTGTTGGTGACGGTGGTGGATTCGCGATCCGCAATCTGGCGCAGGACGCCAACGTCCAGCAGCCAGTTGCCGTCAAAGTCGTGTTTGATATGCAGGCTGCCGGTGGTCGTGGCGTCGTCGTTGCCGGCGTAATACTGGCCGTACTTGCTTTTGGTCGGATCAAGCGGCGACGGGAAACGGGTGCCTTTGGCTAAAGCAAAGGAGCCGGGCAGTCCCTTTTGATAAAAGTGATAGTAGCTAAAATTGCTCTCCAGAACCGTCTGGTCGGTGAGCTGAAAATCGAGCGCCAGACCCGCGTACTGGTTGCGTTGACGGCTGCCGTGGGTGTAGCCGTTGCCGTCCTGGCTCATCAGGTTCAGGCGATATTTTACCCGGTCACCGGCGTCCAGCGGGCCGCTGAGATCCAGCGCGGCGTTGGGGCCGGAGCCGGTTCCGCCGCCCACCGTGACACGCCGCAGCGGCACGTCGGTGGCGCGCTTAGAGACGAGGTTAAACATGCCCGCCGGATTTGCCGGGCCGTACAGCGCGCCGGCCATCCCGCTCAGGACCTCAACGCGCTGAAACTGCTCGGCCGGGTACTCGGTGGTGGAGACTACGTTCAGTCCGTCGATGGTGCTGTTCTGCACCACGCTGCCCTGCATGCCGCGGGTCTGCGGACGAACGCCATCGCCCTGAACCGAGGGCAGGTAGCGATAGATATCCTTCACGCTGCCGGCCTGGACCTGGCGGGTGAGCGAATCCGACAGAGTTTGTACCGACCACGGGACGTCAAGCAGCCTGCGTTTACCGAGGCTGCCAAGCGTCGCCTGCTGTTCGGCGGCGGGCGTGGCGTTATCCAGCGTTTCGGTCGGTGTAGCAGCGGTGACGACCATGGTTTCTGCGGCCTGAAGCGGCAGGGTCATCAGCAGAGAGGAACAGGGGATCATCCCGGTTAATAGAACGAGTTTATATGAGCGCATTGATTTAATTTCAGACGAATGAAAACGGAATGAGGCAGGAAAGATCTCGCCTCTGTCTGAAGGGTACGGTTTTTATTTGTATGACAAAAAAATAGAACCATTCGCTATATATGTCAATATATAACGAATGGTTTCTTTACTTAATAAAAACGAGGCCGGGCAGAATGTCGCCCGATTTTCAGGCCTGCTGATAGACCATTCGGTAACCGTCGTCGACGGCCTTAAGCCGGGCAAAGCCGGCGCTGGCGAGGTGCATGCCGGCAATCAGCCACTGCTCGCCTGCCGCCTGCGCCAGAATACGTCTCCGGGTCTCTGCCGCCTCGGCGGGGTCGGCGTCAAAGGCGACTGCGACGGCCGGCAGGGCCGACTGAATATGCGGGAAATGCACAATGTCGCCCCAGATCAGCAGGGGTTTATCGCCGGCAGCGATACGAAATCCGCTGTGACCCGGCGTGTGCCCGGGCAGCCAGACCGGGCGAATGCCGGGGAGTACCTCATCGTCCGTTAGCAGGTTTACCCGCTCCTCATAGGCCGCAAGGGTGCGGCGAAACAGCGCGAAGTTACCCTGAACCCGCTCGCTGGCCCGCATCATCAGAACGTCATCCTGCCAGTATGCGATCTCGCGGGGGTGCAGATAGAGCCGCGCATTTTTATAGACGGCTTCGCCGTCGGCATCGAGCAGTCCGCCAATATGGTCGGGGTGACCGTGCGTCAGCAGGATCGTATCGACGTCGGCTGGCGCGATGCCCAACTGGCGAAGGCGCGCGGGGAGTTGACCTCCGGCGTTATTCCGACCGCCGGTGCCGGAATCGACGAGGATCGTGCGCCCTCGGCCGCGGATCAGATAGGCGTTGATATGCAACGCCTGCGGGTCAGCTACCCCGGCCGCGCGCTGCCTTTCGTCCGCTTCTGCCGGATCAATGCCGGAGAGGATGCCGAGGCTGACGGACATATTCCCGTCGCTCAACGCGGTCACCTGATAATCGCCAACCCGACGACTGATGGGTTTAATTATGCTCATGAATGCCTCCTTGTTGGGGATACAGCTGGTCGGTTATCGGCCGATACAGGCAGATATCCGCCGCAGCGGCGAGCAGGCGGGCTTTGTCTGCCGGAATCACGTATGCCAGCCGGTCTTCAGAGGCGCTATCCAGACCGGCGGCCCGCAGCAGCCACGGCCGGTAGCCCAGCTCGTGGTCAATAAAGTCGAGGGGTTGCCCGGTGAGCAGCAGGATCTGCTCTGCGGCCACCGCCGGAGCTGGCTCCGCACACTGATAAAGACCACGACGCCAGTCGCCGATGTTGGCCTGCCACTGCGCAAAGCTACCGCCGCCCTTGAGGCGGTACTCCGCGCCGGCGAGGACCGCGGCATCGCGAACGGTGTGAATGGCCAGCCAGGCCGGGCAGCCCGGGGTGAGGGCCCTGAAGCGCTGGGAGGTGCTGAAGCCGTCAACGCTCAGCAGCGCCGGGAGCTTCACCCGGGTGTAAAAATCATTCCATTCGGCTTCGCTGGTCGGGTCGGTATAGGTGCATTCAACGGTATAAAGCATAAACGGGCCTCTGCATGAAGGTGAACAGCGCATTGCTGATATTTCATCATGTTACTGGCTGTATTTAGCCGCCTGAATCGATATTATCTCATCGTGTAGTGACATTTCGTCACTAAAGGTACTCATATCCAGGGGCGCTATCATGCGAAGAAAACTGCCCAGCAGCGCGTCGTTACAGGCGTTTGAAGCGGCGGCAAGGCACGGTAATTTTGCCCGCGCGGCGGAGGAGCTCTCCCTGACCGAAGGCGCCGTCAGCCGGCAGATTGGGCGACTTGAGGCCCTGCTGAACTGCCGATTATTCGACCGCACCGGAACCCGCGTGCGGCTGAACCCGAACGGCGCGCGCTACGCCCACCGCGTGCGCGAAACGCTTGAGCGCCTCGACCGGGACACCCAGTACCTGACGGGAATGGCCGATGGCAGCCGTAGCCTCGAAATCGCCGTGCTGCCGACCTTCGCCAGCCGCTGGCTGATCCCGCGCCTCAGCGGTTTTAACTGCCGGTACCCGGATATCACGCTGAATATTGCGGCCCATACGGACCCCTTTATTCTGACCGGCAGCGGGTTTGACGCGGCGGTTCATTTTGAGCACCCGGCGTGGGCCGGAATGCGTATCCGCTTTCTGCTCCAGGAAAAGCTGGTCCCGGTGTGCCATCCCTCGCTGCTGACCGCGCGGGACAGCGGCGAGCAGCTGAACGCGCTGCCGCGTATTCACCGACGGCAAAATCCGGATGCGTGGCAGCGCTACGCCGAGGAGAGCGGCATCGCGCTGGACAATCCGTCCCGGGGCGTGCGCTACGATCTGCATGAAATGGCCATCTCCGCCGTGCAGGCCGGGCTTGGCGTTGCGCTGCTGCCGCAGGTGTACGTCGAAAACGAGCTCAGCAGCGGGGCGCTGGTTGCCCCCTGGCCGGTTTCCGCGCGGCTGAACAAAAATTTCTGCCTGGTCAAGCCGGTTGAAACGGGGATTAACGAGAGCGCATTAGAGGATTTTGAGCGCTGGCTGGTGGCGGAAATCAGCGGCGAACCGGCATAGCGGACGCCGTTTTTTGCCGCCGGTGCGGTTAACGCTCTCCGGCTGGCCTGGGTGTGGTCAAGGCAAGCAATTGTCCCTACACTGCCGTCGTTGAACCACCGCCGCTGACCCAGAAAGGAGAGAATCATGACGCAAGGAAAGAGCGATTTTAGTTTTATCGCGCTGATGGCGCAGCGGGCTCGGGAGCTGGCTCTGAGCCTTGATAGCGACCAGCAGGCGCTGGTTGCGCAGCTTGATGCGCTGGGGCAGAGGCTGCTGGCGCAAAGCGCCGCTCCCGGCAAAGGGCTTTACGTCTGGGGGCGCACCGGGCGCGGCAAAAGCCTGCTCGTCGATAGCTTCTTTGCTGGCCTGCCGCTGGCGGCTAAGCGCCGGGTGCACTTCCACTCTTTTTTTCGCGAACTGCATCAGCGCCTGAACGCGCCCACCTCGCCGTCGCTGCCTGCGGTTATCGCGCAGATGACCGACGGCTGCCGACTGATCTGTTTTGACGAGTTCCATCTCCACGATCCGGCGGACGCGATGCTGGTTAAGCCGCTGCTGGCGCAGCTGTTTCAGCGCGGCGTCGTCCTGATGGCAACCTCCAACTACCCTCCGGAACGGCTGCTGGAAGATCCGCTATACCATGCGCGCTTTTTGCCTTCGATTGCGTTAATTAAACAGCATATGACGGTAGTCGCGCTCGACGGTGAAGAGGACTACCGGGCGCGCCACGCGCCGGCGGAGAGCCCGTTTTGCCAGGGGCTGCTGCTGATCCAGCCGTCGGACCACACCCGCAGGCGGCATGCTTTACCCGAGCCCGCCGCCAGGGCGCTGACGCTGCCGGTCGGGTATCGCACCCTTGAGGTGGCCTCCGCGCCGGCGGCTTTTTTACATTTTACCTTCAGCCAGCTGTGCCAGGGCCCGACGTCGGTGATGGACTACCTGACGCTGTGCGAAAGCCATTCCTGCTGGCTGCTGGACGCGGTACCGCCTTTAGGTCACGCGGGACCGGCGGCGCAGCAGCGGTTTATCAACCTGGTGGATGTGCTCTATGAGAAGCAGTGTCGGCTGGTGCTGGTGAGCGAATGCGGATTACCCGAGCTGGTCGCGGGAGTTGAGCGGGAAGATATTCAGCGAACCTACAGTCGGCTGCAGCAGCTGCAGCAAGGATAGGGCGGGAAGGGAGAAGCCCCGGCGGGCGAGAAGCCTGCCGGGGTGGGAGATTACAGATCGAAACGGTCGAGGTTCATCACTTTGGTCCAGGCCGCCACGAAGTCGGTGACCAGCTTCTGCTGCGCATCCTGGCTGGCGTAAACTTCTGCCAGCGCGCGCAGCACCGAGTTGGAACCAAACACCAGGTCGGCGCGGGTGGCGGTAAATTTGCTCTCGCCGCTCTTACGATCGCGGCCTTCAAACAGTTCACCGCTTTCGTCGGTGGCTTTCCAGACCGTCGCCATGCTCAGCAGGTTGACGAAGAAGTCGTTGCTGAGAACGCCCCGGCGGTCGGTGAAGACGCCGTGCTGGCTGCCGTCAAAGTTGGCCCCCAGCACGCGTAAACCCCCGACCAGCACGGTAAGCTCCGGCGCGGTCAGCGTCAGCTGCTGGGCTTTGTCCAGCAGCAGCGTCTCGGTAGACACGCCCCCTTCAATGCGGCGATAGTTGCGGAAACCATCCGCCAGCGGCTCCAGTAAAGCGACGGATTCGATATCGGTCTGATCTTGACCGGCGTCCACGCGGCCCGGCGCAAACGGCACGGTGACCGATACGCCAGCGGCAGCGGCGGCCTGCTCAACGCCGACCGAGCCTGCCAGCACGATAATATCGGCCAGCGATGCTTTACCGGAGGCTTTTTGAATTGCCTGCAGGGTTGGCAGAACCTTCGCCGCGATGGCGTTGACCGGCCAGTCTTTCTGCGGCGCCAGCGCCAGACGCGCGCCGTTGGCTCCGCCGCGCTTATCTCCGCCGCGGAAGGTGGAAGCCGAAGCCCAGGCAACGGAAACCAGTTCGCTCACCGACAGGCCCGCATCGGCGATGGCGGTTTTCAGGGTGGCTATATCCGCCTCGCTCGGGCTGTGGACAGCAGCCGGGAGCGGGTCCTGCCAGATCAGATCTTCTTTCGGGACTTCCGGTCCGAGGTAGCGGGATTTTGGCCCCATATCGCGGTGAATCAGCTTGAACCAGGCGCGGGCAAAGGCTTCGTTAAACGCCTGCGGATCGTTGAGGAAGCGGCGGGAAATCTTATCGAATTCCGGGTCAAAGCGCAGCGTCAGGTCGGTAACCAGCATCGTTGGCTTACGCTTTTTCTCCGGGTCAAACGGGTCGGGGATCAGGTCCGGTGCGTCTTTGGCTTCAAACTGAATGGCGCCAGCCGGGCTGCGGGTCTGTACCCACTCATATTTGTAGAGGTTTTCGAAGAAGTAGTTGCTCCACTGGGTCGGCGTCTGGGTCCAGACAACCTCAAGGCCCGAGGTGATAGCGTCCGCCCCAGCACCGCTGCCGTAGGTGCTGGACCAGCCGAGACCCTGAGCCTCAATGCCGGCGGCTTCCGGCTCGGCGCCTACGTGGCTGGTGACCGCCGCGCCGTGGGTTTTACCCAGCGTATGGCCGCCGGCAATCAGGGCCACGATCTCTTCATCGTCCATCCCCATGTTGCCAAAGGTGGCGCGAATCGCCGACGCCGCGGAGAGCGGCTCGCCGCTGGCGTTCGGGCCTTCCGGGTTGACGTAAATCAGGCCCATTTCGGTGGCGCCCAGCGGCTGCTGCGCCAGGCTTTCCGGATGACGGTGCTCAAGCCAGGCTTTTTCATGACCCCAGTCAACGTCGAGGTCCGGTTCCCACACGTCTTCACGTCCGGCGCCGAAGCCGAAGGTTCGGAAACCGGCATTTTCCAACGCCACGTTCCCCGCCAGCATGTAGAGGTCGGCCCAGGAGATTTTCTGGCCATATTTTTGTTTGACCGGCCACAGCAGGCGGCGGGCCTTATCCAGGCTGACGTTGTCCGGCCAGGAGTTCAGCGGGGCGAAACGCTGCTGACCGCGGCCGCTGCCGCCGCGCCCGTCAACGGTACGGTAGGTACCGGCACCGTGCCAGGCCATACGAATAAACAGCCCAATGTAGCTGCCCCAGTCTGCCGGCCACCACTCCTGGGAGTCGGTTAGCAGGGCTCTCAGGTCGGCTTTTAGCGCGGAGTAATCGAGCTTTTTAAACTCTTCCCGGTAGTTAAATTCTTCACCCAGCGGATTCGAGCGGCTGGAGTGCTGGTTCAGCAGATCCACACGCAGCTGGTTTGGCCACCAGTCTCGGTTAGCTGTGCCGCCGCCGGCGCTTTGCGTGGGCGCCGCGGTATGAAAAGGACACTTCCCTGCGGACGCGTTGTTAGATGAATCGTTAGACGTGCTCATATCAGGCTCCGTTTACTTTTGTGAATGCCATTACGATATACACTGCTTTCAATAAGTGATACTCGAATAAATCTACGGAATTAATAGTTATATCCTTTTAACAGCGGGTGATAAAGAAATCCATATGTTATTTGTGGTTAAGCTCCGAAATACGTAAAAGCGACTTACTAACCATAGTATTAACGTATTAGTTTAGGAAATCGCCGCGGCACGTTTGGCGATAAAAGCGCCAGTCCACCAGGAAAAATCTTATGCACCAGCGGCGGCGGGCAACACCGGCATTACCCATAAGGCGAAGCCGGGCATAAGCGGCGAAATTTGAGGGGTTGCTGAGCGGTGAGCGACAGGCTATTACTATTCACGGCCATGTAACTGGCGCCTTGAGACAGAATACTGTCGGGGAGCATGGTCGCGACCGCCGCGCGCCTGGGCATAACTTTGTCTGGTGGAGATAAACTATGCCTGAATTGAGTTCGTTAATAACATTCGCGTTCGTTGCCCTGGGGCTGGTGCTGACCCCCGGGCCGAATATGATCTACCTGACCTCGCGCTCGATCTGCCAGGGTAAACGCGCCGGCCTGATTTCATTAGGCGGCGTGGCGCTGGGGTTCGTCTTTTATATGCTGTGCGCGGCGCTGGGGATTACCGCGCTGATTTTTGCGGTGCCCTATGCCTACGATATTTTGCGCATCAGCGGGGTCGTCTACTTACTCTACCTGGCCTGGCAGGCGATAAAACCGGGCGGTCGTTCGCTCTTTGCCGTGCGCGACCTGCCGGCAGACAGCGGGCGTAAGCTCTTTCTGATGGGCTTTATTACCAATCTGGCGAATCCTAAAATCGCCATTATGTATCTGTCGCTCTTACCGCAGTTTATCTCCCCCGGCCACGGCAGCATTCTCAGCCAGTCTTTGGTGCTCGGCTTCACCCAGGCATCAATCGGCGTGGCGGTCAACGCGCTGATTGTGCTGATGGCCGGCGAGGTGTCGCGGTTTCTTACCGGTCGCCCGCTCTGGCAGCGCTTTCAGCGCTGGCTGATGGCGACGGTGCTGGCAGGAATGGCGGTTAAAATCGCCTGTGAAGCGCGCAAATAACGCCCCGGCAGGCGCGAGCCTGCCTCCCTCTGCACCAAATCTACGCGTTGCCCCAAAACGACTCCCCATCCTGGTGTGTTGGCGGCGGTAAATATTCCATCATGTTGATTTTATGCTAATTATTATTTTGGCATATGCTTTGCAAGATAAAAACAGAAGGCAGCGCACCATACAATTTAGACGATCAAATAGCTGGCTAGGGTTCCGGTTCACGCAGGTGAATGACTGGTCCGAGAGCTGGCGACCTCTGCGAGGTTACACGGCGGGACAAAAGCCCGGGAGACAGCAGCACCAGTAGGTGTCGCGCTGCTCCTGTTTTTTGTGCCAACCAGAGGTTCATCATGAAGCGATCGCCACTACTCCGTTCTTTTGTCCTGTCCCTGGCGCTGCTGGCCAGTTTCCCTTCTTTTGCCGCGGTGAAAAAAGAGTTCAACATCTGCTGGACGATTTATGCCGGCTGGATGCCCTGGGGCACCATCAGCAACGAAAAAATCATCGATAAATGGGCCAGCAAGTACGGTATCAAGATCAATATCGTGCAGCTCAACGACTACATCGAATCGATTAACCAGTATACCGCCGGCCAGTTCGACGGCTGCACCATGACCAATATGGATGCCCTGACCATTCCTGCCGCAGGCGGGGTGGATACCACCGCGCTGATCACCGGCAGCTACTCCGACGGCAACGATGGCGTGGTGCTGAAGGGCGCGGGCAAAAAGCTGAGCGACCTCAAGGGAATGCAGGTTTACCTCCCGGAGCTCTCGGTTTCGCACTATCTGCTGGTTCGCGGACTGGAAAAGGCCGGACTGCAGGAGCGAGACGTCAAAGTGGTCAATACCTCTGACGCCGATATTGTCTCGGCCTTCGGCACCAGCAGCGTGCGCGCCGCCGTGGCGTGGAACCCGCAGCTGTCGGTTATCAAAAAGACCCCACAAACCAGCGAAGTCTTTAGCTCCTCCCAGGTGCCCGGAGAGCTTATCGACATGATGGTGGTCAACAGCCAAACCCTGAAGGACAACCCGGCGCTCGGCAAGGCGTTGACCGGCGCGTGGTTTGAGATGATGAGCAAAATGCAGGCCGGGGATAAGCCGGCGCTGAGCGCCATGGCGGCCGATTCCGGCACCGACCTCGCGGGCTACGAGGCGCAGCTGAAAACCACCCATCTGTTCTGGACTCCCGACGAGACCCTCAAATTTATCTCCACCCCGGAGCTGGCCAAAACCATGCAGCGCGTGGCGCAGTTCTCCTTTGACAAAGGGCTGCTGGGCGAGGGCGCCCAGAGCGCTGACTTTATCGGCATGGGCTTCCCGGGCAACGTCACCGTCGGCGACGCGGGCAACGTCAAGCTGCGCTTCGACGATAGCTACCTGAAGATGGCCGCCGCGGGCCAGCTGTAATGATTTCTGACGGGAGTCAACGCCATGCGACAAATTAACCGCCATCCACAGCAGGGCATGCGAATGATGCTGATGCTGATGCCCTTTGTGCTGCTGATCGCCGCCTGGGTTATCGGCTCTGCGCTGCGGCTGGAGGCCAATCCGCAGGACAAGCTGCTGCCCGGACTGACGCAAATGGTCGCCGCCGTCGAGCGGATGGCGTTCACGCCGGACAAACGCAGCGGCGAATACCTGCTGTGGGCCGACACCCTGATCAGCCTGAGTCGCCTGCTGACCGGGCTGGCGCTCTCCTCGCTGATCGGGCTGAGCATCGGTATCGCCGCCGGGGTTTTCCCGCTCTACCGCGCGGCGCTGTCGCCGCTGATGACCGTGATCTCGATGATCCCACCGCTGGCGATCCTGCCGGTGCTGTTTATCGTCTTTGGTCTCGATGAGCTCTCCAAGGTGATGCTGATTGTTATTGGGGTGACGCCCATGCTGGCGCGCGATCTCGAGCAGCGGGCGCGGGAAATTCCGGCGGAGCTGTTTATTAAAGCGCAGACCCTCGGCGCCAACAGCTGGACGCTGGTGCTGCGGGTGGTGCTGCCGCAGCTGCTGTCGCGCCTGATTATCTCCCTGCGTCTGCTGCTGGGTTCGGCGTGGCTGTTTCTGATCTCGGCGGAGGCCATTTCCGCCACCGCCGGTCTCGGATACCGCATTTTCCTTGTCCGCCGCTACATGGCGATGGACGTCATTATTCCCTACGTCATCTGGATAACCCTGCTGGCCTGGCTGATGGATCTGGCTCTGCGGCAGCTGCATAAAGCCTGCTTCCCGTGGGCGGAAGGAGGCCGGGCATGAGTTTCATTGCCATTAAAAATATCTGGCAGGAGTACGGCGACCACGTGGTGCTGGAGCGCATCAATCTCGAGGTCAGGGAGGGGGAGTTCTGTTCGATGGTCGGGGCCTCCGGCTGCGGGAAATCGACCTTTTTGCGCCTGCTGCTGGGCCAGGAGAAGCCGACCCGGGGCGCCATCACCCTTGACGGCCAGCCGCTGGCCGCCGAGCCGGACCGCAGCCGCGGCGTGGTGTTCCAGCGCTATTCGGTCTTCCCGCATCTCAACGTGCTGGATAACGTGGCCGTTGGCCTCGAGCTGCCGGCCTCGCCGCTGCTTGGCCGCCTTTTTGGCGCCCGCAGACGGCTCGCCCGCGAACGGGCGGTGCAGATGCTGGAGAAAGTCGGCCTCTCCCACGCGCTCGATAAGTATCCGGCGCAGCTCTCCGGCGGCATGCAGCAGCGGCTGGCTATCGCCCAGGCCTTCGTGATGCAGCCGCGTATTCTGCTGCTTGATGAGCCGTTTGGCGCCCTCGACCCGGGTATCCGCAAGGATATGCACGCGCTGCTTTTGCAGCTGTGGAGCGAAACGCGGATGACGGTCTTTATGGTCACCCACGATTTGGCCGAAGGCTTCAATCTCGGAACCCGGCTGCTGGTCTTTGACAAGGTGCGCCACGACCCGCAGGCGCCCAACGCCTACGGCGCGCGCGTGACCTACGACATACCGCTTAACGAAGCCCGCATGTCGCAGATGCTCGGCACCGGCAGCGATAACAACGTTTATGCATTAAGGAGATAGTCAGATGAAGCCACTTTTTCACTCCGCACCGAGCCTGCGCGAAGAGTTTGTCCCGGGCGGCGGCCATACCTCGTTTATTCTGCGCCGCGGGCAAATCCTGCGCCTGACCGATATCGACGGCGAGGCTAACGTCAGCATGATGATGCTCAATCCGCATGAAAAGAGCGAACGCCTGAATCTGCCGGATACCCTGAAAGGGCAGCACACCGCGCGCCTGACCGCCGGGCACTGCTTCTACTCCGATATGGGCCGCGTGCTGGCGGGGATCGTCGCCGATAGCAGCGGCTGGCACGATCCCTTTGGCGGCGTGCTCAACGCCGAAGAGACCTTAGAAAAGTACGGCGCAGGGCGCTACCAGGAGCTGCGCAACGGCTACTACCGCAACGGCGTCGATAACCTGCTGGTTGAGATGGGCAAATGGGATCTGGGCCTGGAGGATCTGCTGATGGTGGTCAACTTCTTCAGCAAGGTCACCGTCGCCGCCGACGGCAGCTTCCATTTCTGTGCCGCGCCCTCCAGCGCCGGGCGCTACGTCGAGCTGTTTGCGCCGATGGACGTGCTGATCGTCCTTACCGCGCTGCCGCATCCGCAGGACCCCGCTACGGAGTATGCCCCGCGTCCGGTCCAGCTGAGCTGGTTCGACGCCGACGATGCCGGGGCGGCGGTCGCCTCGCTGCTCACCCGCGATGAAAACCAGCGCGCGTTTGCCAATACCCAACTTTTTGCCCTCTGAGGAGCCGACCATGAGCCTTGTTACCAGTCCCCGCAACCCGGCTGATGCCGTTTATCGTCACGTGATCCCGGCGGGCGAACCCTGGCTGTTCGAAGTGAAGAAAGGACAAACCCTGCGGCTGCTCGATCTTGAAGGCAACCAGGCTATCGACACCCTGTTTTATAACGCCGATAACCCGCGCGAACGCTACGATCCGCAGCGCACGCTGCGTCGCCAGGGGAACGTCTATCTGACCACCGGCAGCGTGCTGTTCTCGAATCTTGGCCGGCCGCTGCTGACCATCGTTGCCGATACCTGCGGCCGCCACGACACTCTCGGCGGCGCCTGCGCTCAGGAGAGCAACACCGTGCGCTATGCCGCCGATAAGCGCTATATGCACAGCTGCCGGGACAACTTCCTCTGCGCCTGCCTGCACGACGGCCGCCTGCACAAGCGTGATATCGGCGCCAACATCAACTTCTTTATGAACGTGCCGGTGACGGAAGAAGGCGGGCTGACCTTCGAAGACGGTATCTCCGCCGCCGGGAAATACGTCGAGCTGCGCGCGGAGTGTAACGCCATGGTGCTGATCTCCAACTGCCCGCAGCTCAATAACCCGTGCAACGGCTGGAATCCAACCCCGGCGGAGGTGCTGGTATGGAACTGACCCGCTGGCAGCGCTGGCGGCTGATGGCCTATCGCCTGTTTGCCGTACGCGCCGATCGCCTGAACAGTACGCCGTCGCGCAAATCCTGACGCCGACGCGCCCCGGGGACGACCCCGGGAAGAACGCTATTTTGCTGCGGGACGACCCGCTCTGATGTGAGTCCCGCTTATGTTCAATACGCTACTTATTGCCAACCGTGGCGCCATCGCCTGCCGAATTCTGCGCACGCTGCGCGATATGCAGGTTAAAGGCGTCGCCGTCTATTCCGATGCCGATCTCAGCAGCCTGCATATTCGCGAAGCCGATGAAGCGCTTAGCCTTGGCGACGGCCCGGCGGCGCATACCTATCTGGTGGTGGAGAAAATTATCGCCGCCGCGCGGCAAAGCGGCGCCGAGGCGATCCACCCCGGCTACGGTTTCCTCTCGGAAAACGCCGCCTTCGCCGAAGCCTGCGAAGCCGCCGGACTGGTATTCGTCGGCCCGACGCCGCAGCAGCTGCGGACCTTTGGCCTTAAGCATACCGCCAGGGCGCTGGCTAAAGCGCAGGGGCTGCCGCTGCTGGAAGGAACCGAGCTGCTGGCCGATAGCGCCGAGGCGTGCCGCGCCGCGCAGGAGATTGGCTATCCGGTGATGCTCAAAAGCACCGCCGGCGGCGGCGGGATCGGCATGCGGGTGTGTCACGATGCCGACGAGCTGGCGGAGGCTTTTGAGACCGTCCGCCGCCTCGGGCAGAACAACTTTAGCGATGCCGGCGTGTTCGTTGAAAAATATATCTCCCGCGCGCGCCACCTTGAGGTGCAGATCTTTGGCGACGGGCAGGGGGAAGTTATCGCCCTCGGCGTGCGCGACTGCTCGATTCAGCGCCGTAACCAGAAGGTTATCGAGGAGACGCCGGCCCCCAACCTGCCCGCGGGCATGGCGCAGGCGCTTTGCGACGCGGCCATCGCCCTGGGTAAAGCGGTCAGCTACCGCAGCGCCGGGACGGTGGAGTTTGTTTACGACAGCCTGGCGCAGCGCTTCTATTTTCTCGAGGTCAACACCCGCCTGCAGGTTGAGCACGGCGTGACCGAGCAGGTCTGGGGCGTCGACCTGGTGCGCTGGATGGTCGCCCTGGCGGCGGGGGATTTGCCGCCGCTGTCCCGGCTGATGGCGGATCTGCAGCCGCGCGGCCATGCGATTCAGGCGCGGATCTACGCCGAAGATCCCGGCCGCCACTTCCAGCCCTCGCCGGGGCTGCTCAGCGAAGCGACCTTCCCGCCGGCGGATGGGAAAACCCTGCGAATTGACCGCTGGGTGGAGGCCGGCTGCGAGGTGCCGCCGTTCTTCGACCCGATGCTGGCAAAAACGATCGCCTGGCAGCCCGACCGCGAGCGGGCTATCGCCCGTCTCAGCGAAGCGCTGGCGGCAACCCGGCTGTACGGCGTGGAAACCAATCGTCTCTACCTGCAGCAGATTCTGGCTTTCGCCCCCTTTACCGAGGGTGAACCCTGGACCCGCTGCCTCGAGCAGCTGAGCTATCGGGCGGCAACCGTTGAGGTGCTGAGTGCCGGGACCCAGACCAGCGTTCAGGACTATCCGGGGCGCCTCGGATACTGGGCGGTGGGGGTTCCGCCGTCGGGGCCGATGGACGACCGGGCGCTGCGCCTCGGCAACCGGCTGCTTGGGAACCCGGAGGGCGAAGCGGCGCTGGAAATCACCCTCAGCGGACCAACGCTGAAGTTTAACTGCCTCGCCGAGGCGGCGATATGCGGCGCAGCGGTGGCGGTAACCCTCGACGGCGTGGCCCAGCCGATGAACCGCGTCTTTACGATTCCCGCCGGCGCGACGCTGAAAATCGGCCCGGTCAGCGGCGCGGGGGTGCGCAGCTACCTCTGCCTGCGCGGCGGCATTCAGGTGCCGGACTATTTAGGCAGTAAAAGCACCTTTACCCTCGGACAGTTTGGCGGCCACGCCGGACGCGCGCTGCGCAGCGGCGACGTTCTGCACCTCGCGCCGACGCCCGGCGCAGAAGCCGGCGCCACGCTCCCGGTTACGCTGCAGACCCATCTGGATGCGGTGCGGACGCTGCGGGTGATCTACGGCCCCCACGGCGCGCCGGAATTCTTTGCCGCAGAGTATATCGCTACCTTTTTTGCCACCGACTGGGAGGTTCATTTCAACTCCAGCCGTACCGGCGTGCGGCTGATTGGCCCGAAACCACTGTGGGCGCGCGACAGCGGCGGTGAGGCGGGGCTGCATCCGTCGAATATTCACGATAATCCCTATGCTGTCGGGGCGGTCGATTTTACCGGCGATATGCCGGTGATCCTCGGTCCGGACGGCCCAAGCCTCGGCGGATTTGTCTGCCCGGTCACGGTGATTGAGGCCGACCTGTGGCAGCTCGGGCAGCTGAAAGCCGGGGATAAGGTGCGCTTTGCGGCGGTCGATTTAGCCACCGCCCGTCGTCTGGCGCAGGGCCGCCGCGAGGAGCTGGCGACCCTTGAACCGGCGGCTATCGGCTGGCAGCCGGCGCCGCTGGCGTCGCCGGTGGTGATGAGCTGCGGGGAAGGCAGTAAACGCCTGGTGGCGCGGCTCTCCGGCGATACCCATCTGCTGCTGGAGGCCGGAGAGGCGGAGCTGGATCTGGTTCTGCGCTTTCGTATCCACGCGCTGATGCAGACGCTGGAGGCGCAGGCCCGGATGGGGGTCATCGACCTGACGCCGGGGATCCGCTCTTTGCAGGTTCACTTCCAGCCGGAAACCCTGACCCTGGAGGCGCTGCTGGCATGGGTGCGCGCGGAATGGGCGACGGTGTGCGTCAGCGACGATCTCGAGGTTCCCACGCGCGTGGTGCACCTGCCGCTGTCGTGGGACGACCCGGCCTGCCGCAAGGCTATCGATAAATATATGACCACCGTTCGCCGCGACGCGCCCTGGTGCCCCAGCAATCTTGAGTTTATCCGGCGGATTAACGATCTGCCCGACGAACGCGCGGTCTGGGATACGGTGTTTGACGCCAGCTACCTGGTGATGGGGCTGGGGGATGTCTATCTCGGCGCGCCGGTGGCCACTCCCCTCGACCCGCGCCACCGGCTGGTGACCACCAAATACAACCCGGCGCGCACCTGGACGGCGGAAAACTCGGTCGGGATTGGCGGTGCCTACCTGTGCGTGTATGGCATGGAAGGCCCCGGCGGCTACCAGTTCGTCGGCCGCACGCTGCAGATGTGGAATCGCTATCACGAGGTGGCCGATTTTGCCGGCAAGCCGTGGCTGCTGCGCTTCTTCGATCAGCTGCGCTTCTATCCGGTCTCCGCCGAAGAGCTGCTGCAGATCCGTCGTGATTTTCCGCTCGGCCGCTATCCGCTGCGCATTGAGCACAGCACCCTGCGGCTGGCGGAGTATCAGCAGTTCCTTGAGCGCGAGGCCACGAGCATCGACGCCTTCCGCCAGCACCAGCAGCGCGCGTTTAACGAGGAGCGCGAGCGCTGGATAGCCAGCGGTCAGGCGCATTTCGAGAGCCAGGAGGCGGCGGTTGAAGAGGGCGCAGATGCGCCGCTGCAGAGCGGGCAGCAGGGGGTAGAAAGCCCCGTTTCCGGCAACCTGTGGCAGGTGCAAACCGCGCCGGGCAGCCGGGTTCGCGCCGGAGACGTTCTGCTGGTGCTGGAGTCGATGAAAATGGAGATCCCGCTGCTGGCCCCCTGCGATGGGGTGATTGCCGAGGTGAACGTCCAGCCGGGGGCCTCGGTTCGCGCCGGGCAACGGGTGGCGGTAATAATGGAGGAAAACGTATGAATCAGCACAGTTTTGACCTACGCCTGAGTACCCTGGCGACGGGCTATCGCGATGGTCGTCTGACGCCCCGGGCGCTGATGGCGGAGCTGCGCCAGCGGGCCAGCGCGCTGAATCCAGAGTATCAGCTGTTTATTCATATTCTGACGGCAGAGGAGCAGGAGCCCTGGCTGGCGGCGCTGGACGGCGTCTCGCCGGAGACCCTGCCGCTGTACGGCGTGCCGTTTGCCATTAAGGATAATATCGATCTTGCCGGGATCGTCACCACCGCCGGGTGTCCGGCGTTCGCCTATACCGCCGAGCGGGACGCGACGATTGTGGCTCAGCTGATTGCGCTGGGCGCGGTTCCGGTCGGTAAAACCAACCTCGACCAGTTTGCCACCGGCCTCAACGGCACGCGCTCGCCGTACGGGCGCTGCCGCAACGCCGTGCACCCGGCGTATCCGTCGGGCGGTTCAAGCGCCGGTTCGGCGCTGGCGGTGGCGCTCGGCGTCGCCAGCTTTGCGCTCGGTACGGACACCGCCGGCAGCGGGCGAGTTCCGGCATCGCTAAACAACCTGGTTGGGCTGAAGGCCAGCAAAGGGCTGATCTCTACCGCCGGCGTGGTACCGGCCTGCCGGACGCTCGACTGCACGACCTTTTTCACCGCCACTGCCGCCGAATCGAGCCGGCTGCTGGCGCTGACCGCCGCCGTCGATCCGCGGGATGCCTACAGCCGCCGTAATCCGCAGTGGAACGCGGCGCAGGCCTTCGGGGTCCCCGCGCCGGGCTTTCGCTTCGGCGTTCCGCAGACGCTCAACTTCCTCGGCTGCGCGCAGAGTGAAGCGCTGTTTTTACAGGCCAAAGCGCGGCTGCTGGCCCTGGGCGGCGTGGCGGTGAGTATCGATATGGCGCCGTTTCTCGCCGCCGCCAGTCTGCTGTATGACGGGCCGTGGGTGGCGGAGCGCTACGCGGTGGCGGGGCCGCTGATTGAACGGGAACCGCAGGCGGTCCTGCCGGTGATCCGCGACGTGCTGGCGAAGGCGCCGCAAACCGACGCAGTCGCCGCCTTTCAGGCGATGTATCAGCTGCAGGCCTATAAGGCGCAGTGTGATGCCCTGCTCGACGGCGTGGAGTGCGTCCTGACGCCGACCTATCCGCGGCCGGTCACCCTGGCGGAGCTGGAAGCCGAGCCGGTGAAGCGCAACGCCGATCTGGGCTATTACACCAACTTTATGAATTTGCTGGACTATGCGGCCGTCAGCGTGCCGACGGGCTTTTTGGCGAACGGTCTGCCTTCCGGCGTGACGCTCTTTGGCCGGGCCTTCACCGACCAGTACCTGCTCGGGCTGGCCGATGCCTTCCAGCGGGCGCAGCCGCTGTCGCTGCCTGGCGGGGCGCTGATAGCCCCCGAGCCGCCGGCGGCTAGCGCCTGCCACGATCGCCAGGCGCTGGTGGTCTGCGGTGCCCATCTCGACGGGCTGGCGCTAAACGGACAGCTGCGGGAGCGGGGCGGACGCCTGCTGGCGGCGACGGAAAGCGCGGCCTGCTATCGGCTCTACGCGCTGGCCGACGGCAGGCGCCCGGGAATGGTGCGGGACGAGAGCGGCGGGGCGGCCATTGCGGTGGAGGTGTGGGAGCTGCCCTCCGCCGAGCTGGGATCGCTCCTGGCGGCGATCCCGGCTCCGCTAGGATTGGGTAAAGTGGAGCTGGCGGACGGGCGCTGGCTCAGCGGCTTTATCTGCGAGGAGTACGGCCTGCAGGGGGCGACCGATATTACGGCCTACGGCGGATGGCGGGCCTGGCTGGCGTGCTAGGTGACGGTGTCACATATTCTGAAAAAATAGCGTCGGCCCTCCCTGGGCTGGCGCTGCTCACATGCTGAAACATTTCTGCCAATTCATTAGCAACCTTTCCGTAGGGCTCCCGCGCCGATAAGGCTATCCTTCCCCGCTTTTAATTTTTTGCTTCTTATTGAAACTCAGGTGAATTACCGCCAATGACTCTATTGAGAGATGAAATTCGCGATCACTCAGCGGAAGAGATGCTGTTTATTCGCCGGGCCGTGGTGGCTTTTATCCTGGTGGTGGTCTGCTTTAGCATACTGATCGTCAACCTCTATCGCCTCCAGGTCAGGCAGCACGATTTCTATCAGACCCGCTCGAACCAGAACGATATTAAAATGCTGCCTATCGCGCCGAGCCGCGGGCTGATATTCGATCGCAACGGCGTTCCGCTGGTCCAGAACATCACCCTCTATCGCCTGCAGGTGATCCCCAGCAAAATCGCCGACATGAAGGCGCTGCTCCAGCAGCTGACGCCGATCGTTGATTTAACCCCCGATGATATCGCCGGCTTCCGCGACGATATGCTGCACAACAGCCGCTACAAAGAGGTGACGCTAAAATCCGCGCTCAGCGACGTCGAAGTGGCGCGCTTTGCGGTCAACGAGTTCCGTTTCCCCGGCGTCACCGTGGAGAACTACCAGCAGCGTGACTACCCTTACGGCGCCGAGCTGGCGCACGTTGTTGGCTACGTCTCGAAAATTAACGATAGCGATCTGCAGCGGCTGACCAAAAACGGCGAGGCCGAGAACTATGCCGCCGACCACAATATCGGCAAGCAGGGCATTGAGGGCTATTACGAACAGGAGCTGCACGGTACCACCGGCTACCAGGAGGTCGAGGTGGATAACCACGGGCGGGTGGTGCGCCTGCTGAAAGAGGTGCCGCCGGTCGCCGGCAAAAATATCTATCTGACGCTCGATCTGCACCTCCAGCAGTACATTGAATCGGTGCTCAAGGGGCAGCGCGCGGCGGTGGTGGCGGTCGACCCGCGCGACGGCGGGGTGCTGGCGATGGTTTCCAGCCCGAGCTACGATCCCAATCCCTTTGTGAAAGGCATTGGCTATAAGGCCTACCGTTCGCTGCTTGATAACGCCGACCGGCCGCTGATTAACCGCGTCACCCAGGGGCTCTACCCGCCGGCGTCGACGGTTAAACCCTATATGGCGCTCTCGGCGCTCTCGGCCGGGGTCATTACGCCCACCACCACCTTCTTCGGCGCGCCGACCTGGACGCTGCCCGGCACCCAGCGCCGCTACCGCGACTGGCTGAAAACCGGTCACGGCATGCTCAACGTTACCAAGGCCATTGAAGAGTCGGCGGATACCTTCTTCTATCAGGTGGCGTTTGAGATGGGGATCGACCGGATTCACACCTGGCTGAGCAAGTTTGGCTACGGCCAGCCAACCGGGATCGACCTCAATGAAGAGTATTCGGGGGTGCTGCCGAGCCGCGAGTGGAAGCAGCGGATCCATAAGAAGCCGTGGTATCAAGGGGATACCATCTCAGTCGGCATCGGCCAGGGCTACTGGATTGCCACCCCGATCCAGATGGTGAAAGCGCTGACGACGCTGATCAACAACGGCAAGGTGAAGAACCCGCATCTGCTCTACTCCATGAAGCGCGGCAATAAGGTTGAGCGCTATCAGCCGCCGCAAAACGCGCCGCAGGTGGGCGATCCAAAATCGCCGTACTGGGGGATTGTGCGCAACGGGATGTACGGCATGGCCAACCTGCCAAACGGCACTGGCTACAAGCTGTTCCACACCGCGCCGTATCAGATTGCCGCGAAGTCCGGGACCTCGCAGGTCTTCAGCCTGAAGGAGAACCAGACCTACAATGCGAAAATGATCCCGGTCAGGCTGCGTGACCACATTTTCTATACCCTGTTTGCCCCGTATCAGCATCCGCGGGTGGCGATGGCGCTGATCCTTGAGAACGGCGGCGGCGACGGCGTGGTGGCAGGACCTACGGCGCGCGCCATTCTTGATCATATCTTCGACCCGGCTAACGCGCCGGCGGCGGCAGAGGGCGGCGCGCAGGCTAACGTCCCTCAGGTCGATAGCGCCGACGCGCAGTAGGACAGGGCCCGGCCGCTGCGGCGGTCGGGCGCGACTTCAGGCGGTAAAGCCGCCGTCAACTTTGAGTCCGGCGCCATTAACGTAGGAGGACCCGGGGCCGGCAAGCCAGCTGACCAGATTTGCCACTTCCTCCGGGGTGCCGAGCCGTTTTTGTGGGCTCGCGTCGCGCAGCCACTGGCCGATAGCGCCGGTACCCGGCGTCATATCGCTGATAATCGGCCCTGGCTGGACGTCATTCACCGTAATGCCGCGTTCGGCTAAATCCCACGCCAGCCCCCTGACCATGCGCGCCACCGCCGCTTTGGTCAAACCGTAGACCGTTGAGCCCGGCGCCCCGGCTTTTTCGCCGGCAATGCTGCCGGTGGTGATAATGCGCCCGCCGCGGCGCAGATGGGCAAGGGCGGCCTTCACTGCCACGAACGGGCCACGAACGTTGACAGCATACATGCGGTCAAAATCGCTCAGCGAAAAGTCGTCAATGGTGCCGGTTTTCAACATGCCGGCGTTGTACACCAGAATATCCAGCCCGCCGAGGATCGCCGCCGCGCGATTGACGGCTTCGGCGAGCGCGGCCGGGTCGGCGCTGTCGGCCTGCAGAGCCTGCACGTTGTTCCCCGCCCGCTGAAAATCCGCCAGCCGCTGCTCAACCTGCGCGGAAGGGGTAATCCACGTAAAGACGACCGCGGCGCCGTCGGCAGCCAGCTTCTCTACGATGGCGGCGCCAATACCGCGTGAACCGCCAATGACCAGCGCCGTTTTGCCGCTGAGTGCTGCTGTTTTCATCACTTACTCCTTTCTGGATTGATTAGTCCGGAATTGGGCCAAAAAAAGCTCCCTGCAGGGGAGCGGTTACAGCTTCCGCAGGGCGATATCGATGATTTGTCGCAGGCTTTCCGCGGGCGCGCCGGCGCGGGCGCTGACCTTCAGACCGTTCAACAGGGTGCCCAGATAGCGGGCTGCAGCATCCGGCGCAAGATGAGCGTCGATCTCACCGCTTTGTTGCCCCTGATGGATCCGCGCCTCCAGCGCAGCCAGCAAGCGGCGCGAGGCCAACTCACCCGTGGCCACGATGTCCGGGTCGCTGATGCCAAATTCGCAGATCGCGCTGACGCCAAGGCAGCCCTCTTCAGCCGGACGCCGGGCGAACGTCATCAGCGCATGGGCCAACGCCGCCTTTGCCGACGTCACCTGCGCCATGCTGCGGATAATGTTGCTCACGCTATCGTCGGTATAGCGTGAGAGCGCCCGCAGATAGAGCTGACGTTTGTCGCCAAAGGTGTCATAGAGGCTCTGACGGCTAATGCCCATCGCTTTGAGCAGGGTATCTGTAGAGGCTCCGCTGAATCCGCGATCGGCAAATACCTTAATCGCCTGCTCCAGCACCTCGTGTTCATCGAATGCTTTATTTCTCGCCATAGCCGCCACTGTAGTTCTTTCCGGACTGAACAGTCAAGAATGATGATTTGCCGTTTTGTGCGGCTCCGGTTGGGGTAGGCTATCCGCCACCTTTATTCCCGCACGGCGTGGCTCATAGATATTGGTTATTTGCCGAAACCGCCGCTTTTCTCCATAGTGAAGCGTCGGGTAAGCATTGAGGGAAAAAGGTAATGGCATTGAGAAACAAGCTGCTTATTGTGCAGACCGGCACGCCGCCGCAGGAGATTGTCGCCGATCACGGCGACCTGCCGCGATGGTTCGCCGACCTGCTGGCGCCGTGGCGGGAGCAGATCAGCGCGGTGCGCGTATTTGCCGGCGAGCCGCTTCCGGCGCCGGATAACGATACGCTGGCGGTGATCACCGGCTCCTGGGATATGGTGACGGATCGCCTGGCGTGGAGCGAGATGACCGCGGAGTGGATCCGCGCCGCGATGACCATCGAGATGCCGCTGTTTGGCGTCTGCTACGGTCATCAGCTGATGGCCCACGCGCTGGGCGGCGAGGTGGATTACCATCCGGCAGGGCGCGAAACCGGGAGCAAAACCATTTCGCTCTCGGCCGCTGGCCTTGACGATAGCCTGATTGCCGGGCATCCCGAGCCCTTCAGCGCCCACCTGACGCACCTGCAAACGGTGACCAAACTGCCGCCGGGCGCGACGGTGCTGGCCTCGTCCGAGCACGATCCGCATCAGATCGTTCGCTACGGCGCCCACGCGCTGTCGACCCAGTTCCACCCCGAAATCACCCCGGAGATTGCCCGCTCGCTGATTTACTACCGCCAGGCGGTGCTGCGCAGTGAGGGGATTGACCCGGACAGGCTGAGCGGTGCGGTTGAGGAGAGCCCGGTAGCCTCAGCGATTTTGACCCGCTTTGTCGCGCACTATCTGACCCCGGATCGCCGAACGGCTTAAGCCTGCGGCGCTTTCTCCTGCAGCCAGGCCGCCGTTTCGCGAAGTATTTCGTCCGAGAGCGCCGGATCGCTGGTCATTCGCGCCAGAATCACCGCTCCGACCATCGCCGACCAGCTGCCAACGGCCGCGCGGCGCCTCGCCGCGTCATCTTCCCCGTTAACGGTCCTGCTCAGATTGGCTATCTGCTGCTTCAGCCCGGCGGTCATTTCGCTCCGGGCCGGCTCTGACTGGCGGATAGTGTCGGCCGCCAGCGCCGCCAGCGGGCAGCCGCTGGCAAAATTGTCCCGATGCTCAGGGGAGAGGTAGCGTTCGATTTGTGGCGGGCTGCCGTTTTCAACGGCGCCGCTCGCCGCCTTCAGCTCCGCCAGGGTCACGGCGATCAGCTCATCCTTTGATTTGAAGTAGCCGTAAAATCCGCCGTGGGTAAGGCCCGCTGATTTCATGATATCGGTGACCGTGACCGCATCAAAACCCCGCTCGCGAAACAGACGACCGGCGGCGGCAAGGATTGTCTGCTTATTCTCTTCGACCTGTTTTCTGCTCACTCTCATGGCGTTATCCCGCGCTGAAAATTATTTATGATGACCATCATATAACATTATTTACAGCATACCCAGCCTGTGACATTATTCATGACGACAATCATGTATAAATCCAGGAGAGTACAGAATGAGCAGCAAATCAGCCGTACTGGTAACCGGCGCATCGACCGGGATTGGCGCAGTCTACGCCGAACGCTTTGCCCAACGCGGCCACGATCTGGTTCTCGTCGCGCGCAATACCGAACGCCTTACCGCGCTGGCCCAGCGTCTGCGCAGCGAGACCGGGGTGCAGGTGGACATTTTAACCGCCGATCTGACCAACAATGACGACGTTGCCGCCGTCGAGCAGCGTCTGCGGGAAGATACGCGCATCGGCGTGCTGATCAACAATGCCGGCACCTCGATTCCCGGCGACTTCCTCAGCCAAAGCAGCGAGGAGATCGCCCGACTGATCGCCCTCAACGTGACGGCGGTGACCCGGCTGGCTCATGCTATCGCGCCCCGACTGGCGGCCGCGGGCGAAGGGGCGATTGTCAACATTGCCTCGGTTGTCGGACTGGCTCCGGAAATGGGCCTCACCGTATATGGCGCAACCAAAGCCTTTGTGCTGTTTCTCTCTCAGGGGCTCAACGTCGAGCTGGCCGCCAGGGGCGTCTACGTCCAGGCAGTGCTGCCGGCGGCGACCCGCACCGAGATTTGGCAGCATAGCGGCAAAGACGTGGATGCTATTCCCGGCGTGATGGAGGTCGATAAACTGGTGGATGCGGCGCTGGCGGGTTTCGATCGCCGTGAATTTGTCACCATTCCGCCGCTGCACGATGAAGCGCAGTGGAACGCCCTCAACGCCGCGCGCCTGACGATGCTGCCCGGCTTTGCGCAGTCGGAACCGGCGCCGCGCTACCTCTCCCGCGGCTAAAACGCCGTTACGGCCTTTTTCCTTCGCCTCTTGTCGCGACTTTTGTATCACCGTGTATCAGAGCCGTCCGGCGATACAGGGTGAGACAAAAGCGCCTTGTCTGACGTATAGAGCAGATACATCGCCGTGTTTTGCTGTGTACGTCATTCAACACACAAGAGGCATTCTGATGAACACCACACCTTTCACCCGTCACTGTGCGGCGCTGGCGCTGGCCGCCTCAGCGCTGGTCTCCGCAAGCGTTTGTGCTGCAGAAGATAGCGGCGGCTTTGACACCCTACGGCAAATCAACGCCGGCGATCTGAACATTGGCTATGTCGATATCGGGCCGCGCGATGGTCAGGCGGTTATCCTCCTGCACGGCTGGCCGTACGATATTCAAAGCTATGCCCGTGTCGCACCGGCGCTGGCGCAAAAAGGATTTCGGGTGATTGTGCCGTATCTGCGCGGCTACGGCACCACGCGCTTTCTCTCGCCGGAGACGCCGCGTAACGGCCAGCCTTCCGCCATGGCGGCCGACATCGTGCATCTGATGGACGCGTTAAAAATCAAACAGGCCGACCTCGCCGGGTTTGACTGGGGCGCGCGCACGGCGGATATCGTTGCCGCGCTGTGGCCGGAGCGGGTGAAGTCGCTGGTTTCGGTGAGCGGGTATCTGATTAGTAGCCAGCAGATTGGCGCAAAACCGCTGCCGCCGCAGGCGGAGCTGTCGTGGTGGTATCAGTTCTACTTCGCCACCGAGCGCGGCCAGCAGGGCTACCGTCAGAACACCCATGACTTCGCAAAGCTGATCTGGCGCCAGGCTTCTCCCGGCTGGAAGTTTAGCGACAGCGCGTTTGAGAAAAGCGCCCGGGCGCTGGATAACCCGGATCACGTTGCCGTGACTATCAGCAACTATCGTTGGCGGCTGGGTATTGAGAAGGGCGAGCAGAAGTACGCCGCCTATGAGCAAAAGCTGGCGCAGCTGCCCGCCATCAGCGTCCCGACCATCACTATCGAAGGTGACAATAACGGCGCGCCGCATCCGGCGGCAGCAAGCTACCGGGCAAAATTTAGCGGCAGGTATCAGCACCGCGATTTTACCGGCAATATCGGCCACAATCCGCCGCAGGAGGATCCGACTCATTTCGTGCAGGCGGTCATTGACGCCGATCGCCTGTAGGCCGGGCGCCGGAAAGTGTGGTTTGCGCTTCCGGCGCCAGCGCATATTATTTTTGAGTTGAATCCATTCTTAGCGGAGCCTGCAGTGGAACATATTGACCATATTTTGGTTGTCGATGACGATCGCGACATTCGCGAGCTGGTTACCACCTATCTGAATAAATCGGGATATCGGGCGACCGGGGCGGCCAACGGCAAGGCGATGTGGGCGGTCCTGCAGGCCCAACATGTGGATCTGATCGTGCTGGATATTATGCTGCCCGGCGACGACGGACTGGTTCTCTGCCGCCAGCTCCGCGGCGGGCGGCAGGATATTCCGGTGCTGATGCTGACCGCCCGCACCGACGACAGCGACCGGATACTCGGCCTCGAGATGGGGGCTGACGACTATCTGGTGAAGCCTTTTGTCGCCCGCGAGCTGCTGGCGCGCATTAAGGCCATTTTACGCCGCACGCGGGCGCTGCCGCCTAATCTGCAAATTACCGAGGCCGGTCGGCTTATCGCTTTCGGCAGCTGGCTGCTGGACACCTCCGCGCGCCATCTGCTGGACGACAGCGGTACCCTCGTTGCGCTGAGCGGTGCGGAATACCGCCTGCTGCGGGTATTTCTCGACCATCCGCA
This sequence comes from Klebsiella sp. BIGb0132, assembly GCF_024810075.1. Taxonomy (NCBI): domain Bacteria; kingdom Pseudomonadati; phylum Pseudomonadota; class Gammaproteobacteria; order Enterobacterales; family Enterobacteriaceae; genus Klebsiella; species Klebsiella sp. BIGb0132. Next base: position 733,576 of record NZ_JANUDW010000002.1, on the reverse strand, counting down.
GCGGGTGCTGAACCGCGACCAGCTGCTGAATCTGACCCAGGGCCGCGATGCGGAGCTGTTTGAGCGCTCCATCGACTTGCTGGTCAGCCGCCTGCGCCAGCGGCTGCGTGAAGACGCGCGCGAGCCGGCCTATATCAAAACCGTGCGCAGCGAAGGCTACGTGCTCTCCGTGCCGGTCTCTATCCGCGAGGCGCGCGAGTGAAGCTCTGGCCCGGCTCGCTGCAGTCCCGCCTGATGCTGATGATTTTCTTTGCCTTACTGCTGGCTAACGCGCTCACCTTTTCGCTGCTGTTCTATGAACGAATGAGCAGCGCCCGCAGCGTGATGCTGGGCAACCTGCAGTACGATGTCGCCACCAGCGTGGCGATTCTTGACCGACTGCCGGCCGCCGAGCGCCCGAAATGGCTGGCCCGGCTGGCGCGCGGCAACTACCGCTACCGGCTGGCGGCAGGCGAAAGCGGGGCCTGGCCTACCAGCTGGCGCTCCCGCGACGCGGTGCGCTCGCTGCAGGAGACCCTGGGCGGCCGCTATCCGCTGAGCATCATCGCCGTACCCGGTCCGCGAGAGCATATTCAGGCCCACATCACTCTCCACGACGGCGCGCCGCTGAGCATCGACCTCTGGCCGCGCCTGCCGGTGATTGCCCGCTGGCTGCCGGCGGTGCTGCTTATCCAGTTTTTGCTGCTGCTGTTTTGCGCCTGGTACGCGGTTCGCCAGGTGGTGCGCCCGATGACCCGCTTTACCCGCGCCATTGACGCCCTTGAGCCGACGGCAAACGTCCCCGGAACCCTGGAGGAGAAGGGGCCCGTGGAGGTGCAGCATGCCGCCCGCGCCTTTAACGCCATGCAGACGCGGATCCGCGATCATCTCGAGGAGCGGGCGCGGATCCTCGCGGCGATTTCGCACGACCTGCAAACGCCTATTACGCGGATGAAGCTGCGGGTTGAAATGGCGGATGTGCCGGAGCTGCGCGACAAGCTGCTGCAGGACCTTGATAACATGACCCGCCTGGTCAGGGAGGGGATCGCCTTTGCCCGTTCGGCTCAGCCGCTGGAGGAGAAGCGCCAGCGGCTGAGCCTGAATGCGTTCCTCGACAGCATTGCCTGCGATTATGCCGACGTCGGCCGTCCGGTCACTTTTAAGCCCACCGCGAGCGCCGATACGCTGCTGATCCAGCCCCAGGCGCTGCGACGCATCATGACTAACCTTATCGATAACGGACTTAAGTTCGGCGATAGCGTAGAGATTACCCTTGAATTTCGGGAAAGCGGCGACGCTTGCATTCAGGTGCGGGACGACGGGCCCGGGATCCCGGAGGAGGCGCTGGAGGCGGTGCTGCAGCCGTTCTATCGCCTGGAGAACTCCCGCAACCGCGATAGCGGTGGAACCGGCTTAGGGCTGGCGATCGCCGCTCAGCTGGCGGCGCAGATGCAGGGGAAGTTGCAGTTACGCAACGGCGAGCGGGGCGGGCTTATGGCTTCCCTTATTCTCGATGCCGGGGCTTTGTATGCCTGTGTATCTGACGCCGCCGCCGACAATCTGGCTGACAAAACCCCCTAGTTCCCGACACGTTGCCCATACATTCGCCTGTTGTAATGCGTTTGCTGCCGCCGTTGGCCGCTATCGCACGACAAGGAGAATGATGATGTCCGTCCTGATTGCTTTTATTGCCGGCATGCTGACGCTGCTGAGCCCCTGTACCTTACCGGTTATCCCGCTGATTTTCGCAAACGTTCGCGGCAGGCCCGGCCATCTGGCGCTGATGCTTTGCGGGATGGTGCTGATGTTTACCGGCGTGTCGCTGCTGGTCACGGTGGCGAATGAGCAGGTGGTGAGCCTGACCATCGCCGGGCGCTGGCTGGCGCTAGTATTCCTCGCCGCGGTGGGCCTGAGCCTGCTGTCGACGCGCGTCGCGCAGCGCCTGACGTCGCCGCTGGTGGCGCTGGGGAACCGCCTCAACGGCCACAGCTACCGCCGTAGCGCAGGCGCCGCGCCGCTGTTCGCCGGTCTCGCCATCGGCCTGCTGTGGGCGCCCTGCGCCGGGCCGGTACTCGGGGCGATCCTCAGCCTCGCCGTTCTGAGCGCCAGCCCGGCAACGACCGGCCTGCTGCTGGCCGCCTACGGCAGCGGCTGCGCGCTGATGATGGCGCTGCTGTGGCTGTTTGGCTCACGCCTGGCTACCCGCCTGCGCAGCGGGCTGGCCTTAACCCAGCGCCTGCGCCAGCTTGCCGGTGCCGGCATTCTGGCCTCGGTGGCGCTGATCGCCAGCGGCGCGGATAGCTATCTGCAGGGCGCCAGCAGCCTGACCAATCGCCTTGAACAGCGGCTGAGCGCCGCGCTGCCGCAGCCGCCGCAAAAAACCGTTCTGCGGCCGATCGTCGCCGCGCAGCCAACCAGCGCAATGCCCTCCCTGGCCGGGGGAACGGCGTGGATTAACTCCCGGCCGCTGAACGGGGAAGCGCTGAAGGGGAAGGTGGTACTCATCGATTTCTGGACCCGGGATTGCATTAACTGCCAGCATACCCTGCCGTACGTGCGCGACTGGGCGAACAGGTATCGCGGGCAGGGGCTGGTGACGATCGGCGTGCATACCCCGGAATATCCGTGGGAGCGCTCGCTTCCGGCGCTGCGGGAGGCGGTGGCGAAATGGCGGCTGCCGTATCCGGTGGTGGCGGATAATAACTACGCCATCTGGAACGCCTTCGGCAACCGCTACTGGCCCGCGCACTACATCTTTGATACCCGCGGCCAGCTGCGCTACACCGCCTTTGGTGAAGGGGATTACGCCCGCCAGGAGCAGGTGATCCAGCAGCTGTTGCGCGAGGCGAGAACCTGAATTAAACCGCAAACAACACGCCAGTGGTCATGAGCATGTGACGTTGTCACCTGTTCGTCAACCCGCTCAGCGCCTCCGCCATCAGCTGTCCGAGCATCGTGCAGGCGGGGGCGTTGCGCGCCTGCAGCGGGTTCTCTTCGAGGCCGATGGCGAGGCTGCCGGGCGATGGCAGCAGCCCGCCGGCGGAACGCAGGTTCTGCGGCATGCCGATTTTGGTTCTCACCGTCAGCCCTAATCCGGCCTGCACCGCCGCCCAGACCCCGCTGAGGCTATGGCTTACAAACATCACCTGCCACGCAATGGCCGCCGCATCGAGCGCCGCGATGGCCCTGGAGCGCATCAGGCACGGGCTTTCAAACATCACCAGCGGCAGCGGTTCGCCGGCGGCCAGCAGGGCGGCGACGTCGAGGTCCGGATGATAAATCCACTCCAGCGGGCACTGGCCTAAGGTGTGCCCGGCGTTGTCGGTTTGCCATAGCAGCGCCATATCCAGCGCGCGCTCCGCCAGCGCCTGACGCAGGGGAAGGTTGCGGTCCACCCTGGCGACGATCCGCAGCTGCGGGTGGTGGCGCTTAAACTGGCCGAGGATCCCCGGCATCAGGGATTCGCCAAAATCCTCCTGCATCCCGATGCGGATTTCGCCGCTCAGCCGTTCGCCTTTGAGGGCGCGCAGGGCCTCATCGTTGAGCTCCAGCATGCGCCGGGCATAGCCCATCAGCTTTTCGCCCTCGGCGGTGAGCGCCAGGTGGCGGCCCTGTTTCACCACCAACCCGGCGTCGCATTGCATCTCCAGCTTCTTAAGCTGAGCGCTGACCGCCGAGGTGGAGCGCGACAGGCGCAGCGCCGCCTGGGCAAAGCTGCCGCATTCGATCCCGGTCACAAAGGTGCGTAGCGCATCGAGATCCAGCGCCGGCGTGAGCTTTTCCATAATCATCCTCTTATTCAGGACGATGGCTCCTGAATTATTCGATTTTCAGGAAGGTACTGTGGCACCACACTGGCCCCAACGTCAATATTACCTTCCGGAGCTACCATGATCGTTATGCAATACCGTTTTACGCTGCCCGCCGACTACGACATGTCGATTATTGAGCGCCGCATTGCCGACGGCGGCGCAAAGCTGGACGGCTTTCCCGGCCTGGTATTTAAAATCTATCTCTACTCCCGCCGCGATGACCGTGCGATGCCCGCGGCGGAGAACCGCTACGCGCCGCTGTACGTCTGGCAAAACGCCGGGGCGATGGCGCGCTTTCTGCAGAGTCCCGGTTTTGCCCGCCTGTGCGAGGACTTTGGCTGGCCGCACATTGAAACCTGGCTGGCGCTGCGGGTCCCGGAGGTTGCGGATGTGATGGATAAGACGTGGCTGAGCGTTAAAAAACGCGCCATTGCGCCGTTCAGCGATCTGGCAAACCTCGACCTGCAGGGGCCGCTCTGCGCGTGGGACGTGAGCCGCTGGCGGCTGATGGAGGTGAGCGTTGGCGATGCGCCGTCGGCTGCGGGAGAGAGCTATCGCATCGGCTACGTAGCGCGAGGAGAGGCGTAAAAAAAGCCGATAAGGTGAGTTATCGGCTTTCTTGAGGCTAACGTCCCGGGCGGGGCGGCAAGGGGCGGAACTCCGGATCGGGCGCAGGCGCCGTAATCCGGGCGTTCAGCTTACTTTGCCAGCACTTCCTGGGCGGTGCGTTCAACCAGGTTCAGCAGCACCTTCACGTCATCAAGGGTGACGATTGGGTTCAGCAGCGTCAGCTTCAGGCAGGTGACGCCGTTGTGCTCGGTGACGCCGACGTTGGCGCGACCGGAGTCCAGCAGCGCGTCGCCGATGCGCTGGTTGAGCAGGGCGATGGCGGCATCGTCGCTGCCCGCGGTCTGCTGCGGGCGAGAACGGAACAGCACGCTTGCCAGCTGCGGTTCCATAACCAGCTCCAGCGTCGGCTGGCTGGCAACGTATTCAGCGACGTTTTTCGCCATCGTCACGCCGTGATCGATAATTGCCGCGTACTGCTTCTGCCCCAGCGCTTCCAGCGCCATCCACAGCTTCAAGGCGTCGAAGCGGCGGGTGGTCTGCAGCGATTTGGACACCAGGTTCGGTACGCCGTTTTCTTCATCGAACTCGGAGTTCAGGTAGGCCGCCTGATAGCGCATCAGCTCGTAGTGGCGCGCGTCTTTTAGCAGGAACGCGCCGCAGCTGATGGTCTGGAAGAACTGCTTGTGGAAGTCCAGGGTGATGGAGTCCACGCACTCAATGCCGTCCAGATAATCGCGGTAGTGCTCGGAAAGCAGCAGCGCGCCGCCCCAGGCCGCGTCCACGTGCAGCCAGATCTGATGCTCCGCCGCAATGCCGGCAATCACGCGCAGCGGGTCGATAGCCCCCGCGTCGGTGGTGCCCGCGGTCGCCACGATCGCCATGATCTGCTCGCCGTTGGCCTGCGCTTCGGCAATTTTCGCCTTCAGGTCTTCGACGTCCATGCGGGCAAAGCGGTCGGTTTTGACCAGCGTGACCGAACGGTAGCCGAGGCCCATCAGCGCCATGTTCTTCTGCACCGAGAAGTGGGCGTTTTCAGAACAGAACACTTTGTACTTACGAATATCGCCCGGCAGACCATCCTGCTGAATCGAGTGGCCCTGGCGGGCGAAGAATGCATCGCGCGCCAGCATCAGGCCCATCAGGTTGCTCTGGGTGCCGCCGCTGGTAAATACGCCAGCGTCGCCTGCCCGGTAGCCCACCCGGGCGCGCAGCCACTCGATCAGCTTCATCTCAATGATGGTGGCCGACGGGCTTTGATCCCAGGAGTCCATGCTCTGGTTGGTGGCGTTAATCAGCACTTCCGCCGCCTGGCTTACCACCAGGCTTGGGCAGTGCAGATGCGCCACGCACTGCGGGTGATGCACCGACAGGCTGTCTTTCAGGAAGTACTCGATCGCACGTTCAATCGCCGCCTGGTTGCCCAGACCCTGTTCGGTAAACTCAAGGGTAATGCGCTCGCGCAGTTCGGCGACGCTTTTGCCTTGATACATCTCAGGCTGCTTGAGCCACTGGGCGACGGCCTGGCTGGTCTGAGCGATAACCTGTTGGTACGCCTCAATGCTCTGCGGCGAACCGGCAAGGATCGGATTCAATTGGGACATGGCGGTCACTTACTCCACTCAGACCGGTTTTACGCCGGCGGCCAGCAGGGCCAGTTCAAATTTGTCGAAGAAAATTTCCAGCTCCGCGTTGCTGATCAGCAGCGACGGCAGCAGGCGCAGGACGCAGCCGTTACGGCCGCCGCGCTCAAGGATCAGGCCCGCTTCGAAGCATTTTTTCTGCAGCAGAGCAGAGAGTGCGCCGTCCGCGGGGTAGCAGCCCATATGATCCTGAGCTTCGTTCGGCTTAACGATTTCGATGCCGATCATCAGACCCAGGCCGCGAACGTGGCCGATGACCGGGTAGCGTTTCTGCATGTCGGCCAGCTTGCCTTTCAGCCACTCGCCCTGTGCCGCGACTTTACCGGCGATGTCGTTCTCTTTCAGGTGACGCAGGGTGGTCAGGCCGGTTGCCATTGCCAGCTGGTTGCCGCGGAAGGTGCCGGTGTGGTGGCCAGGCTCCCAGGCGTCAAACTGCTTCTTGATACCGAGAACGGCCAGCGGCAGACCGCCGCCGACGGCTTTTGACATCACGATGATGTCCGGCTCAATGCCCGCGTGCTCGAAGGCAAACAGCTTGCCGGTACGCGCGAAGCCGGCCTGGACTTCATCGATAATCAGCAGAATGCCGTGTTCCTGAGTCACTTTACGGATGCGCTGCAGCCACTCGACCGGCGCCGGGTTCACGCCGCCTTCGCCCTGAACGGCTTCAAGGATCACCGCCGCCGGCTTGCGTACGCCGCTTTCAACGTCGTTGATCAGGTTTTCGAAGTAGTAGGTCAGCGCCTTCACGCCGGCTTCACCACCGATACCCAGCGGGCAGCGGTACTGATGCGGGTACGGCATAAACTGTACTTCCGGCATCATGCCGTTAACCGCTTCTTTCGGCGACAGGTTACCGGTCACCGACAGCGCGCCGTGGGTCATCCCGTGGTAGCCGCCGGAGAAGCTGATCACCGAAGAACGGCCGGTGTATTTTTTCGCCAGCTTCAGCGCCGCTTCAACGGCGTCAGCACCGGACGGGCCGGTGAACTGCAGGCAGTATTCTTTACCTTCGCCCGGTAATAAAGAGAGCAGGTATTCGGAGAAGCGATCTTTTAACGGAGTTGTCAGATCGAGAGTATGTAACGGCAAGCCGCTGGTAATGACACTTTGGATGCTCTGCAGCACGTCAGGATGGTTATGACCAAGCGCCAGGGTTCCAGCACCGGCAAGGCAGTCAAGGTACTGTTTGTTATCCGCATCGGTCAGCCATACGCCTTCCGCTTTGGTAATCGCGAGCGGCAGCTTGCGCGGGTAACTTCTGACGTTCGATTCGAATTCGGCCTGACGGGCCAAAAAGGTTTCGTTGTTTGCGTCCAATAAATCTGCACTTAAAGTATCAATACGGACTTTATCCGTCATCATATCACTCCCACAACCAGGGTTACGGTTGAACTCTGGTTGAATAATTGGTTTAAGAAAATGAATCGCCATTCATAAAGCGCGCACAATATATGGCTTTTTAAATCCGCATTCAATGTTTTATTTATTGCGCTATTTTTACGCTATTTTTACATTGTTAAATTTAATGTTAATTTATTGATTAATAGCGATTATTTTAACCTTCACAAAACCATAAAAAGTGTAATTATTAGTGTGGATTTATGCCTTGTTTTATTACCGCTTCGTTGATGCTGCCGGCGGAAATAGTTCCGCCGGCAGTAAGGTTACTCAATGCAGTTCGATAGCGTACTGCGATAAAGGTGTGATTTTTTTAACCAACTTGTTGTTAAATAAAAACTGTTCGTAGGCTTCGTAGCGCGGCTTGTCCAGCGCCGCGGGGTCGCTGGCGAACAGCGGGATCGTTTTGAGCCACGCCTGCTTGTTGAGCTCGGTATTGAGCTCAGGGTGAGCGGCGGCGAAGGCCTGCCACGTCTCCTGCGGGTGAGCGCGCAGCCAGGTCACGCCTTTTTGCAGCGCGACGAGGAATTTTTTGATCTTCTCCGCGTGCGCTTCATCGCGGTTGGCGACAATCACCAGCTCGTCGTAGGCCGGCACGCCGTAATCCTCGACGTTCATGACCTGCGGATCTTTGCCCTGCAGCTTCAGCTCCAGCGCTTCGATATTGCGATAGCCGCCGATAACCGCGTCAACCTGGCCGGCAAGCAGGGCGCTGGTCAGCTGGAAGTTAACGTTAATCAGCTTGATACTTTGCGGGTCGATATGCGCCGACTGCGCCATGGTTGCCAGCGTCGCCTGCTCGATGCCGCTCACCGAGTAGCCCACCTTTTTCCCCTTCAGGTCAGCAGGGGTTTTGATGTTCTTGTCCAGCGCAATAATGGTGTTGAGCGGCGAGTTAATCAGCGTCCCGACGCGCACCAGCGGTAGCCCCTCATCGGCGAAAAAATGCACCTGCGGCTGATAGGTGATGGCGAGGTCGGCCTGGCGAGCGGCCACCAGCCGCGGCGGCAGCGCCGGGTCGGATGGCGGAATGATTTTGACGTCGAGGCCCTGTTCCTTAAAGGCGCCAATCTGTTCCGCCACCATAATCGGCGCGTGATCCGGGTTGATATACCAGTCCAGCACCAGGGTTAGCTTCTCGTTCGCCGCGGCGTGTCCGCTGATAAGCGCGCTAAGGGCCATCCCGGCAAAAATACGTTTACTCATGGTATTCCTTATTATCCGTACAGGTCATTATTCCGGCGTCCAGTCGATCAGCCGGTGCAAGAAAGCGTCAACCGCCAGCCACAGCAGGACGGTCAGCAGCACTAAAATAAAGAGGGCCGCAAAGCAGATATCGGTCTGCAGCCGGGCGTTGGCGTTGAGCATGACGTAGCCGAGCCCTTCTGCAGAGCCCACCCATTCGCCGATGATGGCGCCAATCGGCGCGACGGCGGCGGCCATCCGCAGGCCGGATCCCAGCGCCGGTAGCGCGGCCATCAGCCGCACGTGGCGCAGCTGGGCGCCAAAGGAGGCGCCCATGGTGCGGGCCAGATCGAGATAGTCGTGATTGACCCGCCGCAGGCCGTCAAAGAACGCGGAGGTGACGGGGAAGAAGATCACCAGCACCGCCATCATCACCTTGGCGCTCATCCCGAAGCCAAACCACAGCACCAGCAGAGGGGCGAGCGCGAACACCGGGATGGCCTGGCTGGTCAGCACCAGCGGCATTAGCCAGCGCTGCAGCCGCGGCGAGATAATCATGCACAGCGCCAGCACCACGCCGAGCAGCACCCCGAGCAGCAGCCCGCTGACAATTTCGCTCAGCGTCACCAGGGTATGCCAGCCGAGATACGCCCGGTTGAGCCACAGGGCGCCGGCGACCGCCGAGGGAGAAGGCAGCAGAAAGGCGGGGATCCCGCTGCGGGTCACCAGCCACCAGACCAGCAGCAGGCCGCTAAACACCACCGCGCCGCGAAAGAGTTTGCCCCTCATCCGTCGGCCCTCATTAGCTGCTGCAGCAGCTCCGCCTGGCTGGTCAGCAGCGCGGGATCGTCCGCCGCGCGCGGCGGCAGGCCGCTCAGATGGTGCGAGTCGTCGATCCCGCCCGCAGACGGAGAAAGCACCAGCAGGCGGTGGCTCAGGCGGCAGGCTTCCATCGGATCGTGGGTAATCAGCACCACGGTACGCTCGGCCAGCAGTTCAGCCGCCAGGGTTTGAATACGCGTGCGGGTGATGGTGTCGAGGGCGGAGAAGGGCTCATCCATTAACACCACGGGGCGGTCTTCATACAGCGTGCGGGCCAGCGCCGCGCGCTGACGCATGCCGCCGGAGAGCGACGCCGGGCGATCGTCGGCGCACTGCTCCAGCCCCACCTGACGCAACAGGGTTGTCACGCGCGCGCGGTCGACGCGCTCCCCGCGCAGGCGCGCGCCGAGGGCTACGTTATCGCGCACGCTCAGCCACGGATAGAGCAGGTCCTTCTGGCCCATCCACGCCAGCCGTTTCGCGACGGGCTGCCCGTCGCTGGCGTACACCTGGCCTGAGGTGGGCGCCGCAAGGCCGGCGATGATGCGCAGCAGGCTGGTCTTTCCGGCACCGCTGGCGCCCAGCAGAGAGATCCACTGACCGGCGGGGATATCGAATGACAAATCGGCAAAAACAACCCGTGAGCCGAAGCGCAAACCCAGTTCCCGCACGTGGATCGCCGGGGGCGTCACGCCGACGCCTCCGTTACCGCGTTCAGCCCCATCTGCCAGAAGTTGGCCTCCAGCCGCGTGGCGGTGGTGAAGATGGCGCTGAGCTCAGCGAATCTCGACTCGCCGCCGCGCTGCTGCCAGAGGGTTTCCAGCAGGGCGATCGCCGCGTTGACGCCGTTGAGATAGCCTTCGTCGCCGTAGTTACGGATCCACGAGGCGTAGGGGTTGTCGTCCAGACGAGTCTGCGGACCGTGCAGCAGCCCGAGCCCGATTTCCGCGTAGCCGGCCACGCAGGGCATCAGCGCGGCCAGCAGATCCAGCGCGTCGCCGGAATGGCCGATATCCAGCACGTAGCGCGTGTAGTTGACCGTCTCAGCCGCTTCCGGCTCGGCGGCCATGGTGGCTTCATCCAGCCCCCAGTCGGCGCAGTAGCCGACGTGCAGCGGCAGCTCGTTGAGGATGGCGTTCATCGATGCCGCCGCGGCGCGCATCTCCGGCAGCGTGCGCAGCTTGCTGACCAGCAGGGCATAGCTGCGGGCAAAGTGGATCAAAAACAGATAGTCCTGAGTCAGGTAGCGGCGGAATGCGGGTTCGGGCAGGGTGGCGTCAGCCAGCTGGTGTAAAAAGGGATGCGCGACGTAGTGCTGCCAGTCGCGTCCCGCCTGCTGGCGCAGACGACCGTAGATGCCTTGGGTAAATGCGGGAAGAATCACAGGACCTCCTGAATAAGGGGAGATCCGGGCGTGCAGAAGTATGAACAGGCAATGGCGGAAAACTGGCAAAATTGCCGACCCGTCCCTTCGCTGGCATGACCCAGATCAGGTTCAAAGGGTTCGGCTTACGCCATCTCAGCCCTCACGGGACACCCCTCGGTAGGGCCATGTTATACGACATTCACTTTTTGATTACAATCCCGGCCGCGGCTCATTGCTTCGGGGGCGCTGGTGCAGTTTAAGTGACGGTGTCACGAGAAGTCTGGCTGAAAAGCGAACGGCGAGCAGGATCCGGGAAATTTTTATAGGTAATTAGTGTGATTTAGCACGCTTTTTTATCCAAAATTAAGGAAAAAATCGGCCGCCGGCAATTGGTACTTCCGCGGCGCGTACTCTATATTTGCATAAGCTGAAAGTCATTATTCTTCAGTGACCTGGGTATTAAAACCCCTTATCGCCTGGAGAGTGCATGAAGCCGTTCCCCCCCCAACTGCTGCTGGCGCTGATCGTGCCGCTTGCCGCGCCCGCCACGGCGGGGGACTTTTTCGATCCTGAAGATAGCATGCTGGATATGAGCCAGTATCTGCAGGACAACCCCTACGGATTTCTGCCGGTACCGCTGGTGATTACCGAACCTGCCGTGGGCTTTGGCGGGGGCCTATTCGGCCTGTTTTTGCACGGTAAAGGCACCCGCGAAGGCGAGAACTACATTCCGCCGCCGATGACGGCGTTTGGCGGCGGCGGGACGCAGAACGGCACCTGGTTTGTCGGCGGCGGCCACCGTCATAGCTGGAATCACGACCATATTCGCTACCTGGTGATGCTCGGCTATGCCGATATCAACCTCGATATTTACTCCGGCGATGTGGCGGGATTTAGCCAAAACCGCAGCATCAGTACGCGGACCAAAGGCTACGGCGGCTTGCAAAAGCTGCTGTTCCGCGTCGGCGACTCCCCGGTTTTTGTCGGCGCGTCGCAGGTCTACGCCAAAACCGATATCTCCACCGACAGCCCGCTGGTCAATCGGGTCTGGCAGCGGGTATTGGGCCAGCAGAGCACCTCGTCGGCGCTGGGCGTGGTGGCGGAATATGACACTACCAATAACTTTTTCTACCCTAAGAAGGGGTTATCGCTGCAGGGCGAGTATCGTTTTTACCGTTCCATGCTCGGGGGTGACTATCAGTACAACCAGTTTTCACTCAACGGTAAATACTTTATGCCGCTGAGCCGGACGCTAACCCTGGCCTTTGCGGGGGACTATCAGTCCCTCACGCACCATGACCGCCATCTCACCCCGATGGCGCGTCCCTATATTGCGCTACGCGGGATCGCCAGCTATCGCTATCAGGGCGACTATGTCAGCACGGTGCAAACTCAGCTCGCCTGGGAGTTTCAGCCGCGCTGGATCCTACAGGGGTTTGTCGGTATCGGTAGCGCCGCCGATGAAGCGCACGGATTGTGGGAACAAACGGAAACCGCGTGGGGGACGGGGTTTCGCTACCTGATAGCGCGGCAGTACGGCTTACATACGGGCATTGACGTCGCCTTCAGCGAGCACCAGCAGGCGGTCTATTTTAATGTGGGTTCCGGACTTTAAGGTCAGATGAAAAAAATGAGATTGACTAAAGCCATAATAACGCTACTGCTGACCTCCGGCAGCGCCTGGGGAGCCAGCGGCGGTGACGCGGCTTCCGGCGACGGCGACAGCTACTTTCCTATTTGGGGCGATGAGGCAAGGGCGCGCGGATACGCGATCCCGCTGCCGTTTGGGATCAACCTGAGCTATATGAATATTCGCCAGGATATCCTGGTCGACAGCATCAGCTTTTCCGGGCTCAAGCTCGGCAATCACCTTATTCCGAGCGATATGTTTGCTATTGATGCCGGCCACACGCGGCAGAAAAGTAAGACCGAGAATCTGCGTCTCGATATGTGGGTCTTTCCCTTTTTAAATATCTACGGGATTGCCGGCCACACCCGCGGCTCGTCGGTTTCCAACGTCTCGGTGGATGCCGACCCGTCAAAGTACACCGGCATCGACCGAATCATTGCCGGCTCCGTCCACCGCCTGCACGACAGCGGCCAGCTGCAGAACATCGATTTTGCACTCGACTTTAAAGGCACCACCTGGGGCACCGGCTTTACGCTGGCCGGAGGATACGGCAACTGGTTTGGCCTGGTGGACACCAACTATACCCGCACCGATTTCGATATCCTCGACGGCAAGATCTCGGCTATCACCGTATCGCCGCGGGTGGGCTATCGCTTCAGCATGCAGGGGATTGCCGGACCCTCGAATTTGAGCATCTGGGTCGGCAGCATGTATCAGGACGTGCAGCAGGAGTTTAAGGGCAACCTGTCGGATCTGCATATGCCGCCCGAGCTGCAGCCGCTGATTGCCGCAGTGAATAAAGATGACCAGGGCAAGTTCGACGTTAAGCAGCGCCTCTCTTCGCCGTGGAACATGCTGATAGGCGCCCAGTATGAGATTACGCAGAATTTTAACCTGTTAACCGAGATTGGTTTCAACGAACGCAATAGCTTCTTTATTGCCGGAGAGTACCGTTTTTAGCCTCTCAACCTGCCGCTTGCCGCGAGCGTGCTTTATGTTCTGGAGACGATGTTAATGCGTAATGGCTGGTTGTTTTTGCTGGCGGCGGCGTTCTCCGTGTGCGCGAAAGATCCTTTGCTGCCGACCATCACCCATCCTCGGGTGACGCCGGTAGCGGGCCAGCTGGCGCCGCCGGAGTCTCTGCGACCCTGCTGCGCGTTTGGCTACGACCTGCAGGTCAGGGCCATTGGCGTGCCGATCCCGGTTTATCAGATAGGCAATGTGCTGACTCTCGATACCCTCGGTGAGCATCACTATAACGATAGCGCGCTGGGCGCCGTGAAAAACCTGGTGGGCCTGAGTGAGGAAAAAAACGGGCTGATCTATACCCGCCGCGGCGGCTTTATTGATATCGCCCACGTTCGCGATACCGCCGACTACACCTTCTATCTCTACAGCCGGATCTACCCTAACCTCGGGCAGTCCGGACGCATTTTCTACAGCGAGGAGCTTGGCGTCAGGCGCGTGCAGCTCAACGCGTTTATGCCGCCGGCGTCAGTTTCCGCGCGGGTCACGATCGCCGCCTGGCTGGCGGGACATCTGGCGTATGAAATTGCCCAGTGGCATGAGATCGCCCAGTGGTACGGCTTCCAGTCGGTGCCCGGCTTTTCGGAGGAGATTTCCGCATTTTCGCCGGAAGATCTCTACTCCAATCTTCTCGGGGCGCGGCTGGCGATCGACGTCATTTTGCAGGGGCACGCCGGGTCGGTTGACGACTACAACCGGGCGATGACCGACGCGCTGAAAAAGGTGCTGGTTAAGCTGATGGTCGCACCGAGGAGCGAGACGGAGAAGATGTTCCGCCAGCTCGACGGCGACTGGTGGAACAGCCATCGCCGGGTGCCGGATAAGTTTCTGGTGTTAAAGCGTAACTACGATCTGCGCGCCAATCGCCTGCCCACGCCGGTGCCTTTCGAGCGCGCCGAGCCCTATCGGCTGACGATGCCGGAGAAGGTGGCCGGGTTTGCGCTTGCCGACCTCGGGCAGCTGCAGATCCACCCCGGGCATGATATGCAGTCGCTGCCGGTTCCGCAGAGCTTCTATACGCCGGAGCAGTTTCAGGGGCTGGCGGAAAGCGCCGCGCAGGCGGATAAAACCCAGCTTGAGCGCATAGAAAAATAGGCGCCCGGCGAGAGAAAATACCTGCGGGAAGAGGGCCGTGACCCGCATAGCGCGGATGAAAAAGAAACTACCAACTCTGCTAGTTTATTCTATCTGTTTGAAATGGATTGAATAATAGTTGTTTGTGTCGGTCAGCCGCGCTGAATAGCGTTTTTTGCTGGCGCAGACACCGTTTGCTATTAAAAATGCGGCTATAATTGGCGCTTCTGCGTCATCCCGTTGAACTCTCTGATTAATTTGCTTTATTTTCGCCAGCAGGCGATGAATGCTCATGTGACTGGATTTCAGATTGACGATGTATGGCGGGTGGAGGGCGGCATGCTATTAAAAGAATTAATTATTTTCGACCTGTTAGCCACCCCTGTTTGGGTGGTTCATCCTTTTAAAGAGCGCATACTTTACGGCAATCCGGCCTCCAGAGCCCTCAGCGGCGATATGTCGCTGGACCAGATGCGCAAAGGGACATTCTCAACCTGTCCGGAAGTCAGCCTGCAGAATTATCTCTATTACTTCAAAAATATTGCCGAGATTTTTGAAGTCTGGACAATTAATTCCCTCGACGGCCAGACCTCGATTTATTGTAAAACCACGCTGATTAAATCAGAAGAGTATGACACCCTGATTCTATTCGAGGCGGTAAAGCTGCTTGAGCAAAATGAATCTATCAATACCGCCTCCCGGCATTATCAGCGGCGTAGCAACGGCTTTTTCTCACGCTTTTTTATGACTAACTCTGCCCCCATGCTATTAATCGATCCTCACCGCGACGGCAGAATTATTGATGCGAATATTGCCGCGCTGCGCTTTTATAATTACACCGCCGATGAGATGCGGGCAAAGCACACCTGGCAAATTAATACTCTCGGCCGGGACGTTCTTCCTATCATGCGCAACGTCGCAAGCCTGCCCGGCGGCCATAAGCCGCTCAACTTCACCCATATTCTTGCTGACGGCTCCATTCGCCACGTTCAAACCTACGCCGGTCCGGTGGTGCTCTACAATATTCGCCTGATGCTCTGCATCGTGCACGACGTGACCGAAGAGGTGCATTTAAGAAGAGAGCTCGAGTTTTCCGCCTCGCACGATCCGCTCACCGGCCTGCTCAACCGGCGTGAATTTTATCGCATCGTGGATTCCGCCGCGTTTAAACCCACCGGCTTTTGCCTGCTGCTGGTTGATGTCGATAATTTTAAGGCCATTAACGATAGCTACGGTCATCAGAAAGGCGATGAGGTTTTACTGACAATTTCGCGGATCCTTGAATCGACGGTGACGCATCAGGACAAAATATATCGCTGGGGCGGCGAGGAGTTTCTGCTATTTCTACCGGAGCGGTCCATTGAGATGGCGCTGCAGATGGCGGAGAGCATTCGCCTCGCGGTCAGCGGCTATCAGCTGGCGGATCACCCCGGCCCGGTGACCGTCAGCATTGGCGTTGCCGACCATCAGGATGACGAAGAGATCGACCAGCTGTTCAATCGCGTCGATAAGGCGCTGTATGCGGCGAAGAAAGAGGGACGAAACCAGGTGCGGCTGTATCTGGTTGAAAAATATTGAGGTGTGGCGCAATACCGCCCGGCGGTGCCGGAGTACCGCTATACTGGATAGCAAACGGGCCCGTTGGGTCAGGCTAATCGCTAATCGGCGGACGAGGTGACCATTAAGCTATGAGCGTTTCCTTATTCCGCATCTTCTCCACGCTGGCTGCCGCTCTGGCGCTGGCCTCATTGCCTGCCTTCGCCGTCGACGGCGGCCATTTAAAGCAGCGGGCGAACGCGGTATTGATGCTGATGAGCTATACCGTCGTTCCCGACGTTACCGCCAGCGATCTTAATATCGGCTCCGGCACCAACGAGAAGAACAAGCTGTCGATTACCCAGTTCGGCGGCGGCGCGACGATGAGCGAAAGCGTCCCGATTTACCTTGAGGGCACGATGGGCTACAGCCGCTACGATCCGCAGTTTGTGCTCAGCGACGGCAGCGACAGCCGCAAAATACCGACCCGCTGGAACAGCCTCACCGCCACCGGCGGCGTCGGCTGGGATTTCCGGCTGTATAAAGACCGGTGGGGCGGCAGCCTGGTGCTGCGGCCCATCGTTAACGTGATGCTGGGCACGATGGCCAGCGACGTACGTATCGGCAGCTGGGCGATTGAGCGGCGCAGGGACGCCGATTTTCAATTCCTCGACGGCGGCAGGCTCAACGCCTACGGCCTGGGCGGGTCGCTGATGCTGGACTACGAGCTGTTTTCTCCCGCCCAGGATATTGATATCGAACTTCGCTACTCGGCCATGAGCCTGCAGACTTTCGGCAATACGCCCGAGGCGGTCAGCGGTCAGGCGAGCGCCGAAAACCTCGGGCTCTACGTTCGTCGTCGGGCACCCATCGCCGACTGGACGCTGCTGAAAAGTCCGGTGCGCTACGTTCTCGAAGGGGCCCATACCGAGTATCTGGGCGATCAGCGCGGGCAGCTGGGCTTCAACGGCCTCAGCTCGCTGGGGATCGGTCTGGAGCTGGATAGCAGCAAGTATGACTTTTTTATCAGCCGCACCCGCCTCGTGGCGCGCTATATGTTTGGTGAGAATACCCAGGGCTACGGCGTTGGCCTGGCGATGAGCTTTTAGCGCGCGCAACTTCGCTGCCCAAAATTCAGCGCATGAATATATTTAGCCGCTTTTTTAAAATTGTTAGCAATATTTCTCCGGCTCATTCGTCTACCTCATCAGCAGTCCCTATTCACGACAATCATGAGGTAGCAACAGGATGAGAGATTTTGATAGGCATGAAAACCGTCGTCACTACGGCTTTGGCCACCATCGGATGGGCAAACCGCTGATCGTTGGCGTGGCGATCGTCGCGCTACTCGGGCTGGTGGTGATGTCGCTGTGGAACGCGCTGCTGCCGGCGATTATTGGCGTTAAAAGTATCGGCTTCTGGCAGGCCTTAGGCCTGCTGGCGCTGTCGCGGATCCTCTTCGGCGGCCTTGGCTTCCGCCCGGGAATGTTCGGCATGGGACGCGAGCGCCGGCGCATGCATGAACGCTGGATGCAGATGAATCCCGAGCAGCGCGAAGAGTTTATGCAGCGCTTTGGTCACCGCGACCGCCGCGACCATCGCGGGCACTGCGGCTGGCGCGATCGCCGCAATGAACCCGCAGAGCAGGCAGACGATGCGTCTAAAACGACGCCGAGCGAGTGAGCGAAATGAAAGGCGCAGCGGCGGGGGAGTCACTGCTTGTTTCGGCGCTCAACGCCTGCCGATCCCGGCTGAAGGCCTTTATTCGCGGCCGCACGTCGGTACGCGACGAGGCTGACGATATTCTGCAGGAAGTGACCTGGCAGCTGATGACGGTCGAGCAGCCGGTAGAGAACGTTGCCGCCTGGCTGTTCCGCGCCGCGCGCAACGAAATGACCGACCGGGCGCGCAAAAAGCGCGAGCTGCCGCTGGCGGACTACTTCTCCGGGGATGAGGAGGGCGAGTTCCCGGAAGATGAGCTGGCGGAGACCCTGTTCGGAGTGCCGCAAACGCCGGAGGACGAGTACCTGAAGGATCTGCTGTGGGAGGAGCTGAACCAGGCGCTAGCCGAACTGCCTGCCGCCCAGCGGGAGGTCTTTGAAAAGACCGAGCTGCTGGGCTACAGCTACAAAGAGCTGGCCGCAGAGTGCGGGGCCAGCGAGCAGGCCCTGCTATCGCGCAAGCATAAGGCCGTGCTCTACCTGCGTACGCGCCTGCGCGTCCTCTATGATGAGCTGATGAGCGGGTAGATCCTCGCCCGATCGCCGAGCGCGGCGATCGGGCCGCACGCATTATCCTTAACAGGGGATACCTGACGTTTTATCCCCACCAGAGGATATCAACGTCTTTATCCTCTTCTGGGGATATCCCGGCCAAAAGTTGACATTATCCTCACCAGGGTATAAACAGGGTCTTATCCCCACAAGAGGATAGATAAGACCATGATAACGCCTCCGACGATCTACAGCCCGGCCCAGCTGGCAAACCATATCAAGCTGGTGCGGCAAAAAAACCAATGGACACAAAGCGATCTGGCCCGCCGGATAGGCATTAAGCAGGCGACGATCTCGAACTTCGAAAACCATCCGGACAAAACCACCCTCACCACGCTGTTTAAGATTTTACAATCTCTTGAAATGACGATGGTGGTGTGCGAAAAGGGCGCCACGTCGGGTCCTGAGCAACAGGATAGCCAGCGGGATCTGGAGTGGTAATGGCAACGCTCGTGACGTGGATGAACAATGAACGCGTCGGGGAGCTGGTCAAGCTGGGCAACGGCGCGCATCAGTTCCGCTATGACCCGCGCTGGCTGCAAAACCCGCGCGCCCGCCCGCTCTCCCTGTCGCTGCCGCTGCAGTTCGGCAACATCACTTCGGATGCGGTGTTTAACTACTTCGACAACCTGCTGCCCGACAGCCCGCTGGTGCGTGACCGCATTGTTAAGCGCTATCAGGCTCGCTCAAAGCAGCCCTTCGACCTGCTGGCCGAGGTGGGGCGCGACAGCGTCGGGGCGGTCACTCTTCTGCCCGAGGGCGCCGCTCCGGCCACCGGTGCCCTGACCTGGGAAGCGCTCGACGACGCCAGGCTTGACGCGCTGCTGACGGCCTACCGCGCGGATATTCCGCTGGGCATGATTAACGGCCAGGAGGAGTTCAGAATATCGGTCGCCGGCGCCCAGGAGAAAACGGCGCTGCTGAAGATGGACGACCGCTGGTGCATACCGACGGCGACAACGCCGACGACGCATATTATTAAACTGCCGATCGGCGAGATAAGGCAGCCGGACGCGGTGCTGGATCTCAGCGAAAGCGTCGATAACGAATATCTCTGTCTGGCCCTCGCGCGGGCGCTGGGCTTTGCCGTGCCGGAGGCTGAAATTATCACCACCCGCAGCATCCGGGCGCTGGCCGTTGAGCGCTTTGACCGCCGCTGGGCGCAGGAAAACACGCGGCTGCTGCGCTTGCCGCAGGAGGATCTGTGCCAGGCGTTCGGCATTTCTTCCTCGATGAAGTACGAGTCGGACGGCGGGCCGGGGATCGCCAGCATCATGACGTTTCTGCTCGGCTCCAGCGAGGCGCTGAAGGATCGCGCCGATTTTATGAAGTTCGTCGTTTTTCAATGGCTGATCGGCGCCACCGACGGGCATGCGAAGAATTTTTCCATTTTCCTGCAGCCCGGCGGTAGCTACCGCCTGACGCCGTTCTACGACATTATCTCGGCGTTTCCGCTGCTCGGCGGCGCGGGTTTGCATATCAGCGACCTTAAGCTGTCGATGAGCCTGAAAGCGTCGAAAGGGCGGAAAACGGAGATTCAGACCATCTACCCGCGTCATTTCCTCGCCACGGCAAAAGAGGTGGGATTTGCGCAGCAGCAGATGCTGGAGATCCTGCGCTATTTTGCCGATAACCTGCCGCGGGCGGTCGAGACGGTCAGCGCGTCGCTGCCGGAGGATTTTTCCCCGACGGTTTACCAGGCCATTATCTCGCACACCCTCAGAAACCATGCCCGCCTGCAGAGCGGGCTAGCGGGTTAGCTCACGCTAACCCAACGCCTGCCAACCATCACCGTCAGCGCGACGATGGTGACGATTGCCGCCAGGTGCAGCGCAAAATCGAGCAGGTGCAGATGCACCGGATGGCAAAACGCCAGCAGGCTCACCGCCAGGCTGGCAACGCCGAGCCCGGCCATCGCCAGGCTGCGCGCCGGATAGAGCGCCCGCGTGCGCCGCAGGCTGGCGATCATCAGCACCATCATCGGCGTACTGACGACCAGCAGAAAGGTAAAGCAGCTGACGCTGTCGTCATCGTGCAGCGGCGGCGCGTCGCCGGGAATGCTGTTGATGCTCAGGCCGAGCCACATCAGGGCGATGGGCAACAGGGCCTTCCAGCTGATGCTCCGGCGCCCGGCAATGCTCATGGTAAAGGCGCGGCGAATGGTTAACGTTCCGAGCAGAAATGCCAGCACCAGCTGCACCACCGCCAGCCGCGCGCCGGGCTGCGACCAGTCGGTGAGGCCGCGCGGTACCAGCAGGCTGGCGGCCCAGGCGCACGGCAGGGCCAGCGCCAGCCAGCCGGCGACGCGCCAGCCGGTCGGCCACGGACGTTTGACCGGGCGCATTTCGCGGCCGAGTTTTTCAATAAGCAGATTATGATCGGTCATGGTGGGCTCCAAATCGGCGCAGGTTTTTCAACGCCCGATGCAGCAGCGATTTCACCGCCGCCACGCTGAGATTGTTATGGGTAGCCGCTTCCGCCAGGCTCATTTCGCGCAGATGAACGTGCTCGACAATTTCGCGCTGGCGCAGGGGAAGCTGACGCAGGTAGCCCGCCAGCTCCTCCCGGCTCTCCTGGCGCGGCGGGTCGGCGGCGGCCGCCTCGGGCAGCGACTCGTCAGAAATTTCCCAGTGCTGATAGCGCCCGCGCCGCCGCAGGGCGTCCACGGTGCGGGCCGAGATAATCGCCAGCAGCCAGGGCAGAAAGGGAAAGGCCGGATCGTAGGTGTGACGTACCCGATGCAGGCTGAGCAGCACATCCTGGATAACGTCTTCCACCAGCGCCTCATCGGCGATCCGTTTGCGCACCTGCGAGCGGATCGTCGGCACCAGCGCCTTGAGCAGCCGGGTGTAGGCGAGCCTGTCGCCCGCCTGCGCCTGCTCCATTAGCGCGGGCCAGCTTTCGCGCGCGCTATCGTTTGTTTGCATAGTCCGCCTTGTTATTACGCTTTTTTGCCGGCGGCCTGGGTCAGGGCATTGACCACAATCCCCGGCGTCAGCACCTGCGGCAGGACCTTCGGCGGCCCGCCGTCGGCCGGATAAACCACGTACAGCGGCAGTCCGCCCTGGCCGAACTGGTTGAGCGCATCGTCGACGTCCGGATTAAATTTCGTCGAGTCCGCGACCATATAAAGGGTATCGGTTTTTACCAGCGCCTCTTTCACCGCCTGGGTGGAGAGCGACGTTTTTTCATTCACCTGGCAGGTAATACACCAGGAGGCGGTAAAGTTGACAAAGATAGCCTTGCCGTGACCGCGCTGGGCGGCGACGGTTTGCGGCGTCCAGCGCTGGGATGATACCTCCGCCGTCTGCCCGGCGGCCGGGAACGACGCCGCGGGCTTAACCAGCCCCGGCAGCGGCGCAACAACCGCCACAACCAGCGCGGCGGTTAGCGCAAACAGGGCCCGGTGCCCCTTGCCCTGGAATGCGCGACGCTGCGCAATGCCGTACAGCCAGGCGGCGAAGCTGAGCACCACCGAGGCGGCAAGCAGGGCGGCCAGCGCCGCGCTGCCGGCCTGCTGCGCCAGAACCCACACCAGCCAGGCCCAGGCGCCAAACATCGGAAAGGCGAGCGCGCGTTTCAGGATATCCATCCACGGGCCGGGGCGCGGCAGTATTTTGGCCAGCGGCGGAAAGAGCGACACCAGGGTAAAGGGCGCGGCGAAGCCGAACGCCAGCGCGAGGAAGATGGTTAACGACACCGCCGGCGGCTGGACCAGCGCGTAGCCAATCGCGCTGGCCATAAAGGGCGCGGCACAGGGGGTGGCGACGACGATCGCCAGCGCGCCGGTGAGCGCCGAGCGGATAAACGCGCCGCGGCCGATATCCAGCCCGCCGACGCGCTGCGCCGTCAGCCCGACCTCAAAGACGCCAAGCAGATTGAGCGCCGCGCCGAGGATCGTCAGGGAGAGCAGCGCGATCACCAGCGGCGACTGCAGCTGGAAACCCCAGCCGACCGCGGTGCCGCCGGCGCGCACCGCCAGCAGAATGCCCGCCAGCGCCATCATGGTAATCACGACGCCGAGCAAAAACGCCAGGCCTTCGCGGCGGGCGCTGGCGGCGTTATCGGCGTGACGCAGCAGCCCCAGCGCCTTCAGGGAGATCACCGGAAAAACGCAGGGCATAAAGTTGAGAATGATGCCGCCAATAAAGGCGGCCAGCATCGCGGTTAACATCGCTGGCCTCTTTACTTAATGAGTTTTCGGGTGAGAGGCATCGTACTGCTTGACGGCAGCGAGCGTCTTCTCGATATGTGCATCCGGGTTTCTATCAGTGTAACTCAGCAGGATGTTGCCATCCGGCGCAATCACGTACGAGGTGCGATCGGAAAGCGTTTTGCCTTTCATCTCCATCAGCGTCTGGTACTGGGCGGCGACCTTAGCGCCCGGGTCCGCCGCGACGGCGAACTTATCCCGGCACTCCAGCTTAGAAAAGTCGCTGACCTGGTCGGTGTTCCCCGCGGTCACGCCAACCACGGTGGCCCCCATTTTAGTGAAGCTGTCGGTGGCTTCCGCGAAGTCATGAGCTTCAATGGTGCAGCCGGCGCTAAAGGCCGCCGGGAAGAAATAGAGCACCACCGGCCCTTTTTGCAGCGCCTGCTGCAGGGAGAAAGTCATCGGCTTACCGGCGAGCGCGCCCTGCAGCTTAAAATCCGGGGCTTTCGCGCCCACGGGCAGCGCCGCGCTGGCGCTGAACGCGGTGACGGAGAGGCCGAGGGCGGCGGTTACGGTCAGGGTACGGATGAGGTTTTTGATGCGTGTCATTATCTGCTCCTGCGATTTGGGGGAGTGCCGGTTTGGCCAAACTCATTCATCTCAGCTATTCAGTTCGCCGCAGAGGGGGAAAAAGTTGCGCGCAGGTGAAAAAAAAGTGCGCCCGGCTCATCGTGCGATGCACGGGGCCGAGGAAGTGGAGAGGAAGTGCCTGCGAAACGGGTTCCGCAGGCGGCAGAGGTTAATTTCCCCAGCGGCTCTGCAGATAGTTGACGGCCTGGCGGGTCTGGGGCTGGTTGAGATTGTTTTCGCGGAACAGAATGGTGCCCTGAATTTCGGGGATCGCATCGTTGAGGTCGAGCTGTTTTTTCAGCTCCGGCACGCCGCCGTTGACCATCCAGTCGGGTTCATTTTTTGACGGCTCGCCGACTTTGTACAGCGCCACGCCGATATAGAGCCGGGTATGGGTTGGCTTGACGACCTCCGCCCACCATTTCGCGAGTACGTCATAGCGGGCGGCGTCGCGCGCAAACGGCCAGTAGAGCTGAGGCGCGATATAGTCGAGCAGCCCCTGCTGTACCCAGCGGCGGGTATCGGCGTAGGACTCGTCGTAGGCCGCCGCGCCGCGGGTGTCTGAGCCGGCGGGATCGTGGGACATATTGCGCCACACGCCGGCCGGGCTGACGCCAAACTCCACGCTGGGGTTAATCTGCTTGATGGTGCGCGACACCTGCTCAATCAGCTGCTGGGTATTGTGCCGGCGCCAGTCCGCCTTGCTGGCAAATCCCTGACCATACTGCCGGAAGGTTTGACTATCGTTAAGGGCCGAGCCCGCCGTTTCGGTATAGAAATAGTCGTCAAACTGCACCCCGTCGACCGGGTAGTGCTCGACGACTTCGGCGACGATACGGGTTATCCAGTCGCGAGCCTCTGGAATACCGGGGTCGAGAACAAAGCGGTCGCTGGCGGTGCGGATCCAGTCGCGGTGCAGGACAAAGACGCTGGCCGGGCTTTGCGACTGCGTGCGGTTGAGCTCGGCGACGGTTTTCGGGCGGGTGTTCACCGACACGCGGTAGGGGTTAAACCAGGCGTGAACCCGCATCCCGCGCTTGTGCGCCTCATCGAGCATAAACTGCAGCGGATCGTAGCCCGGGTCTTCGCCAATGGCGCCGGTCAGCATATCTGACCAGGGTAAAATCTTTGACGGCCACAGCGCGGTGCCGTCGGGTTTGACCTGAAAGAAGACGGTGTTAATCCCGAGGCGCTGCAGATTATCGAGCTTGGCAATCAGCGCCACCTTCTGCTGGCTAATCCGGCTCTCCGGGCTGCTGGCAATGATCGATCCCACCGGTGGCCAGTCGAGGCGCGAGACCGTCGTCAGCCAGACGCCGCGTACCGGCTCGTGCGTTTTTGGCAGCGCCGCCTGTTTAACCGCCGGCGGCAGCGGCGTGACCAGCGAACGGGGCGGCTGGCTGCTGCAGCTGGCGAGGATAAAGGCGGTCGCCACCGCCGCGGCGGATGCGGCGAGGGTAGCG
The DNA here is from genome assembly GCF_024810075.1 of Klebsiella sp. BIGb0132. Classification (NCBI taxonomy): domain Bacteria; kingdom Pseudomonadati; phylum Pseudomonadota; class Gammaproteobacteria; order Enterobacterales; family Enterobacteriaceae; genus Klebsiella; species Klebsiella sp. BIGb0132. Next base: position 709,016 of record NZ_JANUDW010000002.1, on the reverse strand, counting down.
ATAAAAAAGCGACGGGAGCGGATAATCATAGACGTGGGCTTATTCTGTTGGTCGCGTAAAAGAAGCATTTTCGTATTATGCGTTGTTAAGTCAATCCTTTATGTGGGGAATTATCCGGGCCCGCCGTCGGCGTCGGCCTTTAGCTTTTTAGGTCTGCGTTAAATCAGCTGCGGTTTGGGCACGCGTAATCTATTTTTTGCATTACGTAGGGCAACCGCGGGGCGAAACGATCGCTCTTGCTAGCTTGTTCACAATATTGCAACAAAATTTTTCACGGCCATGATCGTTTTCGCACTTTTGCACCAGCCCGGTGCGCAACGCCTGCCAGGAACAACTATGTTTAGCACGCGGGTCGGAACGGATGCCGCAGTCCTCAATTCGCCACGTGATGGCAACCTATCTCCTGACTTGTCCTGAAATGCACGTTGGTCGGTGGCGGTGACCGCGGCTGTTACGCGTTGCTCTCATCTATTAGTAAGCGATCTGTCATGTCATTTCTTCCTGGCGGGGTTTTTGCTTCTTCCACCTTTAGCCGCTGCGGCTGGATAACGGCCTTCGGCAAACAAAACGGTAAGTGATATTTTCCGCGTCATTTAATGGCGCCAGGTTATAAATCGCTGAGGAATATCTGAATGTCTCTGAAACTTAAAAAGTTGACTCTTCATTTTGCGATTGCAGGTTGTATGAGCGTGGCATTTTGCGCACAGGCGGATGTGAAGATTGGCGTTGCCGGGCCGTTCACCGGACCCAATGCTTCCTATGGCGCCCAGTACTGGAAAGGGGCGTCGCAGGCGGTAGCAGACATTAACGCGGCGGGAGGAATTAAGGGTGAAAAAATTGTGCTGGTGCAGGGGGATGATGCCTGTGAACCGAAGCAGGCCGTAGCGGTAGCCAACCGTCTGGTTGATGAGTCGGGGGTTTCCGCGGTTGTCGGACACTTCTGCTCATCGTCGACGATGCCGGCATCCGAAGTGTACGACGAGGCGGGGATCCTGACGATTACGCCGGGGTCAACAAACCCGCTGATCACCGAGCGCGGGATGAAGGATATGTTCCGCATGTGCGGCCGGGACGATCAGCAGGGAGCGATTGCGGCGAACTATATGCTTGACGTGCTGAAGGCGAAGAAAATAGCCGTCATTCATGACAAGGATACCTACGGTCAGGGACTCGCCGACGCCACCCGCGCGGCGCTGGCAAAACGCGGCACCAAAGAGGTGCTGTACGAAGGGCTGTCGCGGGGTGAGAAGGACTTCAACGCCCTGGTCACCAAAATTGGCGCGCTGAAGCCTGACGTGGTCTATTTCGGCGGCTGTCATCCGGAAGCCGGCCCGCTGGTGCGGCAGATGCGGGAACAGGGGCTGCAGGCGAAATTCTTCTCCGGCGACTGTGTCGTAACCGAGGAGCTGGTGACCACCGCCGGTGGCCCGCAGTTTACCAACGGCGTGCTGATGACGTTTGGTAAGGATCCGCGCACCATTTCTGAGGGCAAAACGGTGATTGAGAAGTTCCGCGCCAGCGGCTTCGAACCGGAAGGCTATACCCTTTACGCCTATGCCTCGATCCAGGCTATCGCTGCGGCCTATAACGCGGTGGGCGCCGACAACACCAAGGCCAGCGAGTGGCTGAAAAGTCATAGCGTCGATACGGTGATGGGCAAAAAGGCCTGGGACGGTAAAGGCGATCTGAAGGTGTCGGATTATGTGGTCTACGCATGGGATGACAAGGGCAAGTATCACCAGCTTTAGCCGTTTGCTGAACTATTTGTCCCTGTAAAAAGGGCGTCGTACTACTGAAGGCAGCGCACGGCGGGAGCCTGCCGGTCGCTGCCTGCTTACTGGCAGGATGGTTTCTATGGAAGCGTTTTTTCTGCAACAACTGATTAATGGGCTGACGCTGGGAGCCGTTTACGGATTAATTGCCATCGGCTACACCATGGTTTACGGCATTATCGGGATGATAAACTTCGCCCACGGCGAAGTCTATATGGTTTCCGCCTACCTTTGCGCCATCGGCCTGGCGCTGCTCTCGTGGTTCGGCATTCACTCCTTTCCGCTGCTGATCTTCGGCACCCTGGTGTTCACCATCGTGGTGACCGGCGTCTACGGCTGGACGATCGAGCGTATCGCCTATCGGCCGCTGCGCAACTCCACCCGCCTGGCGCCGCTCATCTCGGCAATCGGCATGTCGCTTATCCTGCAGAACTATGTGCAAATCAGCCAGGGGCCGAACCAGCAGGGGATCCCGACCCTGCTGACGGGGGTGCTGCGCTTCGAGGTTGGCGACGGCGTGGTGCAAATTACGTGGACCAAAATATTTATTCTCGTTGCCGCGCTGGCGGGGATGCTGATCCTCTCTTGGGTCATTAACCATACCCGGCTGGGGCGCGTCTGCCGCGCGACGCAGCAGGATCGGCGCATGGCCGCCATCCTTGGCATTAACACCGACCGGGTTATCTCGCTGGTCTTTATGATCGGCGCCGCGATGGCCGGGCTGGCCGGCGTGCTGGTGACGATGAATTACGGCACCTTCGATTTTTATATCGGCTTCATCATCGGCATTAAAGCCTTTACCGCCGCGGTGCTGGGCGGGATTGGCTCCCTGCCGGGCGCGATGCTCGGCGGCCTGCTGCTGGGGGTGGCTGAGGCCCAGTTTGCCGGGATGGTGAACTCTGATTACAAAGACGTGTTTTCCTTCGCTCTGCTGGTGGCAATTTTGATTTTTCGCCCTCAGGGGCTGCTGGGTCGTCCGATGGTCGCAAAGGTTTAAGGGGTAAAACATGGGTGAAGTATCGCGCAGGCAAGGGCTGGATATTAAAAAAAGCCTGATTGATAGCGTGCTGGCGGGGCTGTGTGCGCTGATAGTGTTTGGACCGATCGTCGGCATTGTGCTGAAAGGTTACAGTTTTGAACTCTCCACCCGGCGGGTGGCGGTCATCGTCGCGGTGGTGATGGTGGGGAGGCTGCTGCTGAGCCTGTTGCTGCAAAGCCGCGGCGGACGCAAATTTATCGCCCGTTTTGAAGGAGCCGATGACGGCGTGTACGTTCGTCCGGTCGGCTATCGCTCGCGGCTGCGCTGGATTATGCCGCTGATGCTGCTGGCGGCGCTCATCTTTCCGGCTATCGCCACCAAGTATCTGCTGACGGTGGCCATTCTCGGGCTGATTTACGTGCTGCTTGGGCTCGGGCTGAATATCGTGGTGGGGCTCGCCGGGCTGCTTGATTTGGGCTACGTGGCGTTCTATGCGATTGGCGCCTATGGCCTGGCGCTGGGCTACCAGTATCTGGGGCTCGGGTTCTGGGCGATGCTGCCGCTGGGGGCCATCATGGCGGCGCTGGCGGGGGCGCTGCTCGGCTTTCCGGTACTGCGCATGCACGGGGACTATCTGGCGATCGTCACCCTCGGGTTCGGCGAAATTATTCGCCTGGTGCTGAACAACTGGGTCAGCTTTACCGGCGGGCCGAACGGCATTTCCGTGCCGGCGCCAACGCTGTTCGGGCTGGAGTTCGGACGCCGGGCGAAGGACGGCGGGGTGCCAATCCATGAGTTTCTCCACGTTAGCTACAACCCCAACCTCAAGTTTATCTTTATCTATGGCGTGCTGTGTCTGGTGGTGGTGCTGGTGCTGTTTATCAAACATCGCCTAACGCGGATGCCTATCGGCCGCGCGTGGGAAGCGCTGCGCGAGGACGAAATTGCCTGCCGCGCGATGGGACTCAACCACGTCCTGGTGAAGCTTTCGGCCTTTATGCTCGGCGCCTCTACCGCCGGTATCGCCGGGGTCTTTTTCGCCACCTACCAGGGGTTTGTTAACCCGACGTCGTTCACCTTTTTTGAATCCGCGCTGATTCTGGCCATTGTCGTTCTGGGCGGCATGGGTTCGACGCTGGGGGTGGTGCTGGCGGCCTTTGTGCTGACCGTTGCGCCCGAGCTGCTGCGCGGCTTCGATGAGTATCGGGTCCTGCTGTTTGGCGTGCTGATGGTACTGATGATGATCTGGCGGCCGCGCGGGCTGGTGCGCACCAGCCGCACGGGGGTTTCCGTGCGCAAGGGAGTGGCACCATGAGCGACAGCATTCTGCGGGTAGAGCATCTGATGATGCATTTTGGCGGTATCAAGGCGCTTAACGACGTCAACCTCGACGTGGAAAGGGGATCGATAACCGCGCTGATCGGCCCGAACGGCGCGGGGAAAACCACGGTATTCAACTGCCTGACCGGGTTTTATCGCGCCACCGGCGGGGCGATTGTGCTCAACGCCCGCGCCGCGATGACCGACGTGATTCAGGTCCTCGGGCAAAAAATACGTCCCGATGATTTTCTGCACCCGGCGCGTCTGGGGTCGAGGATCTACTACAAAATGTTCGGCGGCACGCATCTGGTGAACCGGGCCGGACTGGCGCGGACCTTCCAGAATATCCGCCTGTTTCGCGAGATGTCGGTTATCGAAAACCTGCTGGTGGCCCAGCATATGCAGGTAAACCGCAACCTGGTGGCCGGCATCCTCAACACCCGCGGCTATCGTAAGGCCGAAAATCAGGCCCTCGACCGCGCCTTCTACTGGCTGGAGGTGGTGGATCTGGTGGACTGCGCCAACCGGCTGGCCGGCACGCTCTCCTACGGCCAGCAGCGGCGGCTGGAGATCGCCCGCGCCATGTGCACCGGCCCGGAGATGATCTGCCTCGACGAGCCCGCCGCGGGGCTGAACCCTGCAGAGACGCACGCCCTGAGCCGAATTATCCGCTTCCTGCGCCAGCATCACGGCATCACCGTGTTGCTGATCGAGCATGATATGGGGATGGTGATGGAGATCTCCGATCATATTATCGTTCTCGACCGCGGGGACGTGATTGCCCGCGGTGCCCCGCAGGAGATCCAGTCGAATATCAGCGTTATAGCCGCTTATCTGGGCGCGGATGAAGAGGAGATTGCGGTATGAATCAGCCGATGCTTGAGTTTCGCCAGGTGGACGTCTTTTACGGTCAGATTCAGGCGCTGAACCAGGTCTCGCTGACGGTCAATGAGGGCGAGACGGTGGCGCTGATCGGCGCCAACGGCGCCGGTAAATCCACGCTGCTGATGTCTATTTTTGGTCAGCCGCGCATTGCCGAGGGGCAGATCCTCTATCGCGGGGAGGATATCAGCCGCAAATCCACCCATTTTATCGCCGGCAACGGCATCGCGCAGGCGCCGGAGGGGCGGCGGATTTTTGCGGATATGACGGTCGAAGAGAACCTGCTGATGGGAACCATCCCGATTGGCAGCCGCTATCAGGAAGAGGATAAGCGCCGCATGTATCAGCTGTTTCCCCGCCTTGAAGAGCGGCGGACGCAGCGGGCGATGACGCTTTCCGGCGGCGAGCAGCAGATGCTGGCGATTGCCCGGGCGCTGATGAGCCGGCCGAAGCTGCTGCTGCTCGACGAGCCGAGCCTCGGCCTCGCGCCGCTGGTGGTGAAGCAAATCTTTCAGATCCTGCGCGAGCTGACGGCGCAGGGGATGACGCTCTTTCTGGTGGAGCAAAACGCCCACCACGCGCTGAAGCTCTCTGACCGGGCGTACGTGATGGTCAACGGCCAGATCCGCCTCAGCGGTACCGGGAGGGAACTGCTCGACAATCCGGAGGTCAGGAACGCCTATCTGGGGATGGTTTGATTGGTGACGCCGTCACGTATCCGCGGCGGTTATTGATTGATGGCGGCAATAATTACCCCTTTTAGCTATTCATATCAAAGAATAGCGGCCGCGCTGCGGCTATGTTGAAGATTGTGCCTGGAGAATCGATTCAGGTTGATGACTCGTTTGTTGTACAGGGGGAACTTTACAGGATGGCCACTAAACCGCTAACGCTTTCTTTCGCTGGGCAACAGCCTATTCCCCTGGAGACGGTCTCCGGGACGCTGGGCCGCGTGGGGATTGATATCCGCGCGCTCAATCATTCGGAGCTCTGCAGCTTCGACCCGGGTTTTACCAATACCGCCGGCTGCCGGTCGGCTATCTCCTATATTGATACTGATAACAGCACGCTGCTGCACCGCGGCTACCCGGTAGATCAGCTGGCGCGGCAGTGCGAGTTCCTCGAGGTGGCGTATATCATGCTGCGGGGCGAGGCGCCGGATGAAGCCAGCTATCAGGCTTTCCGCAATACGATCACCCGCCACACGCTGGTCCATGAACAGATGTCGCGGATGTGCAGCGGCTTTCGTCGCGACTCTCACCCGATGGCCCTGATGTGCGCGATGGTCGGGGCGCTGGCGGCGTTTTACCATGACGTACTGGACGTAGAAAACCCTGAACACCGCGCCCTGACGGCCACGCGCCTGCTGTCAAAAATGCCGACGCTGGCGGCCATGAGCTATAAATACGCCATCGAGCAGCCCGCGCCCTATCCGCGCAACGATCTCTCCTATGCGGGGAACTTCCTGCATATGCTGTTTGCGGTGCCGGCGGAGAAGTATGTGGTGAATCCGATTATAGAGGAGGCGATGAACCAGATTCTGGTACTGCATGCCGATCACGGCCAGTGCGCCTCCACCACCACGGTGCGGGCCGCCGGCTCCTCCGGGGCGAACCTGTTTGCCTGCGTGGCGGCAGGACTGGCCTCCCTGTGGGGGCCGATGCACGGCGGGGCCAACGAAGCCAGCATGCGGATGCTGGAAGAGATTGAAACCGTGGATCAGGTGCCGGTGTTCCTGAGTAAGGCGAAGCGCGACCCGCAGGCCTTCCGTCGCCTCGGCTTCGGTAACTCGCGCTACCGTCACCTGGACCCGCGCGCCGCGATCCTGCGCGATACCTGTCACCGGGTGCTTGCCGAGCTGGGAATGTCGGATCGGCTGCTGCAGGTGGCGATGGCCCTTGAAGAGGTGGCGCTGACCGACCCCTATTTTGTGGAGAACGGCCTGTCGCCCAGCGTCGATTTCTATACGGCGGTGATCCTGAAGGCGATGAAGCTACCTTCATCAATGTTTGTGGTGGTGACCGCCGTTGGCCGCACGCTGGGCTGGGTGGCCCACTGGAATGAGATGCACGAAGCGCCGCTGAATATCTATCGCCCGCGGCAGATCTACACCGGCGAAGCCCCGCGAGATTACGTCTCCCGCCGCGAGGCATAATCCCAAGCCGCCTCCTGAGCGGGGCGGCGTCCATTAAATATCACGATCGCTCATCCGCTGCGGCCAGGCGCTCGGTCAGCCAGGGCAGAATTTCTTTTTTCCTGCTGGTCATGCCCGGGAGGGAAACCTGCTGGCTGGGGATAAGGCTGTTGGGCGTGAAGTAGAGGACGGAATGGGGACGGGTAATGTCGGTTAGCATCAGCACAACCATCTCCAGCCCCAGGTCGAGCCTGGCGCGCTCCATCTCCTGCTTCAGCCCGGGTAACTGCGGGCTGATATCCGCCATGTCGCGCACCTCAATCTGCGCGAGCAGCAGAGAGACGCCGTGGATCCGGTAATTTTTTGCATCGCGATGGAGCAGCTGCGCGGCGGACTGGCCCGCCAGAGAGGTCTTCGCCGCCAGCAGCCCGGCGACGAAGGCGTCGTAATCAACGCCGGCCATGTCGCGCAACATCGCCACCGCCTCGCGGTCCCGCGCCGTGGTAGTGGGGCCGCTGAGGGCAACCGTATCGCTGAGTATGGCCCCCAGCAGCAGGGTAGCCTGGGCCGCGTTGAGCGGCATCGGGCTCTCGGTAGTCAGGATGGTGAGAATAACCGTCGCGCAGCATCCTACCGCGCGGATCCAAACGTCCGGCGGATTTTTGGTCACCAGGGTTCCCACGCGATGGTGGTCTATAATACCGATCACATCGCTGTCGGGGAGCGTTAGCGGACCTTGTTCAACGTCGGTGAAATCAACCAGCCACACCTTTTTATCGGTCAGGTCGTCGTGGAGTAAATCCGGCGGCGCGACTCCCGCTGACTGCAGGATATAGCGCGTTTCCGGGGTTAACTCTCCCAGGCGGAAAGGGCGCGCCGGCCTGGCGGTATAGTTGAGCCAGTCGGCGACAACCAGCGCGCTGCAGATCGTGTCGCTATCGGGATTGCGATGACCAAAGACGTGAATAATCGACGCCTGCGCGGCGCCAGGCGGGACGGAAAAAGCGGTTTGATTGTGCATAGCAGCTCCTGACATACGTCTCCGTGGGGGAACTGAAATAATTGTATATCAGGCGTCATCATCCGGTTCGACAGAAGCGGCGGTTGGGAAAGGTGGAACACCATCACCTTGTCGGCAAACCTTATCCGAGGCGGAAAGAGAGAGCAATAACCGTCGATGATGAATTGGAAGCGATCCAGCACGCCGATCCGCGCTTTTCAGGCGAAATAGTCGGACTGTGGCTCTGCACGGCGTGCGCAAAAGACGCTATATTTTGGGGACGCTAAGCGTATTTAGCATCGCCGGCTGCCGGGTCTTCGCGCGTCAGGCCGGGCAGCCGGTGCAATTCAGCCCCTCAATATTATCGCTTCCGGGAGAGAGTACATGAACGCCGCCAACCCCCTACGTTTCGCGATTAACCTCGGCAACGCCGTTCTGGCAAAGACCCTGGCGGACGGGCAGCCGGGTGGGATTACGCCGGAGATTGCCGGGCGTATTGCGGCAGCGCTGGGCGCGACGCCGCAGTTTGTCACCTATCCGGCGGCGGGTAAGGTGGTGGACGATGCGCAAAATGATATCTGGGATATTGCCTTTCTGGCGATCGATCCTGCGCGCGAAGAGACGCTGCGCTTCACCCAGCCCTATATCACTATTCAGGGGACCGTGCTGGTCAAGGCGCAGAGCCCGTGGCAGAGCGTCGCCGAGATGGACAAAGAGGGCGTGGTGATTAACGTCGGCAAGGGCGCGGCTTACGATCTGCACCTGACGCGGCAGCTGCGCTTCGCCACGCTTAACCGTCTGGCCTCGTCGCAGGCGGCCATCGATGCATTTATCAGCGGCGAAGGCGATATGGCCGCCGGCATCCGCCAGCCGCTCGAACGCGCCGCCGCCGGGCACGCCGACTTTCGCGTGCTGGCCGACAGTTTCGTTCAGATAAACCAGGCGATTTGCGTTCCTCGACGCAGGGACGGGTCCTATCAACGGCTGGTTGCTCTGCTGACGCAATGGCAGCAGGACGGCTCGGTGCAGCGAATGATTGACCGGCATCTGGCCGAGCAGTAGGCCCGAATAACGCTGTGGCATCGAGAATGCCGCGCAAAGCGGCCGCCTGCAGCGTATTATGCTCGCAACCACATGAGTATAAAGAGGTTCAGGCCATGACTACCCCCGTTTTACGCCAGGCGACGCTCGCCGATGCCAGCCGCTGCTATGCGATTGAAATCACCTCTTATGAGGGCGATGAAGCCGCGACGTTAGAAAAAATCACGACCCGCATCGCGCGGTATCCGCAGGGCTTCCTGTGCATGGAGATCGCGGGTGAAATCGTCGGCTTCATCAACGCCGGCTGTGCCTGGGAGGTGGTGATGTCCGATGAGGAGTTTAAGGAGCTGGTTGGGCACGATGCCGCGGCGCCCAACGTGGTGATTATGTCGGTGGTAATGCACCCCGATTTCCAGGGTAAAGGCTATTCGTCTCTGCTGATGCGCGAATTTCTGTCGCAGATGCGGTCGATGAATAAGAAGACCGTTCATCTGATGTGCAAGGACCGTCACGTCGATCTCTACGCCCACTTCGGTTTTCAGTACATCAAGCCGTCGGCCTCCGATCATGGCGGCATGGCGTGGCACGAAATGATGCTTACGCTTTAATCTTTATTGTCCCCCGGCGGTTAACATTGCGGCTGATGTGCAGAGAGAAGGGCGTGCGCCGTTGAATTATAGGGTAGAATCGTCCGACGGGGCGTAACCCTGCGCCGGGTAAAAGAGGCCGGTTTACGCGTCGGGCGTTCAGTCAATCAAGATCAACCCATGAGGAAAGACGTAATGACCAATGAAATACCGCTGAAGTTTTATGACATCGTGGATGAGTATGCGACTGAATCAGCCAAACCGGTCAGCGAGTCCGAACGCGATTCGCTTGCCGCCTATTTCCAGGCGCTGATCACCCGCCTGATGGCTAACGAAGAGATCGGCGAAGACGCGCAGAAAGAGCTGGCCGCCGAGGCCGGGATAGCGGAATCGCGGATCGATGATATTGCGGAATTTCTCAATCAATGGGGCAACGAGTAGCCGCTCTCTGTGATGTCTGTACCGTATAGCGCGGGAGCGACTGCGGGATGCGGTTTATTACGCCTTAAGACGAGTATCAAAGCGGAAGGGGATCCTTTTTACGCTTGCCAGCAGATCGAAAACGGCAGGGTGTTGAGGATTGAATAGATAGTTATACTCCACCGGCGACAGGGCGCTCGGTACGCGTAATGCCGCTGATGCCGCGCTCGCGGCCCACTCGTCACCGTAGCGTGCCAGCCGGGCTGGCGCATCCTCGCGGGCCCAGTCCGCGGGGAGTGAGTCCGCATCGACGGTCAGCACCTGGTCGTCCGGTACCTCAATGCTCAGCAGCGTGAAATCATCCAGCAGCTGCGGAGCATTGATGTGCACCAGCGTTTCCAGCATGGTCAGCGAGGCGGCTTCCGACAAATAGACCATCGCCGTGCCAACGTTGTTCCAACGGCCGCCGGCCTCTTTCGCGCCAAAACCAGACCAGGCGGTCGTCAGAAAGCGGGTTTTAGTCAGGCGGTAGAGGATCACGAATAGACCCCGTGCTCCACGCGCGTGATCAGGCGCATCACCTCCAGCGCGCCGGTTTCAGAAGAGACCACCTCGGCCGGCGTTTTCCAGCCGAGCGCGCGGTTGGGTTCATTCATCCACTTCTGCGCCGCCTCTTTATCACCCTCGAACAGCTCCACCGCCCGCTCGATAACGCGAAGAATGCGCACCAGGCGCTCGCTTTGGTCAGCGGAAAAGCGCGATTTAATGCTGCGGTTAAAGGTGGTATTCGCAATGCCTGACATTTTGCGTAGTTCGGCAGGGGTGATCTCCGCCCATGCGGAAATTTGCCGGGCGACGGAACCTTCCAGCCCGTGGCTAATTTTACCCATCAGCGCAATGCCGTCCTCGGCGTCGAGGCCGATGGCGTGCCAGGGGCTAAGATTTTTTTCTGTGTTCTCGGTCGGGGAATAGACTTTCATGGCAAACCTCCCATTTGGTACAAAAATTATACCATATGGAATGCGTTCGGCCAGCGGTGCCGACCCACATTTCGCGCGCCGGAACGTCAACAACTCTCAGGGAAGGGGGAACAGGCCACCCGCGGTGGCCTTTATCGGCCTATGCGCCAAACGCGCCGTCGATGGTGTGCATGGCGCCGGTGACGAAGGAAGCCTCGGGGCCTGCCAGCCAGGCAACCATGCCCGCCACTTCTTCAGGACGGCCGTGCCGTTTAATGGCCATAAAGCTGTGCATCAGCTCCTTCATCGGGCCACTCTCCGGGTTAGCATCGGTATCGATAGGGCCGGGCTGAACGACGTTGACCGTAATCCCGCGCGGGCCAAAATCACGCGCTAAGCCGCGCGCCAGCCCCTGCAGCGCCGATTTGCTGACGGCATAGGAAGCCATTCCTGAGATGGGCATGCGATCGCCATTCACCGAGCCGATAACAATAATGCGTCCGCCATCCGGCATTTTACGCGCCGCCTCGACCGCAGCATGGTAGGGGGTGTGAATGTTGATACGGAACAGACGATCGACGGCATCGCTGTCCTGCTCCAGCGCATCGCCGAAGAGGGCGATCCCGGCGTTGACGACCAGCAGATCCAGCGGCCCGCTGTCGCGCACCAGCGCAATCACCGCCTCGCGATCGGCGCTGTCCGCCTGCACCGCGATGCTGCCGGTTTCTGCCGCCAGCGTAGCCGCCGCCTCCGCCGATCCGGCGTAGCTAAAGACAACCGAGGCGCCGTCTGCAGCAAAGCGCCGCACGATAGCCGCGCCAATACCGCGACTCCCGCCCAAAACCAGTACCGATTTCCGTTGTGATGCAGTCATAGCTCGTTCCTCATGATATTGTAGTGAGGATTACAATATGCTTCGGCAAATCACGCTGTCAAGGAGTAATGTAGTGAGTACTACAAAACAGAGCCGCACCCCGGGACGCCCGCGTCAGTTCGATCCGCTGCAGGCCGTTGAAGTCGCGCAGCACCTTTTTCACTCTCGGGGCTATGACGCGGTCAGCGTTGCCGACCTGACAAAGGCGTTCGGCATCAATCCGCCCAGCTTCTACGCCGCGTTTGGCAGCAAGCTCGGCCTCTATAACCGCGTGTTGGATCGCTATAGCCGCACCGGGGCGATTCCCTTTGCGGAGCTTCTGCGCGATGACCGTCCGGTGACGCAGTGTCTGATGGCCGTGCTGCACGAGGCGGCAAGGCGCTACGTTGCCGACCCGACGGCCGCCGGATGCCTGGTGCTGGAGGGGATCCACTGCAACGACCGGCCTGCGCGCGAGGCCGCGAGCGAACTGCATACCGCCGCGGAGGATAATATTCGGGCCTATATCGCCCGGCGCTATCCGCAGGATGCCGTGCGGCTGACCGACTTTGTCAGCACGCTGATGGCCGGCCTTTCGGCAAAAGCGCGGGCGGGGGATAGTTTGGAGCGGCTTGAGGAAACCGTACGCCTGGCGGGTCTGGCGCTCGAGCAGCTGCTGCCTCGCTGAGGCCAGACCCTGTACGAAGGGGGAAGGGCGTGAATTGCGGAAACGGCCGCGGCGCATTTTCGTGGCATATTCCTCGCTCAGTTGCTGTCGTTAGCCGCATCCAGGCGCAAACGCCACAGCTCGTAGCGTTCATGCCCCGGTTTTACCGCTCCGGCGAAATGATCGTTCAGGCTGCTTGAAGTGAATATCAGGTCCCCCTCAGGTCGGATTGTCGGAGTGTCGGGCCAATGTACCCCCTCGCTGGAAGCAAGCAGCGACATTGATTGGGTTCTGGGGTCGTATTTGACGATGCCGTTACGGGTGACATCAGTGATGTAGAGATTGCCTCCGGCGTCGGTCACGATACCGTCGGTGTTGCCTCCCACCATGCCAATATACTGGATCTGGTCAGCAATCTGCGCATCGGTTGAGCCGCTCTGACGCAGAACTGCCGTCGGCAGCGCATGCGCCCGGGTTCCGGTGGTCACCGTCCAGTACAGCGTGCCGGCATCCGGAGAGAGCGCAATGCCGTTGATACCGATCAGCAGCGGATTACCCGGCCAGACATCGGCCCCGTGCGAGACAACTTTTACCCCCGCTTCAATCTGCAGGTCCGGGTGGCGATCGAGCACCCGCCGCGCCGCGCCGGTGGCGAAATCGACGACGATGAGACCTACCTGATTGTTGGGAGCACTGCGGGTTCCGCTGTCGGAGATGTACGCGATGCGGCGCTTCTCATCGACGACGACGTCGTTGAGGAAGCTCGCCTTGCGGTCCGCCACGCCGTCCAGGGCGATACTTTTAACCGTGCGGCCAGACTTCAGATCCAGAACCATCAGCTTCTGGGCCCCCACCGGTGATTCAGTTTCGCCTGCGACGAAGCCCATATCCAGCGCCCACAGCCAGCCGTTGTGGCGGTCGACATAGAAGCCGAGTACGTTGCGCAGGCTCTTATCGGCAGCGGAATTCACCGCATTTCCCTGCAGAGACGGGAAGGCGGTCAGGCGTGCCGGACCCGACTGGAATTGGGTATCGAGGATGCTTAAGGTGGCCGGCGCCTCGGTTGACACCAGGCGCGGCGTGCTGACAAAGGCCGTGCCTTTCGCGTCAAAATGGATACCGGCGATGGGGGCATTAACCGATCCGGAGAAAACCGCCGGAATAGCCCCGTCCTGTGGGGTATCCCAGCTTACGCCAGCATAGCTGCGCCAGCGTTCTGGTGAGGCCAAATTTGCCGCGCTGGCTACGCTGGCAAAAGAGAACAGCGCCGCCATCGCAATGGCGGACATACTCCGGGTACGGTTAGGCATAAATGTGCTCCGTTGAATGAATAAGTCAGGAAATCGAGACGTCAGCAGGGTCGAGCATGCGTCGCTGATGCATCCGCGCGGGAACAGCCGGTTAGCCTGTCGGTCACCAGAGTTTACCGATGCCCGTGGGGCAGGTTTTATGGCGGCTGAGAAAAAGGCGTGGCTCATAGTGCTGCGCTCCCGGTGATGAATTGCCGTCACTTTACTCATCGCCAAAGTGGAGATAAATTAGCGAAATTGAAAAACATTTGTTCCCGGAAGAGCAAAATGAGCCGGAAATTTGATTATCTGGGCGATGTTGAAGTCTTTATTGCCGTCGTTGAGCACGGCTCATTTACCGCTGGCGCCGTCGCCCTGTCGACCACCCCCTCCGTGTTAAGTCGCTCGGTCTCCCGTCTGGAGGTTCGTCTCGGGCGACAGCTCCTGCAGCGCACCACCCGCCGCGTTAGTCTGACCGAGGCCGGGCGGCTGTATCTGGAGCAGGCGCGCGCGGCCTTTTCCCTGCTCGATGAGGCCGGGCGCGATGCACAGGGCCAGGAAGGGGAGCTGACCGGCCGCGTGCGGCTGAGCGTGCCGACCACCTACGGGCACTACCGCCTGCCGCCATTGCTGGCACGCTTTGCCCGGCAGTACCCGCAGGTTCAGGTGGAGCTGAACATTACCAATCGCAACGTTGACCTGGTGGCTGAGGGCTTCGATCTGGCTATTCGCCTGGGTCAGTTGCCAGACAGCGGTTTGGTCGCGCGTAAGCTAGAGGATGCCGCGCTGCTGCTGGTCGCCTCGCCCGATTATCTCCAGCGAATGGGGACGCCCCGGACGCTGGAAGAGCTGCAGCGGCACCTCTGTTTGCCCTTTGTCATGCCGCGCACCGGCCGCCTTGCGCCCTGGGTATTTCGTGATGGCGGGGCTGATGTCGACTGGCTACCCGCTTCTTCGATAAAAACGTCGGATGACGTACTCGGGGTGGTATCGCTGGCTGAACGGGGGATGGGTATCTGCCAGAGCTACGAATTTATCGTCCGCGAACGAATGCAGCGTGGTCAGCTGATCGAGGTGTTACCACAATATCGCGGACGATCGCGGCCTTTTTCCGTGATTTATGCGCCGCACCGCCATCAATCGGCGGCAACCCGGGCCATGATTGACCTTCTGACCTCAGCCGGATGAAAGGAGGCGCGCGGGCGCCGGGGTTTGCCGGGGGATTGGCAAATAAACGAGGTATTTTATCGGCTTAAAGGGAAGGGGAAGGCATCGCCCGTGGCTTACGGTAAACGGCGGGATTAATCTCTGCGGACGGGGAAAGCGGATAGTCGGTGCTCCTGATAGGCTATCTACCCGACAGCCGTATACAGAGACTGTCGGATAGCGTTAGCCACGGTGACTTACATCGAGGGCGCTTTGAGCCTTGCGGCCAGCGCTTTCCAGTCGAACGGTTCACGCTGCGAGTAGCTTATGCCGTTCGCGGCCATTTGCTGCGGGAGATGGCGCTGAGCCAGCGCCGTGGCCAGACTCATCCCACCATTTTCACCTACGTCGCGCAGGGTTTTGACCACTTCCTCCATCTCTTCGCTACGCCGAATACCATGCTCGGCCACGCGACTTATCAGATAGCCGGGGAAGGCGTTGTCCCAGCCCATTGAGGGGAAGCTGGCGTGCAGCGATGCGAGTACGGCGTCCTCCACGCCGTACTCGCGGGCGGCGAACAGGCATTCGGTCGTCAGTGCCTCCAGCCCTTTGATCATTACGCTGCGGCACATCTTTATTGCCGAAACGCACCCCACATCGTTCCCCCCGTAGCGGACATGACACCCCAGCTCGGTCAGCAACGTGGCGATGGTTTCACCCTCTGGCCCTCCCGTCAGCAGAGGCGTTCGGAGTGCCGCAGGCGGCACTGGGGCCATGACGGCCACGTCCACGTATGCGCCCGGCTGGAAAAATTCGGCAGCATGACGCTTGGTCTGCGGGGCGACCGAGTTCAGATCGAGAAAGCGCTGGGCAGGCAACATTAGCCGTGCCGCCTGCCGGGCTACCTCCAGCGCGGATCCCGCCGTGACGGTGGAAAAGACGAGCTCGGCGCCTGTTAGCGCGTCAGCAAGCGAGGCGGCCATCCGCACGCCGCCGCGCTGCGCTTTGCTCACCATTCGATCGCGATCTGAACCATTGAACTTCAGATCCCAGACGGTGACGGGGTTCGCCTTTGCCAGCGCATCGGCAAGAATGCCGCCTGCCTCGCCATAGCCAATAAACGTTATTGTCGTCATGATTGCTCCTCACGTGGCCAGATACGGTCCGGAATGTACACATCACCTGCGAACAGCAGCCGCGCGGTTCGCAGTAAGCCGCAGCCTGCCAGCTGGCAGTCATGGTCAAGGCGTAGCGCCACGCTAAATTCGCCAGTCGGATGCTCAACGCTCAGCTCCGGCGCGCGCGCAAGGTCCGCAAGCCCCTGCGTGACCGAGCCGGGTATCAGGCAAGCGCTGGCAACGCTTACCGCACCGAATACGCCAATTGAGGCATGACAGCGATGCGGAATAAAGGTGCGGCTGCTGATGGCGCCCCCCGCGCGTGGTTCAGCGATCAGCGTCATTTTAGGAACGCTACGCTGCGCCACATCACCCAGGTTCATTAGCGGTCCTGCCTGCAGTCGAATCGACTCCAGCCGTTGTTTCAGCTCTTCGTCAGCGTCGAGCTGTTCGCGGGTCTCATAGCCGGTGCGCCCCAGATCGCTGGCACGGAGCAGGACAACCGGCATACCGTTGTCGATACAGGTCACATCGATACCGTCAACACGATCGCTTGCCTGTCCTGTGGGGAGCAGGGCGCCGCAGCTTGAACCTGCCACATCGACAAAATTGAGTACGATCTTGCTGGCCGAGCCGGGCACGCCGTCAATGCGGGTATCTCCCGCATACTCGACGCCGTGTGCGCTGCAGGGTACCTCTGCAACCGCAAGCTGGCCGGTATTTTCCATAAAAATGCGCACCCGCGTTAGCGGTGCAGCGCAGTCAACCAGGCCGCGTTCGATCGCAAATGGCCCGACGGCAGCCAGTATATTGCCGCAGTTTTGCCCATAATCGACCAGCGCACGGTCGACGTTAACCTGGGCAAAAAGATAATCGACATCGGCATCTGGCCGCGCCGAGCGGCGAAGGATCGCCACCTTGCTGGTCAGCGGATCGGCACCGCCAATTCCGTCAATTTGCCGTGCATCCGGCGACCCCATCACCGCCAGCAAGACCGCGTCTCTTTGCCCGGGGTCCTGCGGCAGGTCGTCCATCAGGAAGCAGGCCGCTTTTGAGGTGCCGCCGCGCATCAGCAGGCAGGGAATTTTGCGTTGCGCCATGTTAACCCTCCACATCGTCCGCGCTGTCGTAATAGCGCAGCCCCTTCTCAGAAAGGCGCGGACGCATGGCATAGATATCCAGCCCTGGCTCGCCGCTGCGCATCCGCTCACGTTTTGTCTCTTCGTTCGCCATGCGCGTTTCGGCTTTTACCAGCACCGTGCGGGCGAGGGCGTGCGGGATCACCACCACTCCGTCGTCGTCAGCCACTACCACATCTCCGGGCGTCACCAGCTGGCCTGCGCAGATAACAGGCACGTTAACTGAGCCCAGCGTCTCTTTCACCGTACCCTGGGCGTAAACCTGCCGGGACCAGACGGCGAAGCCCATTTCACGCAGGGTATGCGAGTCCCGAATACCGATATCACCGACCAGGCCCACCACGCCGCGTGACTGTAGCGAAGTGGCCAGCAGATCGCCGAAGAATCCATCCCCGCAGGGTGAGGTCGGGGATACCACCAGCAGGTCTCCTGGCCGACACTGCTCTACGGCAACGTGGAACATCCAGTTATCCCCCGGCGTAACCAGTACGGTGACCGCATTTCCGGCCCGGCAGATACCCTGCTGAATGGGCCTGATGTGCGGCGCCATAAGCCCTTGTCGGTCGTAAGCTTCGTGGAGCGTTGCCACCCCCGCCGCGCTGAACTGGCGCAGTACGGCGTCGTCGTGGCGGGGAAGAGAGCGGATAACCACGCCTTTTCGGTTCAGCAGGTTCATGCAAGATTCTCCGTTACGCGCGGGAAGATACTCTGGAAGCCTTCTGCATGCACGATGTCGCGCGCGGAAGCGATCCCGATATTACGTTTCGCCTGCACGCCACGCTGCAGCGCCACCCGGGTGTAGTATTCCCACAGGTGTTCCTGACCCTGCATGCACTGGATTGCCTGATATTTTTTCTCCCACACGCGGGTAATATCCAGAAGAACGTCCGGCTTCCAGCCGCACTGTTCTGGCTGATGGGGTTCAAAACAGTAGACCGGTGGCGCCTGCACCACCGCTTCGCCGGGACGATAGCCTTCGGCCTGCGCGATAATGCGAGCTTCCTGCGCCAGGTTCGACGCAATCGGATGGTCGTAGTTATAAGGATCCTGCAGCGAGTGGGTCAGGACAAAGTGTGGCTGTACACGGCGATAGACGTCAGCCAGGCGAAACAGGGTCTCTTTGTCGGCACGCAGCGGATAGTCGCCAATATCAAAAAATTCCACGCTGGCGCCCAGAATATCGGCGGCAGCCTGCGCCTCTTTCCGGCGCTGTTGCTTAACCGTCTCTTCGGTCATATTCCCCTTGCGCCACAGCCTGGCAGACTCCCCACGCTCGCCGAAAGAGAGGCAAACGATATGCACCTGATAGCCCTGTTCGACGTGCAGGGCTATCGCGCCGCCCGCTCGCCAGACGAAATCAGCGGAATGGGCGCTAACGACAAGGGCACTTTTTTCACGAATCGGTTGGGACATGATGGCTTCCTCTGTTGTTTTTTGTCAGCTTGTCATGCCCGCAAGCGGGGGAGGTAATTCGTTAACTTGTGAACGCTATGATTTTTATTTATGTTGTTGTTCCATTCATCCTGTGAGGCCAGACGAAGTATGCAAAAGAGAAGACGAGATAATGCAGTAAATATCATGCAGCTACGTTTTTTCTGTCAGGTCGCACTGCGGGGGAGCGTTTCTCGTGCCGCCGATGATTTATTTCGCACTCAGTCAGCCATTACCCGGGCAATCCGCGATCTCGAAGCCACGCTCGGGGTGGTCCTGTTTGAGCGCCACTACAGCGGCATGGTGCCGACAGAGTATGGTAAATGCATTTTGCCTCGCGCCAGGCGGGCAGTAGAGGATTTGCAGGCCGTTCCCGCGGTGATGCAAAAGCTTAAACTCCGCGCCAGCGCGGCCACCGCGCTGCCGGACGCGGGCTGGCTATTTCACACCCGACGGCTGGAGATTTTTATTCAGCTTTACCACGTCAACCACACCCAGACCGTCGCCACTCAGCTTGGCGTGACGCAGCCTGCGGTGAGTGCAGCGCTAAAAATTCTGGAGAAAGGGTCGGATACGGCGCTATTTCGCCGAACGCCGGAGGGCGTTCGCCCGACGCCGGCGGCTGATGTGCTCTATCCTCACATTAGCCGGGCATTGAATGAACTGGATAACATCTGGAGCGATCTCGCCGCCCGTCGCGGGGTGCTGGAAGGCAACGTGCGCATCGGCGCGCTGCCCCTCAGCCGAACAATGCTGCTCCCCGGCGCAATCGCCGGCTTTTTACAGCGCCATCCTGGCATCCGTATTATGACCAACGAAAGCCCCTATGAGTCGCTGGTTTCGGACATGCGCGCGGGAAATATTGATTTTATCATCGGCGCCCTCCGTCAGGATGAGGATCTCCCCGATCTGACGAGCGAGGCGCTGTTTGAAGAAGACATGTGCATTCTGCTGCGTAACGATCACGCTTTACTCCGGGACCCGGATCCCCTCAGCAAGCTGGCGCAGGCGCAGTGGGTGTTGCCTCGCTCCAACGCCCCGGCGCGTCAGCTGCTGGACAATGCTTTTGTCACCTTAGGCCTGCCGATGCCGCAACCCTGCGTCGAGACGGGGGATGCGGCGATGGTTCGCGGCCTGCTACAGCATTCCGATATGCTGGCGGCAGTCTCTGCCAGCCAGATGCGCTTCGAGACCGATAACAACCTGCTCACCGTGCTGCCGGTTCGCCTGCCCGATACCACCCGCAGTATCGGGCTAACCTTCCGTGAGGGGAGCCTGCCGTCGCCCGCGACGCAGGCGCTGCTGGCTTTTATCCACAGCCAGGTTGCAAAGGACTAACGGCTACCGGCGACAGAATAGGTGACCTGCTGGTTACGGGTTTTCTGGAACTCTTCCAGCGTTTGTCCGCGCATTGCGGCGTAAATATGCAGGTTCGATATGCCGACCACCGCGCCCATTTTCTCCAGTAGGAAGAAGCTTGCCCCATACTGGATCAGGCCTCGCCAGTCGCGCTCCGCCAGCAGACGTTGCTCCTCAACGCTCAGTCCCGCCTCATCGTACAGTTCCTGAGGCGCGCTCAGGAATCGCTCTCGCCATGTGGGTTGAGTGAGCTTATGCAGGAAGCTGTTCAGCCGCAGGCCGCTCAGGCTGCGTTCATGCGTAAAGGGATAGGTGCCAGGCAACTTCTCTACCCCGGCCAGCTGCTGCGCCATATGCTGACGATGTCGGCTTAGGGTATCAACCGGCGGCGTTCGGGCATTATTTTCCAGAATAAGGGTGGCGATACCGGTCATCGAAGGCAGGTAGTAGTCGCGCCAGGTTTCCGTCACGTTAGCCGAAAGCGCTCCGCGCATCACCAGCCACATGATCACCTCTGAACCCTCCATGCCTCCCAGCGTCGCATATTCGCCGATGGTCATTTCGGTGAGTTTTTGCGGATCGTTGACCAGCATGTCAACAAACTGCGCATCCCAGTCGGTATTATTAAATCCGCAGCGTTCCCCGTGAACCTGGTGCGACAGGCCTCCCGTCGCCACTATCGCCACGTCAATATCTTCCGGATAGCTTTCGATAGCCCGGCGCAACGCCTGGCCAAGGTGGTAGCAGCGTTTCGCGCTGGGAACCGGAAACTGCAGTACGCCGATCTGTAAAGGTATTACCTTTGTCGGCCAGCCCTCCGCTTCCTGCCAGGGGAGAAGTGCGGAAAGTGGGGAAAAGAGGCCGTGATCGAGCTTTTTATTCATAAAGAAGGACATATCAAACTCGTCAGCCATCAGGCTGGCGCCAATATGTCGAGAGAGCGCCGCATCACCTTTTACCGGCGGCAGATTGCGCGGGCCGCCGCCTTCGTCCGCTACGTCATAGTGATGATCGATTCCGAGCGTAAACGCGGAGTAGTGATCAAAGAAAAAGGCGGTGACATGGTCGTTAAAGATATAGACCAGTGCGTCGGGTTTTTTCTCATCCAGCCAGCGCTGTAGCGGCCCAAAACTCTGAAAAATAGGTGACCACGCCGGATCCTGTTGTTTGTGGTGATCGACGGCGAAGCCAATCGTCGGAGTGTGCGAGACGGCAATGCCGCCAAGAATTCGGGCCATGGGTAAACTCCAGTTATCGGTTATGTAAGGTTTGCGACAGTGCGCTTAAATCTGCCTCTGTTGCCCGAGGCTCTTTACGGTTCATACGGTGCAACAAAATGGCGAAGCCCGCCAGACATGCCGGCAATGCGAGTACCAGAAAAATAGACGAGTGCCCGGGAACGGCCAGCATGATGACGCCGCCGAGCGTAGAGCTTAGAATCGCCCCTGTGCGGCCGATGCCGTGCATCCAGCTCACGCCAGTGGCGCGAATTTCCGTCTGATAATAGGCGGGGGAATAAGCCTGAAGCCCGTTTTGCGCGCCGTTAATGCACATGCCGCTGATGAAGATCAGCACCGCCAGCGCCACGGAGCCAAAATCCATTAACCCTTGTGAAAGCAGGCACAGGCAGCCGAGGAAGTAGGTGAGGGCAATCACTTTTTTCGCGGCGGTTCTGTCCATCATATAGCCGACGATGATGCCGCCCAGCGGACCGCCGAGCTGGAACAAGCCGGTGATGATCGCCGCCTGTTGCAGAGAAAGCCCGCCGGAACGCAGGATAGTGGGCAGCCAGCCGTTAAGCAGATAAATCACAAACAGGCCCATAAAGTAGGTCAGCCACAACGCGACCGTGCCCCGAGCGTAGCCGTTGCGGAACAGCTGTACTACCTTACTGTGGCGGGATATTTCCGGGGCGTTAAGGGTGAAAACGGTATTTTCCGTGAAGCTGCCGCCCAGGCGGTTCAGCACGTGGACGATTTTTGCCGTCGGCACGCGGCGGGCAACCATGCTCAAAGCAGACTCCGGCAGCAGGCCGATCATCACCGGCAGCAGCACCAGCGGCAGAACGCCTCCGAAGATGAGCGCCGAATGCCAGCTGTAATGCGACAGCAGACCGGCGGCGATAAAACCGCCGAGACCTGAGCCGACGTTAAATCCGCTATACATCAGGGTTATCATTAATCCTTTACGTTGCTCAGGCATATACTCTGCTACCAGCGTTACGCAGTTTGGCATCACCGCACCCAGCCCGAGCCCGGTTAAAAAACGCAGCAGCGCCATCTGTAACGGGCTTTGCGCCGCCGCCGTCGCCAGGCTGAAAAGGGCGAAAAAGGCGACCGACCACAGCAGGATCCGCTTGCGACCATAGCGGTCCGACAGCGGCCCCGCGACCAGTGCGCCGATGGCAACGCCGAACATGGCGGCGCCAAGGATCGGTCCCAGCTGAGCACGGCTAATGCCCCAGTCTTCAATCAGCGCGGGGGCGATAAACCCCATTACCGCAGCGTCATAGCCATCGAGCATGATGATGAGAAAGCAGAGCAATAGAACGTGCCATTGAAAGCGTGATATCGGTCGGGCATCGATCCACGCCTTTACATCGACGATGTTTCTTTGATTCATAGGATGACTTCCTTTAGCAGGCGGTACGAATGTTCTGGTTAGCGTTATGTGTTGAACGTTCGCATCCAACTTAAGGCAGGCGTGCGCAAGTGTCTGGTTCAAAAAACCGGCCGCGGATATGAGTTCTATTTATAATGTGATGGGCATGGCGAAAATCAGGCCTTGAACGACATGACTTATTGGCAGCGGCGCGGTTTACTGAGCCTCTTTTGGCGCATTATTAAATTTCCCGGCTTGCCCGCTCACCCACTCGCGGAAGTAACCCATTTTCGCCAGGCCGTCACCGCCTGGGCGATACGCCAGGTAGTAAGACAAAGGGCTGTCGAGTGATACGTCCGGACACAGACGGGACGGTTGTATATCCACTATAGCTTTCTGGCTTCGCCATCTCAGGAGCGGCCGTTGTTCCTTAAGCTTCCATAACAGAAATTGGTCGCGAGCAATACAGCCTGAGCGAGTTCTCTGAAGCACTATTGAACGCCTTTATTGCTAGCAATGATGCTAGTTTGGTACGAAAGTTGCTCTTGTCTGTCAGGAATCCCGAACCGGGACAAGAGGAGTTACAATGTCAACACCTGAAATTATCTGGGAATTAAAGGATCACCAACGTTTCCCCTGGCGTTCCCCTGCCGCGACTCCGGCTATCTCCTGGCCGGAAGGGAAGCGGCTGGCACTGTATGTGGCCATCAATCTGGAACATTTTGCTTTTGGCTGTTCGGAGGGAGCGAAGCTCTCTCAGGTGGCAAACCCACTCGATATTCTTAACTACAGCTGGCGTGATTATGGCAACCGGGTCGGGGCCTGGTATCTGGCTGACCTGTTTGCCGAATTGGCCATTCCGCCGGCGGTGATCTGCAATACCTCGATTCTGGATTACTGTCCGGACCTGCTTGAACGCTGGCTTTCAATCCCTGGAAGCGAACTGATTGCTCATGGCCACACGAACTCACAACGACAGGGCGCTCTCGCCCCGGCGGATGAAGAGCGCCTGATTGGCTACTGCCAGCAGCGGCTAAGTGAACTCCAGGGTAAACCGGTTGCCGGCTGGCTTTCGCCGTGGATTTCAGAAAGCCAGCAAACGCCCGATTTTCTGCACCGGCAGGGGTTCCGCTATAACCTGAACTGGGCGCATGACGACCTGCCGACCCCGATGCAAACCGCCAGCGGTACACTGCTGTCGGTACCTTATCCGCAGGAAATCAACGATATCCCGACCATCATTCCCAATGGCGTCTCGATCGAGACCTTCTGCAGGATGATCGAAGATCAATTCAGTGAACTCTCTCAACGTAGCCGCCAGCAGCCGCAGGTGATGGGCATTGCGCTGCACCCTTATATCGTCGGCCAGCCTTTTCGCTTTTATCACCTTAAGCAGACCCTTGCGCGGCTGGTCGCACAGTGTGATGACGTCTGGCTTACCACGCCGGGGGAAATCGCCGCGCGCTATCTGTCCCAGGCCTCATAAAGAAGCAGGGTCTGCACCGTAAACACATTTATTGAACCTAAGCAGTGCACTTACTCGAGGATAAACAAGATGACAACCGTACATGAACAGGCCGTATCGATAGTTAAAGCCTTCCTGGAGGCATCAATGGCGCCGGATCCTGACCGCGCCGCCGCGCTGATGGCGGAAAACGTCCAGATAACCTTTACCGGTAAGCGGCGTATGGCCCGCGTCCACGAGGTAACGGCGTTTAATGCCGACCGCTATCGTTGGGTCAAGAAGCAGCCCGGAGACTTCGAATGGATGGCAAAAGGCGACAATCATACGGTTATCTATTGCACCGGCACGCTCTACGGCAGCTGGCCTGACGGGCGTGAGTTTGCAGGAAACCGCTATCTCGACCGCTATGAAGTGCAGGGAGGGGTGATAACGATGATGGACGTCTGGAACGACAGTGCCGAATGGATCCTTGAACCTGAATTGAATCAAAAATAGACAACCTGGCATCGTTATTGCAATTGCTAGCAATGTTACTAGCAAATAATCTGAGTGGTGAATGATGAAAAAATTAGTGCTATCGCTCCTTGTGGGAAGTGTGCTCGGGCTGGTGTGTCAGCAGGCTAGTGCAGAAAATGTGGTTCGCTGGGCGACGGACGCTGATATTCCTACGCTGGATCCGGATGCCTATGCCTCGACGAAGGCATTAACTTTCCAGAATCATATTTATGAAGCGCTGGTACAGCGTGATGACAATCTTAAAATTCAGCCCTGGCTGGCGACCAGCTGGCAACAAACTGACGATACGACGCTACGTTTTAAGCTGCGGGAAGGCGTCAAATTTCATAACGGCAACGACTTCACCGCCGACGATGTGGTGGCTTCTGTCGCCCGCGTGACCGATCCGGCCTCGGGTATCCGTGCTAATGCATCGACAATCAAGGACGCTGTTGCGGTAGACAAATATACTGTCGATATTCATCTGGTTAAGAAAACAGGTATCGCGCTAAATGAGCTGACCGGCGTGATGATAATGGATAAGGAGTGGCTGACGGAACACAACGCCCTTAAACCTACCGATATCAGCCAGGGAACGGAAGGTTACGCCACCAACAACACTAACGGAACCGGGCCGTTTATTCTGCAAAGCCGCCAGCGCGACACCCAGATGGTGCTGGTACGCAACCCCAACTGGTGGAATGCGGCCCATGGCGGCAACATCGATAAAATTGTGTTTAAACCGGTGACATCTGATGCCACACGCTTGTCAGGGCTGCTGGCGGGGGAATACGATCTGGTGACCTCGGTGCCGCTACAGGATATTCCGCGCCTGCAGAGTAATCCGAGGATCAATATGCAGATCAGCCCCTCGCTGCGGGTGGATTATTTAAGCCTGAATATGCGCGATAATCTTAACGCTAAAAATGAAAAGGCCGGGAATCCGCTGAAAGATTTGCGCGTGCGCCAGGCGCTGCTGATGGCGATCAACCGCGAGGCGATTACTCAGAAGGTGATGCGCGGCCTGACGAAGCCAACCAATAACTATCTGGCGCCGGAGATCCCCGGATACAGCGCGGCCAGCAGCCCGGATATCCAGTACGATCCGCAAAAAGCGAAGGCGTTGCTGGCTGAAGCAGGCTACCCGAACGGCTTCAATCTGGCCTTTGATTGCCCGGAAGGAACCTATATCAATGCGGCCCAATGGTGCCAGGCCGTACAAAGCTTCTGGGCAAAAATTGGCGTGAAAACCAACCTCAACGTGCATCCGGCCAGCGTCTATGATCCGATTCTGGTCAACGGTCGCACCGACGTCGGCGTGCTGGGATGGGCGAACCTGCCGATTATGGATCCCTACAGCGTCGCGGTACAGCTGCTCCATACCAACGACGGTAAAAACTTAGGCACCTTTAATATTCCGCGCTACAGCAACAAAGACGCCGATAAGCTTATCGACCAATCGGTCGGTGAACTCGATAATACCAGGCGTATTGCTTTACTCAGCCAGGCGGTGGCGCTTGCCAATAAAGATTTGCCGTTCTTACCGATGCATTTCGAACCGGTGGTGTGGGCCATGAGTAAAAATCTACAATTAAAGCAGACGCCAGATAACGTACAGCGGCTTTGGTACGGTAGCGTTACACCATAATTTATTGTCTGCTGCCAGATTATTATTGGGGATAAACATCTTCGGGCTACCCGCGTGGGGAATACGGCGGCGTCGGTCCCCATTTATTAGTGCAGGCTTTTATTCTTGCCCGGAGGCAATATGCTGTTTTTATTGCGCAAGCTTTTTCAGGCCGCGATGTTACTGGCCGGGGTGGCGCTGATTTCTTTTATTCTGTTTCAGTATCTTGGCGACCCGGTGGCAAATATGCTGCCGGAAAGCGCCACAGAAGTGGAAAGAATGCAGCTGCGCGCCAGCCTGGGATTAAATGACCCGGTGTTTATCCAGTTTTTACATTACATTTCCCGTCTGCTGCACGGTAATTTCGGCATCTCGTACTACAACCAGGTGTCGGTATTCCAGCTGATTATGGAACGACTTCCTGCCACTCTGGAACTGGTGTTTGTCGCGGTGGTGATTTCGCTGGCCGTCGGCTTTCCGCTTGGGGTCTGGGTCGCCATCACGCGCAATAAAATCCTGCGCGAGAGTGTGCAGATCCTCTCGTTGATTGGCGTCTCACTGCCGTGGTTTCTTATCGGCATCATGCTGATTATCGTCTTTTCGGTATGGCTGGGATGGTTCCCCTCCAGCGGCCGCGGCGAAACCATCAAGATTGGTTTCTGGTCGAGCGGTTTGCTTACCGCATCCGGCTGGCGTTCCATCGTACTACCGGCGCTTTCGCTGGCTCTGTCGATGATAACCATCATTATGCGCCTGGTGCGCACGGAAATGCTGGAAGTGATGAAGGCTGATTATATTAAATTTGCCCGCGCCCGCGGCATCGAGAATTATCGCATCTGGTTTCGCCATGCGCTGCGCAACGCATTATTGCCGGTGGTCACAGTGATTGGTTTGCAAATTGGCGGGCTAATCGCATTCGCGATTGTTATTGAGACCGTCTTTCAATGGCCGGGGATGGGGCTGCTGTTAATTCAGTCCATTAACTATGTTGATGTCCCGGTGCTATCCGGATATCTGTTATTTATCGCCCTGATATTTATTGTGATTAATACCATCGTCGATCTGCTGTATTACCTGATCGACCCACGTATGCGTGCGCAATAAGGAGTTGTGATGCAACCTCGTCATTATTCAGATACGGCGGCCGGGCAAAATTTTGTCACCCGCATTGTGGCGCGCTGGCGCACATTTCTTGATAGCGATTTTTTATGGTTATTCTGGCAAAGTAAAAGTGCCGTGGTCGCTTTTACCTGCTGTGCGCTGATTCTACTCTGTTCTTTATTCAGCCACTGGATCGCGCCGCATAATGTTTTCGATACCGCTGGTTTTGATTTAATGGATTCTGAATTACCCCCCGCGTGGATGACGGGCGGCGACCCGCGCTTTTGGCTGGGCACCGATGTTCAGGGGAGAGATATTCTCTCCCTGATGCTCTATGGCCTGAATATCTCGCTGATTATCGGCGGCCTGAGCGTCCTGGCATCCGTCGCTCTTGGCGTGGCGTTAGGGGTACTGAGCGGCTATTTCGGCGGCGTGGTGGATACGCTGATTATGCGTTTTGCCGACGCCATGCTCAGCATCCCCACCATTATGTTTACCTTGCTGGTCAGCGGCGTCGCGCGCGTCGCCATTCCGAAAGAGTATATCGGCCATTTTGCGCCGGCTATTCTGATTGGCGCCATTGCCCTGACGGGCTGGATGCAGTACGCCCGCACGGTGCGCAGCCTGACGCTGCTGGAAAAGGGCCGGGAATACGTCATGGCTTCGCAAATCAGCGGCGGTAGCCACTTGCACATCATGCTGGCGCACATTGTGCCTAACGTGATGCGCCCGGTGCTGGTGATGGCGACTCTGCACCTCGGCGTCGCCATTCTCACCGAAGCCACGATGTCCTTCCTCGGCGTCGGTATGCCGCCGGACCAGCCGTCGCTGGGAACGCTCATCAATGAAGGCAACCAGTATCTCTTTTCCGGGCAGTGGTGGATTGTGCTGTTCCCGGCCACGCTGTTGGTCATTCTTTCGCTGGCGTTTAACGTGCTGGGCGACTGGCTGCTCAACGCCCTCAACCCTAAGCTGCGCTAAGAGGAAAGATGATGACGGCTTCTCTACAGGCGTTACTGGAAGTAAAAAATTTGAGCATTGAGTTCCTGCACCGCAAAGGCAACCTGCAGGCGATTCACGATTTGACGCTGACGATGCAGCCGGGTGAGATCCTCGGGATGGTCGGCGAATCAGGTGCGGGTAAATCCCTGACCGGTGCGGCTATCGCCGGGCTGTTACAAACCCCTGGGCGCATTCGGGGCGGCGAAATCTGGTTTGGCGATCGGCGTATCGATAATCTGGACGATGAAGCCCGGCGTCAACTGCGCGGCAAAGCAATCAGCTGTATTTTCCAGGACCCGCTGACCAGCCTTAATCCGGTGCTGACCATTGGACAGCAACTCATTGAAACCATCCGTACGCATCTTCCCTTGTCGGCTAACGAAGCGCGGGAGCGGGCGGTTTCGCTGTTGACGGAAGTCGGGATTAACAGCCCGCTCCAGCGCATCGAACAGTATCCGCACCAACTCTCCGGCGGAATGCGCCAGCGGGTGGTGATTGCGCTGGCACTGTGCGTCGACCCGCAGCTGGTGATTGCCGATGAACCCACTACGGCGCTGGATGTGTCGGTGCAGGCTCAGGTGTTGGGAGTGCTGCGCCGGTTATGCGAACAGCATGGTACGGCGGTGATGCTGATCACGCATGATATGGGGGTGGTCGCGGAAGTGTGTTCAAGAGTGGCGGTGATGTACGCCGGACGCATTGTCGAAACCGGGCCAGTCGCGCAGGTTATCAGGCATCCTCAACATCCTTATACCCGCGGGTTGATTCAGTCCATTCCGTCAATGAGCGAACGGCATGAGTATCTCAAGCAAATTGATGGCGCGATGCCGCGGCTGAACGCGCTACCTCAAGGGTGCGCGTTTAACCCTCGATGTCCGCATGCCAGCGCACAATGCCGCGAACAGCAGCCCTTGATGCACCACCGACACGCGGCCCAGTTGGCCTGCTTTCATCCGCAAGGAGAATCGCTATGAACGAGCCATCGGGCCTTGCCCCGGAAGTTGTGACCATCCGCGACCTGCATATTCGCTTTAATCTGGGGCGGGAGAAAAAAACGTCGCTCTTTCGCCCGGCGGCGAAAAAGGAGCTGCATGCGGTCCGCGGCATCGGCTTTACCATTCGCCAGGGAGAAACGTTCAGCATCGTAGGTGAATCGGGATGCGGTAAATCGACCGTTGCCCGCGCGCTGGCCGGGCTCTATCAGCCCTCGTCCGGCGAGATAAACTACGCCTGGCGCAGTGCGCAAATATCCGGTTCAGCGGGGCAAAACGGCACGCAAATGATCTTCCAGGATCCCTATGCCAGCCTGAACCCTCGCTGGCGCATCGGTCGAACGCTGGCAGAACCGCTGCTGCTGGCGAAAAAGGTGGGCACCACCCGCCAGGCCAGAGAGTATTGCGGCGAGCTGCTGGAGCAGGTCGGGCTTGCCGCCGGGGATTTGGATAAATTTCCTCATGAATTCTCCGGCGGTCAACGTCAGCGTATCTCGATTGCCCGTGCGCTGGCGACGCAACCGGGTTTTTTGATCTGCGATGAACCTACCTCGGCGCTGGATGTATCGGTTCAGGCTCAGGTGCTTAATCTGATGCGCAAGTTACAGCGAGAAAATGGGCTCACCTACTTTTTTATCAGCCACAATATGGCGGTGATCTCCCATATCTCCGATAGGGTCGGAGTCATGTATCTCGGCAGACTGGTCGAGCAGGGCAGCGTCGAGGAGATTTTCGCTCGTCCCGCGCATCCTTATACGCGGATGCTGATGGCGGCTATCCCACAGTTTGATACGCCCGCCATCGCCCGGGAACCGATTCGTGGCGAAGCGCCCAGCCCGCTGGCGCCACCGCCAGGCTGCGCATTCGCGCCGCGCTGCCCTTATGCCAAACCGCTGTGCCACCAGACGATGCCGCCGGCGCACAACCTCAGCGATAATCATCAGCTTGAGTGCCATTTCCCGGTTGAAGTGATGGCCTGTTCCACCTCTATTCCGTTAGCGAAGGTATCGTAAATGACCGCCATTTTGCTTAAAGGCGTAACGCCTTTTGATTCCTCTTCACCCGTTGACCTGCTGCTTGAGGACGGGAAGATTGCGGCCAGAGCGCGAGCGTTGGCTCTGCCTGAGCATGCCACTGTGATTGATGGCCGTGGTTTTCAGGCCTTTCCCGGCCTGGTGGACGGTCATGCCCACCTCGATAAAACGCTCCTGGGCCGCGAGTGGTATATCAATGATGTTCCGCGCGATCTGGCGGCAATTATTGCCAACGAACGCACCTACCGCCATGAACAGGTCCCCGATGCACAGCTTCAGTCTGAGCGCATCGCCCGGCGCGGCATTGCGGCTGGCACCTCTTTTATCCGTACTCACGTGGATATTGATAATGAGATTGGGCTGGTCAATCTGGAAGGGGTGCTGGAGACGCGCCGACGCCTGGCGCAGCAGGTAGATATCGAGATTGTCGCCTTTCCACAAAGCGGTATTTTGCAAAATACCGGCAGCGAAGCCTTGCTGGAGCGGGCGCTGGAAATGGGGGCTGAGCTGATCGGCGGGTTGGATCCGTGTTCTTTTGACCGCGACCCGCAGCGCCACCTGCAGATTATTTTTGAACTGGCCAGTCGACATAATAAAAAAATCGATATTCATCTGCACGAACGCGGCGAGCTGGGCGCATTTAGCCTTGAACTGATCCTGGAATTTACCCGCCGCTATCAGAAACAGCATGCCGTGACCGTTAGCCACGGTTTTTGTCTGGGGATGCTGGATCCTGCCCGGCAGCAGCGCTTTGCCGAAGAGATGGCGGAGCTGGGCGTGAGCGTCGCGACGACCGCGCCCGCAGATATCGCCGTACCGCCTTGGGAGATCCTCGACCGTGCCGGGGTGGCAATTTGCGCTGGAAATGATGGGGTGCGCGATACCTGGAGCCCCTATGGCAACGGCGACATGATCCAGCGTGCGGTCACAATGGGCCTGCGCTATCGCTGGCGTAAAGATAGCGAAATTATGCGCGCAACGCGCACCGTCACGCACGGCGGGGCGCGAGTGATGGCGCTCGAAAACTATGGTCTTGAGCCAGGCTGCCGCGCCGATCTGGTTCTGATCCCCGGACGGAGTATGGTGGAAGCGCTGGTGGAGGTTCCGGTCGAGCGGAAGGTGTTTAAAGGCGGTGTGCTGGTGGCGAACAACGGGGAGTGCCTCTTTTAATGACTGATAAAACAACGCGCATTCGTGCCGCCTGGGTGGTGGGCTACCGCCAGGGCGACCACTGTCTGTATGCCGACGGCGAAGTGGTCTATCAGGGGGATAAAATCCTCTTTGTCGGTCACGATTATCCGGGCCATATTGATGAAGAGATTAACGCGGGTAACAGCCTGGTTGGCCCTGGTTTTATCGACCTGGATGCGCTGGGCGATTTAGACACCACCGTGCTGGCATTCGACAACCAGCCGGGCTGGCGAAAAGGGCGGATCGTTGCCGATGACTGGCTGCGGCGCGATCTGTATAGCCGGGAACAGCTCGACTTTGCCAAGCGTTATGCCTATAGCCAGCTGCTGCGTAACGGGATCACTAGTTTTGCCCCGATAACCTCGATCCTCTATCGCCAGTGGGCAGAAGACTTCGATGAATATCTCTACGCTGCGGACGTCGCGGAGTCCCTCGGCGCACGAGCCTGGCTAGGCCCGGCGTTTATGGCCGGATATTATGTTACCGACGCTTCGGGGCGCTTTAGCCGCCGCGAGGACAGAGCCCAGGCCCGCCGCGGCCTGGATGACGCGCAGCGCTTTTTCCAGCGTCTGCGACAGCGCGGTGTGCCGACGTTAAGCGGGATGCTGGCGCCGGACAGAATTGAAGGCGGCGATCCGCAGTGGCTCGCCGAACTGGCCGCGTTGGTGGCGGAGCTGGCCTGTCCAACCCGCTTGCACTGTTGCCAAAGCGAGCTGGAGATCGGCGAAATCGCCCGTCGTTATAATGGCAAGAGTTCGCTGGAGGTGCTTGAAGACGTCGGGCTGCTAAACCGGCGGATGCTGCTACCGCATGGCCAGTTTCTGGGCGGCGAGCGGCCTGACCCACAGCGAATAGCGCAGGATATCGATCGCCTGGCGCGTTCCGGGGCGACGGTGGTCTCCTGTCCGATGGTGTCCGGTCGTCACGCGAAATATCTCGAACAGTATCCACAGCTCAGGGCCGCAGGCGTCAATATGGCGCTCGGTACCGATACCTTCCCGCCGGATATGTTCAGCAATATGCATCTGGGCACGATCCTTACCCGGGTGGTGACCGGCGATATCGCCGCCGCCAGCAGCGCGGATTATTACCGCATGGCCACCCTCGGCGGGGCGAAGGCGCTGGGGCGCGACGATTTGGGGCGACTCGCAGCGGGCTGCCAGGCGGATATGATCGTGGTGAGCCTTAATCAACCTGCGCTGGGGCAGATATTCGACCCTATCGCCGCGCTGGTGCTCAGCGGCAACGGACGCGATGTCACCGGTACTATCGTTGCCGGGCGTAAGGTCTACTGGGAAGGACGCATGGTACAGGCCGGTTACGACCTCGCGGAACTGCACGCAGAGTCGCAGAACGTGTTCGCCCATATTCTGCGCAGCTATCCGGAACGCACGGTTAATCATCCTCCGCTCGCAGAGATTGTGCCTTCCTCTTTTCCACTCTGCAGTCGGGGAAACGCCGATGAGTGAACGCTATTTGTTGACTAACGTCCGCCTGGAGCAGGGGTTCATTCGCCGACAGGGCGTGGTGCAGGGAACCGAGTGTGCGGAGTTTACCCTCGATATTGTGGACGGCAGAATTAGCGCTATCTACGCCGGTACCCAGCTTCTGCCGGGCGTCGCCTGGCTAGATGCCGGGGGATATCTGATGCTCCCGGCCACCCGCGACGAGCATATTCATCTGGATAAAACCTTTTACGGCGGTCCCTGGCGTGCGGCGCGGGAGAGCGGGGCACAGGACATCTTTGGAATGATCGACCTTGAACAGGAGATTCTGCCCACGCTGCTGCCGACCTCGGTGCAGCGCACGCACGCGCTATTGCAGCTGGTGCAGCAGCAGGGAACGACGTACGTTCGCAGCCATTGTAATATCGAGCCGGTAAGCGGTCTGCAAAGCCTGCTGCATTTGCTGGAGGCCCTGGCGCCCTGGCGGGAGAAGCTCCAGTGTGAGATCGTGGCTTTTCCGCAGCACGGACTGCTGCGCTCGGGTTCGCTGTCGCTGATGCGTGAAGCCCTGGCGCTGGGCTGTGAGTGGGTCGGCGGCCTGGATCCGTCAAAAGTGGACGGTGATATGGTCCGTTCGCTGGAAGCGACGCTGGAACTGGCCGTCGAAGCAGGAAAGGGCATTGATTACCATCTGCATGAGGATAAATCCACCGGTATTGCCTGTATCCGCTATTTACTGGATGCGCTGGAACGGGAGCCGACGCTGCGCGGGAAGCTGACGTTGAGTCACGCCTACTGTCTGGCGCAAATCGAACCAGCGGAGCTGAGCGAGCTGGCGGGGCAGATGGCAGAGCTTGGGGTATCGCTGGCCTCCTGTCTGCCGTTAGGCAAGGGCGTTATGCCGCTACCGTATTTACGCGAACGCGGCGTGCGGTTGCTCAGCGGTACCGATAGCGTTATCGATCACTGGTCGCCGTTTGGCTCCGCCAGTATGCTGGATAAAGCGCACGACTGGGCGCGGCTCTATACGCGCGGTAGCGAGTTTGAGCTGAGTCGGGCGCTGGCCATCGCCACCGGGAATTGCCTGCCACTCACAGACAGTGGCGACAGGGCCTGGCCGAAAGTGAACGATGAGGCCAGTTTTATCTTGCTGAATGCAGCCTGTTCGGCACAAGTAGTTGCGCGTTTGCCTGCCGTTGAGGCAGTCTATTTTCGTGGGAAAAGGGTCTGGACCAGAGAATAAATCAGGGTAGAGAACGCAATGAGTGAAAAACTGACGCCAAAGCAGCGTGAAGTTAACCGGGTGGTGGAAGCGCTCACCCAGGCTATCGGGCAGCATAAGCTACGTCCGGGAACGCGATTAATTGAGGCGCAAATCGTCGAGGCGCTACAGGCAAACCGCAATCATGTGCAAACTGCGCTACAGCGCATGGCGGGTCAGGGGATTGTCATCATAGAACCCAACTACGGTGCAATGGTTGCCCGGCCAACGGCAAAACAGGCTCACGAAGTCTTTATTGCCCGTAGCGCCATTGAGTGTGCCATCATTTCGTGCATCACGCCGGAGAAAATGGCGCTTTTCGCGGAAGAGATAGCACGCCAGCAGCATAACGAGCACCAGTCGTTTCATGCTCAGGATCGTCGGCGCATTGTCTACGAACTCGGCGCGTTTCATGAGCTTATGGCGCGGATCGCCGGTAACGACGTCCTGCGCGGTATCCTCGATAATCTGATGATACTGAGTTCGCTGATAGTTATGCTTTACCAGCAGGATGTCACCACGCACTGCCAGTGTGATGAACACAAAAATATTATTGCTGCGCTACAGGAGGGGGATACTCAACGAGCGCAGAATCTCATGAGCGATCACTTGCATGCTCTCCTGCAGCAACTGAACCTGAATGAAACGCCACCGAATCTGATGACATTGTCCCAGGCATTGAATGAAATGAGCGAGTAAGTATTACTCATTAAATGTCGTTTGCCTGCTGTTGAAAATGATCTCTATAAGTCCGGGCTTAAATATATGGGGTTAAATTTTCGGGTTGCCATTAAAAATGACGCAGAGGAGATAGCTTTCCGGTGAAGAGGGCCTGTCGACCCGATGAGAGCGATGCCGGCTGGTTAGAGTAGAAGATAATCTTTTGTCGCGGCTATCCAGCGGTTCCCTGCGCTGGATAGCCCATTTCCCGGCGCTCAGGGATTAATTGCAGATGATATTCACTCTCTTGCAGATTTAGCTGCTGATTTCGCCGTTTTGTTTGCCCGTAAAAAAGCCGTAAACCATCTTAACTACCGCTGGCAGCGGTTCCGACTGGTTCATTGCTAACGGGATCTGCTGTACACTCATAGTTTTCATAAGCCATTAAAGGACCGAACTTTTTTTAAATGTACAAATAACCAAAGAGCTTTGTATGCTTAAATATGTCGTGTCATTTTTAATTGTTATTATTGCTCTTGTTATGTTTTTTTTAAGTCGGTTATCCGGGTTCGATATTTCAGATTCCGGTCAGCAACGTATTATATCTTTCGAGCATCATCAGGATCTCCTGGAGGGGTCGTTAATTATGCCTCCTGGCAAGATGTCGCCCCCGGTTGTGCTTCTCATTCATGGCGACGGGCCGCAGGATCGCTGGTCAGAAGGCGGATATATTCCGCTGGTTAACTTCCTTATCTCGCAGGGAATTGCCGTTTTTTCATGGGATAAACCAGGCGTGGGTCAAAGTACAGGTAACTGGTTGGCACAGACAATGTCAGATCGCTCCGAGGAGGCCGTTTTAGCGTTACAAAAACTGAGAGAACAGCCAGAACTGAAAAACAGTCGCGGAGGTTATCTTGGGTTCTCGCAGGCTGGCTGGGTCGTACCTCCGGCAAGCCAACCGGCAGCAGCTGACTTTGCCGTGCTGATAGGCGCTGCGATAAACTGGCGGAATCAGGGCATATACTATACAGGACAACGGCTTAAAGCTGAGGGTCACTCCGTGACTGATGTGCTGGCTGCTAAAAAACATGAAGCCGTACTTTTTGACCGCCAGTTTACAAAAGAAGCGGCGTCTCTCCCCTGTAACACCCAGTGTACGCGTCAGGACTTCGAGCGCAGAAATTCCCGGGCTGATGCGACGAAATATATTTCCGTCATGCGGACTCCGGTATTAATTCTGATGGGTAAGGATGACCGGAATGTAGACCCTGATGACACTGTCGCTGTCTGGACCAAAGCACTTCCTTTGGACACACCGCGTTGTATTATGCAGCTGCCGGGGGCGACTCACGGACTTTTACGCAGCGAATGGTTTGATTATCAGCTTACCTCTCAGTGGCCGTTGTGGAAACAGGGGTTGTTTCTGTTGTCCAGGAAATACTCATATTCCCCAGGGGCGCTCAATACCGTCTCATCATGGATCCTGAATCAAAAATGTGGGCAATAAATTTCATTCTTATGCCATAGCGCGGGGAAGGCTCCCTGTTCTCAGGAGAAACGCCCCCCAGCCGCTTAGATGAGTAGATGGCTGGAGGGAGCTCTGCCTGCAACGAGCATAAGAAACCCGCTGATTGACCAAATAACACATTTAAACCAGAAGGGCGTAACCTCATTCAACGAAGCTATCGCGGCCTTCTTTATTGACTTATTGATGCAGCGGCCGACCGATGGCCGCGAGGATCGATTCATGCATGGCTTCTGAAAGCGTCGGATGGGCAAAAATCATCGATAACAGACTCTCATGTGTGGCCTCCAGGTGATGGGCGATACCAAAACCCTGGATCTGTTCGGTGACCTGTGCGCCAACCATATGCGCCCCTAGCAGCTCGCCGGTTTCGGCATCGAAAATGGTCTTAACAAAACCCTCCGTCTCACCGCTGGCCAACGCCTTACCATTGCCCTGATAGGCGAACTTACCTATCTTGATCGGCCGTCCTCTGGCCCGTGCCGTCTCCTCAGTCAAGCCCAGACTGGCAACCTGTGGCCGGGCATATGTGCAACCGGGTACATAGTCGCGGTCAAGAGGGTGTATGCCTTCGACGCCAGCCAGCGTCTCGACGCAAATTGTTCCTTCGTGGCTGGCCTTGTGCGCCAGGCAGGGTGGACCGGCTACATCGCCGATGGCGTAAAGGCCGAATACGTTGGTGCGGCAAGCAGCATCCGTCTTGATAAAACCGTGATCCAACACGACTCCGAGGGCTTCCAGCCCGAGACCTTCAACATTGGGCTGCACGCCCGTCGCCAACAGCACGTGTTCGACCTCCTGCAGTTGTTCGGTGTCGGCGTTTTTCAAGGTGCAGCGCGCCCCGGTATCGGTGACCTGCACTTGCGTCACGAGAGTCCGGGTATGCACGTGAATGCCGCGCCGCTCGAATGATTTACGCACCACGGCGGACACTTCGGCGTCTTCAACCGGCAGTATCTGCGCGGCTAGCTCGACCAGCGTCACGTCGCTGCCAAGATCGTTATAAAGGCTGGCGAATTCGACGCCGATGGCGCCTGAACCGATGATCAATAAAGATTTAGGCAAGAACCTGGGCTGCAGCGCCTCGAAGTAGGTCCAGATACGCTCACCATCCGGCACTACGCCTGGTAACGCTCGCGGGCGGGCACCTGTTGCAAGGATAACGTGGTCGGCACGGTAGTCGTGCTCTTCTCCTCTGGCATCGGCTATCGTTATCTGTCCCTTACCACGCAACCGGGCAGTGCCGTCTATCACCGTGACGCCATTCTTCTTCAACAGGTACTCAACCCCGCCGGTCAGCTGTTGCGATACGGAGCGGCTAAACTGCACCAGTTTCTGCAGATCGAAATTCACCTCGCCGAAAGTGAAACCCAGCTGGCTGGCATGGGTGATACTGTGCGCCACCTCTGCGCCGTGCAGCAGCGCCTTGGTTGGAATGCAGCCCCAGTTCAGGCAGATACCTCCCAGGTGCTGTTTTTCCACCAGGGCCGTACGAAGCCCTAGCTGGCCGGCACGGATGGCGGCGACATAACCCCCGGGTCCACCGCCGATTATCAGTACATCGTATTTATCGTGCATCGCTCGTCTCCTGGATCAACAGCAGGGTCGGTGTTTCAACCAGTCGCTTGAGCTGCTGGAGAAAAGCTGCGCCTGGCGCGCCATCGATTACCCGGTGATCGCAGGACAGCGATACGGTCAGTTGATGGCGTGCGACGATCTGTCCGTCGCGTACCACCGCCCGGAGCTCGCCAGCGCCAATGGCGAGGATCGCGCTTTGCGGTGGATTTATGATGGCATCAAACTGCCGTACTCCGAGCATACCCAGGTTTGACAAGCTAAAGGTGCCGCCCTGGAACTCTTCGGGCTTGAGCGTGCCCGCCCTGGCTTTGGTGACCAGAGAATGAATTTCGTTGGAGATCTCGCTTACCGATCTGCTGTTGGCCGAACGTACGATAGGGGTAATTAACCCGTCTGGCAGCGCAACGGCCACCGAAATATCGGCATTGGCAAAACGGCGGATGCTCTGGGTTGCCTCGTCAAACTGTACGTTAACATCCGGCACAGCCACCAGCGCCAGGGCACAGGCCTTAACCAGCAGATCGTTAACCGATATCTTGACGCCGGGCACAGCGCTGTTGATTTCCTTACGCAACGCTAATAGTCGCTCCAGATCGAGATCGGCAGTCAAACGGAAATGAGGTGAATTTTGCTTGGACATTTGCAAGCGAGCAGCGATCGCCCGCCGCATACCGGACAGCGGCAAAGTCTCGAAGGCTGCCGGTGGCGCCGTCTGAACCGCTCCGGCTTGCGGCAGACCATCGAGCAGCAAAGCGGCTGCCAGCACATCATCGCGACTGACTCGCCCGTGTGAACCGCTGCTGCGACAGTCGTGCAGGTTGATCCCCATTTTCCCGGCCAGACGACGCGCCAGCGGGGTTGCCGATACCTGGCTATCGTCGGCATGGGAGCGAGGTGCTTTGCTGGAACGCACTGGCGGCTTCGGTGAGGCTATACGGCCTCCGGCCGCAACGATCGCGCTCTCCAGGTCAGCGACAGAGATACGCTCGTCACGCCCGCTACCGCGGACCTTTTGCAGGTCGACACCCCACCGTGCAGACAGACGCAACGCATGGGGGGTGGCATTAACCTGAGCCGCATTGGTCGTGCCTCGCAGGCTGACGGGTACCTCGGTTTGCCCAATGGATGCCAGGGGCTTGTTGGATGGGGCCGGGACAACGCCAGGTGGCTTCCCGATGGCGATAGCCGCGACAGCAGGCTCGGTAGCCTGGGTGACAGGGGCCGTTGGCGGCACCGTAGCCAGACTGGCAGCGAAGGCGTCCAGCTCAGCCTCGCTGACTGAAGAGTCAGCTGCCAGCGCCAAAACTGCGCCTACCTGGAGGGTATCTCCCTGTCGGGCTAGTATCCGACGTAGCGTACCGGCGAAGGGAGCCTCCAGCACATTGACGATTTTGCTGGTCTCAATTTCACAGATTTCCTGGCCTTTGGTGAAGTCTTCACCCTCCTGGATGGCCCACCGAGCGAGCAAACCTTCCTCCATTGAAAGACCCCACTTCGGCATTTCAAGCGTCTTGATATCGCTCATGACTTAATCCTCCAGCACTTGGCGGACGGCTGCTTCGATACGCCCGACGTCAGGGATCCAGAGCTTTTCGAGGGCAGGGGAGAACGGCACTGGGGTGTGCGGTGGTGTCACCAGTACAATCGGCGCCTTGAGGAAATGGAATGCCTGGGAAGCAATTAGCGCGGCGACATCATGAGCAAAGCCAAAACGCGCCGCTGATTCGTCGACAATCACCACGCGGCCTGTGGAGGCCACCGACTCCAGAATACCTTCTTCGTCCAGTGGCGAGATGGTGCGTGGATCGACCACCTCAACCGAGATCCCCTCCCTGGCCAGCTTGTCGGCGACCTGATTTGCTTTGTGTACCATTGCCGACAGCGCGATGATGGTGACGTCGTCTCCTTCGCGGGTATAGTTGGCTACACCAAGCGGGATGGTATAAATCTCGTCCGGCACCTCGCCCTTGAGGTCATAAAGCATTTTATGCTCGCAGAACACCACCGGATCGTCGTCACGAATCGACTGGATCAGCAGCCCCTTGACGTCATAAGGCGTCGACGGCACCACCACCTTCAGTCCCGGCGTGGTCGCAAAGATATTATAGGGTGACTGCGAATGCTGGGCCGCTGCAGAGAAACCCGCACCGATCATGCCACGCATGACCAGTGGTGCTTTGGCCTTGCCACCAAACATGTAGCGGAATTTGGCAGCCTGGTTGTACAGTGCGTCGTGGCTAACGCCGAAAAAGTCCATGAACATCAACTCCGCCACCGGCCGCAGACCGGTTGCCGCGGCGCCGGCAGCCATGCCGACGATCGCCGACTCTGTAATTGGCGTATCGATCACCCGGTCAGAGCCAAACTGCGTCCACAGCCCCTTAGTTACGCCGAGCACACCGCCAAAGGCTTCTATCCTCGCTTCTTCTGGCGCATTTCCGCCGTGGCCGCCACGCAGGTCTTCACCGATGAGTACCACGCGTTCGTCACGCTCCATTTCCTGGGCCAGGGCTTCCTTCACCGCTTCACGATAGGTTTTTATAGTCATTGTTATCACCCTCAGTAAGAGACATAAACGTCGGTCAACAGGTCTTCCGGAGCCGGATAAGCAGCGGCGCGGGCTTTGAGTACGGCATCGTCGACCTGCGCTTCAACTTCCGCATCGATCGCCGCCAGTTCTTCCTGGGTGACATGTTGCTTGACCCTGGCGGTGAAAATCTTCAGCGGATCATGTTGTTCACGCAGACGTTGAACTTCACCCTCAGCACGATATAGGGCTGGATCGCCCTCGAAGTGGCCGTGCCAACGGAAGGCTTTGGCCTCAATCACGCTCGGACCACCTCCTTCGCGGGCGCGCTTGACCGCCTCTGCGGTGGCCTCGTAAACGGCAAAGAAATCGGTGCCATCAACCGTCACTGCCGGTAAGCCAAAGCCGGCGGCGCGCCTGGCGATATCACGACCGCCGACGGCATAGTCATGACCGGTACCTTCGCCATAACCGTTGTTCTCGAAAATAAAAATCGCAGGAAGCTGGAGCACGACTGCCATGTTTATCGCTTC
This sequence comes from Klebsiella sp. BIGb0132, assembly GCF_024810075.1. Lineage (NCBI taxonomy): Bacteria > Pseudomonadati > Pseudomonadota > Gammaproteobacteria > Enterobacterales > Enterobacteriaceae > Klebsiella > Klebsiella sp. BIGb0132. The sequence goes on along the minus strand of NZ_JANUDW010000002.1, from coordinate 667,883 downwards.
AAAAACCAGGCCCTGATTAGAACCGCCGTCACCGGTAAAAGAGACGCCGACGTTGCCGGTCTTCAGGGTTTTGGCCGTCAGCGCAGCGCCAATGGCTAACGGAGGCGCTCCGCCAACGATAGCGTTCGCACCCAGCATGCCTTTTGAGAGGTCGGCAATGTGCATCGAGCCCCCCTTGCCGCGACATAATCCGCTGTCCTTACCGAATATTTCAGCCATCATGCCGTGAATATCGCAGCCTTTGGCAATACAGTGGCCGTGTCCGCGGTGTGTAGAACCGATGAAATCAGCGTCCGTTAAATTTTCGCAAACTCCCACAGCAATGGCCTCCTCACCGGTATAAAGGTGGATGAAGCCTGGAATATCACCGCTGGTGTTTTCCTGATGCAAACGCTCCTCAAATGTCCTGATCTCGCGCATCTTACGGTAAGCCTGTAGCAACGCCTCTTTGCTAAGCATCATTTAAGTCTCCTCAATAAAGGTCGGCCGGGCGGGGTTATTTGACAGGGTGGGTGCACCCTAACCACACCAATGCAATGAATCTACGAGCGCCAGCAGAGAGTGCGAAGCCACCTTCATGGGTGGGTTGGTGGGGGTTTTCATGCTTGAGGTCAAACTTTATAAATTTTGTGTAGTTATCCAGAAGGGCAGTCCCATGTCATCCCGAGCAGTGGCGTACAATTGATAAAAACAATACGAGCAGACAACCACGGATGAAGCCATCGGATTTTGCAGGTCGCCAATCAACATCACTGGTCTCTGGACCATTGCGGCTGACGAGAGGCTTGCCGCTCATCCTGACCAAATTCGTCCCGCCACGCTCCTCTATCCCGCTGCTACAGCGCTCACGGCTTCTTCAACTCCTCGATCAAATTCAGTGGCGCCGTCTGGGCATCGTTTGCGCTGGGGCTGGATTTGGTAAAACCACGCTATTAGCCCAGTGGCATCAGCAAATGATCGACCAGGGTGAACGTGTTGCCTGGCTTAGCCTCGATGAGGAGGATGATGACGTCTGGCAGTTCATACCTTATCTGCTGCAAGCATTGCGTCCGCTCTATGGCGATTGGGACGCCGATTTTTGGCGCAACATAGAAGAACAGAAGCCCGCTAATTCTCAACAGCTGCTGGCCGGGTTGATTAACCAGCTACATTACTGTCCGCACGACCTGTATCTGATCATCGATGACTTCCACATGATTAATGATGCTGGTGTATATGAAGCCTTGGGCTATTTGCTCAGGCATGCACCTGCCGCGTTACATCTGATCATCGGCAGCCGTATCCACCCGAGTCTGTCCCTGAGTCAGCTTCAGGCGCAGGACCAGCTGGTGGAAATCTATGATCGAGACCTGCAGTTCACGCTCGAAGAGACGCGAAAATATTTCAGCCAGACGATTGCCGTACCGCTTAGCAATCAGCATGCGCTGCGGCTGCTGTCCGCGACAGAGGGCTGGATTGCGGGTATGAAGATCGCGTCATTGTCCCCGGCATTGCAGAATGATCCAGAACATCTGCTGCGCAACATTCGTGGAGGAACACGCTCCATCGCCCGTTATCTGAAAGAGGTGGTACTTGACCCTCTGCCGGAGGAGGTGCTCGATTTTCTGGTGAAAACTTCGTTCCTCAATCGTGTAAATGCCGGGTTATGCAATGCGGTTACAGGACGTGACGATGGGAAAGCCATGCTGGCATGGATTGAGAGACACAATCTTTTCTTGTCAGCCCTTGATGAACAAGGCTATTGGTTTCGCTACCATCCTCTTTTGCAGGAGACCCTGCGGACGATATTGCAGCAGAGCAACGATATCTACCCCAAACAGTTACATGAACTAGCCAGTCATTGGTTCGTTGAGCAGAGATTGTGGTCCGAGGCGGTACGCCATGCACTCGCCGTGGGCAAGCCCGTTCATAGCCCCGGACAGGATGGTGCCAGCGCGCAGTCACTGGCGGAAGAAGGGGATATAGATACCCTGGTTTCCTGGATGCATCATTTACCCGACTGCAATGACCCTTCGCGTATTGACCTCCAAATCAATCTGGCCTGGGCCCTGGCGCACTATTTCCGCTTTGATGAATCGAGAAGGTTGCTCGATAATCTCGACCAAATGGTCGTTAATCACCGTGAGAGTATGACCCGCAGCGCCTGGCTTAAATTGCGTGTTGTGCGCGCGATTTGCGAAGCCTTCGCCGAAAATATTCCGCAGAGTATGGCTATTGTTCAGCCGCTGTTGGCCGAAGTGCCCTGCGGAGACACCTGGGTTGATGGCCTGATATGCAATATTCTTAGCTACTGCCACGTGGTTAACCAGCGTTACGCTGAGGCCCTGGAGGTTCAACGGTATATGCCCTGCCCGGAAAGCCCCCTGGATAATCTGTTTGTCTCGGTTTACCGTGCTTTTATCATCACCCAGTGCCACCTTTGCCAGGCCGAGCTGGAGAACGCCGGGCGGTATGCCGAAAGTGCATTGCGTCAGGCTGAGCGTTATACCGGCTCCCAGTCGACCAGCGGCGCAACGCTGGCACCGCTGCTGGCGGAAATTGCTTACGAACAGCGGAGCCTTGACTCACTCGATAATCTATTAGCAGATAGACTCGAACTCATCGATCGGTTCAGTCCACCCGATGCATTGAGTCGTTGCTATACCTATCTTGCGCGTCAGGCTTTGCATGACGACATGCCGCATGAGGCGGAACGACTCCTGGAACATGCGCAGCGACTTGCGATCTCTCGCGGGTGGCAGCGGCTGCAGGCTTTGTTGTTAACCGAGCAGGTTAGAGTGCGCCTGCAGTGCGGGGATTATCCCGGCGCAGAGCAACGGCAGCGGCAACTCGAGCAACTGGCGGCCCATAGCAGAATTGATGCCGAACATCCTTGTCAACGTGCGATCGCTCAACATGCAGCCGTCAGCCGCAGCCGCCTTCTTCTGGCGTCAGGCCAGGCGCCGCAAGCCAGCATTCTACTGGCCGGACTGGTTACTGAGCAGGAACGTCGGGGTGACTGGCTATCCGCAGCGCGTCTGCGTACGCTATGGTCGTTATCCTTGTGGAAGAGCGGCGAAAACGCGGCGGCCAGGACTGCATTGCAGCCAGTCCTGCACCTGGCTGAGCAACAGAATCTCCAGCGTATTTTTCTTGATGCCGGCGAGACATTGCAACCTTTGCTTACCTATATGGACGAATCCTCTGCGGCCTGCAAAGAGCAGGGCGCAACACAGATTTACAGGGTAGAGCAGGGTGTTCAGGGCGGAGGAATACCGCGTCAGAGCGAAAGCCATGATGTTCATTGGGCGCTCAGTGAGCGAGAGCTTCAGGTATTACACCTCGTCGCCGACGGCCAGATGAACAAAGAAATTGCGCGTTCCCTGGCTATTTCTGTTGAGACGGTGAAATGGCACCTCAAGAACATCTACAGCAAGCTCAAAGTCAACAGTCGCACTCAGGCAATGAGCCGTGCGCTGGAAATGAAACTGCTGGATTAACCCTGTGGATAGTATACGCATAACCCCTGCGTTGAAATTCGATGATGAACTTTGCGAATGTTGTCTATTTAAGATGCACGATAATTGAAACCCTCGAATAAACGCAATGGTAATGTTTCATTTTGGTGCCCCACAAAAATAAGCCTGCATCATCGTGAGGCATCATGAATCGATGTATATAGCAATATTTACCCCATCACATTGATATTTAACAATTTAATTAGTGGCATGCTTTATGCTTATACTTAGATGAAGGAATAAACATCTAAGCGCATCACCGCCAATTTGTGGGGGCCATACGCAGTGCAGATATTATTGTAGGCGAGGAGTGGATAATCAACGCTGTCATTAGTTAGTTCTACGTCGATTCCAATATTCATATTTGCCGTGTTTTTTAAGAGGATGCCTGAATCACAATATACCCGCATAGTTTAATTGACAGAACATATCAGTCTCTATTGACGATAACCTAATTTACTCACTGGTGTTGATATGACACCTGGTAAAAAGCCACATTCATTTTATGGAAAATGAAAAGGCTTAGTTCTGTGTAGGTGAAGCATATATTGCCACGATCGGCGATTTAACACGGATACAATGCTGATGCATAAACTCATAAAAAACTACAAAGCCGACGTCTATTTCGACGAACTGATCGACCATGAGGGCAATCCCCGCCGTTCAGCACAGAGTTTGATTCAGTGTCTGGATTCGCTTGCGCCGGATGAACTTGAAAAGCGTCGCCTGACGGCAGAGGCGACAATACAGGAAATGGGAATTAGCTTTACGGTGTATACCGACAAAGGAAATATCGACAGGATCTGGCCATTCGATATTATTCCCCGCACCATTGATGCTCAGGACTGGACGATAGCCGAAACCGGGCTGAAGCAGCGACTTACCGCGCTGAACCGCTTTATCAATGACCTGTACAATGAACAACATTGCATCAAAGATGGCATCATTCCCGAATATATCATTAAGGAGTCGAAAAATTTTCGCCCCGAGTGTGTCGGGATGTCGCCACCTTATGGCGTCTGGGCGCATATTTGCGGGACCGATTTAGTCCGTGATGAAACCGGGCAGTTCTACGTCCTGGAAGATAACCTGCGGGTTCCCTCCGGCGTCTCCTATATGCTGGAAAACCGAGCCATCACCAAGCGCGTTCTGCCGGAGTTGTTTGAACGCGAGAATATCAAACCCATTGACGCCTATCCGGCACAGCTGCTGGAAACCCTGGCGGCCCTGTCGCCCCGGCAGATTGAACGCCCGGAAATCGTGGTGCTGACCCCGGGAATTTATAATTCTGCCTACTTCGAACACGCCTTTCTGGCCCAGCAAATGGGGGTCGAGCTTGTGGAAGGAGCCGATCTGTTTGTTGGCGACGACGACTGCGTCTACACCAAAACGATCTACGGCCCGGAGCGGGTGGACGTCATTTACCGACGCATTGACGATATGTTCCTCGACCCGGAAGTATTTGATCCCGAATCTGTTCTCGGGGTGCGTGGCCTGATGCGGGCATGGAAAGCCGGAAACGTGGCGCTGGCCAATGCGCCTGGCGCCGGGGTGGCGGATGACAAGGTCGTCTATGCGTATGTTCCGGCACTGATTCGTTACTATCTGGACGAAGAGCCTATTCTGCCGAACGTGGAAACCTTCCTTTGCCAGAATGATGATGAACGGGAATACGTTCTGCAGAATCTGGATAAGCTGGTGGTGAAACCGGCTAACGAATCCGGCGGCTATGGCATGCTGGTCGGGCCGCACTCGACCAAAAAAGAGCAGCAGCAGTTTGCCGAACTGATCCAGGCGAATCCTCGCAACTATATTGCTCAACCGACGTTGAAGCTCTCTACCGCACCGGCGCTTATCGCGAAAGATTATCTGGAGCCGCGCCACCTCGATCTACGCCCCTTCATTTTGCAAAGCAAAGAGACTTACGTGACAACCGGTGGGTTGACGCGGGTGGCGATGAAAAAAGGCTCATTAGTGGTTAACTCATCCCAGGGCGGCGGGAGTAAGGATACCTGGATCGTGGAGAGCAAAAAATAATGAACATGCTATCAAGAGTTGCTGCGCGCCTGTACTGGAGCGCGCGTTATCTGGAGCGCGCGGAGAATATCGCGCGGTTAGTCAGCGTGTATGACGATCTGCTTTACGATCTGCCACGGGATATCGCTGTTTCCTGGTATAACCTGATCGAAATTAGCAGCGGCGTCGCCCTGTTTGGCCAGCGCTATAAAATTAAAGACGAACGCAATGTGCTGAAGTTTATGCTGGCCGACGAGAGCAACCCAGACTCTCTGCTGTCGTCATTAAAAATGGTCCGTGAAAATATCCGTACCAGCCGTGATGTGGTTCCGGGAGAGATGTGGGAGCTGATCAATGAACTGGATCTGTACGCCAGACAGAACATCCGCCAGGGGATCAACCGCTCTGAACGACATACGTATCTCAATAACGTCATTGAAGGATGCCAGAAAATTATCGGCCTGCTGACCGGGTCGATGAGCCGCGATGCCGGCTGGCATTTTCTGAACATGGGGCGCTATCTGGAGCGCGCCGATATGAATACGCGCATTCTTGACGCGGCAAATTCCCTGATGATGCAGGCGCGTGAGGAAGAGAGCATCAAGTTAGGCCAGGTGGTGTGGTCTAAGGTCCTGAAATCGCAAAGCGCCTATCTCAGCTTTCGCCGGGTAATGCGCTGTTCGATTAAAGGCTCGCTGGTGGTCACGCTGCTCCTGACGGATGGGCATTTCCCTCGCTCGCAGCGCTATTGTCTGCAGCAAATCAAGCTGGCTGCCGCTGAGCTGCCGCGGGCGTCGGCCGTATCGGATCATATTGACAGTCTTCTGCTTGCAACCCGGGGCGTCGATAATTCTCACGATCTGAACCGCGAATTTAGTCTCTACCTCAATGAGGTTCAGCTCAGCCTGATTGCGCTTCATCACCTGATTACCGATAACTGGTTTCATTTCCTGCAGGGGGATGCCGTATGACCATCCGGGTTGCGATTCAACATACAACGACTTATGAATTCGATCGTTTGATCAACGTGGCGCCGCATATTTTGCGCCTGCGCCCAGCGCCGCATTCACGTACCCATATACATGGCTATTCCCTGAAAGTGACGCCCGAGGACCACTTTATTAACTGGCAGCAGGATCCGTTCGGCAACTATCAGGCGCGGCTGGTGTTTCCTGAGAAAACGAAACGCCTGGAGTTCGCGGTGGAGGTGATCGCGGACATGACCGTGATCAACCCGTTTGACTTCTTTATTGAAGAGTATGCCGAGCATTTTCCCTTTGCTTATGATTCTTTGATGCAGGAAGAACTCGCTCCTTACCTTAAGATCACCGAGCAGAGCCCTGAACTTGACGCGTGGCTGGATACCGTTGATTGCGAGGAAATGGTGCACATCGTGACCTTCCTGGTGCAGCTCAATAGCCGCCTGGCCAACGAAATTGACTATGGAATTCGCCTGGAGCCCGGCGTGCAGAGCTGTCAGGAAACGCTGGCGTTGAAAAAAGGCTCGTGCAGGGATACCTCATGGTTGCTGGTGCAGATCCTGCGTCATTTGGGGCTGGCAGCCCGCTTTGCCTCCGGCTATCTGGTGCAGTTGACTGCCGATGTGAAAGCGCTCGACGGTCCGTCAGGCCCGGAACAGGATTTCACCGATCTGCACGCCTGGTGTGAAGTCTATCTCCCCGGCGCTGGCTGGGTGGGGCTGGATCCGACCAGCGGCCTGTTTGCCGGCGAAGGGCATATTCCTTTAGCCTGCACGGCGGACCCGCAGTCTGCGGCACCGATTACCGGCGCAACCGACCCGTGCGAATGTGAGTTCAGCTATACCAACATTGTCACACGCATTCATGAAGATCCGCGCGTCACGCGGCCTTACAGCGAAGATGAGTGGCTGAACATCAACGCGCTGGGCCGCGCCGTAGACGTTGAGCTGCAATCCAATGATGTGCGCCTGACCATGGGGGGCGAACCGACATTTATCTCCATCGACGATATGGACTCCGCGCAGTGGAACACCGAGGCGCTGGGCAAGGACAAATTACGTCTCGCGAAAGACCTGCTGCTGCGGTTAAAAGCTCAGTTCAGTCACGGGGGACTGCTGCACTATGGTCAGGGTAAGTGGTATCCGGGAGAGGAGGTTCCGCGCTGGGCGCTGGGGTGCTTCTGGCGCACCGACGGAGAGGCGCTGTGGCACGACCCGGAGCTGGTTGCCCGCGTCGATCGGGATTACGGCCACGGCATCGCTGATGCGGAGCGCTTTGGTCAGACGCTGTGTCAGCAGTTAGGCGTCGACGCCGGCTATTTGCAACCCGGGTATGAAGACGCGCTCTACTACCTGTGGCTCGAGCGCGCGCTGCCGGAAGGGGCCGACCCGAGAAAGGCGAGTCTCGATGATGACCTTGAACGGCGCCGGCTGGCCAGCTTGCTCAGCCGCGGTATGGAAAGCCCAACGGGCTACATTCTGCCCGTCGAGTTTGATGGTCAAGAGTGGCGGAGTAGCCGCTGGCCGATGCGGGGAGGGTTGATTACGCTGATCCCCGGAGACAGCGCCATGGGTTACCGTCTGCCGCTCAATTCGCTGCCGCCGCTCACCGAAGATGAGCGCGTCGTCGAACGCGATCCTTTCGAGCCTCGCGAACCGCTGCCGGTTTTTGCGATCGGGGAAGAGGCGGCTACCACCGTTGCCCAGCAGGCGTTGCAGCAACAAAAATCGGCAGTTAACGGCAGTAAAAGAGTGGTCCGCACCGCGCTGTGCCTCGAACCGCGCGAGGGCAAGCTCCATCTGTTCCTGCCGCCAGTCACCCATCTGGAGAATTATGTTGCCCTGATTCATGCCGTCGAAGCGACGGCCAGCGCGTTGCAGCTACCGGTGGTGATAGAAGGTTATGAGCCGCCAAAAGATGCTCGCTTGCAGAAGCTGCTGTTAACCCCCGACCCTGGGGTTATCGAGGTCAATATTCACCCGGCCAGCCACTGGGATGAGCTGGTCCATAATATTGAAACGCTCTACGAGCAGGCGCAACAGACCCGACTGGGGGCCGAGAAGTTTATGCTTGATGGCCGTCACACCGGTACCGGAGGCGGTAACCACGTGACCTTAGGCGGGGCCACTCCTGCCGACAGCCCTCTACTGCGGCGTCCCGACCTCCTGCGTAGCCTGGTGATATACTGGCAGCACCATCCGGGGCTTTCCTACTTATTCTCAGGAATGTTTATTGGCCCAACCAGTCAGGCCCCGCGTCCGGATGAAGGACGGGATGAAGCGCTTTACGAAATGGAGATAGCCTTCCAGAACATGCCGGAAGGGCTGGTTGATACCCCATGGCTGGTGGACAGACTGATGCGCAACCTGCTGGTGGATATCACCGGTAATACCCATCGCTCAGAATTTTGCATCGACAAACTGTACGCGGCAGGCAGCAGTAGCGGCCGTCTGGGGCTGCTGGAGTTCCGCGGATTCGAAATGCCGCCGCATGCCCGCATGTCGCTGGTGCAATTACTGCTGCTCCGCTGCCTGGTGGCGCGTTTCTGGAACCAGCCGTATCACAAGCCGCTGGTCCGTTGGGGCACCCAGCTGCACGATAAGTTTATGTTGCCGCATTTCGTCTGGCAGGACGTAAAAGAAGTGGTGGATGACCTGCAGCGGCATGGCTATCCCTTTAAACTGTCATGGCTGCTGCCGTTTGAAGAGTTCCGCTTCCCGCACTACGGTCGCCAGCAAATTGATGATATTGAGCTCGAGCTTCGCTGGGCGATCGAACCGTGGCATGTCCTGGGCGAAGAAGTGACGCAGTCCGGGACCTCTCGCTACGTTGACTCCTCCGTCGAACGCCTGCAGGTGCGCCTGTCCGGTTTGACTGAAGGACGCTATGTGCTGGCGTGCAACGGCCGCCGCGTACCGCTGCGAGCGACCGGAAAGAAAGGGGAGATGGTGGGGGCGGTGCGCTATCGCGCCTGGGCGCCAACCTCGGCGCTGCATCCGACTCTTGGGGTGAATAACCCCCTGGTGTTTGATCTGATTGATACCTGGAACGGTCTTTCCATTGGTGGCTGTAGCTATCGCGTCAGCCACCCGGGCGGACGTCACTATGAGACGCTACCGGTCAACAGCAATGAAGCTGAGGCAAGGCGCGTCAATCGATTCTGGGATCATGGCTTCACCCAGGGCGTCTTGACGCCTCCTCCAGCATTCAGCGCGTTAAGGACATTCTATGAGCATGAGCAGGTTCCACGCCCAATGGCTCCTCCGGAAGAAGAACCGGGCGATGAATACCCGCATACTTTGGATCTCCGCAGGAAGTATACTAGGATTTAGCTTTGAGCCGGGTAATCAGAATACATGACAGCTTCTTTTTCTGAATCAATCACGCCGGCCTGTGAGCCGGCGTCTTTCTCTGTCGATCCCTCTACGACAGACGTCTATAACGAAGCTTGCGATCCGGCGAGCACCTTCCGCCCACACTGGACTGAGGTCATGAACAGCGTCGGCGAGATGGGTATAGAAGGGATGGAAAACCGTCTTCGTCAGGCAAGGCGTATTTTGCGCGATGATGGCGCAACCTATAACCTCAATGGCGATCCGCTGTCGCCGAACGTCTGGTCGCTGGACATCATTCCAAATCTGTTGGCGGAGGACGAGTGGTTAACCGTTGAACGTGGCCTGGCGCAGCGCTCGCTGCTTTTCGACCTGATACTTAAAGATTTCTACGGTGAACAGCGGCTGCTGAAAGAGGGCGTTATCCCGTCAGAAATCGTTTTCTCTCATCCAGGCTTTCTGCGTCAGTGCCACGGTATACGTCTGCCGGGCGCGCATAATCTCATCTTCCACGCAGTCGATCTCGTTCGCGGCGGTGATGGAGAGTTTGTGGCTATTGGCGATCGTACCCAGGCGCCGAGCGGTACCGGTTATGTTCTTGAAAACAGAATCGCCGTTTCTCGCGTGCTGCCGTCGCTGTTTCGCAACAGCAATGTCCGGCGGCTTTCCGGCTTCTTTCACGCACTGCGGCATACGTTAGCCGGTCTTGCCAGTCACAAAACAGAGACCCCGCGGATCGTGGTGCTGACGCCCGGCGCATACAGCAGTACCTATTTTGAGCATGCTTATCTCGCGAACTATCTCGGTTTTCAGCTGGTTCAGGGAGGCGATCTGACCGTGCGTAACGGCAGGGTATGGTTGAAGTCCCTTAATGGCCTGTCGGAAGTTGATGTGATTTTGCGCCGTATGGATGATACTTATTGCGACCAAACGGAACTGCGTTCCGACTCGCGGCTAGGCGTGCCGGGGCTGCTTGAAGTGGTACGCAGCGGTAACGTCGTGCTGGCAAATCCTCTGGGCTCAGGGGTTCTTGAAGCGCCGGCGCTGCTGGCGTTTCTCGCAGAAATTAGTCAGTGTTTGCTTGGCGAACCGCTATTGATCCCGACGGTTAAGACCTGGTGGTGCGGTCGCGCTGAGGATCGCGATTTTGTGATCCGTAACCTTGAGCACCTGATAATCAAACCGTCCTGGCGTAGTTTTGATAGCAAAAGCATTTACGGTCATAGCCTGGATGAGCGCAATCGGATGCTCACCATTGAGCAAATCACCGCCAACCCGCACAACTACGTGGCTCAGGTATACATACCCGGCTCGCGCGTACCGGTCTGGGATAATCAACAAATTGAATATCGGCCCGGTATTTTCCGCGCGTTTACCGTCGCCACCCCGGAGGGGTACTGCGTCATGCCCGGAACGCTATCACGGGTAGCTGAGTCCGCTGATGAATTTATTGTTAGCGATTTGTCCGGCGCACGCAGTAAAGATACGTGGATACTGGGGGAAAAACCCGATATAGCGCAGCAGCCGCTGACGGATTCCATCCCTCGTGATGAGGGAAATCTGCCCAGCCGCGTTATAGAGAACCTGTTCTGGTTTGGCCGCTATGCGGAACGCGCTGAAATGAGCCTGCGCGTGATACGCACTCTTTTCAAACAGCTTAACGGAGTTGAGTTGTTTATGCCTGAGAGCCGCGATGTCCTGCTGGGGGCATTATTTCCGCTCACCGGCACGTTGCCTGAAACGGACGCGGGCGCTGACCAGAATCATGAGCTTTCTTCGTTGGTTTGTGATGGCCAACGCGCCGGCTCGATTAAATTTAATATCCAAAGCATGCTGACCTGCGGCGAGCAGGTAAAAGAGATGCTCTCGGCCGATACCCGAATTATTCTCAATGAGTTACGCGATTGTATTCGGGCGGTGGAGGTGGCCTATCAGGATGGGCTGCCGGAACTGCCGGAAGAGTCACTGGACAATCTGGTCACCTCTTTACTGGCCTTGTCCGGGCTGAATCATGAAAGCATGCTGCGTGGAATGGACTGGCGGTTTCAGGAGATTGGCCGCCGTGCGGAGCGGGCGCGTCTAACCGCCATTTTACTCAAACACACGCTGACCCACGCTCTTCCTGGTTTACAGCAACAGCAAATTTTAGAATCGGTACTGATGAGCGTAGAGGCACTGATCTCTTTTCGTCGCCGCTATCGCGGACGCATGAACATCATTTCTGGTCTGGATTTATTGATGCTGGACGCCAGCAACCCGCGTTCGTTGATTTATCAGATCGATCGACTGCGCAAATACCTCCTCGAACTACCGCGACAGGATGGTCAGACTTCCAGCCTGACATCCGACATGCGCCCGATAATGAAATCACTGACCGATATTCAGCTGGCCGAGCTGGACATGTTGGCGCAGGTCGATGAACAAACGGAGCTGCGTGGACAGCTGGATACGCTCATGACGCAGATAATCAGCCAAGTGGAGCAGTTTACGACCCTGCTGAGCGACAAGTATTTCGATCATGCAGATGGACCCCAGCAGTTGATTAATGCGCAATGGAAGACTGACTTATGAAATACCGGGTACGTCATCTGACGGAGTACCAGTACAATTCACCCGTGACGTTATGCTACAACATGACGCATCTTCTGCCGCGCGATACGGCAAATCAACGCTGTTTACTGCGTCGGATTACGGTGACGCCGATGCCCGTTTATCAGAGCGAGGGGAGTGATTATTTCGGCAATCTGACGTTTTATTTCTCGATCCAGGTTCCGCACGACAAGCTAACCATTGAGATGGAAAGCTACTTTGATATTGATGAAATAAACCACGCGAACCTGCTATATGACCACCCGCTCACCTGCGGTGAGTATCGTCGATTGCTGCAGGAGTCCGGGACAGCGGACCTGCGAATGGCGAAAGAGTATTTGCTCGATTCCGGTTTAATCCTCCGTTCCGAACGGCTGGCCAGCTATGCTGCCGATATTTTTCACGACAATGCAGGGGTGATCCAGGCGGCGATGGACTTCACGCATCGTATTTTTACGGAGTTTACTTTCGACCCGGTTGCGACCAGCGTCACAACACCACCCGAGCAGGTTTTAGAGGAAAAGCGCGGCGTCTGTCAGGATTTTGCCCATCTGGCGATCGCTTGCCTGCGCTCTGTCGGCTTACCCGCGCGTTATATCAGCGGCTATATTGAAACGCTGCCGCCAGAGGGGCAGGAAAAACTCGTCGGAACCGATGCGTCACATGCCTGGTTTGCCATTTTTATCCCTGATATCGGCTGGCTGGAGTTTGATCCGACCAACGATCTGATGCCTCAGGGGCAGCATATCGTCACGGCGTGGGGAAGGGATTATGCCGATGTGACTCCGTTACAGGGCGTTATTTTCGATGGCGGGGCAACGCTGGCTCTGGAAGTGGCGGTTGATGTGCAGCGTCAGGATTCATCTGGCTGACCGAAACCGCCCCTCAGTGCACCGAGGGGCGAGTTGACCTAACCGCCATTTGCGCGGTCTTTCTGGTCCTCAGCCGGTAAAAAACCGGACGGCAGCCGTAAAAAAACAAAGAAAACAGTTCGTTATCAATAGGTACAGCGCCAGTGCAAGCCAACGATTGGCAATCACGACGCGAACCGCGGTTAAGAATCTGGCCAGCATGGCCGCCGAGAACGTCGCCACTATCTCGCTTACTGACGACAGATACTGCCGCACGATAGCAACCGCCAGATCGTGGGGCTGAGCGCCACCGTCATATTCGGTTCACAATCCAGGCAGATTGCGTCACATCGCTATTGTTGTTTGCAAGACAGGCACGAAGCAAGTAGCTGGTTTTTACTCTCTGGCCACCGGCAGCGTTAATCATACGGTAGCCACTGGTAGTCTTCGGCGTAACATGCCAGATCCTATACCGGTAATCATACTCGCTCGCCTGGTGGTTGATGTCTCATTGCGCGGAAAAGGGGTGGGCGCCGATTTACTTCACGATGCGGTTCTACGCTGTTATCGCGTAGCTGAGAATATTGGCGTTCGTGCGATAATGGTTCATGCGCTTTCTGAAGAAGCCAAAGGTTTCTATACTCACCACGGATTTAAGGCATCGCAAACTCATGAACGAACTCTGTTCCTTAAGCTTCCATGACTGATTACTGGAGTGGGAAAGTAGCTGCTGTCATTGTAACAAATTGATTATTATTTTTTTATTTATTTAATTTAACATAATATACATTATGCGCACTAACGTTGTAGTAGCCAAATTGAGATGTCCGTCTCTGACCAAATAGACATGTCCGCGCTACAGTCTCACCACAGCGATCACTGCTTTCAAAGGATGAGACTCATGACGGCAGACGGAACGGAGTTTTTCTCAATTTTGGTCCAACTTTAGCCTGTGAGAAGCTCGGCGAGGTTCATGGGCTGTACCTGGCCAAAGAGACGGTACGCAAGCTGATGACACAGGCCGGTTTATGGATCCCCCGCAAGCTGCGGCCGCCGCGTGTACATCAGCCACGCCCGCGTCGGGCCTGTACCGGAGAACTCATCCAGATTGATGGCTGTGAGCATCGCTGGTTCGAGGATCGTGGTCCGGCGTGTACACTTCTCGTTTACGTTGATGATGCAACGAGCCGGCTGATGCAGCTTCTGTTCGTCAGTTCTGAGTCCACTTTCACCTATTTTGAAGCCGCCCGGGGCTATCTGGAGCGTTACGGTAAGCCTCTGGCATTCTACAGCGACAAAGCCAGCGTCTTCAGGATCAACAACAAGCAGGCCACCGGCGGAGATGGCCAGACTCAGTTTGGTCGTGCCATGAACGAGCTGAATATTACTGGTATCTGTGCCAACACCAGTTCAGCCAAGGGACGGGTTGAACGGGCTCACCTGACATTACAGGACCGCCAGGTCAAGGAACTGCGTCTCCGCGGTATCAGCACACCTGAGGATGCAAACGCCTTTGCTGATGAATTCATGGCAGATTACAACCGTCGGTTTGCAAAGCCGCCACGCCACGATTTTGACGTACATCGCCAGCTGGATAATGGCGAAAACCTGCAGGCAACATTCACCTGGCGCGAGCGGCGTAAGGTCTCGAAAAACCTGACATTACAGTATGATAAAAAGCTTTATCTGCTTGAAGATAATGAAGAAAACCGGCGTTTTCAGGGGAAGTACATCGAGGTATGGCAATACCCGGATGGTAACATTGAGCTCCGGGCCAGTGGCACTTCCCTGCCCTTTACCACTTACGACCGGCTTGGAGAACTGGACCAGGGCGCCATCGTTGACAACAAGCGTCTGGGACGCGCTCTGGAGATGATAAAACTGGTGCAGGACAAACGGGACAACACCCGCTCACAGGCCCTGCCATCACTGGACGGCCAGACCTCACGCAGAAAGAAACAACCCGGCAAGAAATCACAACGAAGTCTGGACCATAACGACATGCTGGAAGCCCTGCAGCAACTCCAGACCCGGAGCAAAGACATCTTCGGCAAGAGCTGAAACATAACCCACAGGCGGACATCTTAATTTAGCTGTAAGGCGGACCTTCAGAAACAGCCCAGACAAACGTCAGGTAACGAGATTTGTAGCCAGACTGGTGCAGTCGTTAGTTCGCATAACAGTTGGATTATCTTGCGCCCTCTGGTTCAGAATCGCGGCAAAGCCGCTAATGAGGAGGTCTCCAGCTAAGCTCTCACTACGTTCGAGGGATTCTTTGGTTTTGGACAGCAACAAGGATGGGCATGATGATGTAATAGTTTATCAGGTCTGAATGCCCTGCCCTTTATAATAATCATAGCCCTCCGTAGGAGAGCCATGCGGCTTGAGCTAATGAGTTCAAAATAGAATACGGTTAATTTATATGTAGAGGCTCAATATTAATGTCTATTTGTGGCTCATTGGAATGTCCAGGTTATAGTTTTCAAACCTGTATGCCTGGTCAACAACTCACTTTTCCTGATGAGGAGTTTTCTGTGGCTATACATGACACCGGGATGTTCACAGTGAAAGAAATCAACCGCCTCAAAATTCTTCAGGATGTCATCGACCGCAACCTGCGTCCTGGTCAGGCAGCGGACATGCTCTGCATTACACCGCGCCATTGTAGCCGTCTGCTGAAACGTTATCGTCAGTCCGGTCCGCTTGGCATGAATAACAAGAGTCGCGGTCGCCCCGGAAACCGCCTGTTGCCCACGTCATTAACTAATCCTGGCTTATTTTCAATCGATGGCGATCGATGATTTATGGGGCGCACTTCTCACGATCGAAGACGGTTTTCCAGTCCTGTTTCATGTCCACTACCGTCCAGCCTTTCTCTTTTGCCACACTCAGACCGTCCACCAGCTTTCCACTCGCAGAAGGATGACTGTCATAGGCATATTCTCGTTTATCATCCGTGTGATGAACTAATAACCCAAAGGTTTTAAAGTCCGGATTGGCAGCTGTGTATTGCATCATCGCTAAATCGCCATCACTGTTGCCAAACGCCGCCACCGGACGTTGCCCCATAAACAGATGAATGGCGACCGGCTTGGCGGCAGCATCATCGTTGAAGGCTCCTTTCATTGTCTTACGCAACTGGGTGCCGTTATCGGTCAGCGAAAATTCGCTCAGGGCGAACGAACCCACTACCTGCTCAGGCGGTATGCCGTACATTTTTTTTGTCAGTACACGCATAAAATCAATACCGCCTCCGGAGACAATCCAGGTTTTAAATCCGTTCTCGCGCAGATAATCCAGAAGTTGTCTCATCGGCAGATAGCCCATTGTGTCGTAGCGGCAGCCAAAGCGCTTATCTCGCTGACTGTCCACCCACTGACTGACGCGCTGGGTGAATTCATCGGTGGTCATATTACTGTGGGTAGCTTCCAGTAATTGCATCAGCCCTTTCTCACCGGAAGCGGCAACCGTTTTTAAGTCGTTATTCAACACGGCACTCATCAATCGATCGGTTTTCCACTCAGGATGCTGTGGCGCAAGTCGTTTGATTTCATCCACTGCAAACTGTAGCTGGAATGTCAGCGGCGCTTCAGGCCACAGCGTGCCATCATTATCAAACACCACGTAACGATTCTCAGGAGGTATATAGGTTGCTCTGTCGTGATTAGTCGCATTTTGCACCCACTGCTCGATAGCGCGTTTCGCCGAAGTATCATTCCATTCCGAAAGCGGATCTGCAGCCTGTGCAGCACAGGTTGCGCTGAACAGAAACGCACCGATAATAAATTTATGCTTCATCGTTTACTCCTTTTTCCTGGCGTCAGTTCAGGTAGCGGAACCGGTGTCCAGAAATGTCGCCAGAGATGATAGAAATAGTGCAGGCTTCGCCACAACATGCGGCGAGTAAACCAGATAACAACGGCAATAATGACAATACCCGCAATAACCAGCGCGGTTTGCCAGCGATTTTCGTCAGTGGTTCCTCGCAGCACGGATTCGCTACCCGCTGCACGCGCGGCCGCGACCGGCAGTGTTGAACCGGGTAATTCAGCGACCTGCCATTGCTGATGTGCCGTATCCCACCAGCGTAATTTGACTGGAGGTAACGAGATATTGCCCGCCAGTGAAGGCAGATAGCGTAGTGTTTCGACTCGTTGAGCGCCTTCAATCTCGCCACGGCCTGATTTCAACAACGTGTTTTCCGGCGTCAGGCGTTGCGTATCGGTACCCGGAATGGCGTACAGGAGCTGTGGTATCTGAGTGGCCATGATGCCGTTGGCTTTCACCGTCACGGTGCGTTCAACCACATCTCCGGCGTGGAGCGTATTGTCGTTGCTGGCATGATACTGGGTGATTTTCTGGCTTAATGCGAGGTTGCTGGCAGGCAGGAAGCGATCGGGCTGTTCCACGCCTTTGGGCCAGAAGACGGTTGTTTTCAGCTCAGGGAGTTGCACCGTAACCGGAGGCTGGCCGGCAGATAAGAGCGTGACTTCCGTGGCCGGCAGCCGCAGTTCTCCCTGATCCCAGGCGATAACCTGTCTTTCCAGCCGCACTCCGCTCCAGCTGATGCCATTTTTCTGGCGACTCAGCAGTTGGTTTGGCAACGGTGTCGTCATTAACGACCCGTTTTTAATCTCGAATTCTGGCCATTCTGGTGGTGGGTTAAACCAGCTATCTGTCCAGAAGGTAACCGCAATCCGCACTGGCTGACCCGGAGTAACCTGCTCAGGCGCATCCAGTTCTCGCGTGATATCCATCGCAGCGTACGCAGGGAATACCGTAAGCAACAGCAGAAAGAGCAAGACTTTCATGGTTCCTCCTGGGTATTGGCGCGATAGAGATTTTCAAGCAGACCGGATGGCGAGACTTCCAGGTTCTCAAACCACTGATTTATCTGGGGACTGCTGCTGGCTTTCGGCTGAATATCCTGCTGATTCACACCCTGCCCCTTCTTCAAATCGTGTTTAATTTCATCCGGCTTATAATCCTGCTCTTTACCCTGTGCGGCCTGGCGGTCTCGCTCTTTCTGGCGTAACGCCATGATAATTTTCGCAACCGCAGCACGATTTTTATGTGCCATCTCCCAATCAGGACTCAGGCTCAATGCGCGATCGTAGCTATTCAACGCCTGCTGCCACTGTTTTTGCTGCGCATAACTGTTGCCAAGCCAAAGCTGAGTTTCGGCGGTCTGCGGAGCCTGGCGAAACGCCGAGGCAGCAGCGACAAAATCGTCGGCGCGGTAAAAAGCTATCCCTTGCCAAAGCGGATCCTGGAAGCGCTGCGCGGCTTTGACGTAGTCTCCGCTGCTGAAGGCAATCTGTCCCTGCATATCGGGGCTTATCCACGTATCCTGCCAGGCTGCGTGGATTTGCGGTGCATACAGCAGCGGCATCAGAACCACAAGCCAGCAAATCAACTGTCGACGACCGAAAAGTAGTAATATCAGCATCGGGAGCGTCAGCAGGTAGCCGCTGTTCTTCCAGTGCAGATCACCTCGCGCGTTATTCTGTGACGCTACCGATTGTTGAATATGGCTGGTAATAACCGCTACATCGCTGTCGTCACTGGTGACCAGGGTGACCGGAATACCGCTATCACGAATACTGCTGAAACGCTCGACGTTCAGGCGCGTATCAATCCCGCGTTGCGCATAGATTTCCGGTAGTTCTCCGCCACGAGCCGTTCCCGGTACCCAGACCTGCAGCGGTGCGTTGAGTTGCGCAAGCCATTTGGCATCCTGGGCAGAGACGTTATCGGCAATCAGTAAAATATTGCGGGGTGCATTGGGCACTTCCGGCATATTTTTCATCGCTAGCGCAATGGCCCGCTTCAGTCCGGAGCCTTCCCCTTCGGGCAACAGATTTGGGCTTTGCGCATGTAAAAACAGCGAGTAAAACGACGGGTCATTGGTTAGCGGCGTAGTAAGCCAGGCGTTGGCGTTATAAACCACCAGCCCAAAATGATTCCCCGCTGATTTTTCCATCAGCTGCATAATTTTGCTCTGCATCCGCTGATGGCGGCTGGGCGCGAGGTCCTGGGCGTACATCGCCGGGTCTTGTTGCAGTACCACCATCAAATTACTTTGCTGCGTCAGCGCGGCAGGTAATTCACGCTGCCATGTAGGGCCAGCCAACGCGAGCACGCCCAGTGCACAAAGCCATGGTAATACCCGCGTAATCCGCTTTTTGCGCCCGACGATCAACGCTCTGGCAAAGGGCTTGTCCATAATCTGATGCCAGGCGCTACGCTGACCGCTCGCCACGAACCACAACAGAGCGCACGGGATCAACGCAACCAACCACCAGGGATGGATAAAATGAAACTCACTCATTCCGTTTTCTCCCGGATAAAGCGCCCAACCGCGAGTAATATCATTAGCCCCAGAGCCAACAGCAGCGGCCACTGAAATAGCGGTACATGCCAAGACCAACCTATCGATTTCACCTGCACCGGCGTAATAGCATCAATTTCTTTCCACACGCTATCGAGAGCAGCACCGGTGTTGGCGGCTGTCCAGGATTTCCCACCGGTGATCTGCGCAATGCTCTGCATCAGCGGCAGATCGACTTTGTCGTCTCCAGTGCTGTCCAGATCGCCAAAGGCGATAGTATGCACCTGGACATGATGCGCCGCCGCCAGCTGCGCCGCCAGCGACGGAGCCAGCTGCGACGCCGTATCATTGCCATCGGTCAGCAGGATTGCCAGCTTGCTGGCATCTTTGTTAGCGGTACCGTCGAGCAGTTTCACGCCAACACCCAGCGCATCACCAATCGCCGTTTGTTGACCAATCATGCCCGGGGCCAGTTGGTTAATACGCGTTTGTAACGCCTGCTTATCTTCGCTGACCGGGGCAAAAGGCCATGCCTGACTGGCAAATATCACCAGTCCGATACGGTCGGTCTCACGTGCGGCGACAAACTTACGCACAGAGTCCTGAACGGCCTGCAGACGGGTAACGCCGCCCTGAATGTCATTTTTCGCCATTGAGCCGGATACATCAAGAATCAATACCACGTCACGCATCGGCTTCTGGATATGCTGCGGTGGCGTCAGATACTCCGGGCGACAAAGCGCGACAACCAGCAAGACCCACACCAGCCAGAAAAATAGGCTGGATAACTTGCTGGCGCGTACCGGCTGACTGTTGAGCTTCAACTCATCGATCAGTTCGGGTAGAAATGGCACACGGACCTGCTCTTTAACTTCACGATCCTGCGACAAGAAATAGCGCCCGATCAGCGGCAGAAAAATCAGTAATCCTGCCCAAGGCCAGGCGAAATCAATGCGACTCAGAAACTCAGACATAGGGCAGTCTCTCCAGCCAGTTTTTTAGCTGAACCTGCAATCGAGCGTTGTGGTTGGCATCAAGCTGATTATCGGGCTGGCAATATTTTGCGTTCAGTTGTTCACGTAAATCTGGCTCGATATCCACCTGCTTTAGAAGTTGTTCGGGAGAGAGGGTCTGACTGACGATGGCCCGAGGCTGATGCATCAGCAGGATCCGTTTGATCAAGGAAATCCAGCTATCCACGCTGTGCGTGTGCTGCAGGGAGGACAGTGCTTCCCGACGCCATGCGTTGCGCCGCCAGCGCGCCAGGCGGAACAGCAAAAAGATAACCAGCGCAACCAACAATACCGCGCCCAGTCCCCACCAGCCGGGTGGTAACGGAAACCAGGAAATGCTCTGGGGTAGCGCCGGAAGTAATAGCTCCGGTACGCTAAATCCTTTCTCCAGCATTCAGACTCCCTTTTGTAACTGTTTGATAAGGTCCTGTGTGACCACTATCTGATTAACCCGAATTCCAAGACGCGTCAGTCGGTTTTCAAGTCGAGCCAACCGGGAAGTAATACTGTGCTGAATGTCATCTTTCAGCTGTGGCGAAAGCGAAAAGGCGGCATCACGCCCCTGATAACTGGCAGCCAAATCACCATGCGCCGGGAGCCTTAGGTGGAGATCGTCCAGGGTGACAAATGCACTGATTTCGCAGCGTCTTCTCAGGGCTGCGAGCAGCGCTTCGCTGGCCGTATCCAGGTCATGGAAATCGCTGACAATAGCCACCCAGGCCCCGCTGGGGATAAGCTGACTGGCTCGCTGCAGCACGTGGGTGAGCGTAACGGATGCTGTCGCTTCGTTGGGATAGCGTGCAGGTAAGGCCTGGTTGTAGAGAAGAACATCATCCAGCACGACGGGTAGATTGCGGGTAGGAGAGCGACATTTTTGCAGGCTTAATTTTTCGTCGCTGAAAACGATGCTGCCAATACGGTCGCCATCATGCCAGCTTCGCCAGGCCAGCAGTCCGGCAATTTTCGCAGCGGCAACGGATTTGGTTTGCCCGCGGGTGGAAAAGTACATATCCAAACGTTGGTCGACAATCAGAAACACCGGTCGCTCACGTTCTTCGTTATACAAACGGATCCACGGCGAACGCAGACGAGCTGTAGCCTGCCAGTCGATTAAGCGCACATCATCTCCGGGTTGATAGCGACGCAGACTGTCAAAATTAAGCCCACGCCCCTGCTGTCGTGAGACTCGCTCCCCGGCCAGAGCCCCTGGAGGGATTTGCCCCGGCGGGTTCGATAGCAGCCGCGCCTCGCCGGCAAGTGCCAGCAGCGTATCTCGTTCTACCTTCAGTACGCCTTTCATTACGCAACCACGGCGTTGAGTAGCATACGAATGACATCATCTGGCGAGCAGCTGTCGGCATTGGCCTGATAACTCAACATTAGACGATGGCGCAATACTGCTGGGGCGACGCGCTGAACGTCTTCAGGGTTCACCGCATTACGCCCATCAAGCCACGCCAGCGCGCGGCTGCATCTGTCGAGCGCCAGGGTTCCACGAGGGCTGACGCCAATAGATATATACCCGGCAAGCGTATCGCTTACGGCCTGCGGATGACGGGTCATCTCTACCAGGTTAACGATATATCTTTCTACAGTCGGTGCAACGTAAATGGCGGCGATTTCCTGCCAGCAGGTACCGATTTCCTGCTGAGAAAGCATCAGTGTTTCAGCCGAATCGACGACGGGCACCTCGCTTGCAGACTGATATTTCTGCTGCTGCTCTGCGCGTACCATTTGCATCACTTTCTGTTCATTCTCGCTTGACGGATAGTCCACCAGTACCTTCATCAAAAATCGATCAAGCTGAGCTTCCGGTAATGGCCAGGTACCTTCCTGATCCACCGGGTTCTGCGTGGCCAGCACCATAAAAACGCCAGGCAATGGCCAGGTTTTTCCGGCGACGGTCACGTGACGCTCTTCCATCGCCTCCAACAATGCTGACTGAACGCGCGCCGAGGCGCGGTTGATCTCGTCGGCCAGAATGATGTTGCCAAATACGGGACCGGGACGAAAGCGGAACTGATCTTCCTCACGGGTGGCATTCTGCTGGTAAATCTCACTGCCGGTGATGTCCGATGGCAGCAGATCTGGGGTGAACTGAATACGGCGGAAATCACCCTCTACATGACGGGCAAGCTCACGTACCGCACGGGTTTTCGCCAGCCCCGGCAAACCTTCTAGCAGCACGTGACCGTCACAGAGCAGAGCGATAATCAACATGCGCACCAGCGACTCCTGGCCCAGTACCTGTTGATTCATACGTTGCTCAAGTTCAAGTAGTTTCTCTCTGTTCGTCATTTGCGCAATCCTGCAAAGTCGCGTTTCAGTAGCGTAGAGATACCGACCAGGATCGGTTCGGCGTAGTTGAAGAAAGCTTTAATACCTGGACAGAGGTAGTTAAGACCCGCTTCACCGTCCGGCGTGCGGACAATACGATTTTTCGGGCACTCGCCCCAACACAACTTCAGATACGGACACTGTTTGCAGTATTCCGGCAACGTCTCTTTTTTTCCTAAACCAAAGGCTTTTTGACGCTCTGAAAACGCCATATGTGCCAGTTTGGTGTCGGCAATATTGCCAATCTGGTACTCCGGGTAGACGTAATGATCGCAGGAATAGATATCTCCGTTTTTTTCCACCGCCAGGCCTTTTCCACAGAACTCAGATGCTGTACAAATTTGCGCGGGCATCCCCATGGTCTGCGCCACCGCCGTTTCAAACAGATTCACCTGCACGCGGCCTAAATCGTTATTCACCCACTCTTCGAAGACCGTCTTCAGGAACGTGCCCCAGTCTTCTGGATCAACCGACCAGTCGGTGACAATAGAGTCTAAATCGCCCGGTTTTGCGCGGCGCGAACCGGTCATCGGGATGGTTTCATCACGCCAGAACTGGGGCGCAGTGACCTTAAAATCAACGGGTTCTACGCATGGGTTAAACTGCACGTAGGTTGCGCCCAGCTCGCGGGTGACAAAACGGTACACATCCAGCGGGAATCGCGCATTGGTACGGTTGACCGTGACCAGCGCGTTAAACGGTACCTGGTATTTTTTCAGCGCTTCAACGCCCTTCATCACTTTGTCGAACGTTGGTTTGCCGCTACGCGTTACGCGGTAGCGGTCGTGCAGTTCCCGGGGACCATCAATCGACAGACCCACCAGAAAATGATGTTCTTTAAGAAACTCGGCCCATTTATCATTTATCAGCACACCATTTGTTTGTAAGTCATTTTCGATGCGCTGGCCGGATTTTTGATACTGCTTCTGGAATTTGACGACCTTTTCAAAAAACTCCAGCCCCATTAAGGTGGGCTCTCCACCCTGCCAGGAGAAAACAACCTGGTCACCATCCTGACCATCGATGTATTGGTGAATAAAGTTTTCCAGCACTTCATCACTCATTCCGGTGTGACGGTCCTGATGCAGTAACTCTTCTTTATGCAGATAAAAACAGTATGAACAATCGAGATTACAGGTGGAGCCAGTTGGTTTCGCCATCACGTGAAAGCGTCGTTTATATTCTGGCCCCGTGCCGTCGTACTTTTCCGCAGACGGTAACGCTTTAACAGGCAAAGTCGTGCTGTACTTCATCGCGCCCCCTGGTTACCGGGTGGTTGCCCACCCGGATAATGACAGCTATTAATTACTCTTCGCGCCTTGCTCAATCAGCGATTGAACATCGGAGACGGTGAATGACCCTGGTTTCTGACGAGGTGGGAACTCCTGGAAGCTTTGCAGCATGTCGCCGACATATTTCTGTGCTCCACCCAGCAGGAACAGACGACTGTAGAACCAGCTGTTGTAGTCCATACCAGTATCGCCTTTCTCAAGCGGATCTATTTCCAGATCGAAAATCATCGGAACGCGAAGCTTGGTGAACGGATAACGCCAGACATCCATTCCCGTATGCTCCTGAATCATAAAGTGCGCCTTCCAGCGGCCATAGCGAATTGCCAGTAAATCGCCGTCATCGCTCCAGTAGAAGAATTCTTTACGTGGGTCCTCGCCTTTACCCTGCAGGAAATCAAGCTGGTTGTAGCCATCAAGATGTACTTTGTATGTGATAGAAGGTGTTTTGTAGCCTTTTAACAGTTGCTGTTTGATATCCGGAACGCCAGCAGCGGCGACCAGTGTTGGGAACCAGTCATTACTAGCGAAGATATCGTTAATCATTGTGCCTGGTTTAATATGACCAGGCCATTTGACCATTGCCGGTACGCGGAAGCCGCCCTCCCAGCCGGTATTTTTCTCACCGCGGAATGGCGTCATCCCTGAGTCAGGCCAGGTTGCAAGCATGGGACCGTTATCGGTGGTATAGAGCACGATAGTGTTATCTTCTATGCCGAGATCTTTGATTTTTTTCAGCACCTCACCAACCGTTTTGTCATGCTCAACCATGCCGTCGGCATAAGTCCCAAGACCCGTTGCTCCAATACTGGCATCTTTCAGGTGAGTTTTATTATGCATTCGGGTTGTGTTGTACCAGGTAAAGAATGGCTTACCGGCTTTAACCTGACGCTCCATAAAATCGTTGTTGGCGGCGAGGGTCTCATCATCCACGGTGCCCATACGCTTAATGGTCAGGGGGCCCGTATCTTCAATTTTACCGTCCGCGCTGCTCTTAATAACGCCGCGAGGGCCAAACTGTTTACGATAGGCTGGGTCTTTCGGATAATCCGGGTTTTCAGGCTCTTCTTCTGCGTTCAGGTGATAAAGGTTGCCAAGGAATTCATCAAAACCGTGTGCAGTCGGCAGAAATTCATCCCGGTCGCCAAGGTGGTTTTTACCAAATTGTCCGGTGGCATATCCCAGTTGCTTGAGGATATTAGCGATGGTTGGGTCATCTTTGCTCAACCCTTGCGGAGCCCCCGGCATACCAACTTTGCTCATCCCCGTTCGGAACGGCATTTGTCCGGTAATAAATGAGGAACGCCCGGCGGTCGAACTTTGTTCGGCGTAATAGGAGGTGAACTTAGCGCCTTCACTGGCAATACTGTCAATATTTGGTGTCTTATATCCCATTGTTCCCTGGTTATAAGTACTTAAATTCCAATAACCCACGTCATCACCAAAAATGACAACGATATTAGGTTTTGAACTCTTTTGTTCTGGGGCCGTTGTAGCGGGCGCTGCATAAGCTGCAGTGATGGCACTTGATGCAAGTGTGAGCATACTGGCCAGCACTGTCCGTTTAAATGGAACGGTTTTGAGCATGGTTGAACTCCTTGTGTTAGAGGTAAAAAAATTATAGGAAACAATTTAATAATTTGATGTTTTTAATTAAAAAGATAAGTTAACCAGCTATTGAATGTGACTGATGTGTATTTCAATCACAATACGAAAGAAAGACGAGGTCTCAAAAATGAACGACGCTAAAATGATCCCTTCCCTTTGTTCAGTACCGGCGTAAAGTGGTTTTTTCCGGCCTTTCTTTTCCTGAATAAATGAGGTCATCCGGCATGAAAAAGACCCGTTATACCGAAGAACAGATTGCTTTTGCCCTGAAGCAGGCGGAAACAGGCACGCGGGTGGAGGAAGTCTGCAGAAAGATGGGGATTTCCGAGGCCACGTTTTACAACTGGAAGAAGAAGTTTGGCGGCATGGGCGTGACGGAACTGCGCCGCTTGCGCCAGCTGGAGGAAGAGAATCACCACCTGAAACGGCTGGTCGCCGATCTCAGTCTGGACAAGGAAATGCTGCAGGACGTCATCCGAAAAAAGTTCTGAGGCCGGTGCAGAAACGCGAAGCGGTGGAGTATCTGCTGGCGGCGTACCGCATCGGGGCGGCTGATGATGCAGAGCCGCACGGTCTACAACTACCGCAGCTGCCGCGATGACCGGGCCATTACGCAGCGGATACGGGAGATTGCAGAAACCCGCATTCGTTACTCCGTTATCATCTGAGCCTGATGTGCAGTATTCTATTTTGCCTGTAGTTATTTCAACCGATTCAGCCAGGACTCCGCGTCGTTCAGCAACTCACTGCTGAAGTTCTCAATTGTCATGTGTTATGCCATCGAAGCGCGGCGCGGCAAAGTTGTAGGCATCGTCTTCTTCCAATCGTAATGACCGCATGACCCGCAGCTGTGCGGAAAACTGGTGTTAGCGCGCACGCAGTCGTCGAAGCTGCGAGCGCATCGCCACGCCCGCTGAGCTTTTGCAACGCCCGAAATCACCGTGGATCGCCTCTCCCACCATTTGCATCCACTAATTTTACAGGCTCCCTAAGACGTACTTGCTTTAATAATACAGCGAGGGCCGTCTGGTCACTTGAGGTCGCGGATGGATCCCCAGCCCATAGACGGCTGGGGATTCATTATTATGCCGGACCTGGTGGGGCCCCCCAAGCCACGCGTCACGCAGCCTTCATGCCGTCACTGCCTGGGCGTGATTTTCGTCACCGAGCCCGTTTGGACCTTATCCCCGACGCTGCCATACATAGACACCAGATAAACGGCGCCATCAGGCGCGACGGTCAGATTGTTTGGCGTATCGTCCATCGGAATATTGGCGACCAGCTTGCCGTCCCGATCGAGAACCGCAACCGTTCCACCCGCGCGCGTCGCGGCGAATACCTGCGACGTCACCGCATCCCAGACGACGGATACGCCCCCGGCGCCAATATAGGTATCAGCGAGAAGCTTGCCGTTCGCATCAAGCACCACGACGTTGTTCGTCTCCTGGGAAGCGATATACAGACGGCCGGTTGCCGGATCGCGAGCGATATCCGTTGCACCTTGCGCCTGGGGTACTTTCACCGTCGTGCTCTTGCCCGTTTTGAGATCAATCCAGCCTACCCATGGCGTATCGCGGCTGACGCCGTAGAGCTTCCCTTCGCTGCTGTCGAGGGCCAGATCCGTACTGTAAAACAGGTCGCGGCCACGGTCCGCCACGAACTCCAGCTGACCGATGTGCTCAAGCGTGCTGGTGTCATATACCTCGATAAAACCGGTCAGCGCAGCGCTGACATAGGCCCGATTGTGGGCTTCATCAATAATCACATCGCGTGGATGCGCGACCGAACCCTCCGGAAAGACCTTGACGACGGAAAGCGTCTTCGCGTCATACACGGTCACCGTCCCGGCAAGGGTGTTCGTCGTCCAGACATGCTTATGGGCATTGTCAACACCGACGCCGAAGACGCCAATTTGTTTGCCCTTTTCATCTTTTGGCAGCACGGCCTCCGCTTCGACAGCCAGCGTTCCGGCGTTCAATCTCAGTAGACGGCTACCGTCCTTGGGCCCGCGCGCAGAGGTCACGAACAGCTTCCCATCGGCTGAAACGGCTGATTGGTACGCCCGTTCGCCGACGGGGACCGTTTGCAGCCTGAAGGTATCGGCGTTTTTCGGGGGAACAATTTTGGACAGCTTCAACATGACCTGCGAGACGCTCGCGGGGTTTTGCGTGATAACGGTGAGCGGATGAAGGCCAATCTCGGCAGTGGCCGGAACGGTCAGCGGAATATTGAGCGTTCCCGCCCCGTCGGCGGTCAGTGGTTGCGGAGTCAGGGCTTCAGCACCATTCAGCAAGGTGACGGTTGCCCCCGCCGGAAGGTTCTTAATCGTGACTTCGGTTTTATCGCCTGGCTTAACAGGGACTTCCCTTGAACCGGCGCGGATACTGCCAGGAAAGGTCGTATCCGCGGTTTCCCAATGGCTGGCGGCAAATGCGGTTGTGGCGGTTGACATCGCAACGGCGGACGCCAACAGCACTGCGCGGACTGATATTCTTATCATTTTATCCCCATAAATTATATTGATGCAGCACCTCAGCACAGGTAGCGTCGGCGCCCACTCGTAGTCTTATGTTCCGCCATGATGAAATATTTATCGTCAAGAGCGAGTACAACATACTACTTAACGGAAATAATTATTATTCTTATTTATGGTGATGTGATTTATGCAGGGGGTAAAGTCGGAAGCTCGGGCGGCCGGATTGGTTGATGGTTGTTATTCGCTGCAGGTTCGAAAATTGCGCGCCCGCCTATGCCGTTACCGCGCGCGTCTACGTTGAAAGATACGATGAGTTGACTGATTCAGCTGCGATTCGCGAGATTGAAATCGCCGGTTACCTGTAGGCATGGCAGGCCGCCGGTTTTACCTAAAGCTCCACTGCGCCGTAATGACAAATACGGATGGAATGATGATGCCAACGTCCATCCCAAAATAAGAGGTAAAATTATACTGAAAGCCATGATAGATATAGGGAGAAAAGCCTATTCCTGTTGCTTTTTTAAAATCATGATAAGACCCATGATCGCCGCAATCACTGAAAGCATCAAAGAAAAACTCACCCACGTAGCCATATATTCCTTTGAAAACCCAGCCGGTATCCCACCCTACCCAATCTCTTCTTACGCCGGCAGCCAGGCATCGGTCATCAAAGCTGTTTTTCATCGTACCCAGCACAAAACTATATTTTGAATCATCTGAGAATTTACGCTCCACGGAGATGAAGTTATTTTCAAAATTCTCAGTATACTGCCCGTGGTTGTTGGTTAAATGATATACGTATGAGCCCGTATTGAGTGAGTACAGGTTTATTTCATCCGCAGAACAGTGCCATGTAGCCAGAAATAAACTTCCGCACCACAGCCATGTGGGATATCGTTGCCGGCGATCCTGTTTATAGCGCGCATTATCCATATTCCCTCACATTGACGACAGTGCTGGTATGATGACTGCTTGTCCTGGGCTTTTAGCTGTACAAATTTTAGCATATTCAGCACGCCCGGGAGATGCACGATACGGATTGTACAGCGCAGTTCAGCCGCATATTCTGCGCCACGAAACGGCGTCCATGCCGGATCGTTATCGTCTTTAACACCCTTTCGCTCATTTCAGCTTTTACTTCGCGGTACTCTTTTCACCGCCATGCATCTCACTTGTAATCGATAAAGTTCAGGATAGCCTCGTTGAACTCTTTCGGTGCCTGAATAAACGCGAAGTGGCTGGTATTGGGTAAAATCAACAACCCGGCATTCGGGATGGTGTTAGCAATATATTCCAGATGCTCCCGCACAATGGCCTCGTCACGATCGCCATCAACAATCAGCACCGGAGCCGTGATTTTCTTGAGATCGTCATCGCTCCAGTTCGGCTGTGTGGCCCACATATGGCCTATCTGTTCGACAAAGGCATCGTACTGGTCGGGCGTTTTTGACAGCTTGCGGTATTCATTCCCGGCCCGCTCGATATAGCTGGCAAAGACCGGGTTCTTTTCGGTATCAGGTTTGACGCCGCTGGTTTTCGTATTGGGGGCAAAGGAGAAAATGCGGTTCACGCGGGTCGGATGGCGAATAGCCAAATCGATACCAATAATTCCCCCATCGCTCCAGCCGACAATATCCGCTTTCTTAATGTTCAGATGATCGAGCAACGCCACCACATCATCACTCATTAAGTCGTAGCTGTAAGGGCGCTCGTCACGCGTGCTGCGTCCATGGCCCCGGCTATCAACCACGATGACCTTATGATGTTTCGCCAGCGCCACAACCTGTTGACCCCAGTAATCGGAATTCGCCAGCCCGCCGTGGAGCAAAACCACCGGTGCACCCTCTCCGGTGGTGGCGTAATAGAGCTGGATTCCGTTTACGCTGGCATACGCGGGTTTTAGCGCGGCGACAGGTGCTGGCGTTGGCGGCAAATTTTTCCAGCGCTCCCCCCAGGCTAGCGGGGATTGCGGGGTCACCGACCAGGCCGCAGAACTGCCCAACGTCCCCATCACACAGAGGAGTCCGGCGAGGAATAGCGTGTTTTTTCTCTTCATAGCGATCGCTCCTGATAACGTTTACTGCGCCTCACCCAACTCACGGGTGCGTTTCACCGCCGCCAGCACGCTGCGTTGCAGACCTGCAGCGAAATCGCTGTTGTTAAGCTCATACAGCCCATGGATCCCGACGCCAGCCGGGGAGTTGTTGATATCGAGTAGCTGCCTCGGGTGTTTCTGGCTTAGGCGCAGCATCTCTATCGCCCCCTGCAGATTTTCCAGAACCACCTCAGTTGCCTGCGCGCGCGACAGGCCGGCCAGCACGCCTGCATCGGTAAACGACTCGATAAAGTAATAAATGTAGTTCGGCCCGGCGACGCCGAAGCCGGTAAAGATATCAATAAGCCGTTCCGGCAGGTAAAGCACCTTGCCAAAACCGCTGAGAAAAGGCGCCACCCGTTCGGGAATTGCCTGCGCGTTCAGAACCACCCCGCTGTAGCCAAAGCCGGTATCGGTAAGCGTATTAGGGATAACCCGGGCAATGGGGTTTTCCGCCCCCAATACGGTTTCGAGTTTGTGCAGCGTCACCCCGGCAATCAGCGAGATCGTCGTCGTTGCGGCAGAAAGGTGGGGCCGAATACGTTCGGCCACGCTCGACAAATTGTCCTGCGGGCGGATCCCCAGCACCACCAGTTCGGCCTCGCGCAGCGCATCCTCTTGCGGCGGTTTCCGCGCCAGGCCATAGCGTTCAGCGAGCGCAGCGATACGGTCAGGATCGATATCCTCCAGCGAAATCTCTTCCGCGCGAAGCGTCCCCGCCGCCAGCGAGGCTCGAATAATGGCCTCCGCCATTTGTCCGGCACCAATAAAATGTACATTTGCCATGCGCAGTGACTCCTTATTGAAAGCGATATTCGCCGTTACCGACGCGAAAGCGTTGGCCTTTCAGCGCCGGGTCAGAGACGTTAAAGACCAGTTCGACTAGCCGGTTGTCCTGCCCCTGGAGAAAAACAAAGCGCTGTTGACCGACAGCCAGCCCCTCCGGCAGCTCATTGAACCCGAAAAGCGCGTGCCAGTGCGCGCGCGCGGCCTGCGGGTCTTGCACCGCAAAAACTGCGCTCTGCAATGTGACCTCGCCTGCGGGATGCGGCCCGTCGAGCCCCTGAGCACGTAGCCGCGTCAGCCGTGCGTCATCGCCCTCTCCCCACTGCAGAATAAAGGGATACGGCAGGCCGTTAAAATCCCCATCGACGGTGAAAATACGCCAGCTAATGATATTGCCCTGCGGATCGTTACGCTGGCCGTCGACAATCGGAGAGACATTCAGCCCCTTGCTGCGCAACTCCGCATGCGTCTGGTCAATATCATCCGTGCGCAGCGCCACCCGATGCAGCGCCTGGTTTTCCGGCAGCAGCTGTGCCGCGTCGCGGGAGAGCAAAAAATCGGCCTGCGCCGACGCCAGCTCGGCACGATCGTAGATGGCGAGAAATTCGATATAGGTCAGTCCGAAATAGCTGAGCGCATTCCAGGTCCCCCAGCCGGGGTGACGCCCGCCGGCAAGTGCGCTGAGCTTGTGGCCGGCAAACGTGGCAATCGCTTCGTTCGGCTGATTGACAAACTGAACGGCGTGATCCCATTTTAATGTTGTCATTACGCCTCCTGAGTCTGGGAAAAACGCAGGCGGCAGGCAGCATCACCCCGTGCCAGCGTGGCCTCAACCGCTAACTGCATGCTCTCGAATGCATCGGTTAACGCATGATCCCCTGCCATGCAGATATCACACAGCGTCTCAATCTGGCGGGCATCGCGCCCCTGCTGACGCCAGCAGTTGACGTAAGGGCAATAATGGAACAGCACAATAAACTCTGACGGGCTGACCGAAACGGTCTCCATTTCGTAAACCCGCGATTCCAGCCCGCGGGTAAAAAGAGCGGCAAACTCCTGCAAATCGTTGCCGCGACGCATCTTCGCGCGGACGGAATGCCCGATATCACGGCCATAACGGCGGATAGCGTCGCGCGCATAATCGTCGGGCTGATTGCGCTGCCGGGATTCATCAAGCAAATAGCCAAGCGTTGCGGCGCGCTTTTCGGTGATCGCACGCAGCGCAAGGGTAACCTCGTCGTCCAGGCTCGGCGCGTTGTGCCCCGAAGCGGGCTGTTGTGTATTCATCAGGCAGCACTCCCCTAAAAAATCATTCCCAGTCGGTGTTCACTTTGACGTTTTCCGCCCCCGGTAAAGCGTAAACATCTTCGTCGTACCACTTGCGGGACAGTTCGGCGAGCGTGCCGTCTTTTTTGAGGGCGGCAAGCTCGTTGTCGATGGCTTCGATCAGTTTCGGGTCAGCATTCTTTTTGTATAAATAGACGTTGGGGAACAAGCCGACGGACTCAGAGGCTTTCAGATTAAGATTGAGGGCTTTGTTTAACGCCAATAATGCGCCAATCGGGTAAATAGCCGCATCGTACTCTCCGGAGGCAACGGCTTTGAAAATGTCCGCGGCAGATTGCTCGCCGTTCGGCTGGAGATTGATTTGCTGGCCTGGGTGCTTTTTGTTGTAGTTATCGATAACGGTATAGCGCGCATCAGATGTATGAATCGGCACCAGTTTCTTCTTACCGCCGGCAAGATCTCCCAGCGTATGAATATCATTTTCGTTGTTACGCACAATTAAACGCAGGTCGCTGATACCCGAAGGCTGGCCAGAGTGCGCATACTGTGCCGCGCGCTCTTTCGTGAGATAAAAATGATCCGCTGCGAGGGTATAGGCGCCGGTGGACAAACCGACGATCATCGCATCCCGGGAGACTGCATTAAAATGGAACTTATAGTTGGTGAGCTGCCGATCGATGATTGTTAATAACTCACCGTCGTAGCCGGTAATATTGTTATTATCATCCACAAAGCTGAACGGGAATCCGTTCGCATTAACCACCACCTCAACGGTTTGCGCATTCGCGCTTTTTTCGGCCGCCTGGGCCATCGTTACCTGCATTGCCAACAGCAGCGAACCCAACATTAACACCTTATTTTTGAACATACTTCTTTCCCCAAAATGAGTGAGATGGAACCACTTTTGGCGCATGGTTTTTCCACCGGTTACTGAGATACTCCTCGATATGTCGCAATATCCGGGTAAGCACCAGACAGAGCGCAATATAAATAATCAGGACGATGCAGTAGGCCTCCACGTAATGAAAACCACGCGCCGCAGCAATATTCGCCTTTGCCATCACATCAACCACCGTGATGGTATAAACCAGCGACGTATCCTTGATCAGGTCAATCAGGACGCTGGTGTAGTTGGGTAAAGCGGAGACCGCCGCCTGCGGGAAAATAATGCGCCGAAACCGGGTAAAACCGGTCAGGCCTATCGACCATGCTGCCTCTCGCTGCCCCTTTTCAACCGAATTCCACGCCGAACGAAACGTCTCTGCGAAGTACGCGCTAAACACCACTGAAAAAGCGGCTACGGCGGCCACCAGCGGCGAGAGCTTGTAGCTGAACGGCGTATCCTGCGGTCCGCCAAAAAGCCCGTTGGCAAGCCACGGCCAGACGTAAAAAACAAAATAGAGCATCACCAGCATGGGGATCGAGCGGCCAAAAGAGATAAACACCGTGACCAGATATTTCACGTAAGGCACGTCGCGGATCATCACCCAGGCCAGAATAGCTCCTGACAGCGTCGAGAAAATTAACGATAAAAAGGTAATCAGCAAGGTTATCGGTAGTGCGCTGAGTATAAAGGTGAAATTATCCCGGATAAAATCGATGCTAAACATAGTCGTGTTTTACTCCAGTAAATATTGATACTTTTTCTCAATGCGGGTAGTGAGATAAAAGATAATAACGTTAAGCAACCAGTAAATAAGAATGACGCTAATAAATGCCGCGACCTGCTTCGCACCATAGCTGTTCTGCGATATTTTCTGTGCCCGGCCAAAAATATCGACAATGCCAATAATATTAACCAGCGAGGTCATCTTTACGAGGTTGATTAAAAGATTGCCAAAGTTGGGAATGGCGATAATGAGTCCTTGCGGAAAAATGACATGCGCGATGCCAATATACCAGGGAATATTCAGACTCCGTAGCGCCTCTTTTTGTCCTGGATCTACGGCGTTCCATGCCGAGCGCAGCATTTCTGCAAAATAGGGGCTAATGCCAACCGAGATAGATAATATGGCAAAGGTCATATCGCTAATCAGTAATGCCGGCAGCTCAAGTGCTGAGAGAATCAGTTTGCCGCCGAAGAAGAACAGCAGGATTAACAGAGCCAGCGGCGCCCCGCGCAGCACATCGGTATAGGCTTTCGCCAGCCAGCTCAATAGCGATGAACGGCTAAACTGCAGGACCGCCGCCACCAGCCCAAGCGCCAGGCCGAGCAGCAGAGAGGCCAGCGTAATACCCAGCGTGACCGGCAGGTTTTCCAGTAATTTCGGCACAATGAACAGCAGATCGTCGAGAGTAAATAGCGGCTGTGGATTCATCGCGTTGACCTCAGGCGTGGAAACGTAATCGGGCCAAAAACGCCTGCGTCCGCGTGTGCAACGCCGCCCCAAAAATCTGCTCAGGCGGCCCCTGCTCCACGATCTCGCCATTTTCCATAAACACCACTCTGGAGGCGACCTGCCGGGCAAACGCCATTTCATGAGTCACGATAATCATCGTTTGCCCGTTGGCGGCAATATCCTGGATAAGCGTCAGGACTTCGCCCACTTTTTCCGGATCGAGGGCTGAAGTCGGTTCATCCAGCAACAGCACCGCCGGGTTAATTGCCAACGCGCGGGCAATGCCAATACGCTGTTTCTGCCCGCCAGAAAGGCTGTTTGGATAATGGTCTTTTTTATGCCATAGCCCGACCTGTTTTAGCAGACGTTCGGCGACCGCCACCGCCTCCTGACGAGGTCGTTTTTGCGCATAAATCAGGCCTTCGGTGATATTTTGCAACGCGGTGAGATTATGAAACAAATTCCAGGACTGAAAAACCATTGCGGTTTTCGCGCGTATTTTTTCAATCTCTTTTTTTCCGGCTTTCGCGCAGTCGACAACCGCATCATCGATCTCTATTTTCCCGCTATCGGCGGGCTCAAGAAAATTCAGCGTGCGCAATAATGTCGTTTTTCCTGAGCCGCTCGGGCCAATAATGCAGATAACTTCCCCGGTATTAATGGAAAGCGACACCTCTTTTAGTATGGGTTCGCCAGTAAAACTTTTACTGATTTTATTAATAGCAATCATTATCTTATTTTCGCAGCGAGCTATCCCTGATAAATGCGCAACGGTGGCATTTATTTCTTTTCGAAAACTATATTGCCGCGAAGGCCATCAAGACAAACAAGAAAAAAACATATCGAAAGTTGAAAAACAGATTTCCGCCGTCTGCCATTTTTGCTGAAAATAGCATATTCAGACTATTGCGAGGATATAAAAGGCGAAGAGAAGAACGATCCGCTATTTATCGGCGCGGATCGTGCGTGACATCCTTTTTTTAGCCGCTCACTGCTGCGCCCGCTATGGTCACCCGGCGCCGGCTAAGGCCATTAGCCCAGCAAAGAACCTGCAGGCTGGAGGCTGGAGGCTGGAGGCTGGAGGCTGGAGGCTATCAGCACCCTAAATCGTCGGTTTGTTCTCGGTCCAGTCAAATTCCAGCTGTTTCGCGGTAAGCTCCGCAAGCGCTCTGTCAGAAAAACGTTCGACTAAATGTAGACTCATATCAATACCCGCTGAAATCCCGGCGGAGGAGACAATGGCGCCCTCATCTACCCAGCGCAATCCTTCTTTTACTAAGACTTGTGGAAACATCATGCGGAAATCTGCAATATCCTCCCAGTGCGTGGTGGCGGATTTAGCGGATAAAATGCCGGATTTAGCGAGCAAAAAAGAGCCGGTACACACTGAGGCGGTAATTACCGTTTTTAACGACTGCTGGTATATCCATTCAATGACGCCACTCTTTGCCAGCTCCGCATCGACAATCCCGCCGGGGATAATCAGGCAATCTATGGGGGGATGATTATCTATCGTGGCTTCAGGGGAAAGCTGCAGTCCTGCGCGTGCCCGTATGGTTTCCCGCGTTTCGCCTACCGTAAAGACGTTAAACAACGGTATCTCGCCCCGATGAACCCTGGAGGCACAGGTGAAGACTTCATAAGGCCCGGCAAAATCGAGGACTTCAACATTATCAAAAATATAGATCCCGACCTGTATCGACATAGATTAACTCCCTCGATAGTGCGTAGAAACAGGAAAAATAGTTATCGCGCCAACGAATATCAGCGTCAGGCTAAAAGCGGCAATTCTAACCGAGCTTCCGCACGGTGCTTTAAACTCACGATATTATTATCAGTCGGGGCTGAATGTTGCCAATACGAATTAAACATTACCCTGGCATCTTCAGCATGAACTGATGCCGGTTATCCCGGATGATACCTGGCGTTTTGCCACCTTTGCATTCGCAACGAATGAAACAGCACCCCCCTTAATGGTAACGATAGTTGCAGTTAATACGCTGAGGTTTTAGCGGTAAATCTCGCGCTCCCGTCAGCATGTGCCCTTCTTCGTCGCGCACGCTGCTTTCTTATCGTGAAACTTTTGCACTCATTTTGCCCACCATGACTCGTGTTGTTCCCTTTTAGTGCTCATGCGTAACCGTAACTTTGCTGATGATTCAGATAACAAAGCGCTCTTCCTATGAATTTCAGCGATCTATAAACATGGCATCAAAATTGCCTTAACGAAAACGGCGGACCGCCACTGGAAAATACGCACGGTACAGTGCTCAACACAACCACATAACAACACGATTTATCCACACAGGATGATTTATGAAAAAGATAATGTTCTCCACCCTTGTCGCCGCGGCCTCTCTGCTCGCGGTCGCACAGCAGGCACATGCTGGCACCACTTTGGATGCAATTAAGAAGAAAGGGTTTGTTCAATGCGGCATCAGTGATGGTCTGCCGGGCTTCTCTTACGCCGATGCGAACGGCAAATTCACCGGGATTGATGTCGACGTCTGTCGCGCGACTGCGGCGGCGGTGTTTGGCGATGCCAGCAAGGTTAAATACACCCCGCTGACGGCAAAAGAGCGCTTTACCGCCCTGCAATCCGGCGAAGTGGATATTTTGTCGCGTAATACCACCTGGACCTCTTCACGCGACGGCGGTATGGGGTTCATATTCGCGGGCGTCAACTATTATGACGGCATCGGCTTCCTGACCCATCAAAAGGCTGGTCTCAAAAGCGCGAAAGAGCTGGATGGCGCCACCGTCTGCATCCAGGCCGGTACGGATACCGAGCTGAACGTAGCCGATTACTTCAAAGCCAACAAAATGCAATATACGCCGGTGACCTTCGACCGCTCTGACGAATCAGCGAAAGCGCTCGACAGCGGCCGCTGCGACACCCTGGCTTCCGACCAGTCTCAGCTGTACGCGCTGCGTATTAAGCTGGGCAAACCGGATGAGTTTATCGTTCTGCCGGAAGTTATTTCGAAAGAGCCTCTGGGGCCCGTCGTGCGCCGCGGGGATGACGACTGGTTCACTATCGTTAAATGGTCGCTGTACGCCATGCTCAACGCTGAAGAAATGGGGATCAGCTCGAAAAACGTCGATCAGATGGCGGCAAAACCGTCCAACCCGGACATCGCTCACCTGCTGGGCTCTGAAGGCGACTTTGGCAAAGACCTGAAGCTCGACAATAAATGGGCGTTCAACATTATTAAACAGGTCGGTAACTACCAGGAGAGTTTTGACCGCAACGTCGGTAAAGACAGCGCTCTGAAAATCGCGCGCGGCCAGAATGCGCTCTGGAACCAGGGCGGCATCCAGTACGCACCGCCGGTACGCTAATCTGCCTTCCAGTTGGGTACCGCACCCTGCGGTACCCGGTGCGATTTTTTCATTGAGGTTTCAACATGTCTCAACGCCCAACCGTAAAAAGGGATTTTTCGTTCGGTAATCCTACGGTTCGCGCCTGGCTTTACCAGATAGTCGCCATTGTCGCCGTGTTTGCCGTTGTGGGATATCTGATCCACAACACGGTGATCAACCTGGCCAATCGCGGTATTACATCCGGTTTTGGTTTTCTTGAGCGCAGTGCTGGTTTCGGCATCATCCAACACCTGATTGATTACACTGAAGGTGACACCTACGCGCGCGTCTTCCTTGTGGGGTTAACCAATACCCTGCTGGTTTCCGCGCTGTGCATTGTTTTTGCCTCCATTCTCGGATTCTTTATCGGTCTCGCGCGTCTGTCCGATAACTGGCTGCTGCGCAAGCTCTCGACCATTTACATCGAGACGTTCCGCAATATTCCGCCGTTGTTGCAGATTTTCTTCTGGTATTTCGCCGTACTGCGTAATCTCCCTGGCCCACGCGAGGCATTAAGCGCATTCGATCTGGCGTTTGTCAGCAACCGCGGTCTTTACATCCCGTGGCCCACCTATGCGCCTGGCAGCTGGCCATTCGTTATCGCCCTGGCGCTGGCGATCGCCGGCAGCATTGGATTACGGCATTACAACCGCCAACACCAGTTGAAGACCGGTCAGCTGCGCCGCACATGGCCGATAGCCGCAGCGATAATCGTCGTCTTCCCGCTGATAGCGCATATGCTGTTTGGCGCCGCCACCCACTGGGATGTCCCGCAGCTCCGTGGATTTAACTTCCGTGGCGGGTTCGTCATGATCCCGGAGCTGGCTTCGCTGACGCTGGCGCTGTCGATCTACACCTCTTCGTTTATTGCTGAAGTGATTCGCTCCGGTATCCAGTCGGTCCCGCATGGACAGAGTGAAGCGGCCCGCTCGCTAGGTTTGCCGAATCCGGTGACCATGCGGCAGGTGATCATCCCCCAGGCAATGCGGGTCATCATTCCACCGCTGACCAGTCAGTATCTCAACATCGTGAAAAACTCGTCGCTGGCGGCGGCGATCGGCTACCCGGATATGGTCTCGCTGTTTGCCGGTACGGTGCTGAATCAGACCGGCCAGGCTATCGAGACCATTGCCATCACCATGGCGGTCTACCTGATCATCAGTCTGATAATTTCGCTGCTGATGAACATCTACAACCGCAAAATCGCGCTGGTTGAGCGTTAAGAGAACGGAATGACTATGTCTGTTAGCACACATGAAACACCCCCGGTCCCCACCAACCCGGCGAGTAAAGCCTGGGCCTGGGCACGGAAGCATCTCTTCTCCAGCGGGTTCAATACGCTGCTGACGCTGCTGTGCCTGTGGATTATCTGCACCCTGATCCCCCCGGCTCTGAACTGGCTGGTGTTCAAGGCAAACTGGCTGGGTACAACCCGCGCCGACTGTACCAAAGAAGGCGCCTGCTGGGTGTTTATCCACGCCCGCTTTGGCCAGTTTATGTACGGGCTCTATCCGCACGAGCTCCGCTGGCGCATCAACCTCGCGCTGGTGATTGGCCTGCTGTCCATCATTCCTATGTTTATCAAATCCATGCCGCGCCGGGGCCGCTATATCGCCTGCTGGGCGCTGGCCTATCCCATCCTCGTCTGGGTCCTGCTGTACGGCAGTTTTTTGGGCCTCGATCGCGTCGAGACCCGCCAGTGGGGTGGTCTGACGCTGACGCTGATTATCGCTTCTGTCGGGGTTGCCGGGGCGCTGCCATTGGGCATTTTGCTGGCGCTGGGACGTCGTTCAACCATGCCGGTCGTTCGCACGCTGTCGGTGATTTTCATCGAGTTCTGGCGCGGCGTGCCGCTGATTACCGTGCTGTTTATGTCATCGGTGATGCTGCCGCTGTTTATGGCCGAAGGTACCACCATCGATAAGCTGGTGCGCGCGCTGGTCGGGGTTATTCTGTTCCAGTCGGCCTACATCGCGGAAGTGGTGCGCGGCGGATTACAGGCGCTGCCCAAAGGGCAGTATGAAGCGGCTGAATCGCTGGCGCTGGGTTACTGGAAAACACAGTTTCTGGTCATTCTTCCCCAGGCGCTCAAGCTCACTATTCCCGGTCTGGTCAACACCATCATCGCGTTGTTTAAAGACACCAGCCTGGTGATCATCATCGGCCTGTTCGATCT
Source organism: Klebsiella sp. BIGb0132 (assembly GCF_024810075.1). Classification (NCBI taxonomy): domain Bacteria; kingdom Pseudomonadati; phylum Pseudomonadota; class Gammaproteobacteria; order Enterobacterales; family Enterobacteriaceae; genus Klebsiella; species Klebsiella sp. BIGb0132. Next base: position 627,518 of record NZ_JANUDW010000002.1, on the reverse strand, counting down.
TTTCAGCAGCGTACAGCAGGCAACGGTTGACCCCACCTGGCTTGGCATGTCGACGGAGGGTTACGTTTTTGCCGCTCTCGTCTACTGGATTTTCTGTTTTAGCATGTCGCGCTACAGCCAGTATCTGGAAAAGCGCTTTCACACCGGGCGTACATCGCACTGAGGTTTTACATGACACACTCTATGACTAATTCTGCTGAAGCGATGATGATTTCGCTCGAAAATGTGAATAAATGGTACGGTCAGTTCCACGTATTGAAAGATATTAACCTGCAGGTGAAGCCCCGCGAGCGGATTGTACTCTGCGGCCCCTCCGGCTCGGGTAAATCGACAACCATCCGCTGCATCAATCACCTGGAAGAACATCAGCAAGGGCGTATCGTCGTTGATGGCATTCATCTCAACGATGATGTCCGCAACATAGAACGGGTGCGAACTGAAGTTGGCATGGTATTTCAACACTTTAATCTTTTTCCTCACCTGACCGTTTTGCAGAACTGTACGTTGGCGCCGACCTGGGTGCGTAAGATGCCAACGAAGGAAGCGGAAGCGCTGGCAATGCACTATCTGCAGCGAGTCCGTATTGCTGAGCATGCGCATAAGTTCCCGGGGCAGCTGTCCGGTGGTCAGCAGCAGCGCGTGGCCATTGCCCGTTCACTGTGCATGAAGCCAAAAATCATGCTGTTTGATGAACCTACCTCAGCGCTTGATCCGGAGATGGTCAAAGAGGTGCTCGATACCATGATTGGCCTGGCGGAAGACGGCATGACGATGCTGTGCGTCACCCATGAAATGGGCTTTGCGCGCACGGTCGCTGACCGGGTTATCTTTATGGACCGCGGCGAGATTGTCGAACAGGCTCCGCCGCAGGAGTTCTTCGCCCATCCAAAATCAGAACGTACCCGCGCGTTTCTGTCGCAGGTTATTCACTAAACCTTAATCACTAAACCTGAAAGGACGTCACGGCTTAAATACCCCTCAGCGGCGGCAGAGCGGGTATTTAAGCGTTCGTTTTATCGCGTCACGGTCAATCAGGAGAGCAATCACGCGGCAGATCTACCGCAATCGTTAGGGCGAGCGTTGCTCTGCCATCAACAACGGGCCGCCCTCATCTCCAGCCGTTAACCCGCGTGTCCAGAAGATTCCGGGAGTCAGCCGCTGAAAGCTATCCCTCATTGCGGCCTGTGGCCGGTTTACCTAAGCTAAAGTTGTAATGTAAATCGCCCATAAGGAGATCATCATGACCGGCTCACCATCCGACGATCGTCATCCCGCTGAAGATAAAGTCCACAAAGACCGGCGCCTGTTGACCGGTGACAGCCCGCTGGCCTCCAACAATCCCGGCAAGCTGGCCGCAGAAACGCTGCTTGCCGACGTCGCGACGCGATGAACGGCGCCAATGCGGATGAACCCTTTTCAACCGCACTCGCCGCCGGCGAGGCTAAGTCGCCCTGCCGCGGTGAATCGGAAATCTGACAACGAGAACAACGATGCCATTACCTGAATATATGAACGAGGTTGAAATAACCGCTCCGGGTGGACCTGAGGTGCTCCGGGTTCGCAAAGCGCCCCTGCCGCTGCCCGGCCCCGATGAGGTGCTGGTGCAGGTTGCCGCTGCGGGCGTAAACCGTCCGGATGTGATACAGCGGCAGGGAAAGTACCCTATGCCCGACGGCGTCACTCCGGTACCCGGCCTTGAAGTGGCCGGGAATATTGTGGCGATAGGTGACAACGTCACTGATTGGGCAATCGGCGACAAGGTGTGCGGCCTGACCAACGGCGGCGGCTACGCGGAATACTGCCTGCTACCCGCGACGCAGTGCCTGCCGGTCCCGACGGGCGTGAGCATGATCGAGGCTGCCGCGATAGTGGAAACGTTCTTTACCGTGTGGGCCAATCTGTTTCAAATGGCTAAGGCCAAACGCGGCGATCGGGTCCTCATCCACGGCGGCACCAGCGGCATCGGCACCACCGCGCTGATGCTGTGCGCAGCCTTCGGGATCGAGTGCTTTGCCACCGCAGGCTCGGAGGATAAATGCGCCGCCGTTGCCGCCCTCGGGGGGCAACCCATCAACTATCGTACCGATGATTTTGCCGCCGCCATCCTCAGCCAGACGCGGGGACGCGGTGTCGATATTATTCTCGACATCATGGGCGCCTCCTACTTCAAGTCGAATCTGACCGCGCTGGCGCGCGACGGCCGCCTGGTGGTGATCGGCTTCCTCGGCGGCGCCATCGCAGACGGCGTTGACCTGCAGGCCATGGCGCTGAAGCGCGCGACCATTACCGGTTCAACCATGCGGGCAAGAACCGCGCAGGAGAAGGCGCGCATCGCCGCTGAGCTCCGCGCGCAGGTCTGGCCGCTGCTGGCGTCGGGCCAGTGTCGGCCCGTCATTGATCAGGTTTTCCGCCTTGAGGATGCCCCGCTGGCGCACGCCAGGATGGAGCGCGGGGATCACATAGGCAAAATTGTGCTCCAGGTGACAGGCTAAGGGTGCGGCCAGGCAGCAAACGGGGCGACCTGGCGCCCCTTTTCTTCGGCGACGGCGGCCAGCACGCGCTCCACGGTATCGATCGTCGCCTGAGTCTGCGGATCGATTTCAATATTCACCTGCTCACCGACCTTTTTCGCCCCCAGCGTGGTGCGCTGCAGCGTCTCCGGGATCAGGTGCACGCAAAAACGCAGCGGCAGCACTTCACCCACGGTCAGGCTGATCCCGTCCACGCCGATATAGCCTTTGTAGAGGATATACTTCATGGCCGCCGGGTCCCGCAGCCTAAACCACATCTGACGGTTGTGCTCAGAGGCCACGATTTGCACCACTTCGGCGGTGGTCATAATATGGCCGGACATCAGGTGCCCGCCTATTTCGTCATTGAATCTGGCGGCGCGCTCAACGTTCACGCTGTCACCTTCCCTGAGCGCCCCGAGGCTGGTCGCCCGCAGGGTTTCGTCCATTAAATCAAAGCTCACCCGCGCGCCGTCAATACGCGTGACCGTCAAACAGCAGCCGTTATTCGCCACCGAGCTGCCGGGTTCGAGCCCCGCCAGCATAGCCGCGGGCAGCTCTACGGAGTGGCTGCGGAAATGGCTTTTTTCTTCAATGGACAGCACTTTCGCCATCCCCTGGACAATACCGGTAAACATAGCGTTCCCCTGTCAACATTGGTTACGGAAAGTCGTTAAAGAGCAAATCCCTCTGCATTGTCTCCTTTCATCCCGACTCTGCGGCTCGGCGTTATTCGTCCCCGGCCAGCGACTGATACTTCCTGAACCGCTCTTTGGCATCCTCCTCCGTCCGTTCGAACAGCGCGTCCGCGAGATGTGGCGTGGTTTTGTGCAGCGAGGCATAGCGCACCTCGCCGAGCAGAAAGTCGCGGAAGCTCTCTTCAGGCTCTTCGGAATCAAGGACAAACGGCGTCCTGCCTTCCGCCTTGCGCTGCGGATGATAGCGCCACAGATGCCAGTATCCCGCCGCCACCGCGCGTTTCGCCTCCCGCTGGCTGCAGCTCATCCCGGCCTTCAGCCCGTGGTTGATGCAGGCGGCATAGGCAATCACCAGCGACGGTCCCGGCCAGGCCTCGGCTTCGGCAATCGCGCGCAGGGTCTGATCTTTATCGGCCCCCATCGCAATCTGCGCGACGTAGACATTGCCGTAGCTCATCGCCATCATGCCGAGGTCTTTCTTACCGGTGCGTTTGCCCTGGGCGGCGAATTTGGCGATAGCCGCCGTCGGGGTCGATTTCGACGACTGCCCGCCGGTATTGGAGTAGACCTCGGTATCAAACACCAGGATATTGACGTCCTCCCCGCTGGCCAGCACGTGATCGAGACCGCCGAAGCCGATATCGTACGCCCAGCCGTCACCGCCAAATATCCACTGCGAGCGTCGGGTAAAGTAGTCCCGGTTCTGCCAGAGCTGCTCGAGCAGCGGAGACTGCTCTTTCTCCTGCGCCAGTTGTTCGCTTAGCCGGTCCGCGCGCTCGCGGGTTCCCTCCCCCTCATCCTGCTGCGCCAGCCACTGGCTCATCGCCGCTTTAAGCGCCTCGCTCACCGGCAGCGCCAGCGCCGAGGTCATATCATCGGCGATCTGTTTGCGGATAGCCTGGCCGCCGAGCATCATGCCGAGGCCAAACTCGGCATTGTCTTCAAACAGCGAGTTTGCCCACGCCGGGCCATGGCCGCGATGGTTGGTGGTATAGGGAATGGATGGCGCGCTGGCCCCCCAGATAGAGGAGCATCCGGTGGCGTTGGCAATCATCATCCGGTCGCCAAAAAGCTGGGTGATCAGGCGCGCATAGGGCGTCTCCCCGCAGCCGGCGCAGGCGCCGGAAAACTCCAGCAGCGGCGTCTCAAACTGGCTGCCTTTAACCGTGGTTTTACGAAACGGATTGCTTTTCGGCGCCAGCGCCAGCGCGTAGTCCCAGACCGGCGCCATTCGGCGCTGGCTATCGAGAGGCTGCATTTTCAACGCCTTGCCGCGTGAAGGACAGGTATCGACGCAGTTACCGCAGCCGGAGCAGTCCAGCGGCGAGATAGCCAGATGGTAGCCGTACTCCTTCGCCCCCTGAGCGGGCTTGCTCAACAGCGCCGCCGGCGCCGCATCCAGCTCGTCGCCGCTCAGCAGCGCCGGGCGGATCGCCGCGTGAGGGCAGATGAAGGCGCACTGGTTACACTGCGTACAGCCGTCGGGATCCCAGACCGGCACCTCCAGCGCAATGCCGCGCTTCTCCCATGCGGCGGTACCCGACGGAAAAGTGCCGTCCTCCATGCCGATAAAGGCGCTAACCGGCAGCTGGTCGCCGCGCTGGCGGTTCATCGGCTGCAGGATGTCGCGGATGAAGTCCGGCATCAGGGCCGAGAGCTGCGGGGTCGGTTCATCCAGCGTCGCCCAGTGCGGCGGAACCGTTACCTGATGCAGCGACGCCATGCCGAGATCAATTGCCCGCTGGTTCATCTCAATGACGCTTGCCCCCTTGTTACCGTAGCTCTTTTCCACCGCCTGCTTGAGATAGTTCGCGGCGGTCTGCGGATCGATAATCGCCGCCAGCTTAAAGAACGCCGCCTGCATCAGCATATTAAAGCGCCCGCCCAGCCCCAGTTCGCGGGCAATATCTACGGCGTTGAGGGTGTAAAAGCGGATATTTTCCCGCGCCAGATAGCGCTTAAACCCGGCGGGCAGGTGCTGCTCAAGCTCGGCATCGGACCAGCTGCAGTTGAGCAAAAAGGTGCCACCCGGCTTTAACCCATCCAGCAGCTCATAGCGTTCAACCCAGGACTGCTGCGAACAGGAGATAAAATCCGCCCGGTGGATCAGATAGGGCGAGGTAATTGGCCGGTCGCCGAAGCGCAGGTGCGACACGGTAATGCCGCCGGATTTTTTCGAGTCGTAGGAAAAATAGGCCTGCGCGTAGAGATCGGTCCTGTCGCCGATAATCTTGATCGCGCTTTTATTCGCCCCAACCGTGCCGTCCGAGCCCATCCCCCAGAATTTACAGGCGGTGATGCCGGCGTGAGAAACCTCCAGCGCCTTCTGGCGCGGCGGCAATGAGGTAAAGGTGACATCATCGACAATCCCCAGCGTGAAGCCATCCATCGGCAGCGGCCTGTTGAGATTGTCAAACACGGCGGCGATATCGTTGGGCAAAACGTCCTTCCCGCCCAGCGCATAGCGGCCGCCGACAATCAGCGGCGGATCGTCGTGCTGATAGAAAGCGTTTTTAATCTCCAGACACAGCGGCTCGGCCTGGGCCCCGGGCTCCTTAGTACGATCGAGTACGGCAATGCGCCGGACGGATGTCGGCAGCTGAGCAAAGAAGTGCGCCAGCGAAAAGGGGCGGAACAGGTGCACGCTGAGCAAGCCGACCTTCTCTCCCGCCGCGTTCAGCGTCTCCACCACCTCCTGGACGGTGTCGCACACCGATCCCATCGCGATAATCACCCGTTCGGCATCCGCCGCACCGGAATAGTTGAACAGATGGTACTCCCGTCCGGTAATGGCGCTGATTTGCGCCATATAGCCTTCTACCAGCTCGGGAAGAGCCTGGTAAAAGCGGTTCCCCGCTTCCCGCTCCTGAAAGTAGATGTCCGGGTTTTGCGCGGTGCCGCGAATGACCGGATGATCCGGATGCAGCGCGTTACGGCGAAAGCTCTCCAGCGCGGGCCGGTCAAGCAGCGTTTCCAGCTGCTCATACTCCAGCACCTCGATTTTTTGAATTTCGTGCGAGGTGCGAAAGCCGTCGAAGAAATTAATGAACGGGATACGCCCCTTTATCGCCGCCAGGTGCGCCACGGCGGAGAGGTCCATCACCTGCTGAACGTTGTTCTCCGCCAGCATCGCGCAGCCGGTCTGGCGAACCGCCATCACGTCCTGATGATCGCCGAAGATATTGAGCGAATTGGTCGCCAGCGCCCGGGCGCTGACGTGAAAAACCCCCGGCAGCAGCTCACCGGCAATTTTGTAGAGGTTGGGGATCATCAGCAGCAGCCCCTGCGACGCGGTATAGGTGGTGGTGAGCGCCCCGGCCTGCAGCGCCCCGTGCACCGCCCCCGCGGCGCCGGCTTCCGATTGCATCTCCATCAAGCGCACCGGCTGGCCAAACAGGTTCTTTTTCCCCTGTGCCGCCCATTCATCGACGTTTTCCGCCATCGGCGTGGAGGGCGTGATCGGGTAGATAGCCGCCACATCGGTAAAGGCGTAGGAGATCCAGGCCGCCGCAGCGTTGCCATCCATTGTTTTCATTTTTCCGGACATTGTTCATTCCTCGAAGGTGAGAGGCATCTTCGCCGCATCAGCTGGCGGCAAACCCTGTCTGTGCCTCAAGCACAGCCCGTGCCAGCTCGCGTATAGCGGAATAGTTTGTGTTAATTCAGCGGATTAGGTGCCAGGAAGCGCGCGATGACGCGAAGAGATTGCGTGGAATAAGACACAGCGCGCGACAAGCTGTTGAACAGCCGACAAAGCCTCCTCTTATCAGCTGGCTGAGCGGAATTGTTCTGTTTCGCACATTTGGTGGCCCTATTGTGCCGTTTTGTTTTACGTCCGCCGCGGCCGATAAAAATTAACTGATTATTTATCAATTGGTTAAATTGATTGGCACGGCTGGTATGTTCCCTGCACTTATCTGATGGCAAACACTCAACAACAGGAGAAGTCACCATGACCATGCGTCAATGCGCTATCTACGGTAAAGGCGGTATCGGCAAATCCACCACCACTCAGAACCTCGTCGCCGCCCTGGCGGAGATGGGTAAGAAAGTGATGATCGTCGGCTGCGATCCGAAGGCGGACTCCACCCGCCTGATCCTGCACGCTAAAGCACAGAACACCATTATGGAGATGGCCGCGGAAGTGGGCTCGGTGGAAGACCTCGAGCTCGAAGATGTCCTGCAAATCGGCTACGGCGACGTGCGCTGCGCAGAATCAGGCGGCCCGGAGCCAGGCGTCGGCTGCGCGGGTCGCGGGGTGATCACCGCAATCAACTTCCTCGAGGAGGAAGGCGCTTACGAGGACGATCTCGACTTCGTGTTCTATGACGTGCTCGGGGACGTGGTCTGCGGCGGCTTCGCGATGCCAATCCGTGAAAATAAGGCCCAGGAGATCTATATCGTCTGCTCCGGCGAAATGATGGCGATGTACGCCGCCAACAACATCTCCAAGGGGATCGTTAAGTACGCCAAATCCGGCAAGGTCCGCCTCGGCGGCCTGATCTGTAACTCGCGTCAGACCGACCGGGAAGATGAGCTGATCGTGGCGCTGGCGGAGAAGCTCGGCACCCAGATGATCCACTTCGTGCCGCGCGACAACATCGTGCAGCGCGCGGAAATTCGCCGGATGACGGTTATCGAGTACGACCCGAACTGCCAGCAGGCCAATGAGTACCGCACCCTGGCCAACAAGATCGTCAACAACACCATGAAGGTGGTGCCGACGCCCTGCACCATGGATGAACTGGAGTCGCTGCTGATGGAGTTCGGCATCATGGAAGAAGAAGACACCAGCATCATTGGTAAAACCGCCGCCGAAGAAAACGCGGCCTGAGCACAGGACAATCATCATGACCAACGCAACAGGCGAACGTAATCTCGCGCTAATCCAGGAGGTCCTGGAAGTCTTTCCCGAAACCGCGCGTAAAGAGCGCAGAAAGCACATGATGGTCAGCGATCCGCAAATGGAGAGCGTCGGCAAGTGCATTATCTCTAACCGTAAATCGCAGCCCGGGGTGATGACCGTGCGCGGCTGCGCCTACGCCGGCTCCAAAGGGGTGGTATTCGGGCCCATTAAGGATATGGCCCATATCTCCCACGGGCCGGTCGGCTGCGGGCAGTACTCGCGCGCCGGGCGTCGCAACTACTTCACCGGGGTTAGCGGCGTCGACAGCTTCGGCACCCTCAACTTCACCTCCGATTTTCAGGAGCGCGACATCGTCTTCGGCGGCGATAAAAAGCTCACTAAGCTGATTGAAGAGATGGAGCTGCTGTTCCCGCTCACCAAGGGCATCACCATCCAGTCGGAGTGCCCGGTGGGGCTTATCGGCGATGATATCAGCGCGGTGGCCAACGCCAGCAGCAAGGCGCTGGATAAGCCGGTGATCCCGGTGCGCTGCGAAGGATTTCGCGGCGTATCGCAGTCGCTGGGACACCATATCGCCAACGACGTGGTTCGCGACTGGGTGCTCAATAATCGTGAGGGGCAGCCGTTTGCCTCAACCCCTTACGACGTGGCGATCATCGGTGATTACAACATCGGGGGCGACGCCTGGGCCTCGCGCATTCTGCTCGAAGAGATGGGCCTGCGGGTGGTCGCCCAGTGGTCCGGCGACGGCACCCTGGTTGAGATGGAAAACACCCCTTTCGTTAAGCTGAATCTGGTCCACTGCTACCGTTCGATGAACTACATCGCCCGGCACATGGAAGAAAAGCATCAGATCCCGTGGATGGAGTACAACTTCTTCGGCCCGACCAAAATCGCCGAATCGCTGCGCAAAATTGCCGACCAGTTTGACGACGTCATTCGCGCCAACGCCGAGAAGGTGATCGCCAAATACGAGGAGCAAATGGCGGCGATTATCGCCAAATATCGCCCGCGGCTGGAGGGGCGCAAGGTGCTGCTCTATATGGGCGGCCTGCGTCCGCGGCACGTCATTGGCGCCTATGAAGACCTCGGCATGGAGATCGTCGCCGCCGGCTATGAGTTTGCCCATAACGACGACTACGACCGTACCCTGCCGGACCTTAAGGAAGGCACCCTGCTGTTCGATGACGCCAGCAGCTACGAGCTGGAGGCGTTTGTCAAAGCGCTGAAGCCCGACCTTATCGGCTCCGGGATCAAGGAGAAATATATCTTCCAGAAAATGGGGGTTCCGTTCCGCCAGATGCACTCGTGGGACTACTCCGGCCCGTACCACGGCTACGATGGTTTCGCCATTTTTGCCCGCGATATGGATATGACCCTTAACAACCCGGCGTGGAATGAACTGATCGCCCCGTGGCTGAAGTCTGCGTGATTGCCCATTTACTGTCCCGTTAGTTCACCGATTTGTGGCGCGGGAGGAGAACACCATGAGCCAAACGATTGATAAAATTGATAGCTGTTATCCGCTATTTGAACAGGACGAATACCAGGAGATGTTCCGCAGCAAGCGGGTACTGGAAGAGGCGCACGATGCGCAGCGCGTGCAGGAGGTTTTCGCCTGGACCACCACCGCCGAATATGAAGCGCTGAACTTTCAGCGCGAGGCGCTGACCGTTGACCCGGCGAAAGCCTGTCAGCCCCTTGGGGCGGTGCTCTGCTCGCTGGGGTTTGCCAACACCCTGCCCTATGTTCACGGCTCCCAGGGATGCGTGGCCTATTTTCGCACCTACTTTAACCGCCATTTCAAAGAGCCGATCGCCTGCGTATCCGACTCGATGACCGAAGACGCGGCGGTCTTCGGCGGCAACAACAATATGAATCTCGGGCTGCAGAACGCCAGCGCGCTCTACAAACCGGAGATCATCGCGGTCTCTACTACCTGCATGGCGGAGGTTATCGGCGACGATCTGCAGGCGTTTATCGCCAACGCCAAAAAGGACGGTTTTGTCGATAGCAGCATTGCCGTGCCGCACGCCCATACGCCAAGCTTTATCGGCAGCCACGTCACCGGCTGGGACAATATGTTCGAAGGGTTCGCCAAAACCTTTACCGCCGGCTATGAAGGGCAGCCGGGCAAGCTGCAAAAGCTCAACCTGGTGACCGGCTTTGAGACCTATCTCGGCAACTTCCGCGTGCTGAAGCGGATGATGGCGCAGATGGCGGTGCCGTGCAGCCTGCTCTCCGACCCGTCGGAGGTCCTTGATACCCCCGCCGACGGCCACTATCGGATGTATGCCGGCGGCACCACCCAGCAGGAGATGAAGGAGGCCCCGGATGCCATCGATACGCTGCTCCTGCAGCCGTGGCAGCTGCTGAAAAGCAAAAAAGTGGTGCAGGAGATGTGGCGCCAGCCGGCGACCGACGTGGCGGTCCCGCTGGGGTTAGCCGCCACCGACGAGCTGCTGATGACCGTCAGCCAGCTCAGCGGTAAGCCGATTACCGACGCCCTCACCCTTGAGCGCGGACGGCTGGTCGACATGATGCTCGACTCCCACACCTGGCTGCATGGCAAGAAATTTGGCCTCTACGGCGACCCTGACTTTGTGATGGGGCTGACCCGCTTCCTGCTGGAGCTCGGCTGCGAGCCAACGGTTATCCTCAGCCATAACGCCAACAAACGCTGGCTGAAGGCGATGAAGAAAATGCTGGAGGCCTCGCCCTACGGCCGCGACAGCGAAGTGTTCATCAACTGCGATTTGTGGCACTTCCGTTCGCTGATGTTCACCCGTCAGCCGGACTTTATGATAGGCAACTCCTACGGCAAATTTATCCAGCGCGACACCCTGGCGAAGGGCAAAGCCTTTGAAGTTCCGCTTATTCGCCTCGGCTTTCCGCTGTTCGACCGTCATCATCTGCACCGCCAGACCACCTGGGGATATGAAGGTGCGATGAACATCGTCACCACGCTGGTAAACGCCGTGCTGGAGAAGCTGGATAACGACACCAGCCAGTTAGGCAAAACCGACTATAGCTTCGACCTCGTCCGTTAACCATTAGCCGCCCCGCGCAAGCGGGGCCTGGAGGGGCCTATGGCCATCGTGATTTTTCGTGAGCGCGGCGCGGATCTGTATGCCTATATCGCCAGGCGGGATCTGGAGGCGCGGGTGATACAGATTGAGCATAACGACGTTGACCGCTGGGGCGGCGCAATCTCGCTGGAAGGCGGCGGACGCTACTACGTCAGCCCGCAGCCGGAGCGGCCCACCTTCCCGATAAGCCTGCGGGCCACCCGCACTACGCTGATATAAGGAGCCGGCGATGTCCGACAACGATACCCTTTTCTGGCGCCTGCTGGCGCTGTTCCAGACGCTGCCGGATCTGCCGCCGGCGCAAATCTTAGACTGGCTGGCGCAGGAGAGCGGCGAGACCCTGACCCCGGAGCGCCTGGCCACCTTAACGCAGCCGCGCCTCGCCGCCGCCTTTCCGTCAACCACCGCCGTGATGTCCCCCGCCCGCTGGTCGCGGGTGATGGCCTGCCTGCGGGGCGCGCTGCCCGTTCATCTGAGCATCGCCCGCCCCGCGCAGCGGACGCCGCAGCTGCTGGCCGCATTCTGCTCCCAGGACGGCCTGCTCATTAACGGCCACTTCGGCCAGGGGCGCCTGTTCTTTATCTATGCCTTTGATGAGCAAGGCGGCTGGCTGCACGATCTGCGCCGCTATCCGTCAGCGCCGGACCACCAGGAGGCCAGCGAAGTGCGCGCCCGGCTGGTTGACGATTGCCAGCTGCTGTTCTGCCAGGAGATCGGCGGTCCCGCCGCCGCCCGGCTGATCCGCCACCAGATCCATCCGATGAAAGCGCCGCCCGGCACCGCTATTCAGGCCCAGTGCGAGGCCATCAACACCCTGCTGGCCGGGCGCCTGCCGCCGTGGCTGGCGAAGCGACTTCACAGGGATAACCCGCTACAGGAGCGCGTCTTTTAACCCCCTGTTATTTGCCCGTTGCCCGCCGACCCCGCGGGCTTTTTTTCTCGCCCCGCTCCACGACCCACAACATTCTCGTTCGATTGTGGGCTTTGTCGCAAAGCTCACAAGACTTTCTCTTTAAAAATCAATGTTCACCGTGTGGATCGCGAATTGCATTTCCATCATCATCCCCCACGGTCAACGAGGTCACTATGAAGGGAAATGAAATTCTGGCGCTGCTGGATGAGCCCGCCTGCGAACATAACCATAAACAGAAGTCCGGCTGTAGCGCGCCAAAACCCGGCGCCACCGCCGGCGGCTGCGCGTTCGACGGCGCCCAGATAACCCTGCTGCCCATCGCCGACGTGGCGCATCTGGTGCACGGCCCCATCGGCTGCGCCGGCAGCTCATGGGATAACCGCGGCAGCATGAGCTCCGGGCCGAATATAAACCGGCTGGGGTTCACCACCGATCTTAATGAGCAGGATGTGATCATGGGCCGCGGCGAACGCCGCCTGTTTCACGCGGTTCGCCATATCGTCACCCGCTACCGCCCGGCGGCGGTCTTTATCTACAACACCTGCGTGCCGGCAATGGAGGGCGACGACCTGGAGGCGGTTTGCCAGGCCGCGCAGACCGCCACCGGCGTGCCGGTTATCGCCATCGATGCCGCCGGTTTTTACGGCAGCAAAAACCTCGGCAACCGGCTGGCCGGCGAGGTGATGGTCAAGCGAGTTATCGGCCAGCGCGAACCGGCCCCCTGGCCGGAGGCATCCCCGTTCGCCCCGGAGCATCGCCACGACGTTGGCCTGATCGGCGAATTTAATATCGCCGGGGAGTTCTGGCACATTCAGCCGCTGCTCGATGAGCTGGGGATCCGCGTGCTCGGCAGCCTCTCCGGCGACGGCCGCTTTGCTGAAATCCAGACCATGCACCGGGCGCAGGCCAATATGCTGGTCTGCTCGCGGGCGTTAATTAACGTCGCCAGATCGCTGGAACAACGCTACGGCACCCCGTGGTTCGAAGGCAGCTTCTACGGTATCCGCGCGACCTCCGACGCCCTGCGTCAACTGGCGGCCCTGCTGGGCGATGACGACCTGTGCCGCCGCACCGAGGCGCTGATTGCGCGCGAGGAGCAGGCGGCGGAGCTGGCGCTCAGGCCGTGGCGCGAGCAGCTGCGCGGGCGCAAAGCGCTGCTCTACACCGGCGGCGTTAAATCCTGGTCGGTGGTGTCGGCGCTGCAGGATCTGGGGATGAGCGTGGTGGCGACCGGCACGCGCAAATCCACCGAGGAAGATAAACAGCGGATCCGCGAACTGATGGGCGAAGAGGCGGTCATGCTCGACGAAGGCAACGCCCGCACCCTGCTGGACGTGGTCTACCGCTACCAGGCCGACCTGATGATCGCCGGCGGGCGCAATATGTACACCGCCTACAAGGCCCGGCTGCCGTTTCTCGATATCAATCAGGAACGCGAGCACGCTTTCGCCGGCTATCAGGGTATCGTCACCCTCGCCCGTCAGATCTGTCAGACCATCAATAGCCCGGTCTGGCCGCAAACCCATTCCCGCGCCCCCTGGCACTAAGGAGCACAGCATGGCAGAAATTTTTCGCACCGATAAACCGCTGGCGGTCAGTCCGGTTAAAACCGGCCAGCCGCTCGGCGCAATCCTCGCCAGCCTCGGGATCGGACACTGCATCCCGCTGGTCCACGGCGCGCAGGGCTGCAGCGCCTTCGCCAAGGTCTTTTTTATTCAGCACTTCCATGACCCGGTGCCTCTGCAGTCGACGGCGATGGACCCGACCTCGACGATTATGGGCGCGGACGGCAATATCTTTACCGCCCTCGACACCCTGTGCCAGCGCAACACTCCGCAGGCCATCGTCTTGCTCAGCACCGGGCTGTCGGAGGCCCAGGGCAGCGACATGTCCCGGGTCGTGCGCCAGTTTCGCGAGGAGTATCCCCGGCATAAAGGGGTGGCGATATTGACGGTCAACAGTCCTGATTTTTATGGCTCGATGGAAAACGGCTTCAGCGCCGTGCTGGAGAGCGTCATTGAGCAGTGGGTCGCGCCGACGCCGCGCGCCGGCCAGCGAAATCGCCGGGTCAACCTGCTGGTGAGCCACCTCTGCTCTCCCGGCGATATCGAGCTGCTGCGCCGCTACGTGGAGGCCTTCGGCCTGCAGGCGACGATCCTGCCGGACCTCGCACAATCGATGGACGGGCATCTCGCGCAGGGGGATTTTTCGCCGGTCACCCAGGGCGGGACGCCGCTGCGCCAGATAGAGCAGATGGGGCAGAGCCTGTGCAGCTTCGCCATCGGCGCCTCGCTGAGCCGGGCCTCCTCGCTGCTGGCCCGGCGCAGCCACGGCGAGGTTATCGCCCTGCCGCACCTGATGACCCTCGAGCACTGCGATACGTTCATCCATCAGCTGGCGAAGATTTCCGGGCGCGGCGTTCCACAGTGGATTGAGCGCCAGCGTGGACAGCTCCAGGACGCGATGATCGACTGCCACATGTGGCTCCAGGACCAGCGCATGGCGATGGCGGCAGAAGGCGATCTGCTGGCAGCGTGGTGCGATTTTGCCGCCAGCCAGGGAATGCGCCCAGGTCCGCTGGTCGCCCCCACCGGCCATCCCAGCCTGCGCCAGCTGCCGGTCGAACGCGTGGTGCCGGGAGATCTGGAGGATCTGCAAACCCTGCTCTGTTCCCAGCCCGCCGACCTGCTGGTGGCCAACTCTCACGCCTGCGACCTGGCAGAACAGTTCGCGCTACCGCTGATCCGCGCCGGCTTCCCTCTCTTTGACCGCCTCGGCGAGTTCCGCCGGGTGCGACAGGGCTACAGCGGGATGCGCGATACGCTGTTTGAACTGGCCAACCTGATGCGCGAGCGCCACCGCCACGTCGCCCTTTACCGCTCGCCGCTGCGCCAGAACGCCGAACCGCCCTTCACCCCAGGAGCCGATTATGCCGCCCATTAACCGCCAGTTTGACATGGTCCATTCCGACGAGTGGTCCATGAAGGTCGCCTTTGCCAGCTCCGACTATCGCCACGTCGACCGCCACTTTGGCGCCACGCCGCGGCTGGTGGTGTATGGCGTCAAGGCGGATCGGGTCACCCTGATCAGGGTGGTTGATTTCACGGTCGAAAGCGGCCATCAGGCGGAGAGGATCGGCCCGCGGATCCACGCTCTTGAGGACTGCGTCACCCTGTTCTGCGTCGCCATCGGCGATGCGATTTTTCGCCAGCTGCTGCAGGTTGGCGTGCGCGCAGAACGCGTGCCCGCTGACACCAAAATTGTCGATTTACTGCAGGAGATCCAGCTCTACTGGTACGCCAAAGAGCAGCGCAAAAGCGCCCGCAGGCGCGACCCGGAGCGCTTTACCCGGCTGCTCGAGGAGCAGGAGTGGCGGGAGGACCGCGAGCCGCGCGGCTAGCCCTGTCGTTTCTGTGACAAACCCCACAAAAAATAGCGACACTGTCGGGCGGCATTGTCAGATTTTGATTCTAACTATTTAAAAATAAACGCATTTACGCATTGGTACTGCATTTGCTTGTTGATAGCTACCACCGCGCTTTCCGCGGTGGAACGCGCCCCGGCGTTTTCCGTCATCATCCCTGGAGCTGACAGCATGTGGAATTACTCCGAGAAAGTGAAAGACCATTTTTTTAATCCCCGCAACGCGCGCGTGGTGGACAACGCCAACGCGGTGGGCGATGTCGGTTCATTGAGCTGCGGCGACGCGCTGCGCCTGATGCTGCGCGTTGACCCGCAAACTGAAATTATCGAGGAAGCCGGGTTCCAGACCTTTGGCTGCGGCAGCGCGATCGCCTCCTCTTCCGCGCTGACGGAGCTGATCGTCGGCCGCACGCTGGCCGAAGCCGGAGAGGTCACCAACCAGCAGATCGCCGACTACCTCGACGGACTGCCGCCGCAGAAAATGCACTGCTCGGTGATGGGCCAGGAGGCGCTGCGTGCCGCCATCGCCAACTTTCGCGGCGAGAGCCTCGACGAAGAGCATGAAGAGGGTCGGCTGATTTGCAAATGCTTCGGCGTCGATGAAGGGCATATCCGCCGCGCGGTGCTCAACAACGGCCTGACCACGCTTGAGGAGGTGATTAACTACACCAAAGCCGGCGGCGGCTGCACCTCCTGCCATGAACAGATCGAGCTGACGCTGGCGGCGATCCTCGCCGAACGGCCGCAGAAGCCCCTCCCCGTCGCCAGCGGCAAAGATCCGCACTGGCAGAGCGTGGTCGATACCATCGCCGAACTGCGCCCGCATATTCAGGCCGACGGCGGGGATATGTCCCTGCTCAACGTCGCCAACCACCAGGTCACCGTCAGCCTTTCCGGCAGCTGCAGCGGCTGCATGATGACCGACATGACCCTGGCCTGGCTGCAGCAAAAGCTGATGGAACGTACCGGCTGTTATATGGAAGTGGTGGCGGCATAGGCCGCGGTTAACTGACCCAAGGGGGACAAGATGAAACAGGTTTATCTCGATAACAACGCCACCACCCGGTTAGACCCGATGGTTCTCGAAGCGATGATGCCCTTTTTAACCGATTTTTACGGCAATCCCTCGTCCATTCATGATTTTGGCATTCCGGCCCAGGCGGCGCTGGAGCGGGCGCATCAGCAGGCAGCGGCGCTGCTCGGGGCGGAGTATCCCAGTGAGATAATTTTTACCTCCTGCGCCACCGAGGCTACCGCCACCGCCATCGCCTCGGCGGTGGCCCTGATGCCGGAGCGCCGGGAGATCGTCACCACCGCGGTTGAGCATCCGGCGACGCTGGCGGTCTGTGAGCACCTGGAACGCCAGGGCTATCTGATCCACCGTATCGCGGTTGACGGCAACGGCGCGCTGGATATGGCGCAGTTCCGGGCGGCGCTCACTCCCCGGGTCGCGCTGGTCAGCGTGATGTGGGCGAACAACGAAACCGGCGTCATTTTCCCGGTGGTCGAATTGGCGGAGCTGGCCCATCAACAGGGCGCGCTGTTCCACTGCGACGCGGTGCAGGTGGTGGGCAAGCTGCCGATAGCGGTCGGCAAAACCGCCATCGACATGCTCTCCTGCTCGGCGCATAAGTTTCACGGCCCGAAGGGCGTCGGCTGCCTCTATCTGCGGCGGGGAACGCGCTTTCGCCCGCTGCTGCGCGGCGGCCATCAGGAGTACGGGCGGCGGGCCGGAACGGAAAACATCTCCGGGATCGTCGGCATGGGCGCGGCCTGCGAGCTGGCGCAGATCCATCTGCCGGGCATGGCGCAAACCGGCCTGCTGCGCGATCGCCTCGAACGGCGCCTGCAGGCCTGCGTCCCATCGGTCATGGTGATGGGCGGCGGCCAGCCGCGGGTGCCCGGCACGCTGAATCTGGCCTTTGAGTTTATTGAAGGTGAAGCGATCCTGCTGCTGCTGAATCAGGTCGGGATTGCCGCCTCCAGCGGCAGCGCCTGCACCTCTGGCTCGCTGGAGCCCTCGCACGTGATGCGGGCGATGAATATTCCCTACACCGCGGCCCACGGCACCATCCGTTTCTCCCTCTCGCGCTACACCCGGGAAAAAGAGATGGATTACGTCATTGCCATGCTGCCGCCGATTGTTGAACGCCTGCGGGCGCTGTCGCCCTACTGGCAGGACGGCAGGCCGCATCCGACGGCGGACGCATTTACGCCGGTTTATGGCTAAGGCGGAGACGACGATGAGACGCGTGCTGATCAACGACACCACGCTGCGCGACGGCGAACAGAGCCCCGGCGTGGCCTTTCGCCCCAGCGAGAAGGTGGCCATCGCCGAGGCGCTGTATGCGGCGGGAATTACGGCGCTGGAGGTGGGAACCCCGGCCATGGGGGATGAGGAGCTTGCGCGGATCCAGCTGGTGCGCCGCCAGCTTCCCCACGCCACGCTGATGACCTGGTGTCGGATGAACGCACAGGAGATCCGCCAGAGCGCCGATTTGGGCATCGACTGGGTGGATATCTCCATTCCGGCCTCGGATAAGCTGCGGCAGTACAAGCTGCGCGAACCGCTGGCGCTGCTGCTGGAGCGGCTGGCGACCTTTATTCAGCTTGCGCGGACCCTTGGCCTGCAGGTGTGCATCGGCTGCGAAGATGCCTCCCGCGCCAGCGGCCAGACCCTGCACGATATTGCCCGGGTGGCGCAGGACGCCGGCGCGGCCCGCCTCCGTTACGCCGATACGGTTGGCATACTCGATCCCTTTACCACCTTCGAGCACATCTCGGCCCTGCGCGAAGTCTGGCCCGGCGACATCGAGATGCATGCCCATAACGATCTCGGCCTCGCCGCCGCTAATACGCTGGCGGCGGTGCGCGCCGGCGCCTCCAGCGTCAATACCACCGTGCTTGGCCTCGGCGAACGCGCGGGCAACGCGGCGCTGGAAACCGTCGCCCTGGGCCTTGAGCGCTGCCTCGGCGTTGCAACCGGCGTCTATTTTCCGGCCCTCCCCGCGCTTTGCCAGCAGGTAGCGACGGCGGCGCTGCGCCCCATCGACCCGCAGCAGCCGCTGGTCGGCGAGCTGGTCTTTACCCACGAGTCGGGCGTCCACGTGGCGGCGCTGCTGCGCGATCGCGAGAGCTATCAGGCGATCGACCCGGCGCTGGTCGGCCGCAGCTACCGGCTGGTGCTGGGAAAACACTCCGGGCGTCAGGCGGTGAACGGCATTTTCGACGCCATGGGCTATCACCTCAGCTCAGCGCAAATTAACCAGCTGCTGCCCGCCATCCGCCGCTTTGCCGAGCACGGCAAGCGCAGCCCGCGGGACTATGAGCTGGTCGCGATATATGACGAACTCTACGGCGCGACCGCGCTGCGAACAGGGGGATAATCATGGAGTGGTTTTATCAAATTCCCGGCGTGGACGAGCTGAGCTCCGCCGAGTCTTTCTTTCAGTTTTTCGCCGTACCCTATCAGCCGGAGCGGCTCGGCCGCTGCTGCCTGCCGGTGCTGACGACCTTTCACCGCAAGCTGCGCGCCGAAGTCCCGCTGCAGAACCGGCTGGAAGAAAACGCCCGCGCCTCGTGGCTGCTGGCGCGACGGCTGCTTGCTGAAAGCTACCGGCAGCAGTTTCAGGAGGAGGAAGAATGAGGCCAAAATTCACCTTCAGCGACGAAGTGCGGGTGGTGCGCGCGATCCGTAACGATGGCACCGTGGCGGGCTTCGCCCCCGGCGAGCTGCTGGTCAGGCGCGGCAGCACCGGCTTTGTCCGCGACTGGGGCGTCTTTTTACAGGATCAGATTATTTACCAGATCCACTTTCCGCAGGGAGACCGGGTCATCGGCTGCCGCGAACAGGAGCTGATCCCCATCGCCCAGCCGTGGTTGGCCGGAAATTTGCAGTATGGCGATACCGTCACCTGCCGGATGCCGCTGGCCGTCAACGGTGAGGTGGTGGTTAACGTTGGTCAACAGGGGCGCATCGAGGCAACCGATCGGGGCGAGCGCGGCGACAGCTATACCGTCGACTTTAGCGGCCGCTGGTTTACCGTGCCGGTTGGGGCCATCAGCCTCGTCGAGGAGAGATAATCATGAACGCATGGGAACGGTTTGGCCGCCAGCGCCTGGCGCGCAGCCGCTGGAACAGTGAACCGGCGGCATTAAACGCCGCCGACAGCGAGGTCTTTGAGCAGGCCTGGCAGCGCCAGCGTCAGATGGAGCTGGCTATCGTCACCCTGGCGCCGGCGCACGATATTGCGCCAGAGCTGAGGGATAGCGTGGCCGCGTCGCTTGGGATCTGGCTTAGCGACGGCGGCTTTACCCCCGAGGAGCGCGAGGCCATCGTGCTGCATCACACCCGCCTGGAGATCGCCTTTGCCGAACTGGCGCAGCAGGTGCCGCAGCCGGATCCGTCAACGGTGCAGGCCTGGTATCTTCACCATCAGGCGCATTTTATGCGCCCGGAGCAGCGCCTGACCCGCCACCTGCTGCTGACGGTCGATGGCGACCTTGAGGCGGTTCATCGGCAAATCCTCGGGCTGCATCAGAAAATCAGCATCTCCCGCGATGCCTTTGCGCCGCTGGCGCAGCGCTATTCCCAGTGCCCGAGCGCGCTGGAGGGCGGACGCTTAGGCTGGATTAGCCGGGGACTGCTCTATCCGCAGCTGGAGACGGCGCTGTTTTCGCTCACGGAGAATGCGCTGAGCCCGCCGGTCGCCAGCGAGCTGGGATGGCACCTGCTGTGGTGCGAAGCGATTCGCCCCGCCGTGCCGATGGAGCAGCAGCAGGCGCTGGAGAGCGCCCGCGATTATCTGTGGCAGCAAAGCCAGCAGCGCCATCAGCGCCGGTGGCTGCAGGATTCAATCTCGCGCCAGCCGGGGCTGTGCGGGTAGCCCTGGCGGCTACCCGCGAAAACTCACAGCACCACGCGTTTGATCTCCTCAAGCCAGCGGCTCAGGCGCTCTTCGCTGCGATCGAACTGGTTATCCTGGTCGAGAACCAGTCCTACAAACCGCTCTCCCTCCAGCGCCGATGAGGCGCTGAACTCGTATCCCTCATTCGGCCAGCTGCCGATAATCTGCGCCCCGCAGCCGCTCAGGACGTCATACAGCGGGCGCATTCCGCTGGCGAAGTTGTCCGGATAGCCCTGCTGATCGCCGAGACCGAACAGCGCCACGGTTTTACCGCTCAGGCTGATGCCGTCAAGGGCCGGGATAAATTCGCTCCACGATTCGCTCTCGCATCCGGCCGCCAGGCCCGGCAGCTGCCCGTCGCCCAGCGTCGGCGTACCCAGAATCAGCACCGGATAGGCCAAAAACGCCTCCAGCGTCGTGCGGTTAATGTTGACCGGGGCATCCGCTACGCCGCCCAGCTGCTTGTGGATCAGCTTCGCAATTTTGCGCGTTTTGCCGGTATCCGTGCCAAAGAAAATGCCAATGTTCGCCATGTTACGCTCCTGTCGGGATGGGGATTAAAACACCAGTTATCGCCAGGGGTATTGCGAAGGCTGTGCCAGGTTTTTTTGCACCACCGCGGCCCAGGCCTGCCCCATAACGATCGCCCCTTCGCCCTTCTTCCGCCCGCAGCGGGCCCGTCCGGGCCGCAACAACGCAAAAATAGCGCGATTTTCCGCTGTCGGATCAATGTTTCATCAGGTCGCTTTGATAAGGGCGCACGGTTTGCATGGTTATCAGGATGCGAATAACACCGCGGCGTTGGCGTCGCGGTGTCGGACAAATTGTCATAACTGCGACACAGGAGTTTGCGATGACCCTGAATATGATGCTCGATAACGCCGTGCCGGAGGCGATTGCCGGCGCGCTGACTCAACAACATCCGGGGCTGTTTTTTACCATGGTAGAACAGGCGTCGGTGGCGATTTCGCTGACCGATGCGAGAGCCAATATCATTTACGCCAATCCGGCGTTTTGCCGCCAGACCGGCTATTCGCTGGCGCAGCTGCTGAACCAGAACCCGCGGCTGCTGGCCAGCAGCCAGACGCCGCGCGAAATTTACCAGCAGATGTGGCAAACGCTGCTCCAGCGCCAGCCCTGGCGCGGCCAGCTGATCAATCAGCGCCGCGACGGCGGGCTCTATCTGGTGGATATCGACATCACGCCGGTACTCAACCCCCAGGGCGAGCTGGAGCACTATCTGGCGATGCAGCGGGATATCAGCGTCAGCTACACCCTCGAGCAGCGCCTGCGCAATCACATGACCCTGATGGAAGCCGTGCTCAATAATATTCCCGCCGCCGTAGTGGTGGTCGACGAGCAGGATCGGGTGGTGATGGATAACCTCGCCTACAAAACCTTCTGCGCCGACTGCGGCGGGAAAGAGCTGCTGGTCGAACTGCAGGTTTCGCCGCGTAAAATGGGACCCGGCGCGGAGCAAATTCTGCCGCTGGCGGTGCGCGGCGCGGTACGCTGGCTGTCGGTGACCAGCTGGGCGCTGCCCGGCGTCAGCGAAGAAGCCAGCCGCTATTTCGTCGATAGCGCCCCGGCGCGGACGCTGGTCGTTATCACCGACTGCTCGCAGCAGCGCCAGCAGCACGAGCAGGGTCGCCTCGACCGGCTCAAGCAGCAGATGACCGCCGGTAAGCTGCTGGCCGCCATTCGCGAGTCGCTCGACGCGGCGCTAATCCAGCTTAACTGTCCGATCAACATGCTGGCGGCGGCGCGCCGGCTCAACGGCGAAGGCGGCGGTAACGTGGCGCTGGAGGCCGCGTGGCGCGAAGGCGAAGAGGCGATGGCCCGCCTGCAGCGCTGCCGGCCCTCCCTGGAGCTGGAGAGCAACGCCGCCTGGCCGCTGCAGCCCTTCTTCGACGATCTGTGCGCGCTCTACCGCACCCGCTTCGAGGATCGCGGCGTGCTGCTGGTCGATATGGCCTCCCCGCACCTGATCGGCTTCGGCCAGCGCACGCAGCTGCTGGCCTGCTTAAGCCTGTGGTTTGACCGCACGCTGGCCCTCGCCGCCGAGCTGCCCTCCGTGCCGCTGGAGATGCAGCTCTACGCCGAAGAGGACGAGGGCTGGCTTTCGCTCTACCTCAACGACAATGTGCCGCTGCTGCAGGTGCGCTATACCCACTCCCCCGACGCCTTAAACTCTCCCGGCAAGGGGATGGAGCTGCGGCTCATCCAGACCCTGGTCGCCCACCATCGCGGCGCCATTGAACTGACTTCCCGCCCGCAGGGGGGAACCTGCCTTGTGCTGCGCTTCCCCCTCTTTAACACCCTGAACGGAGGCGAGCTATGACCCACAAACCCGACTCAGACACCACCGTCAGGCGCTTTGACCTCTCTCAGCAGTTCACCGCCATGCAGCGCATCAGCGTGGTGCTGAGCCGCGCCACCGAGGCCAGCAAGACGCTCCAGGAGGTGCTGAGCGTGCTGTACAACGACGCCTTTATGCAGCACGGCATGATCTGCCTTTACGATAGCGAGCAGGAAATTCTCAGCATCGAAGCGCTACAGCAGACGGATGGTCAGACGCTGCCTGGCAGTACGCAGATCCGCTACCGGCCGGGGGAAGGACTGGTCGGCACCGTGCTGGCGCGGGGCCAGTCGCTGGTGCTGCCGCGCGTCGCCGACGATCGGCGCTTTCTCGACCGCCTCAGCCTCTATGATTACGATCTGCCGTTTATCGCCGTGCCGCTGATGGGGCCCAACGCTCAGCCCATTGGCGTGCTGTCGGCGCAGCCGATGGTGCGTCAGGACGAGCGGCTCCCGGCCTGCACGCGGTTTCTTGAAACCGTGGCTAACCTGATAGCCCAGACCATTCGCCTGATGATCCTCCCGACTTCCGCGCAGCAGCCAGCTCAGCCCCTCGCCAGGGCCGAGCGGCCGCGCACCTGCGCGCCTGCGCGCGGTTTTGGCCTCGACACGATGGTCGGTAAAAGCCCGGCAATGCGCCAGATTATGGAGATTATTCGTCAGGTCTCCCGCTGGGATACCACGGTGCTGGTGCGCGGCGAGAGCGGAACCGGCAAGGAGCTGATTGCCAATGCCATTCACCATAATTCGCCGCGCGCCGCCGCCGCGTTCGTCAAGTTTAACTGCGCGGCGCTGCCGGACACCCTGCTGGAGAGCGAGCTGTTTGGTCATGAGAAAGGCGCCTTTACCGGGGCGGTGCGCCAGCGCAAGGGCCGCTTTGAGCTGGCGGACGGCGGCACTCTGTTTCTTGATGAGATTGGCGAAAGCAGCGCCTCATTCCAGGCCAAGCTGCTGCGCATCCTGCAGGAGGGAGAGATGGAGCGCGTGGGCGGCGATGAAACCCTGCGGGTAAACGTGCGCATCATCGCGGCGACCAACCGCCATCTGGAAGAAGAGGTGCGGCTGGGGCATTTCCGCGAAGATCTCTACTATCGCCTCAACGTGATGCCTGTCGCCCTGCCCCCGCTGCGCGAGCGCCAGGAGGATATCGCCGAGCTGGCGCATTTTCTGGTGCGTAAAATCGCCCACAATCAGGGGCGGTCGCTGCGAATAAGCGACGGCGCGATCCGCCTGCTAATGGAGTACAGCTGGCCGGGAAACGTGCGCGAGCTGGAAAACTGCCTTGAGCGTTCGGCGGTGATGTCGGAGAGCGGGCTGATCGACCGGGACGTGATTTTATTCAATCACTACGACACGATGCCGAAAGCGCTCCCCGCCAGCGGCCCTTCAGAGGATGGCTGGCTCGATAATACGCTCGACGAGCGCCAGCGGCTGATCGCCGCGCTGGAAAAAGCCGGCTGGGTGCAGGCCAAAGCGGCGCGCCTGCTCGGGATGACGCCGCGCCAGGTCGCCTATCGGATCCAGATTATGGACATCACCATGCCGCGAATCTGACTCGTCGTGTGAGGTTCAGGACATTGTCAGCAATCGGGCGGAATTGCGACAATTTACTGCCTAATATTATCTTTAATTTTCAGTTTGTTAGTGAATTGGCGTTTGGTACAGCATTTGCAGCAGGAAGGTATCGCCCAACCATGAAGGTACGACCATGACTTCCTGCTCCTCTTTCCCTGCCGGTAAAGCCTGTCACTCTGCGGACAGCGGCGCGTTAACGCCTTTCGTTGCCGATAAGGCCGCTGCGCATCCCTGCTATTCGCGCAGCGGGCATCACCGCTTTGCGCGGATGCATCTGCCGGTCGCCCCCGCCTGCAATTTGCAGTGCAACTACTGTAACCGCAAGTTCGACTGCAGCAATGAATCCCGCCCCGGCGTCTCCTCAACGCTGCTGACGCCTGAGCAAGCGGTGCTCAAAGTACGCCAGGTCGCCGAGGCCATCCCGCAGCTTTCCGTGGTCGGGATCGCCGGTCCCGGCGACCCGCTCGCCAATATCACCCGCACCTTCCGCACCCTCGAGCTGATACGCGACCAGCTGCCGGACCTGAAGCTGTGCCTGTCAACCAACGGCCTGATGCTGCCCGACGCGGTGGATCGCCTGCTGGATGTCGGCGTTGATCACGTCACGGTCACCATTAATACCCTGGATGCCGATGTTGCCGCGCAAATTTATGCCTGGCTCTGGCTCGACGGCGAGCGCTACAGCGGGCGCGAAGCCGGAGAGATCCTCATCGCCCGCCAGCTGGAGGGCGTGAGCCGGCTGACCGCCAAAGGGGTGCTGGTGAAGATAAACTCGGTGCTGATCCCGGGGATTAACGACAGCGGCATGGCCGACGTTAGCCGTCGGCTGCAGGCCAGCGGCGCTTTTATTCACAATATTATGCCGCTGATCGCCAGACCGGAGCACGGCACAGTTTTTGGCCTTAACGGCCAGCCGGAGCCGGATGCCGAAATGCTCGCTGCCACCCGCAGCCGCTGCGGCGAAGTGATGCCGCAGATGACCCACTGCCATCAGTGCCGCGCCGACGCTATCGGTATGCTGGGGGAGGATCGCAGCCAGCAGTTTACCGAGCTGCCGGCCGCGGCAAGCCTCCCCGCCTGGCTGCCGATTCTCCATCAGCGCGCCCAGCTTCATGCCAGCATCGCCACCCGCGGCGAGTCCGAGGCCGACGACGCCTGCCTGGTTGCGGTTGCCTCAGGCCGCGGAGACGTGATTGACAGCCATTTTGGTCACGCCGACCGTTTCTACATCTACAGCCTGTCGGCCGCCGGCATGGTGCTGGTCAATGAGCGGTTTACGCCGAAATACTGCCACGGCAGCGGCGGCTGCGAGCCGCAGGATAACGACGCCAGGTTTGCGGCGATCCTTGCGCTGCTGGCGGACGTTAAAGCCGTATTCTGCGTGCGCATCGGCCATGCGCCGTGGCAAAAGCTGGAGCAGGCGGGCATTGAGCCCTGCGTCGAGGGGGCATGGCGGCCGGTTTCCGAGGTGCTCCCCGACTGGTGGCAGCAGCGTCGGGGCAGCTGGCCCGCCGCGCGGGCGCAGCAGGGGGTCGCCTGATGCCACCGCGCGACTGGCTAAATCGCCTGTGGCTGCTCTATCACGCGGGGAGAGGCAGCTTTCCCCTGCGGATGGGGCTCAGCCAGAGCGACTGGCTGGCATTAGGTCAGCGCCTGGCTCAGGTCGAAACGCCGCTGGACGGCGAGGCGCTCACCCGCCGCCGCCTGATGGCGGAGCTGAACGCCACCCGCGAAGAGGAGCGCAGGCAGCTCGCTACGTGGCTGGCGGGGTGGATGCAGCAGGATGCCGGCCCGATGGCGCAGATCGTCGCCGAAGTTTCTCTGGCCTATAATCATCTCTGGCAGGATCTTGGCCTGGCGTCACGGGCCGAGCTGCGCCTGCTGATGAGCGACTGTTTTCCGCAGCTGGTGGTGATGAACGAACACAATATGCGCTGGAAAAAGTTCTTCTACCGCCAGCGCTGCCTGCTTCAGCAGGGAGAGGTCGTTTGCCGCTCGCCGAGCTGCGACGAGTGCTATGAGCGCAGCGCCTGTTTTGAGTAAGTGGCCGGACGGGCCGTCGCAAATTAGCCCCTTGAGTACCGATTTTAGCGTCTTGTCCTCGGCGGAATTTTTCCGTACTTTTAGGCCTGCGTTTTTCTCTGCGTTTATGCCTGCGTCATCAGGGCCGCTAAACTCAACTTACTATCTGCAGCCTGAATACGGAGCGCCCGATGGTCACCACACACGTTTTTATTGCGGCCAGCCTTGATGGCTACATCGCCCGGCAGGATGGCGATATCGGCTGGCTGCTGCAGCGCGACGATCCGACGGAAGATCACGGCTACATGGCGTTCATCGCGGACAAAGACTGGATCGTGATGGGCCGGGGAACCTATGAGAAGGTGCTGGCCTTCGACGAATGGCCCTATGACCGGCCCGTGCTGGTGCTCTCCCGCCAGCTGGCCGATACCCCCGTGCCCGAGGCGCTGAAGGGTAAAGTGCAGTTCTCCCGCCGCGCGCCGAAGGAGGTGCTGGCCGACCTGGCGGCGCAGAATGCGCATCGTGTCTATATCGACGGCGGGCAGCTGATCCAGTCGTTCCTGCGCGAAGGGCTGGTCGCCGATATTATTATCACGACCGTTCCCGTCCTGCTCGGTTCGGGCAAGCCGCTGTTCGGATCTCTGCCCCAGGATATCGATTTGACGCTGCTATCAAGCCGCAGCTTCCCTTCGGGCCTGGTGCAGTCGCACTATCGGCTGACGCCACAAGCCGCATAGACTCGCGGGCCGCCCTGCTGCTAGCGATAGCGTTCTGCTTCCACCGCCTCGCGAACCTTAACCAGCGCGGGCCGCAAACTCTCCGTCGAGACCGATCCCAGCGCCAGCCGGATGGCCTGGGGGACGGTTTGCGCGGTGCAGAAAGGCGCCGCCGTCGAAACGGAAATATTGTCGTCCATCAGCGCCTTGACCACCCGATCCGCCCTCGCCTCATCCGGCAGCGGCAGCCAGGCAAAATAGGAGTCCGGATGGCTCACGCAGGGAAGATCGCCCAGCGCCTCTCTTAACACCGCCTGCCGCCGGCGCGCATCGGCTCTTTTTAGCGTTTCAACGCGGCTGACGGTGCCGTCCTGGATCCAGCCGCAGACCAGCGCCGTCAGTACGGAGGGGGTATTCCAGGTCGTGGCGCGAATCGCTCTCTCCAGCGCGGAACGATAGCTTTCAGGGCAGATAACCACCCCGACCCGCAGGCCGGTCGCCACGTTTTTTGAAAATCCGCTGATATAGACGGTGCGCTCTGGCGCATAGCACGCCAGCGGCGGCGGCGGCCGTCGCACCAGGTAGGCGTAGGCGCTATCTTCGACAATCAGCAGACTGTGGGCGCGGGCAATCTCGGCCAGCGCCTTGCGCTGACGGTGGCTAAGTACCCAGCCCAGCGGATTGTGCAGCGTCGGCATGACGTAGACCGCCCGGACGCGTCTTTTTTGACAGATCTGCCTGAGGGCCGCTAAATCCGGGCCATCAGCGAGGGACGGAATGGCGATAAGCTCAAGATGGTAGAGCTCGGCCAGCGCTTTAAACCCCGAATAGGTCAGCGCATCCACGGCAACGACATCGCCGGGCCTCAGTAGCCCCATCACCGTGACGGTCAGCCCGTGCTGGGCGCCGTTGACGATCAGCAGGTTGTCCGCCGTCGGCCGAAATCCGTGCCGGCAAAAGTGCCCGGCCATCATCTCGCGCTCACCGAGCCTGCCGGCGTGGGGCTGATAGCGCAGATGCGACTCGATGTCACCGGCCGCCGAAAGCTGCCGCAGCGCGTCGCGCAGTATCTCTCCCTGCCCCGGCAGCGCCGGATAGTTAAAATTCAGGTCGAGCACGTCCGTCGCCACCGTCTGCTGATCGACGCCATGGCCCGCAGGCAGCGACCGCTCTCTGACAAAGGTGCCGCGCCCGGTTTCGCCGCTCACCAGCCCCATCGCCTCCAGCTCGCTGTAGACCCGGGTAGCGGTCGCCAAAGAGATATGCTCCCGTGCGGAGAGCTGCCGGTGCGTCGGCAGGCGGGTTCCCGGCGCTATCTCGCCGTTTCGCATCGCCTCCGCGAATTGATCAACAATGCCTTTGTAGCGGGCTTTCATCAAATGTATCCATGACAATAATTTGATTGTATTAGATTGGTGAGGCTACCATCCGCTGACCCCAGGCTCAAGCCCGGAAACGTGAACAAACAGATGAGGTTACAGTGGTGAATTCAGCGGTACATAAAGCCGACCCCGGCGCCGTTTCCGGCTGGCTCAACGGCCTGCTCGGCGTGATTATTTTCAGCGGCTCTTTGCCCGCCACACGCGTGGCGGTGCTGGAGATGGCCCCTTTTTTTCTGACCTTTCTGCGCGCATCTATTGCCGGAATAGTGGCCTGCGCGCTGATTTTGTGCTTTCGCCAGCGGCGCCCCCACGCCTCGCACCTCGTCGCGCTGACCATCGTATCTCTGGGAGTGGTGGTGGGTTTTCCGCTGCTGACCGCCCTCGCGCTGCAGCACGTCACCGCCGCACACTCCATCGTGTTTCTCGGACTTCTGCCGCTGACCACGGCCATTTTCGGCGTTCTGCGCGGCGGTGAACGCCCCAAAACGGCCTTCTGGATCTTTTCGGTCATCGGCAGCCTGCTGGTTGTGGGCTTCGCGCTCGCGCAAAGCGCCTCGGCGTCGCTAACCGGCGATCTGTTGATGCTGGCCGCCGTCGTTGTCTGCGGCCTGGGCTACGCCGAGGGCGCAAAGCTGACCCGCGCTATCGGCGGCTGGCAGACGATCGGCTGTGCGCTGATTATCTCGCTGCCTTTCATGCTGATCGCCACCGTGATAACCCTGCCGGCGACCTTCAGCGGCATTAGCGCCCCGGCCTGGGCGGCGTTAGGATACGTATCGCTTTTCAGTATGCTGATCGGCTTTATTTTTTGGTACAAAGGGCTGGCAATCGGCGGGATTGCCGCCGTCGGCCAGCTCCAGCTGCTGCAGCCGTTCTTTGGCCTGGCGCTGTCGGCGGTCCTGCTGCATGAAACGGTCAGTCCGGTAATGGTTTTCGTCACTTTAGGCGTTATTCTGTGCGTGAGCGGATCGCGAAAGTTTGCCCGCTAAAACGCAACGGTCGCCTGGGTTACTCCCATTTTTTTAAAAAGGAATCAATGATGTTTACTGGCCTGAGCGCATTCCCTCTCACCCCGTTGGCGGGGGCGGAGATCGATGAGAAGTCGTTTGTGTCACTGATTGAAAACCTTGTCGATGCCGGCGTGGATTCCATAGGCGCGCTGGGTTCCACCGGGAGCTACGCCTATTTGACCCGGGAGCAGCGGCTCAGGGTTACCCGCCTCGCCGTCGACGCCGCGTCCGGTACTCCGGTGATGACCAGCATCAGCAACATCAGCGCAGATGAGGTCATGAGGCTGGCGGAGGATGCGCAAAACGCCGGCGTTAGCGGCGTGCTGCTGGCGCCGCTGTCGTATCAGAAACTGAGCGCCGATGAAGCGTTTCGCCTGTATGAGCGCGTCACCGCCGGGCTATCGGTCCCGCTGTGCGTC
This sequence comes from Klebsiella sp. BIGb0132, assembly GCF_024810075.1. Taxonomy (NCBI): domain Bacteria; kingdom Pseudomonadati; phylum Pseudomonadota; class Gammaproteobacteria; order Enterobacterales; family Enterobacteriaceae; genus Klebsiella; species Klebsiella sp. BIGb0132. The sequence goes on along the minus strand of NZ_JANUDW010000002.1, from coordinate 597,629 downwards.
TACGATAATCCGGCAACCACCGGGTTTCACTTTTCCGACGATCTGCTGGTCGCCCTGGCGAACCTCAATCACGTCGCTTCGATAAAACTCGGCGACCTTCCGGCAGAGTGGCGCGCCGCCTCGCAGCGCATCGCGGTCCTGAAGCAGCGGATCGCCGGGCCGGTCACGCTCGGCATCAGCGGCGACGCCCGCGCCGCGGCGGGCCTGATTGCCGGCTGCGGCGTCTGGTACTCCGTCCTCGGCGGACTCTTTCCCCGCTACGCGCTGCGCCTGACCCGGGCGGCCCAGCGCGGAGATGACGGCGAGGCGCATCGGCTTAGCGCAGACCTTGCGCCGCTGTGGGCGTTCTATCACCGCCACGGAAGCCTGCGCGCGATCGCCACCGTCGCCGAGATCCTTGGCATCGCGCCGGCGCCGTGCCTGCCGTTCCCTCTGCAGACGCTGAGCGGCCAGGAACGACGCGCCCTGGAGCAGATCCTCGGCCAGCTGCCGGGGCTGGATTGACCGGCAGCGGCAGGGCTATTTTTTCAGGCGCCCGGCGAGCACGATGCCGATAGCGGCGGTCATCATGATGCCGGCAAGCAGGAAGGTGAAGCGCATGGCGCCGCCAATGGCCGACGCCGGAGCGTGAACGAGGTCCTGCGTGCCGGCGGCAAACGAAAAAACGCTTCCCATGACCGCCGCGCCGGCGATCAGCCCCATATTCCGCGCAAGGCTGAGCAGTCCTGAGACCGTGCCCTGCTGGCCCGGCATCGCCTCGAGCAGCGCGGCGGTATTGTTGGCGGCCTGAAAAAGCTGGTAGCCGGGGGTCAGAACCATGACCGACAGCACGTAGCCGATAATGCCCGCCCGGTTCGGCAGCTCTGCCAGCATAAAGGCCCCTGCCGTCAGCAGGATCAGCCCCACGTAGAGCGTGCGGCGGGTTCCCCAGCCGTCAACCAGGCGGCCGGCAGGCACGCCGCAAAAGATAGAGACCACCGGACCGATAGCCATCACAAAGCCCACTTCCGCGGTGCTCAGATTAAGCGCGCTGCCGAGATAGAACGGCCCCACCACCAGGGTGGCCATCATCACCGCGGCTACCAAAAGATTGGCCAGCAGCCAGGGCGCCAGAGGGCCGATCGGCGCCGGACGCTGGCTTATTCGTGACTCGGCGCGCGCGCGGCGATCGGCAGGCAGGACGATAAACACCAGCAGCAGCGCCAGGCAGGCGATCGGCAGCTGAACCCAGAAAATGCTGCGCCATTCCGCCCAGGCTATCAGCAGCCCGCCGAAGGAGGGACCGAGCGCCGTGCCCAGCGCCGAGGTGGTTCCCAGCAGCCCCATCGCCCGGCCGATGCGATCCTTCCCGGCGGCCTGTCTCATAAGAGCCATGCTCAGCGTCATCAGGAAAGCGGCTCCCGCCCCCTGCAGCGCCCGCGCCATGGTTAAAAACCACAGGCTGGCAGCCAGGCTACAGAGCAGTGAGGCCAGGATAAAGAGGCCGAGGCCGACCATCAGCATGCTCTTCAGTCCCCATCTATCGCCGAGGCGACCGGCAACCAGCACCGAGATCGTCAGCGCCGCCAGATAGACGGTGACCACCGCCTGCACCTGCGGGAAAGGGGCGGAAAAGGCCGCGGCCAGCGTGGGTAGCGCAATGTTAGCGATGCTGGTGCCGAGCGAGGCCAGCAGCATACAGAGCGCGAGCGCCGTCGTTATTGCCGCCTGTTTGTGTGTCGGGTTCGGTAATTCCACCTGTGTCATCGCATTGCCCTCTTGCCGGAAATTCGGTTCAGGAGCATGCTACGACTTCAAGTCGAATTGAGGTCAAGCATGAAATTTCTGGATATCGGTGAAGTTTCGGCCCAGAGCGGGATCAGGCCCTCGGCGCTGCGCTACTACGAAGAGATCGGCCTGATCGCGTCAATTTCACGCCACGGGCTGCGCAGACAGTTTCCGCACGACGTGCTGTTGCATCTGAAGCTCATCACCATGGGCAAAGCGGCGGGCTTTTCGCTCGATGAGATCGCGAGCATGTTCGGCAAGCAGGGTTCTCCCGACCTTCCGCGAGCCGGGCTGCACCAGCAGGCCGACCGCATCGACCGCCAGATCCAGCAGCTCACCGCCCTGCGCGACACGCTTCGCCACGTCGCCGACTGCCCGGCGCCTTCGCATATGGAGTGCCCGACCTTCAGGCGTCTTGTTGAGCTGGCGGGGAAAAGCGGCGCCAGGGCGGCAAAGAAAAAAGCGCCGAGCGGCCGATCGCTGAAGCGGCCCGGCTAACGGCTAAACGAAAAACGAAAAACGAAAAAAGCGCCCGCAGGCGCTTTTATTTTTACTCTCCGCTCGGGACCGGTTTTACCCGGACGCCGACCAGGACAATGACCATCGCGCTGAGCAGCAGCAGACCGCTGCCGGTAAAGACGCCGCTGGCGCCGGTGATGTCGAACACCGCCCCGCCGCCGGCCGCCCCGGCGCTGATGGCCAGCTGGATGGAGGCAACCAGCAGCCCCCCGGCGCTTTCGGCCTCATCCGGCACCGTGGTGGCAAGCCAGGTTGACCAGCCCACCGGCACCAGGCCAAAGGCGAAGCCCCACATGGCCACCATCAGACCGTCAAGCAGCGCCAGATGGCCGAAGGTCACCATCATCAGCGCCAGAATGCTCATCACCAGCGGCACCAGCGCCAGCGTCATGCGCAGGCTGCGGGCCAGTAAATGTCCGGCAATAGAGGTCCCGACAAAGTTCGCCAGCCCAAAGCCCAGCAGGATCAGGGAAACCCCCTCCACGCTCGCCTGGGCGACGGTTTCCAGAAACGGCCGCAGGTAGGTAAAGAAGGCGAAATGGCCGCTGAAAATCAAAATGGTTGCCAGCATGCCGCCCAGCATCCCCGGCCGGCGCAGAACCTTAAACAGCGTCGCAAAGCTGCCTGCGCTTTCCGGACGCATGGAGGGCAGAACCCACAGCTGCCAGAACAGAGCCACCAGGCTCGGCAGCGCGCAGATGATAAACACGTTGCGCCAGCCGATCATCCCGCCTAAATAGCTGCCCAGCGGCGCGGCCACGACGGTCGCTACCGATACGGCGGAGAAGATAATGGCCAGCGCTTTGGGTACAAACGCGGCGGGCACGAGGCGCATCGCGGTCGCGGTGGACATTGACCAGAACCCGCCGATGGCAATCCCCAGCAGCAGGCGGCCGAGGAGTAAAAACTCCAGCGAAGGCGCAAAGGCGACCATCATGCTGGAGATGATTTGCAGCACCGAAAAAAACATCAGCACCCAGCGGCGATCGATATTTTTGGTCGCCGGGGTAATGAGCAGCCCGGTAACCAGCGCCACCAGTGCCGTCGCGGTCACCGCCTGCCCCGCCATCCCTTCACTTACGCCCAGGCTTGTCGCCATCGGCGTTAACAGACTGGCGGGAAGAAACTCTGCAACAATCAGGCCGAAAACGCCCAGCGCCAGCGCATAAACGGCCCGCCATGCGGGTTTGGCGTTTAGCTGGCTCTCATCGGCTACAATGCAGGAACTCATATACATCTCTCCAGAACAGTTAACAATCCGACACAGCTTAGAAACTTCTCATCGGACGATCTATGATGCATACTCTGCCATTATTGATTATTCGTCCGGGAATAGCGTTATGACCCATCAGGCCATCGATCTCACCAGCGAACTGCTGCGCGGCATGCGTCTTTCAGGCGTCAACTACCGGCGCATTGAGTCCGGCCGCCCGTTCGGGGTAGCCTTCAGCTATGTGCCAGGCAAGGCGCAGTTTCACTTCATCAGCCGCGGCCCGGTTGTGCTGCGCATGGCCAGCGGCCAGCAGCTGGCTCTCGAGAGCGGCGATGCGCTGTTTATCCCCAACGGCGACGGCCACGCGCTGATGTCCGACGTCGGGGCGCAGATCGTCAACGTACAGCAGCTGCCTACCGAGCCGGTGTGCAGTACGGTGTGCTGCATCAAAAACGAGGGCCCGCAGCCGGCGCAGGACAACGCCATTATTTTCAGCGGCTGTATGGATTTTGAGCTCGGCGGGATGCAGCCGCTGGTCAAGGCGATGCCGGAGGTGATGATGGTCAGCAGCCTGCTGAATACCCGCCCGGAGATCCAGCCTCTGCTGGCGGCGATGGAGCGAGAAACCCTCACCCGCCAGGCGGGCTATGCGGGGATCCTCGCGCGGCTGGCGGACGTGGTGGCGGCGCTGATCGTTCGCGGCTGGGTTGAGTGCGGCTGCGGCAACGCCACCGGCTGGGTGCAGGTGCTGCGCGACCCGAAGCTGGCGAGAGCTATCTACGTGATGCATCAGCAGCCCGGGGTGAACTGGAAGGTTGAGGATTTAGCCCGCGAGGCCGGAACTTCGCGTTCGGTATTTGCCGAGCGCTTTCTGGCGGCGACCGGCACGACGCCCGCGCGCTATCTGACCGAATTACGCATGCGGCTGGCGGTTCAGTACATCTCCCATGAGGGCCAGGCCCTGGAGAAGGTGGCCTTTAAGCTGGGCTACAGCTCCCATGCCGCATTTAGCCGCGCGTTTAAGCGTATTACCGGCAAGGCGCCGGGCGCCCTGCGCGCTATTTCACCTGGCGAAGAGATATAGGCAGAATATCCGCCCGCCTTTTTTGGCAGCGCGGCTGAATTATATTTGCTCAATTCGCCGCTAAATATCACTATGGCGTATGCGCTATTGCATCCCGGCTAAGCAGGATAATTAACAGGAAGTGAGCAGAAAAAACAGCCGCCGCCGATCGCGGAAAACGGGAAGCCGCAGGCCGCGGCAGAGTAAGGTCCACATCGCGCATCCGGCGCTGCTTTTTATTAAGCGTCCGGAGTTTATCGGCAAGCTGGCGTGTGGCGCGCTGTTCTTCGGGTTTTTTATTTACGGCTTATACGATAACGTCAGCTGGCCGTTTATTGCGCTCGGCTGGGTCTCTATTTTGCTGTATCCCTTTGCCAAAAAAGGGGCTGACGATACGCTGCTCCACCTGACCTCAGCGCGCGTGTTTGAGGTTATTGATGGCTACCGAATTGGCGCGCTATATCTTTTTATCGTCATGCCGCTGACGCTGCCTTTAGCCGCCGGCTATTTTATTTATCACACCGTGAAGTGGCGGCAGATGCGCAGGCAGGCAGACGTCGTCTATCAGCAGGAATAACAATGAACTTTGATGAGAAAAAAAGCCGCGCCTTCGCGCTCATGGCTGAGCGAAATATGAGGCGAAGTGAGTACGTTCCCCCGCTATACCGCCTGTTATGGAAAGCCGGCTGGAAGGTCCCGCCGCCGGTATTCAACCCGTTCTGGAGCAACTTCCTGCTTTCCGCTGCGGGCTTTAGCCTGCTCATCATCCCGATTATGCTGCTCCTGAACTGGCGCAGCGTACCCGATGAGTGGCCGCAAATTCTGCGTAACTGCCTGCAGATGGGGCTGATTTATGGCCTGCTGGATGCCGGCCACCATTTTATACGCCGCAAAGCGAATAGGCTGCCGGGCTGGAATAAGCTGGTCTGAGATCGCGCCGTTCCCCCTCAGTGCAGGGCGGGAACGGCGGCAGGCTACTGCTGTTCTTTCTTACTTTGCCAGTTTGCCCACGGGCCGTCGGTCGGCATATCCTCCCGCTCATCGGCACTATCTTCCAGGCTATCAATATAGAGTTCTTCCACTTCCTTGCGCGCCCAGGGCGTCCGGCGTAAAAACTTCAGGCTGGATTTGACGCTGGGATCGCTCTTAAAGCAGTTAATATTGATACGCTTTGCCAGCTCCGCCCAGCCATATTTCGCCACCAGTGCGTTGAGTAACGCCTCAAGCGTGACGCCGTGGAGGGGATCTTTTGAAGGCTGCATAATGTCCTGTCCTGAAATACCTGAGAAATTGCGCACACCATACTGACTCCTTTCGCCCCGCGCAACTCGCGAGGCGGACTTAGCGCGCTATCGCCCTTATCTACTATTCGCAAAAGCACTGAACCCCCGACGGACATAAATTAGAAAAGAAGGTTATTGGTTGATTATTTTCGCTTAGGGCAAGCTGTGTTTGACCGCCTGACTGAGGAAATGATTATGCGCTGTTGTTGTCCCCGAACCCTGAATCTGAACACCCGAAAATATACGCATACCGCCTTCGGAGAACACAATGAACGCAACCACCCTGCCGATTCTCGATCTTGCCCGCTACGCAGATCCCGCTGAGAAATCCGCTTTTCTCACCGACCTGCGCCATGCCGCGCGCGATATCGGCTTCTTTTACCTGATCAATCACGGAGTGGATGACCAACTGCAGCACAGCGTGCAGCAGCTCTCCCGCCGCTTCTTTTCGCTGGCCGATGCGCAAAAGCAGCCGGTCGCCATGATCCACTCCCCGCACTTTCGCGGCTATAACCGCGCCGCGTCGGAATTGACCCGCGGGCAGCCGGACTGGCGCGAACAGTTCGATATTGGCGCCGAGCGCCCTGCTCTGATCCTCGGCGACGATGCGCCGCGCTGGCAGCGCCTGCAGGGACCTAACCTGTGGCCGGACGCGCTGCCTGAGCTGAAACCAACGCTACTGCGCTGGCAAAGCGCGATGACGCAGGTGGGTATTACCGTGCTGCGCGCCTTTGCCGAAGCCTTGAATTTACCCAATGACGCCTTTGATACCCTCTACGGCCAGCAGCCTAACGAGCATATCAAACTGATCCGCTACCCCGGCCAGCAGGAGACGCAAAGCACCCAGGGCGTTGGCGCGCATAAGGACTCCGGGTTCCTCAGCTTTTTACTCCAGGATGAACAAAAAGGGCTGCAGGTTGAAGTCGCGCCCGGCCGCTGGATCGATGCAACCCCGCTGGCCGGCAGCTTTGTGGTCAATATTGGCGAACTTCTTGAGCTAGCGACCAATGGCTATCTGCGTGCGACGGTGCATCGCGTCGTTTCGCCGCCGGCGGACCAGCAGCGCCTCTCTATCGCCTTCTTCCTCGGCGCGCAGCTGGACGCCGTGGTTCCGGTCTACACCCTGCCGCCTGAACTGGCGCAGGAGGCGCTCGGGCCGGATAGCGATCCGCAGAATCCGCTGCTGCGGGAGGTGGGCTGGAACTATCTGAAGGGGCGCCTGCGCTCGCATCCGGACGTTGCCGAACGCTACTACCAGGATGTGTTTCGCGAACGCGCCGAACAACTGATCGTTTAAACATAACAATAAAGGAAAACACCATGAAAAATGCCGCTTTCAAACTGGCAGGGGTAGCACTGTCTCTTTCTCTGGCATGGACCTCGGCGCAGGCCGCCGCGCTGCGCGTCGCCGCTGACCCGGTACCACATGCCGAGATATTGAATTACATCAAGAAAATCGATCCGAGCCTCGATCTGAAGATCGTTGAGCTCACCAGCGGCGTGAACGCCAACGAGCTGCTGGCTAACGGCGACGTGGATGCCAACTATTTCCAGCACGTTCCCTATCTGAAAGATCAGGAAAAAGCGCTGGGTAAAACCTTTACCGTGGCGGCGACGGTGCATATTGAACCGCTGGGTATTTACTCGCGCAAACACAAAGATTTCAAATCCCTGCCGGAAAATGCCACCGTTGCGGTGCCGAATAACACCACCAACCTGAGCCGGGCGCTGTTCCTGCTGCAAAGTCAGGGGCTGATTAAGCTGGCGGCGAAATTTACCGACCCGGCCACCACCCTGGCAACGCCGAAGGATATTGTGGAGAACCCTAAGCATCTCAAAATTCTTGAAATTGAATCCCCGCAAATCCCCCGCTCGCTCGACGACGTCGACCTGGCGGTGATTAACGGCAACTATGCGCTGGAAGCGGGCCTGACGCCGGCAAAAGATGCGCTGGGTCTGGAAAGCGCGGCGCATAACCCCTACGCCAATATCCTCGTCACCAATCCGTCCCTGGCCAACGATCCGCGGATCAAGCAGCTGGCGAAGGATCTGACGTCGCCGCAGGTGGCGGAATTTATCCGCAAACAGTACAACGGCTCGGTGATACCGGTCGCGCCGCAGTCATGATTGAGGTGCTGGGGCTGAGTAAAACTTATGCCGGAACGGGCCGACCGGCGCTTAACGATGTCTCGCTGCATGTCCCTAAGGGCGCCGTTTACGGCATCCTCGGGCGCAGCGGCGCGGGCAAAAGTACGCTGATACGCTGTCTGAATCTGCTGGAGCGGCCCACTGCGGGCCGCATTATTGTGAACGGGCATGATATTACGCAGATGGATAAATCGGCCCTGCGCGCCTATCGCCTGCGCACCGGCATGATCTTCCAGCATTTTAATCTGCTCCATGCGCGCAGCGTCGCCGACAACGTTGCGGTGCCGCTGGAAATAGCCGGGATGGCAAAGGCCGCCCGGCGGGCCCGGGTAGAGGAACTGCTCGATTTGGTGGGGCTCAGCGATAAGGCCGAGGCCTTTCCCTCCCAGCTTTCGGGTGGGCAGAAGCAGCGCGTGGGGATCGCCCGCGCGCTGGCCGCGAGGCCCGACGTGCTGCTGTGCGATGAAGCGACCAGCGCGCTGGACCCCGAAACCACCGCTTCGGTGCTGGCGCTGCTGGCGGATATCAATCAGCGTCTTCATCTGACCATCGTGCTGATCACCCACGAGCTGGAAGTGGTTAAAACCCTGTGCGATCACGCCGCGCTGCTGGAAAAAGGAGAGATTGTTGAAAGCGGAAAAATTGCCGATCTGCTGGTGGCACCGTGGTCAAAACTGCGCCAGTCGCTGCTCCACGACCCGCAAACGGAGCGCGACTTTCTCGCTCGTCACGGCTTTCACGAGAGGCCTTTATGCGGAGTAGCATGAGCTGGGAAGATCTCTGGCCGCTGCTGGTTGACGGCACTCTGGACACCCTTTATATGGTCGGCCTGGCGACATTTTTTACCGTTCTGCTCGGGCTACCGACCGGGATTATCCTGTTTATTTCGCGCAAAAACGGCCTGCTGCCGATGCCAAAACTCAACGCGCTGCTGGGGGCGGCGATCAATTTCGGCCGTTCGCTGCCGTTTATTGTGCTGCTGATTGCGCTGATCCCGTTTACCCGCCTGATTATCGGCACCACCCTCGGCAGCACCGCCGCGGTGGTGCCGGTAACCATCGGCGCCTTTCCCTTCTTCGCCCGGCTGACGGAAAACGCGCTGGATGAGGTGGACTACGGGCGGATTGAGGCGATTCTGTCGATGGGCGGCAACATCTGGCACGTGATATTTAAATCTCTGCTGCCGGAAGCGCTGCCGACCCTGCTGGCCGGCGTGACGCTGACTATCGTTATGCTGATTGGCTTTTCGTCGATGGCCGGGGTGATCGGCGGTGGCGGATTGGGCGACCTGGCGATCCGCTACGGCTACCAGCGCTTTAATAACGAGGTGATGGTGGGCACGGTACTGATTCTGGTGGCGATGGTCCAGGGCGTGCAGATGACCGGTGACCGCCTGGTTCGCCGCCTGGCGCACCGTCGTTAGGTTCATCAAGGGCGATCTCCTGACGGCGCCGCCCTTTATCTTTATCTCTCCTGCTCTTTTTCTCGCCTCTGGCACAAGCCGCACTCGTGAATTAAGGTCTCCATCAGCTCCGTCGCCGACAGCTCGCGGATCAGGCCCACGCCCTGTCCCGCCCAGTGGGCGCCGTAGCGCTCGTCCCCTCCCGCTTTAGCCGCCGTCGCCAGCGCCTTACCGGCAGCATAGGCCAGCGGATAGGCCGGGATCTCTGAGGCCGCAACCTGGTGCGCCAGCGCGCGCCAGCCGTTGTGTATACAGCGCGCCGGGCGGCCGGAAATGGCCGCGGTGAGTGCGGTTTGCGGGTCGGGACCGGCTTTAATCGCCTGACGATAGCCGCTGTCAGCCGCCGATTCCGGGCACAGCAGAAATGCGGTCCCCAGCTGCGCGCCCTCGGCGCCGAGGCTCATGGCGTAGCAAATTCCCGCGCCGTCCATAATGCCGCCGGCGGCAATAATCGGCAGGCCCACCGCTCGCTTCAGACTCTGGACCAGCGTAAAGGTGCTCAGCTGCTGGTCGTCACCGCGTTCGTCAAAGATCCCGCGATGGCCGCCCGCCTCGTAGCCCTGCGCAATCACGATATCCACTCCCTGCGCCTCGATCTGCCGGGCTTCCTCAACGCTGGTGGCGGTGGCCATGGTGACGATGCCTCTCTCCTGCAGGCGGAGAATAACCTCCCGGGACGGAATGCCGAAGTGAAAACTGACCACAGGCGGCGCCAGTTCGAGCAGCAGCTCAAGCATAGCCTCGTGCCCGAGGAAAGTTTGATAAATCTCCGTCAACGCCGCCGGCGGCTGGCTCCCCGCGTGGGCAAAAGCCGGACGCAGCCGCTCAAGCCACCTGGCTTCAACCTGCTCGTCTCTGGGTGCCGGAAGGTGGCAAAAAAGGTTCACGTTAAACGCTCTGTCGGTGAGCCGCCGCGTTTTGTCGATCAGCGCCCGCGCCTGAGAAACCGAAGAGGCGCCCAATCCCAGCGAGCCCAGGCCGCCGGCGTTGCTGACCGCCGCCGCCAGCTCGGGCGTGGACACGCCGGCCATCGGGGCCTGTATAATGGGATAAACGATATCAAGCTGCTGCAACAGGCGGTTGCTCATGATTGATCCTGCGTAGATTTGTGATATTCAGTGCTTAACATCTCTTTTCGAGATGCTAAGATCAATATTAATTCCATATTTAGAAGAAAAACATGAACCACAGCACGCTGGAAATCTTTAAAATTGTCGCCCAGGAGCACAGCGTCACCCGGGCGGCTAAGAGGCTGGGACGCGCGCAATCGAACATCACCACGCGCATCCAGCAGCTTGAGGAGGAGCTCGACGTCGAGCTGTTCGTGCGCGGTAATAAAAAGATGCTGCTCTCCGCCGCCGGGGAGCGCTTTCTTGACTATACGCTGCGGATCCTCAGCCTGGCCGAAGAGGCGAAGCAGGCGCTGCATCCGACGCAGCCCGCCGGGAGCCTGCGGATGGGGGCGATGGAGGCCGCTGCCGCCAGCCGCTTAACCTCAATTCTGCCGCGCTTTCATCAGCAGTGCCCGGCGGTCGCCCTCACCCTGCAAACCATGCCTACCCGGCAGCTGGTCGAACACGTGCTGAGCGCTGCGCTCGACTGCGCGCTGGTGAGCCTGCCGCCGGACGCCAGCGGCGAGCCGGAGTGTCCGGCGGCGCTGGAGTATCTGCCTCTCTTTGCCGAGGAGCTGGTATTGATAACCCCTGCCGGACAGGAAGCGTTCAGGCTGGCGGCGTTTGCCCAGGGCTGCAGCTATCGCCAGCGCGGGGAAGCATTTTTATCCGCCGTGAAAAACGTTGAAGTCCAGGAGATCGGCTCGTATCACGCCGTGATTGCCTGCATTGCCTCGGGGGGATATGCCGGGATCGTGCCGCAGAGCGTGCTGGCGCTCATGACGCTACCCGAAGGCTGCGAGACGCAGCCGGTCGGCACGGCGATAACCCAGCTGGTGTGGCGCAAAGGCTACGCTTCGCCGGCGCTGGATGCCATGCGCCAGCTGCTGCTGCTGGCGGCCGATATTTAGCGCTCCCGCCTTTGCCCGGCGGGTTTGCCGAGCGTCACCAGTACGGCAGCCACGAACAGCGCCCCGCCCGCGGCGCCGAGAGCGGCGTTGAAGGAGCCGGTCAGCGCGTGCAGAACGCCGGCCGCCAGCGGGCCGATAATCTGCCCGATGCCGTAAGTGGCGGTCATGGCGGCGATCATATTGAACGTCACCAGGTGATTCAGGCGCCTGCCTTCCGGCAGCGCCAGGGTCACGGTGCCCATAAAGGTGAAGCCAACCAGCAGAGCGCTCAGCATGCAAAACGCCAGGGAGTGGCTCCAGGCGGGGAGGATCACGCCGGTCGCCTGCACCATCAGGTTGAGGGTAAACGCCCGCCGGTAGCCGAGCTTAAGCGCCAGCCGGTGCCAGACAAAGCAGGACGGAACCGCCGCCAGGCCAAACAGCGCCCACAGCTGCACCGGGTCGATATCGGTGAGCGAGCCGGAGAGAAACAGCGGCAGATAGGTCGCGGTGATGATATAGCCGAATCCGGCTAAGCCGTAGATAATCAATAGCTTCCATGCTTCTCCGCGCTGGCCTTCTGCACCTGCTGCCTGAGCCGATACCGTCGGTTTCCAGTCCACGAGGTAGTCCGACGGGCTGAGCAGCAGGCGCAGGACCAGCAAAAACAGGAGCGCGGCGCTGGCGGCGCAGATCAGCCAGATCTGCTGGCTGGTCAAGGCGTGGCTTTTGGCGAGCGAAATAAACTCCGCCGAGAGAAAAATGCCCATTCCGACGCCCGAATAGAGGATCGGCGCGCCGTTGTGATGCTTCATATGCTGCAGCAGCCACAGCGAGGCGGCGATCAGGGTGACCGCGCTCAGCACGCCGGCAGCGCCCCTGACCGCAATAATGGCCAGCGGCGAGCGTAGCCAGCCGAGCGCCGCCAGACACAGCAGGGTTAAGAGTACCGACGCGAGGTTTAACCACTTCGCATCGCCCGGCCTGGCCTTCGCCAGCATCAGCGCCCCCAGCAGATAGCCCGCGTAGTTCGCCGAGGCCGCGAGATTGCCTTCACGCAGGGTTAAAATATGCTCATCCAGCATCAGCGGCAGGATCCCGGTAAAGGCAAAGCGCCCGTACCCCATCCCGACGATCAGCACCACCGAACCGGCCAGCGCCAGCAGGAAAGCCTTCAGTTCTGGCCTGTATTCAGTCACGTTGCGCACTCCTTTCAATAATTAATCTCAAATAGAGAATTATTTATATTTTAAATTCTCAAATTAGTATGATTATAAATTGACGGACAGGCAAGCGGCGTTGGATCGGCGCCGCGGATCGTCAGAACGGGAAACTAGAGGAAAACGCCGGGAAATGCTTCGTCGGTCAACGAAATATGCAGGATATTAAGTGGGAAACGCCCCGCCTCCGCTGCCGGCGCAAGCCGTCGTGCAGCAGAGGCAAGGACGGAAAGCATCTACTCGCCGCGCAGCCACGGCGTGATGGTGATGCCGGTCAGCAGCCCTTCCGGACTCAGCAGACGCGTCACCGTCTGCCCCCACGGCTCCACGCGGTTGGCGATAAGCAGGCGGTAACCCTTCGCCAGCAGGCCGTCGCTGGCCGCCTGAATATCGCGCACCTCAAACTCGATCCAGGCCTGGGGCTGCGGGAGATCCGCCGGCCAGCGGTCAACGCCAAAACATGATTGCGCCGCCTGCTCCAGCGGCCACAGCGCAAAGTGCTTCACCCCGGCCAGCGCGTCCTGCTCCGTGAGCAGGTAGTCGGGGTTACCCTCCATCGCCTTCAAAGGCAAACCCAGCGCCTCGGCGTAAAACGATCGGCTGCTTTCGGCGCTGCGGGTAACGGGCCCAAACCCGGCGACGAACAGCACCTCAATTCCGGCTAAATCGGCTGTCATACTCCCTCCTGGACGTTGATATACGAGATGAGATATATACCGCGAATTGGCCCCGCTGCCCAGGCAATCAGACCAGCAAATGGCCTGGCGGCTGCTGAGCGCCAGCCGCGCGGCGAAGAGCATAAATACGCCGCCCGTTGCCCGGTCCATCCACGGGATAAATCCCGGCGCCTTCAGCAGGCCCGACGCATAGCGGGTAGCCATAATCAGGGTTAAGGACCACAGGGTGCCCAGCAGCACGTGGATGCCGACCAGCAGGAAGGTCCAGACCACCGGGGAGTGACCGCTCGGGATAAACTGCGGCAGAAACGAGACGTAGAAGACGCCCATTTTAGGGTTCAGCACGTTGCCTAACATCCCCCTTAAGAACCAGTTACCGGCAGCGGGCGCCGCCGTTCCGGCATCAAAGGCGCGACGCGGCCGGAGGATCAGCTGCAGGCCCAGCCAGCACAGCCAGGCGGCGCCGCACCATTTTAACAGGCTGTAGGCCAGCTCCGATGCCGCCAGCAGCGCGCCTAAGCCCAGGGCGACCAGCGCCCCCCAGATCAGGCATCCCGCGTCGATACCCAGCGCGGCCTGAAAGGCTTTTTTACCGCCTTCCGCGGCGGAGGTTCGTAGAATGAGGGCGGTATCGAGGCCCGGGGTTAACGTCAGGAGCAGCGCAGCGAATGAAAAGGCAAGAAGGGAATCGGTGACGGACATTTTCTTTCTCCGAAAGAGTGGATTCTGGAGAAATTTGGCGGCAGCGGCAACGGCATAAATTTCATCTTGCGGCGGTTTAAGTGAAACGTGCGGAAATCACATCCTGGGCTCGTGCTGGCCGCAGGGTCTGCGCTATGCTAGTCCCCCTTTTGTTTTAAATACCTGACGTTATGACACCTGCTGCCACTCAGACTCAGCTCAACCTACGCATCATTTCGATCGTGGTTTTTACCTGCATTTGCTATCTGTCGATCGGCCTGCCGCTCGCCGTTTTACCCGGCTACATTCACTATCAGCTCGGCTATAGCACCTTTATTGCCGGCGTGGTGATCAGTCTGCAGTACATCGCCACCCTGCTCAGCCGGCCGCACGCCGGGCGCTACGCCGATATCTGGGGACCGAAAAAAGTCGTCAGCCTCGGGATCGTCTGCTGCCTGCTGAGCGGGGTCTTTACGCTGGCTGCGGTGCTGCTGCAATCCGTTCCGCTGCTGGCGGTGGCCGCGCTGCTGGTTGGCCGAATCTTCCTCGGCGTGGGCGAGAGCTTTACCGCCACCGGGGCGACGCTGTGGGGAATTAAAACCGTCGGCGCGATCCATACTTCCCGGGTTATCTCCTGGAACGGGGTCGCCACCTACGTAGCGATGGCGGTTGGCGCCCCGCTGGGGGTGCTGCTCAACGGCTATTTTGGCATTAGCGGTTTTGCCGTGGTGGTGGTGGCGGTGGCCTTTATCGGGCTGCTTTTTGCCCGCACGCGCCAGGACGTCAGCGTTAGCGGCGGGGTTCGCGCGCCCTTTCACGTGGTGGTGCGCAAAATCTGGCCCTACGGCCTGGGGCTGGCGCTGGGGACGGTAGGCTTCGGGGTGATAGCCACCTTCATTACCCTCTACTTCTCCGCCCACGACTGGCAGGGCGCGGCGTTTACGCTGTCGCTGTTCAGCGTCGGTTTCATCTGCATTCGTCTGGTGCTCGGCAACACCATCACCCGCTACGGCGGCGTGCCGGTGTCGCTGGCCTGCTTTGTTATCGAGTGCATCGGCCTGCTGATTATCTGGCAGGCTTCGTCTGCGTGGGTGGCCGGGATCGGCGCGTTCCTGACCGGCTCCGGTTTCTCGCTGGTCTTCCCGGCGCTGGGCGTCGAGGCGGTGAAACAGGTTGAGGAGCAGAACCAGGGTACTGCGCTGGGCACCTACTCGGCGTTCCTCGATCTGGCTCTCGGCCTGACCGGCCCCGTTGCCGGCTGGGTTGCCGGGTATTACAGCCTGGGAACTATTTATCTGCTGGCGGCGGCGGTTGTGGTGATGGCATTTATCTTGATATTCCGCGTATACCTGCAACAACGCGCCGCTTTGCGGCGGGCCTGAGGAATTGTATTCGGCGGGCCGCCCCGCCGAAAAAGGTAAAAAAGTAATCAAGAATTGACTGTTATTCGGCATCCGTGACACCATCCGCTCAACGCCCGGCAACGGGCGTACTGGCGATACGGGTGAGATATCAGAGATCGAATAATAAACGATCCGTGCCCGTTATCATGGCCAATCCGAATCACTGACCTCGACGGTGAATTCCTGAGTCTGGCGGGAAATACATACATGCATCAAAGTTTTAATCAGCGGGTTCATTTCTATTACTGCATATTAATCGCGCTGAAAATACACGGAAAATCTAAGAAAGCGGGCGGGATCAGAGGAAAAAATAACTTCCTGCTGAAATGGCTGCGTAAAGCGCAGGACAACAATATTTTCCACCCGGATATTACCAGCGAGATTGAGTGGCTGCGGGGGAAAATAATCCAGGCCGGATACGATACCGATCTTGAGCCGATGCTGGATTTTGTCTATGCCACCGCTAAACGCGCGGAGTCGCTAAAGGACGCCGATTAAGCCGGCGAACGCACGTAAGGCTTTCACCCGCCGCCGCTTTACGTGACGGTGTCACGTAAAGCATAAAAATGGGTAAAATCATTTTACCCACGGTCAATGCCATCTATGCTGATGAACGAGTTTATCTAACCCGGAGTCATCAATGGCAGACTGGAATCCCTCGTTATACCTACAGTTCGGCGCCGAGCGTACGCGCCCCGCAGCCGAACTGCTCGCCCGTATCGTCCACCATCCCGTTACCCTCGCCGTGGACCTTGGCTGCGGGCCGGGGAACAGTACCGCGCTGCTGCATCATGCCTGGCCCACAGCGACGGTGATCGGCGTGGATAATTCGCCGGCGATGCTGGAAGAGGCCTCCCGGGCGCTGCCGGCGTGTCATTTCGTCACCGCCGATATCCGCGAGTACCGGCCCGAGCGTGCGGCGGATGTGATTTACGCCAACGCCTCCCTGCAGTGGCTTACCGACCACCAGACGCTGTTCCCGCAGCTCGTTGCGCAGCTGGCGGATAACGGCATTCTGGCGGTGCAGATGCCGGATAACTGGCAGGAGCCGTCACATACTTTGATGCGTCAGGTCGCTCAGGAGCTTGGGCATCCGGAGAGCGGACGCCACCCGCTTCCCACCGCCCGGCAGTACTACGACATCCTGACGGCCAGCGGCTGCGAGGTCGATATCTGGCGCACCACCTATTACCATCAGCTCGATTCTCATCAGGCGATTATTGACTGGCTGCAGTCGACGGGGCTGCGTCCTTACCTGCAGCGCCTCGACGACAGCCAGCGCGACGCCTTTCTCAACCGCTATCTGACGCTGCTGCAGGAACACTATCCGTTACAGTGTAACGGGAAAGTACTACTGCTGTTCCCTCGCCTGTTTATCGTCGCCCGACGCCGGGCCGCTGGCTGATAGCGTCTGCCGGGCGCGCGCAATGTCGCCCGGCCTGCATCGCCAATCATCCCGATTTTCAGGATTGATTATCAAAAATGTTGCGATATTAAGAAGTATTTCCCTGTGCCACTCTCTGTTCATCCTCTTATGACAACCGGAGATATGAACGATGGCATCACCTAACCGCAATAACCTGGCCGGGATCGCGCCGAAGCTCGCCCAGCTGACCGAAGAGGTGCTTTTCGGCGATATCTGGGCCCGCAGCGAGCTGTCGCCGCGAGAGAGAAGCCTGATCACCCTTGCCGCCCTGACGGCGCTGGGCAGAGAAAAACAGCTGCCGTGGCATATTGATTTCGCGGCGAGCAACGGCCTGACCCGCGCTGAAATAACCGAGGTCTTCACCCACCTGGCCTTTTATGCCGGCTGGCCCGCGGCCGTCACCGCGCTCTCCTGCATACCGCCGGAGGATTCAGCATGCCTTTGACCCGAATAACGATTCGTGCCGGCTATGACGATGAGTGGACTGCGCGGCTTTCCGCGCTATTTCATCAAACTCTGGTGGACGAGTTTGCGGTCCCCGTGGCGGATAAATTTCAGTTTATCGACGTTCTGCCCGACGCCCGGCGCATCGTCGATCCGCACTACCTCAGCGGTGGGCGCAGCGCAGACTTTGTGCTGTTTCATATTTTTGCCGGCAAGCCGCGCAGCGCGCAGCAGAAAAAGCGCCTCTATCGACGACTGTGCGACCGGCTGCAGGCAGAGCTCGGCATTGCCCCCGATGACGTGATGGTGGTGATTCAGTTTAATCATACCGACGACTGGAGCTTTAGCCGCGGTGAGATGCTGGCGGGACAGGTTGAGGGCTAACTAACGGCGCCGCAGCGGGCGCCGTACTGCCGGATTTACCAGGGGAGATGGTGCACCAGGGAGAGATCCCAGGCGGTAGCCAGCAGTGAAAGAAAGATGATCAAATTAACGGTCGTCTCGATGCGTTTTTCCATTTTTGATTCTCCTGAGTCGTTTTCCGCTATTAGACAGGGAAAATCTTAACAACTGCTTATCGCTGGCGGCTTAGAGCATTACCCGATAGCGGACATACTCATCCGCCGGGGTGAACTCATCATACAGCTTACGGGCGGGATTATCAGCACGCGTATGCCAGTAGAGGCGCGACCACCCTTTCGCTTTCCCTTCCGCATGCAGCGCCTGCACCAGCGCTCTGGCGACTCCGCGTCCGCGCATTGCCGGGTCAACGAACAGATCTTCCAGATAGCAAACGGGCGTTTTCACCCATGTTCCTTCGTGAAGGACGCAAATAGCGAAGCCAACCACCCGGCCGTCGACGACCGCCGCCCGGCCGATAACCGGAGATGCGCCGTCCAGCAGGCGTTGCCAGGTGTATTGCGTCACATCGTCAGGCTGCGGGCTGCCGTAAAAACAGGTGTAGCCCTCCCACAACCCTAGCCACTGCAACTTGTCCTGCGGCTGCAGCTCGCGAATATTGATGACCATCGTACTCTCCCACCTCAATGTGAATAGGCCATTATTTTCCTCGAAGACGATTACTTCAAGCGCTACCGGCGCAATTTGCCACTGCCGGCCCTCGGTGGCGAAAATACTCCTGTGGCTGCTAAAAGCGATGAGGGTCACAAACCGTGCCCGATGAGCCGCAGGAAAGGTCAACGGCAGCGCTTTAGTCTGCCTATGTGCCGGGTCGTTAAGGTATAATGCGGTTTCTCAAGGGGAGAGGGATGATGAAGCGGAAAAACAAAGTCACAATGAACGATATCGCCCGTACGGCGGGTGTGTCACAGGCAACGGTATCGTTGGTCCTTAATCAGTCCCGGAATATCAAGCTGAGCGAGGAGACCCGTCAGCGGGTGATCGCCGTCGCGACCGAGCTCGGCTACGACCGCCTTCCGGCGATTCACGCCCCGCGAAATCAGGAAGAAGTGGCGCTGCTGGTCAGCACCCTGCAAAGCTACGATCCCTTTATCGACGCCATCAGCCAGGCGCGGGAAGCGGCCTGGCGCAATGAAGTGCTGCTGACCGTCTATGACTACGGCGACGACGTCGAGCTGGCGATTAATATTATTCGTCAGCTGGAACAGCGTAACTGTATCGGCATTATTCTCGCCTCCCCGGTGACCACGCTTGTAGATATGACCGATTTTCAGGACTGCACCCGCCTGCCGCTGGTCCTGCTCAACCAGCGCGACCCGGATTCGCCGCTGCTGCCTTCGTTTGTTCCCGACGACTACGCCAACGCGTTTCAGGTGACCCGTCATCTGATCTCCATGGGCGCGACGCGCATTGCGCACATCACCGGTGAAAGCTGGATGGAGGCAACCCGCCAGCGGCTGGCGGGGTATCAGGCGGCGCTGGAGCAGGCCGGACAGGCGTACGATGAGCGCCTGGTGCGACGGACCAACTGGCAGTTCAGCGAGTCCTTCACCGCCACCTGCTCTCTACTGGAGCAGCAGGATCGCCCGGACGCCATATTCTGCGCCAGCGACTGGCTGGCGATCGGCTGCTATCAGGCGCTGGCGGTCAACGGCGTCCGGCTACCGCAGGATATCCTGCTGGCGGGATACGACGATCAGAAAATATCGGAACAACTCACCCCGCCGCTCACCAGTATTCAGCTGCCCTACAGCGAATTAGGGCGACTGGCGGTGGAGTATCTGTGTAATCAGGAAGATGCGGCGACGCACGTGATGCTGGCCGGCCGGCTAAAGGTCAGAGCCTCCAGCACTCGGGAATAAATTCTCAATAAACGCCTGCCTGCAGAACAGCACGTCGGAGGCGACAGCCCGCCGGGATATGTGTAACTATTCCCGGTAATCATTCCTGCTAACTTTCCGTTCTGGTCCGGCTGACATGCTTTCAGTTCCTTTTCCGCTTATTACCTTATCCGCCCTGCTTATCCTGCTGGCAACGGCCCTGTTTGCGCAAAAACAGCGCCACGCGGGCACTCTGCGTTTCGTGCTTGCCTGTATCGTGCTGGTTGCCGTCAGCACGCTGCGCTGGGAATATGAATCCAGCATCCTGCGCAATATCCAGTCCGGGCTGGCCATAATGCTGCCGCCGCTGGCCTGGCACTGTTTTGTCTCGCTGACGGAGATCGGCCGGCGGCGTCACCTGCTGCTGCTGTTCGCCCCCGCCGCTCTCGCTCTCATTATCAGGATTGTTTGGCCGCCGGCGACGGATCCGGTCCTGTTTTTACTTTTTGCCGGCTACGGGTGCAGCCTGCTGCGCCTCGCATGGCGCGGGGAGCACCGCTTCACCCTCAGCCGTCTCAGCGAGTCGCCGCAGACCACGAAAATGGCCTTTTTTGCCGGCTGTTTTCTCTGTCTATCGGCGCTGACCGATCTTGCCGTGACGTTTGACTTCAGCCTGACCGGCGGCAGGCTGGCGCCGGCGATCGTGATGGGTTTTCAGGCCGCCCTCCTTCCGCTGATTGCGGCGGCTATCGTCATCGCCGGACGGCCAGCTGCGGTTGCGCAAGCTGAGAGTAAAGCCGCGCTCCCGACGCGGGCCGCGCCGCCAGCGGAAGAGCTGGCAAACGTTTACGCCGGCCTCGAGAAGCAGGTGCGGGAGACGGAGCTCTATCTCAATCCCGACCTGACGCTGAGCCTTCTCGCCAGAAAAACCGGGATCCCCGCACGCCAGCTCTCAGGGGCGGTCAATGCTATCAGCCAGTGTAACGTCTCGCAGTGGATTAACGGTTTAAGGATTGAACGGGCACAGGCGCTGCTGCTCAGCACCCCGCTGCCCGTTACCGAAATCATGTTCGAGTGCGGATTTACCACCAAGTCCAATTTTAACCGCGAGTTTCAGCGCATTTGCGGCCTGTCGCCTACTTCGTTTCGTCAGCAGGCGGGCGGTAATCCAGTGCCGAATTAAGAAATCTGCCGATCTTAGGTATCAGCGCCTGGTGAATAGCGGCGCGGTCTCCTCCGCTACCGTCGCGACAAACGATGCCGTCACCGGGCGTCTCCTCCTCAATAAGCGCCTCGGCGCCAGGCTTGCACAGCTGCATGAAGCTGAAATGAGTGGCGCCTTCAACGACCTCATACTGCCTGCGCTGCGGATCCAGGTTGGCCGCAAGATAGCCTGACTCCTGCCCGGCATTGAGGTCCGCGAGCTTGTCCGCCTGGGCCGCAAGGATCAGTATCGGAATGCCGAGCGCGCGCAGGCTCTGCGGAGTAAAGCCGGGGGCGAAGCCGAGATCCAGAGAGACCACCGCCTTGATTCTGGCATCCCTGAGGTCCGCAAAGCGCGCATCCTGCGAGCGGGCGCCATCGATACCGAGCTTTTGCGTTAGCCGGCAGTCGCCTCGCTGCGCATGGTGCCGGCAGTCGCTCAGCATGCGGGCGGAATCGAAGCGGGCTCCCGCCAGCGACATCACCGTCCATCCGCCGAGAGAGTGACCTAAAGCGGCAATTCGACCGGCGTCTACCTCCCCGACCAGCGAGGAAGAGCGCAGAGTGAAGTCAATCACCTGGCTGAGATCCTGCGGACGTCGCCACAGGCGCTTCGCGTCGCGCGGATCCTGATTAAAGGTGGTGGTTCCGGGGTGGTCCGGCGCCGCGACAATATATCCCTGCGCGGCCATGGCCGCCGCTATCCACGATAAATTGCGCCAGTTGCCGTTATAGCCGTGAGAGATAACCAGCAGAGGGTGCGCTCCGGGCCGCGCAGGCGCATTACGGATAACGGCGACCCCTTCGAACGCGGGATTGGCGCCGACATTTTCCGTCTTTCCTTCTGCAGACGTTGGATACCATACCGCCACGTCCAGGCTTTTCCCCTGCGGGTCGGTCAACGCCAGCTGGCGAAACCCCGGATCGGCGTGAACCTGGATACAGATAAGTAAAGCCGGTAATAAAAGAAACCCTCTTCTGAACATCATGATGACTCCTGCTGTGCTGAATTGAGGCCCATTTATAGATGAGCCGCGGCGTCAGGGCGTCCCGGAACGCGATCGAGGCCGTGAATTTGCACATTTACGCTAGTTTTCAGCATCAGGAGGAGACCGCGCCCTCGGATTCAGGCGCGGAGAATGCGCCATTTCCCGTTCTGCGGAACGAAGCGGCGCAGAAGCATCAGGTCTGCTCGCTCAATTTTATCGGCGACCTAATGTATGTTGTAACTATTTTAAGGGGATAAATAACCCGGCAATCGCCGGGTCAACGTTTTGAACGGGATATCAGCAGAGCGGCTTAACCGCCTCGCGCATGCCTTTGAGCAGGATGGCATCGAGGTCGAGGGTTACCTGCTCCACCAGGCCGGGAACCTGGCTCAAATCCTGCTGCCAGTGCGCCTCGACCGACAGCACCGCTTTCACCAGCTCGCTGCTGCTCAGCTGCGCGTCACGATGCGCGGACCACAGCGCCCGGTAGCGCTCCATCCATTCGGCATCGTCCTGCAGCGGATAGTTTTGCTCATTGCGCTCGCCGCGATAGAACGCCATTAAAGCCGCCAGCGCGAAGGTCAGCCGGGGGGCTAGTTTACCGTTTTTCGCCTGCCCCGTCAGCAGCTGCGGCAGAATGCGGGTGCGGTATTTCGTCATGCCGTTGAGCGCAATCGACAGCAGCTGATGCTTAATATAGGGGTTGCGGAAGCGCCCGGTTACCGCGCTGGCGAAAGTCTCCAGCTCTTCGCGGGGTAAATCCAGCTGCGGAATAATTTCCTCGTAAATCGCCTTTTCGACGAACGAGCAGATCTGGCTATCGTTCATCGCTTCCCCGACGGTATCCAGCCCTGCCAGGAAGGCAACCGGCACCAGCGCGGTATGCGCGCCGTTGAGAATCGCCACTTTACGCTCTTTGTAGGGCTTAATATCGTCGACAATCAGGACGTTAAGCGCCAGCTTATCGAGGCGCAGCTCCGCAGCCAGCGATTTAGGCCCTTGAATAACGAAGAGATAGAAGTGCTCGGCGGTCGCCAGGAAGGCGTCTTTGTAGCCGAGCTGCTGTTCGATTTGCAGCGCTTCATCGCGCGGATAGCCGGTGACGATGCGGTCCACCAGCGTTGAGCAGAAGGTATTCGCCTCATCCAGCCAGGCGCTAAAGGCTTCCGGCAGCGCCCACTCTTTGGCGTAGCGCAGAACCAGCTCGCGCAGGGCTTCGCCGTTATAGTCGATAAGCTCACAGGGAATAATGACCCAGCCTTTATCGCTGGCGCCGGAGAAGCAGCTGTAGCGCTCAAACAGCAGGCGCGTCAGCTTAGCCGGATAGCTTACCGCCGGGGCATCGTCAAAGCGGTCTCCCGCATGGTAGCTGATACCCGCTTCGGTGGTATTGGAAAACACAAAGCGGATATCCGGGTTGTGCGCCAGGCGCAGGTATTCGGCATAGTCCGCATAGACGCTGATTTCCCGGGTAATGCTGCGGATCATGCGCGCATCGCTAACCGCCTCGCCCTTCTCGTTCAGCCCGCGAATAATCGTGGTATAGAGGCCGTCCTGTACGCTCAGCGACGGCGGGAACTCGCTCTCAATGGGGCGCACGATGACGACGCCGGCGTTCAGGTCGGTATGCTCATTGAGCAGATCGACCTGCCAGTCGATAAAGGCGCGTAAGAAGTTACCTTCGCCGAACTGGATAACGCGTTCAGGATACTGCGCGCCGGGAAAATCGCGACGATTTAGTGCTTTCACAATGGGTTCCCTCATAGAGTAGTCATACAACCTGGGTAATTGGTGTAATAACTTATCAGCTTTCTCTACGACTAAAACCCCGTTTTGATCAAACCATCGGCGGTTATTGCAGGAACTTATAGAACAACGAGGTGGCGGTCATCTTTCCGTCCGGCATCAGCGCATAGCGTGGAATTTCCCCGGCTTTTTCCCAGCCGCACTGAACGTAGAAGCGCTCGGCGCCGCTGCCTGTTGCGGTATCCAGCACCAGCACAGATTTGCCCTGGTCGCGGGCGACCTCCTCCAGATAGTTCATCAGCGCGTTGGCAAGCCCCTGCCGCCTGGCATTTTGGTGAACCAAAAGTTTAGCCACGTCCGCACGGTGTGGCTGGTTTTCCGGCTGGCTGACAATAAGCTGGACGGTACCGACAATCTGATGACGTTCATTTTCTGCCACCACCACAATACGCTCTCCGGCGGCAACGCTTTGCGCCGTCCGCTGCCAGAAGTCGCTGGCCGTTTGCGCGGAGAAGGGCAGCATAAAGCTGACCGACGCTCCGCCGTTCACGCAGCTGGTCAGAATGTCGGTTAACGGTTGAATCTGGTCGAGGATTTCTTCACGCGAGAGCGTGCGCAGGGAAAAGGATGTGGTCATGATAAGTTCCTTAAAATTGACCACATCACTATGTTTTTAACCTAAATTTAACACAAGCAAAATCACTATCGTTTTTTCTTATTACCGCCTTCAGGCCAGTCCGGGGGTACAAACGCGATTGCGCCCCGCTTTCTTGGCGCTCACCAGATAGTCGTCGGCGGCCATCAGCAGCTGATTAAAGAGCTCGGTTATCCGCTCGTTTCCTACCGGACGAGACTCCAGCCCCATGCTCACGGTCAGGCGGATCTGATTCTGTCCCCAGACAAAGGTCTGCGCCTCAACGCCCTGGCGGATTTTCTCCGCCAGCGCCTGGCTCTCCTGCATCGATGAGGTCAGGGTCGCCACGGCGAACTCCTCCCCGCCGATGCGCGCCACCATTCCCTGCTCGCCCGCCAGCTGGCGCACCTGCTGGGCAAACTGCGCGAGAACGCAATCGCCGCACTCGTGCCCCCAGCTGTCGTTGACCCGCTTAAAGCCGTCAATATCCAGCACCATTACGGTCAATAGCTGCCCTTCCGCCAGCGGCTGCCGCTTCAGCGCCTCGCCGAGTCCGGAGCGCGAGTAAACGCGCGTCTGGAAATCAAAATCGGCGCGCAGCGCCAGCTGTTTCACCAGGTTATTAATGGCTTCCACGCTCGAGGCGACGATCACCGGGCTAATCAGCATCGCGGCGATGCCAAGACGGGTGGAGAAGAGCTGCCACGGCTGCATCCGCGCGTCGGGAGAGAGATGAATCAGTGAGTTTGCCACCAGCAGAATTTCGCTGATGCCGGTTATAAACGTCAGCAGGCAGGTCAGCGGCAGCGGATAGCGAATGGCGCACCAGATCAGCGCCGGCAGCGGGAAGGTAATGCTCCCTGCTCCGCCCACGCTAACCCCGAGAATAATAGACAGTACCAGCGCGATAACCGGCAGAAGCTGGCGGAAACGGAAGGTGCCGAGCGCGGAAGGCAGCGTCAGCGTCAGAATAAACGGCAGGATCAGCACCGCGGTCGAGAACTGCTCGCTAAACCAGTCCGCCAGCTGAGGAATAAAGGTGGCGCGCTCGACGTCCACCGAACCCAGCGCGCCGACGGCTGCGCACAGCAGCGCCGCCAGTAGGCAATAGCAAAACAGGCTCAGCGCATTAATTGGCCCGGGCATAGAATCAGCGCGTCGTTTATCCCACAGCACCAGCTGTGCCAGGGTCACAATAAAGACAATATTGGAGAAATTAATCAGCAGCGAAGCAAAGCCCATTCCCCAGCGCGAGGTTAAGCCGTCATAAACCAGCATCGCGGCAAAGCAAACCGCGTAAAAATAGCTGCGGTTTAGCCAGACGTAACGCGCGAAGATCCCTGCCATCACGGCATTCAGCGGCCAGAAAAACGAAAGTTCCTGCACCAGGCGCAGCATGGCGCCAAAGAAATGAAGCAGCAGCGTTAACGTGAATAACACCAGCGCATCACGCACGGGCTGCTCCTCACGAAACAGCGTGAATGACCGAATCGACAGTGAAGACATTCAGTAATTATCCGTCTAATTGTTTCAGGCAATTATTATGTTAATAATTAGTTAGCGGATTATCATAGCATGAGAATATTTATCAGGCATACATATGCCTGATTGTTGCTCACTATCAATGGCCGGGAGAATTCATCTGCAGCACCAGCCAATGGTGAATAACCTGCACAACGTAGCGCTGCTCGTCGGCGCTCAGCGCCCGGCCTGGCGGGATCGCGTGCCACTTTTCGAGGCAGCCGCGACAGCAGGTGGCGGTGGCGTGCTGGGCGATAAATACCGGATGACCGCGCATCGGCGTTTGCTTGCCGTCATTCGGGATATTCGCCGGTGCCAGTCGGCGGGCAATAAAATCCGCCGCGTGCTGGTCAATCGTCTCCGCGCCTTTATCGAAACAGTATTGCCGCTCTTTTATTCCCAGCTTAAAGCGGGAGCGAAAGGCCGACCGCTGCAGCCGGCTAAATAAACCGTTGAACGTATCCATCAGAATACCGACCTTCCCACCTTCTGCGTGAGTTTCTCCAGCACCGCGATCCCGGCCAGCGAATTTCCGGCCTGGTCCAGCTCCGGGCTCCATACCGCAATGGCCATCTCCTGGGGAACGATCGCCACAATCCCGCCGCCTACGCCCGATTTTGCCGGCAGCCCGACGCGCCAGGCAAACTCCCCGGCGTTTTGATACATCCCGCTGGTCATCATCAGGGCATTGACCTGGCGCGACTGAATCGGTGCGATCACCGGCGTATCGAGATGCGGCGCCATGCCGCGATCGGCGAGGAACAGAAAGGTCCGCGCCAGCTCAACGCAGCTCATCTCCAGCGAACAGTAGTGGAAATAGTTTTGCAGCACCGTCGCGACGTCGTTATGAAAATTGCCGAAGGACTTCATGAGCCAGGCAATCGCCGCATTGCGCGCCGAATGCTCAAACTCGGAGCGCGCCACCAGCGGGTCGTAGGCGATATCCGCCACGCCGCTCAGGCGTCGGACAATTTCCAGCATCCGCTGGCGCGGCGCGCTGAGGCGGCTTTGCAGCATATCGCACACCACCAGCGCTCCGGCGTTAATAAAGGGATTGCGCGGTTTTCCCTGTTCGATTTCCAGCTGCAGGAGCGAGTTAAACGGCTGGCCGGAGGGATCTTTCCCCACCCGCTGCCAGATCTCCTCCTCCTGATAGTGGTTCATCGCCACCACCAGACTGAGCACTTTAGAGATGGATTGAATGGAAAAACGCTCATGGGCGTCACCGGCAAAATAGTGCTGCCCGTCAACCGTGCAGATCGCGATACCAAGCTTATTGCCGCTCACGCTGGCCAGCGCCGGAATGTAGTCCGCCACCTTGCCGCGCCCAATCAGCGGCCTGATTTCTGCCAGAATTGCATCCAGCATTGCATTATTGATGACCGTCGCCACACCCGGCTCCTTGCCCACATCCAAATTCGGGCTGCGAGTATAGCAGAGCGCGGCGACGGGCGTCAGGCGCTAACGTCGATTAGCGGCGGTCTTTCCATACGGTCTGCACGTTACAGAACTCATGCAGCCCAAAGTGCGAGAGCTCACGACCGAAGCCGCTTTTCTTCACGCCGCCAAAGGCCACCCGCGCGTCGCTGGCGCTGTAGCCGTTGATAAAGACACCGCCGCACTCCAGCTGGCGGGAGAAGCGGTCGGCCTCTTCGACGCTGGCGGTAAAGACGGTGGCCGACAGGCCAAATTCGCTGTCGTTAGCCAGTTCGAGGGCGTGCGCGGCGTCGCGAGCCACGGTGATGGTGGCAACCGGGCCAAATAGCTCCTGGCGGAAACCGGTCATTTCTGCGGTCACGTTACCCAGCACCGTCGGCGCATAGTAGTTACCGGCACCGGCAAGCTTTTCGCCGCCGAGCAGCAGGGTCGCCCCTTCCGCCAGCGTCGCCGTCACCTGCTGATGGAGCTCGTCGCGCAGGTCGAAACGCGCCATCGGCCCAAGATAGTTGGCCTCATCCCGCGGATCGCCCATTTTTAACGCTTCAACGGCGGCAACGAATTTTTTGCTAAACGCAGCGGCGATTCCGGCTTCAACAATAAAGCGCTTCGCCGCCGCGCACACCTGCCCGGTGTTCTGGTAGCGTCCGATGACCGCCGCCTTCACCGCTTCGTCGAGGCTGGCGTCGTTGAGCACGATAAACGGATCCGACCCTCCCAGCTCGAGGACGCACTTCTTCAGCGCGGCACCGGCCTGGGCGCCGATGGCCTTCCCGGCGCGCACGCTGCCGGTTACCGTCACCGCGGCAATACGCGGATCGTTAATGGTCTGCGATACGCCGTCATTGGTGGCGTTAACCCAGCCAAATACGCCGGCCGGCAGCCCGGCCTCAGCGAAGATATCGCCGATCAGCGCCGCGCTGCCCATCACGTTCGGCGCGTGCTTGAGCAGATAGCTGTTGCCCGCCAGCAGGATCGGTACCGCGCCGCGCAGGACCTGCCACAGGGGAAAGTTCCACGGCATAATCGCCAGAATGGCGCCCAGCGGGCGGTATTCGATAACGGCCTTATTCTCTTCGACCTGGGTAGCTTCGGTTGCCAGCATTGCCGGACCGTGCTCGGCATACCAGTCGCAGAGATTGGCCGATTTGGTCACTTCGCCGCGGGCCTGGGCAATCGGCTTGCCCATCTCGAGGCTTATCATCTGCGCCATCTCTTCCGCCCGGCTGCGCAGGACGCTGCCGACCTGACGCAGCGCATCGGCGCGCTGGCCTACGCTGGCGGCGCGCCACTGGCGATAGCCCTGCTCCGCAAGACCAATCGCCGCATCGACCTCTTGCTCAGTAGCCCAGGGCAGAGACGACACAATTTCACCGGTGGTCGGGTTCACGGAAACCGCATGAGTTGCAGATAAATTCATCGTTATTCTCTCTGTATTGATGGCGAATGTTGATTGCGAACTGACCTCATTCTGGCTTACGCTTCCATTCATTGAAAATGAATAATATTAAGCAACCCGTTCACAAAAGAAGAATACTATGGACCTGACCCAGCTTGAGATGTTCAACGCCGTCGCCGCCACCGGCAGCATTACCCAGGCCGCGCAGAAGGTGCATCGCGTCCCTTCGAACCTCACCACCCGCATTCGCCAGCTGGAGGCCGACCTCGGCGTAGAGCTGTTTATCCGCGAGAACCAGCGCCTGCGCCTTTCTCCCGCCGGCCATAGCTTTCTGCGCTATAGCCAGCAGATCCTGGCGCTGGTCGATGAGGCAAGAATGGTGGTGACCGGCGATGAGCCGCAGGGGCTGTTTTCGCTCGGGTCGCTGGAGAGTACCGCCGCGGTCAGGATCCCTTCAGCGCTGGCGCTCTATAACCAGCGCTACCCGAAAATCCACCTGGCGCTGTCAACCGGCCCTTCCGGCAATATGATCGACGGCGTGCTGGAGGGCACCCTGAGCGCGGCATTTATCGACGGACCGCTGGTGCACCCTGGCCTCGAAGGCCTGCCGGTATTCCCGGAAGAGATGATGATCGTCGCCCCCGTGGGCCATGCGCCGATTACGCGCGCCAGCGAGGTGAACGGCGTCAACGTTTACGCGTTTCGCGCCAACTGCTCCTACCGGCGCCATTTTGAAAGCTGGTTTCACGCCGATCGCGCCACCCCCGGGCGGATCCATGAGATGGAGTCCTATCACGGCA
This sequence comes from Klebsiella sp. BIGb0132, assembly GCF_024810075.1. NCBI lineage: Bacteria > Pseudomonadati > Pseudomonadota > Gammaproteobacteria > Enterobacterales > Enterobacteriaceae > Klebsiella > Klebsiella sp. BIGb0132. The sequence continues at coordinate 568,352 of NZ_JANUDW010000002.1, read as the reverse complement.
TGCTGGCGTGCGTGATTGCCGGCGCCGGGCTGGCGCTGATCCCGCGCAGCATGCTGGAGAGCATGCCCGGCCATCATCAGGTTTCCGCGTGGCCGCTGGCCGAAGAGTGGCGCTGGCTAACGACCTGGCTGGTGTGGCGGCGCGGGGCGAAAACCCGCCAGCTGGAGGCGTTTATAGCGCTGCTGAACGAAGATCGGCAACGAGCAGTTTCTCCATAAACAGACTCAGCGGGTCTTCCTGATAGGGGGCAAAGGGGCTGCGCGTTTGATAGCCGCTGCGGGTATAGAGCCTGACGGCGGCCTGCTGGTAAATGCCGGTTTCGAGGCGCACGGTGTGGCAGTCGCGGCGGCGAGCCTCGCTTTCCAGCGCCTCCAGCAGCCGTTCGCCCAGCATCTGCCCGCGATGATTAGGATCGATAAACACCCGCTTCATTTCGCCAAAGCCATCGTCGTCAAGGACGATAGCTCCGCAGCCCACCGCCTGCTGGTTGTCATCCCTGATCAGCAGCACGATAACCGACTCCGCCTTTAGCTGGCTCAGGTCGACAAGGTGGTTGCTCTCTGCGGGATAGAGTGATTCCTGAAAAGCATCCAGTTGGGCAATCAGGGCGGTCAGATCGGGATGGGACAACGAGGTTGGGGCGATGGTGTACATTGCTGGCTCCTTTTTTTTGAGCCACTGTAGCGCACGCGTAGGCCGGTCGTTCATAGCATTAACTTATCGCGCCGCTCCTTCCTGAGCGGCGCGCTCTTTTACGCGTTGACCTGGCGCAGAGCAACTTTGCCAATCAGGTAGGTTACCGCCTGACCGCCAATCAGCACCCGCTCGCCCTGCCACTGACAGCGCAGGTCGCCGCCGCGGGCCGATACCTGACGCGCCTGCATCTGCGTTTTGCCAAGCCTCTCGCCCCAGTAAGGGATCAGCATGCTGTGGGCCGAGCCGGTGACCGGATCTTCGGCTACGCCCTCGCCGGGACAGAAGAAACGGCTAACGAAGTCGTACTCCTCGTCCGCCGCGCTGATACAGACCATCTTGCCGAGCCGCTGGAGCTGGTGCATGTCCGGACGGACGGCCTCAACCTGCTGACGATCCGCCAGCACCACCAGATAGTCACGCCCGACCCGCACCTCCAGCGCGTGGCTAATTCCCAGCCCGGCCAACAGCTCGGCGGGCGGGTTGGCAACTTCCGTCGTCGACCACGCCGGGAAGTCGAGAGTCAGCCAGTCGCCGTTGCGCGTCACCCGCAGCTCGCCGACAAAACGGGTGCTGAATACAATCGTGGCGGACGGATGGTCAAGGTATTCAAAAATAACGTGCGAGGCCGCCAGCGTCGCGTGGCCGCACAGGTTTATCTCATACTGCGTGGTGAACCAGCGCAGCTCATAGCCTTCATCGGTGCGCACGAAGAAGGCGGTCTCCGACTGATTATGCTGCTGCGCCATTTTCAGCAGCGTCTCGTCAGGCAGCCACTCTGTGAGCGGGCATACCGCCGCGGCGTTACCGCCAAAGTTACGATCGCTGAAAGCATCTACCAGATAAAAATCAATTTCCTGCATCGCTATAGTCCTTTTTTATTACTTATCCTCAACATGACATAAAAGCGCGATGTGCACACGATCCAGAGAGAAATTAATCTGTTAGCTCGTTTATCACCGCAACGGGAAAATGAGATGCAGATCACAAAATGATTGTATTTTCAGCAGCAATCGTTTTAAGATCGCCTTCTCTTCTTCCTCTAAGCACTCAGTTCAAAACCTATGATTACAAACACGGTTTCACGCAGGGTCGCGTGGCTTCGGGTAGTCACGCTGGCGATCGCCGCTTTTATCTTTAATACCACCGAATTCGCGCCGGTCGGCCTGCTGTCCGATATTGCCGGCAGCTTCGGGATGGAAACCGCCCAGGTCGGCATGATGCTGACTATTTACGCATGGGTTGTGGCCCTGATGTCGCTGCCGTTTATGCTGCTCACCAGCCAGATGGAGCGCCGCCGCCTGCTGATCGGCCTGTTTATTCTGTTTATTGCCAGCCACGTGCTGTCGTTTTTTGCGTGGAGCTTTAACGTGCTGGTGATCAGCCGTATCGGTATCGCCTTCGCCCACGCGGTGTTCTGGTCCATTACCTCGGCGCTGGCGATCCGCATGGCGCCGCCGGGAAAACGCGCCCAGGCGCTGAGCCTGATCGCCACCGGCACCGCGCTGGCGATGGTCTTTGGTATTCCCATCGGCCGCATCGTTGGTCAGTATTTCGGCTGGCGCACCACCTTCCTGGTCATCGGTCTTGGCGCGCTGGTCACGCTGGTGTGTCTCTACAAGCTGCTGCCGAAGCTGCCAAGCGAGCACTCTGGTTCGCTGAAAAGCCTGCCGCTGCTGTTTCGCCGCCCGGCGCTGCTCAGCATCTATCTGCTGACCGCTATCGTGGTGACGGCGCACTACACCGCGTACAGCTACATTGAGCCGTTTGTGCAGACGGTGGCCGGTATGAGCGGTAATTTCGCCACCGTATTGCTGCTGGTGCTCGGCGGCGCGGGGATTATCGGCAGCGTGCTGTTCGGCAAGATGGGCAATAAGCACGCTTCGGGGCTGATTAACATGGCGATTGGCCTGCTGCTGGCCTGTCTGCTGCTGCTGCTGCCGGCCTCGCAAAACGCCAACCACCTGATGCTGCTCAGCATCTTCTGGGGCGTGGCGATTATGATTATCGGCCTCGGGATGCAGGTTAAGGTACTGGCGCTGGCCCCGGACGCAACCGACGTTGCGATGTCGCTGTTCTCGGGGATCTTTAATATCGGTATCGGCGCCGGCGCGCTGGTCGGTAGCCAGGTGAGCACCCAGCTGTCGATGGCCTCTATCGGCTACGTCGGAGCCATTCCGGCGCTGGTAGCGCTGGTCTGGGCGGTGATGATTTTCCGCCGCTGGCCGGTGTCGCTGGAAGAGCAGCCCCACCACTCCTGATAGCGGCAATAAAAAAGCCGGATAGCGCTACGCTGTCCGGCTTTTTTGATCGGCTGTTTACCCGTCAGGCATGATAGGTGGTAATGATTTCCAGCACCCCGTTAATAATAAACTGCACGCCCATGCATACCAGCAGGAAGCCCATCAGGCGGGAGATCGCCTCGATGCCGCCCTTCCCGACCATACGCATAATCGCCCCGGAGCTGCGCAGACAGCCCCACAGAATAATCCCTACCAGGGCGAAGATAATCGGCGGCGCCACCAGCACCACCCAGTTGGGGAAATCAACGCCGTGTTTCACCGTCGACGCCGAGCTGATGATCATCGCAATGGTCCCCGGACCTGCCGTACTCGGCATAGCCAGCGGCACGAAGGCGATATTGGCGCTCGGCTCATCGACCAGCTCTTCCGATTTCATCTTCGCTTCCATCGAATCGTGCGCTTTGTGCTGCGGGAAAAGCATCCGAAAACCGATAAAGGCGACAATCAGCCCTCCGGCAATACGCAGCCCGGGTATCGAAATGCCAAAGGTGCTCATGACCACCTGACCGGCGTACCATGCGACCATCAGAATAATGAACACATACACCGAAGCCATCAGCGATTGTCGGTTACGCTCGGCGCTGTTCATGTTGCCCGCTAACCCGAGGAACAAGGCCACGGTAGTGAGCGGGTTTGCCAGCGGCAATATCACCACTAACCCTAACCCTATCGCTTTAAAGAGTTCGATCATGATTAATTAAGGCCCTGTTAATATTACACTATTAAAAAAGTTTCCCGGCGCAAGTATAGCTTTTATGCCGTTGGTCTTGCCAGCGCTTATCTTGCTTCTGCCGCCGCGCCAGCGCCGTCTCGCCCCCGCTATCGGCGCTATTTATTGCCGCTTTAGCAAATCGTGTCATCAGCTAATTCATCAGGTTGACTTATGATTGCCTGGGCAATAATATCCACAGCAATTAAATAATTGCCTGGGCAACCATTGTGAAAAGCACAAGTGACCTGTTTAACGAAATGATCCCCCTCGGTCGCTTGATCCAGATGGTTAACCAGAAAAAAGATCGCCTGCTCAACGAGTACCTCTCTCCGATGGATATCACTTCCACCCAGTTCCGGGTGCTCTGTTCCATTCGTTGCGAAGTATGCATTACCCCCGTTGAGCTGAAAACCGTGCTCTCGGTCGACCCAGGCGCAATGACGCGCATGCTCGACCGCCTGGTCTGTAAAGGCTGGATTGAACGGTTACCCAACCCCACTGACAAACGCGGCGTGCTGGTGCAGTTAACGCCAGACGGCGCGGCGCTATGTGAGCAATGTCATCAGGTTGTGGGTCAGAAATTGCACCAGGAATTAACAAAAAATCTGTCGGCGGATGAAGTGGTCACCCTTGAGTATTTACTCAAGAAAGTCCTGCCGTAATAAGAAGAGGTAAGATGATGTCCAGACGCAATAACGACGCCATCACTATCCATAGTATTTTGTCGTGGATCGAAGATAACCTGGAATCGCCGCTGTCGCTGGAGAAAGTGTCTGAGCGCTCAGGTTACTCTAAATGGCACCTGCAAAGAATGTTCAAGAAAGAGACCGGTCACTCCTTAGGCCAGTACATCCGCAGCCGCAAGCTGACCGAGATCGCCCAGAAGCTCAAGCAGAGCAACGAGCCGATTCTCTACCTGGCGGAGCGCTACGGATTTGAATCACAGCAAACGCTGACCCGAACCTTTAAAAACTATTTCGACGTTCCGCCGCATAAATATCGCATGACAAATATGCCGGGTGAATCCCGCTATCTAATGCCACTGAACAACTGTTGTTAATCGCCTGCAAAAAGACGTATTGAGGAAATCATGAAACTATTCGCTGCCGCCGCCCTTGTGCTGGTCGCCCTGGCTTCAGGCCAGAGCTATGCGGAGCAAACCACGACCCCGGTTCGCCATAACCACCGCGATGCGATGATAATGCCTTCCGAACATAACGATTCGCCGTTTGATTTTAATCATATGGCTGCCGGTAGCGACAAGTCAGATGAGCTAGGCGTGCCGTACTACAATTAACCGCACGACTCCGGTCTTTTAGCCCCGCACTGCGGGGCTTTTTTTATCCCCGCGGTGCGCTGACGCGAACCCGCCGCAGGCCAAAGACGTTAATATAGAGCCCGGCCATAATCAGCACCGCCCCGGTGAGCTGCAGCCCGCTCAGGGTTTCGCCAAGCAGCAGCGCGGCGCTGGCCATCCCCACCACCGGCACCAGCAGCGAGAGCGGCGCCACCCGCCAGGTCTCGTAGCGCCCGAGCAGCGAGCCCCAAATCCCGTAGCCGACAATCGTGGCGATAAACGCCAGGTAGAGCAGCGAAAGCACGGTCAGCAGATCGATCTGCACCAGGCTGGCGACCATTTTTTGCGGGCCATCGAGCAGGTATGAGGCCAGCATAAACGGCAGCACCGGGATCAGCGCGCTCCACACCACCAGCGACATGATCTGCGGCTTCTCCTGCCTCGACATGATTTTCTTATTGAAGATATTCCCGCAGGCCCAGCTCAGCGCCGCCGCCAGGGTCAGCATAAACCCGACCACCGGCACATGCTGCGCGCCGAGGCTCGCCTCTACCAGCACCAGCACGCCGAAAATCGCCAGCGCGATGCCGGCCAGCTGCTTGCCCTGCAGACGTTCACCAAAGGTAAACACGCCGAGAATAATGGTGAAGAACGCCTGCGCCTGCAGCACCAGCGACGCCAGCCCTGCGGGCATGCCGAGGCCGATGGCGCAGAACAGAAAGGCGAACTGCCCAAAGCTTATCGTCAGGCCGTAGCCCAGCAGCAGGCGCAGGGGAATTTTTGGCCGCGCCACGAACAGCAGCGCCGGGAAGGCGACGAGTAAAAAACGCAGCCCCGCCAGCATCAGCGGCGGCATGTTGTGAAGCCCGAGCTTAATCACCACAAAATTAAGCCCCCAAACGACCACCACCAGCAGCGCCAGCAGTCCGTCTTTACGTGTCATACCCTGTCCCGGCCATTACGCGAATTTTTATCAATGAAATCAAAGTAACGGAAAAATCCTCATTCGGAAAGATCATTATTTTTAGCAGGGCCGCTATGCCCCTTTTGTCATAGGGGAATGCTATACAAGCCTGAAAGACCATGTTATTTGTGAGCAGTACAACAAAAAAAATAACATTTATCAGGCAAGGAAAAAATGATACCGACCCTCAGGCGCTCAACGATAGCGCTGCTGGCTTCATCGCTGCTGCTCACCATCGGCCGCGGCGCGACGCTCCCTTTTATGACCATCTTTCTTACCCGCCAGTATCAGCTGGAGGTGGATAAAATCGGCTACGCCATGTCTATCGCCCTGACGGTTGGGGTGGTGTTCAGCATGGGGTTCGGCATTCTGGCCGATAAGTTCGATAAAAAGCGCTATATGCTGGTCGCCGTGACCGCCTTTATCTGCGGGTTTGTGGCGATCCCGCTGGTAAACAGCGTCCCGCTGGTGGTCTTTTTCTTCGCCCTGATCAACTGCGCCTATTCCGTCTTCTCCACCGTATTGAAGGCGTGGTTTGCCGACGTGCTGACGCCGGAAAAGAAGGCGCGGATCTTCTCGCTCAACTATACCTTTCTCAATATCGGCTGGACCGTCGGCCCCCCGCTCGGCACCCTGCTGGTGATGCACAGCATTAACCTGCCGTTCTGGCTGGCTGCGGCCTGCGCCGCGTTTCCGCTGGTGTTTATCCAGCTCTTCGTCCAGCGGACCTCGGCGGCAATCGCTGCGGATAGCGCCAGCCCGTGGTCGCCCTCGGTGCTGCTGCGCGATCGGGCGCTAATGTGGTTTACGCTCTCCGGGCTGCTGGCGTCGTTTGTCGGCGGCTCTTTCGCCTCGTGCATTTCTCAGTACGTGCTGGTGGTCGCCGACAGCGACTTTGCCGAGAAAGTGGTGGCGGTCGTTCTGCCGGTCAACGCCGCGGTGGTGGTGGCGCTGCAGTACGCCGTCGGGCGCAGGCTGAACGCGCGCAATATCCGCCCGCTGATGACCTTCGGTACGCTATGCTTTGTCATCGGGCTGGGCGGGTTTATTCTTTCCGGCAGCAGCCTGCTGCTGTGGGGCCTGTCGGCGGCGATTTTTACCCTTGGCGAGGTTATCTATGCGCCAGGAGAATATATGCTGATCGACAATATTGCGCCGGCGGGCATGAAGGCCAGCTATTTTTCCGCCCAGTCGTTAGGCTGGCTTGGCGCCGCGTTTAATCCGATGATCACCGGGGCGATTCTGACCCATATGCCGCACTGGTCGCTGTTTGTGGTGCTGATGGTGGCGATTATCGCCGCGTGGCTGATGATTTTCCGCGGCATGAACAATCCCCCGCGGCAAAAAGGTTGTCCGGTGGCCAGCGCCTGAAGCCTGCCGCCACGGGGCTGTCGGGTCGGTGTCGGGTTAGTGTCGGGAGAGGATCGTGGCGGCCGACGGCGCAAACCTGCAGGCTTCATCTCAGGTTTCATCCGGAGATAGAAAAATGAACGGTATTAATCAGGTTAAACAGTTACGTCTGCAGCGCGCGTGGTCTCAGGAGCAGTTAGCCGAACTGGCCGGCGTCAGCGTGCGCACCATTCAGCGCATCGAAAACGGCGATCGCCCGGGCCTCGAAACGCTCAGCGCCCTCGCCGCCGTATTTGAGGTTAACGTGGCCTGTCTGAGCGACGACGCCCCCGTCGGTCACGAAGAGTCGCTCGATTTACGCATTGAGGAAGCCAAAGAGCGGGTCCATCAGGAGAGCCGCTTCTTTCGCTCGCTGTCGGTCGCGGTGGTGGTTTGCGTCCTGCTGGCGGTACTCAACCGGGTCAACAGCCCCGCAAGCGACTGGTCAGCGTGGGTCGCCGCCATCTGGGGCGCGCTGCTGCTGGTGAGAGCTGCCCGGCTGTTTGTCTTCGGCGGAATGACCCGCAGCTGGCGCCAGGCCCGGCTGCAGCGATTGTTACGTAAATAGACTTCGTTCAGCGCGACGTCAGGCGTCGCGCTGAATGATTATTGCGGCTTAGATAGCCACCATTCCGCGCACGCCCTCGGCTGCCATATCCGCGCCCTTTCCCTGCTGAATAATAGTCCCTCGCGACATCACCAGGTAGTGATCGGCAAGGGCAGCGGCAAAATCATAGAACTGCTCCACCAGCAGAATCGCCATATCGCCGCGGTTTGCCAGCTGGCGGATAACTTCGCCGATCTCCTTAATCACCGAGGGCTGAATGCCCTCCGTTGGCTCATCGAGGATCAGCAGCTGTGGCCGGCTTGCCAGCGCCCGGCCAATCGCCAGCTGCTGCTGCTGACCGCCGGAGAGATCGCCCCCGCGCCGCTGCTTCATTGTTTTTAACACCGGAAACAGCTGATAGATCTCCTCCGGAACCTGACGCGCGTCGCGGGCGGAAAAGCGCGACAGGCCCATCAGCAGATTCTCTTCCACGGTGAGGCGGGGAAAGATCTCTCGCCCCTGCGGGACATAGGCGATCCCGGCCTGTACGCGCTGATGAGGCTTACGCGCCGTGATGGCCTTATCCTGCCATATCACCTCGCCGCTGCGCGCCGGGACCAGCCCCATCAGGCACTTCAGCAGCGTGGTTTTTCCGACGCCGTTGCGCCCCAGCAGGCAGGTAATCTCCCCCGGCCGGGCGGCAAAATCGACGCCGCGCAGAATATGGCTGCCGCCGTAGTATTGATGTAACTGGTTAACCTGCAGCATCGGCGCTCCTTAGCGTCCAAGATAAACGTCAATCACCTGTTCGTTGGCCTGCACCTCGCGCAGCGAGCCTTCCGCCAGCACCTGCCCCTGATGCAGCACGGTTACCCGGTCGGCAATCGTTTCAACGAATCCCATATCGTGTTCAACCACCATCAGGGAGTGCTCTCCGGCGAGGGTGCGGAACAGCTCGGCGGTGTATTCGGTTTCGGCGTCGGTCATGCCGGCGGCGGGCTCATCCAGCAGCAGCAGATGCGGCTCCTGCACCAGCAGCATGCCGATTTCAAGGAACTGCTTCTGCCCGTGCGACAGCAGCCCCGCCTGCCGCCCGCGCTCGCCATCGAGGCGCAGCAGGCGCAGGGTCTCGCTGATGCGATCCTCCTGCTCCCCGCTTAGCCGCGCGCGCAGGCTGGCCCAGACCGACTTATCGCTTTTCAGCGCCAGCTCGAGATTTTCAGCCACCGTCAGCGCTTCAAAGACCGTCGGCTTTTGAAACTTGCGCCCAATCCCCTGGCGGGCAATGGCTATCGGGTCAAGGGACATCAGGTCGATGGACTGATCGTACAGCGCCCTGCCGCTCTGCGGCCGGGTTTTGCCGGTAATCACGTCCATCAGGGTGGTTTTTCCGGCGCCGTTGGGCCCGATAATGCAGCGCAGCTCGCCCACGCCAATCTGCAGCGAGAGGTCGGTTAGCGCCTGGAAGCCGTCGAAGTTGACGTTAATCTTTTCCAGCTGCAGCACCGGGTCGGTTTGCTCGCGAAAGCGATCCGTCGGCAGCTGGCGGGTAAACAGGCCGTCATCCGGTTGCATCAGCGGTCTCCTTTACGCAGCAGGCCAATCACCCCACGCGGTAAAAAGAGGGTGACGATGATAAAAATCAGTCCAAGAAACAGCTGCCAGTACTCCGGGATCGCCATCGTGAAGTAGCTTTTCGCGCCGTTGACCAGCCCTGCGCCCAGCACCGGGCCGACCAGGGTTCCGCGACCGCCGAGCGCCACCCAGATGGCGGCCTCAATCGAGTTGGTCGGCGACATTTCGCCTGGGTTAATGATCCCCACCTGCGGGACGTACAGCGCCCCCGCCAGCCCGCACAGCACGGCGGAGAGCGTCCACACCAGCAGCTTAAAGCCGCGCGGATCGTAGCCGCAGAACATTAGCCGGTTTTCGGCGTCGCGCACCGCGGTCAGAATGCGGCCGAACTTGCTGGTCGCCAGGCGAAAGCCTATCCACAGCGTTAACAGCAGCAGCAGTACCGTCGCCATAAACAGCGCCGCGCGGGTGCCGGTCGCGGTGACGGAGAAGCCGAGCAGCGTGGTGAAGCCGGTAAAACCGTTGTTGCCGCCGAAGCCGGTCTCATTGCGGAAAAAGAGCAGCATGCCGGCGTAGGTCAGCGCCTGGGTCATTATCGAGAAGTAGACCCCTTTGATTTTGGAGCGAAAGGCAAACCAGCCGAACACCAGCGCCAGCAGCCCGGGAACCAGTACCACCAGCAGCATCGCCCAGGCAAAGTGCTGGGTTCCCCACCAGAACCACGGCAGCTCGGTCCACGACAGGAAGGACATAAACGCCGGCAGACCGTCGCCGGCCGCCTGACGCATCAGATACATGCCCATCGCATAGCCGCCCAGCGCAAAGAAGATGCCGTGGCCCAGCGACAGCATGCCGGCGTAGCCCCACACCAGGTCCAGCGCCACCGCGACGACGGCGTAGCAGAGGATCTTGCCGGTCAGGGTCAGCAGCCAGGTCGGCACCGCCAGCGGATGCGACTGAGGCAGTAGCGCCAGAAACGGCATGCTCAGCAGCGCTATTATCACCAGCGCCCCAAGCCAGCGCAGCGGCCGCGGCGCGTTGCGCGCAAGTCGTAAGGTCATCGGTTGGCTCATCAGTCAATCACCCTGCCTTTTAACGCGAACAGCCCCTGCGGGCGTTTCTGGATAAACAAAATAATCAGCACCAGGATCAGAATTTTGCCCAGCACTGCGCCCAGCTGCGGTTCGAGGATTTTGTTAAAGATCCCGAGGCCAAATGCCGCCACCACGCTGCCCGCCAGTTGGCCGACGCCGCCCAGCACCACCACCAGAAACGAGTCGATGATATAGCCCTGGCCGAGCTCCGGGCCGACGTTGCCGAGCTGCGACAGCGCGACGCCGCCCAGGCCCGCGATCCCGGAGCCGAGGCCAAACGCCAGCATATCGACCCGCCCGGTCGGCACGCCGCAGCAGGCGGCCATGGCCCGGTTCTGCGTCACCGCCCGCACGTTCATGCCCAGACGGGTTTTATTCAGAATCAGCCAGGTAAAGAACAGAACGAGGATCACAAAGCCGAGCACCGCCAGCCGGTTCCACGGCAGGATCAGGTTGGGCAGCACCTGCATGCCGCCGGAGAGCCACGCCGGGTTCGCCACCTCGACGTTTTGCGCGCCGAACAGCATCCGCGTCAGCTGAATGAGCATCAGGCTGATCCCCCAGGTCGCCAGCAGCGTTTCCAGCGGGCGCCCGTAGAGATGACGAATAATGGTACGCTCCAGCGCCATGCCGATCCCGGCGGTGACCAGAAAGGCCACCGGCAGCGCAATCAGCGGATAGAGCGCCAGCCACTGCGGGGCGAACTGGGACAGCGCCTGCTGCACCAGCCAGCAGCTGTAGGCGCCGATCATCAGCATTTCGCCGTGGGCCATATTGATGACCCCCAGCAGCCCGTAGGTGATGGCCAGCCCCAGCGCCGCCAGCAGCAGCACCGAACCAAGCGACAGCCCCATAAAGGCCTGGCCGAGAATTTCGCCGAGCAGCAGCCGCTGCTTAATCTGACTCAGGCTGTCGGCCGCCGCGCTGCGCACGCCGGCATCAGGCTCATGCTGCGCATCGGTAAAGGGCATCAGCAGCGCCTGCGTTTCGGGGTCGGAGGAGTGGCCCAGTCGCTCAACCGCCGCCAGCCGCTGCTCTCTGGCAGGGCTGCTCAGCTGAAGGCGAGCCAGCGCCATCTCCAGCTGCGTTTTGACTCCGTCATCCGTTTCTGCCGCCAGCCGCTGCTGCAGCAGGCCGCTCATTTCCGGGGTGGCTTCCCGCTGGAGGATCTTCACCGCCGCCGCCCTCTCAGTGACACTGTCACTCACCAGCAGGTGCGTGGCCAGCGCGCCGGCGGCCAGGTTGCGCAGGCGGTTGGTGAGCCGCACCGGTTTGGGGGTGCCTGAAGGTTCCGCCGCCGCGCCCAGCGCCTGCTGATTGCTAAAGGCGTGACCGCTGCTATCAACCTGCAGCGTTTCCGCTGCTAAGGCGCGCAGCAGCGGCAGACGCTGGGCCTGCGGAGCGGCGGCCCACTGTTCGAGCAGTCGCGCCTGCTGGCTGCGATTGGCCGTCACGAAATCATCCGCGTCCGCCGCCTGCGCGCGCCACGGCAAAATCATCACCAGCAGCGCGAAGTAGTAACCCATGATGCGCAGCGCCTTCATGATTGCTCTCCTTGTGGCGTTCCGGGTCGCCCGTACGCTCGTTAATGCACGTTCCACCCGCCCGGGCCGTCGCCCGGGAAGGTGACGCTAAGTGACGTTTAGTTGCTGACGGTTTTTACCGGATGGTCGGGCTTCTTATCGTTACCGGCGATCCACGGGCTCCACGGCTGGGCGCGCACCGCGTCGTCGGTCTGCCAGACGACGTTGAACTGACCGTTGCCTTCGATTTCACCGATCATCACCGGCTTATGCAGATGATGGTTGGTGGCATCCATGGTTAAGGTAAAGCCGGACGGCGCTTTGAACGTTTGCCCGGCCATCGCCGCGCGAACCTTGTCCACATCGGTCGTACCGGCCTTAGTCACCGCCTGAGCCCACATGTGCAGCCCAACCCAGGTGGCTTCCATCGGATCGTTGGTAACCACGGTATCGGCGTTCGGCAGCTTGTGGGCTTTTGCATAGGCGCGGTAGTCGGCAACGAACTGTTTGTTGGTTGGGTTATCGACCGACTCAAAGTAGTTCCACGCCGCGAGGTTGCCGACCAGCGGCTTGGTATCGATGCCGCGCAGCTCCTCTTCCCCCACCGAGAAGGCAACCACCGGGACATCGGTAGCCTTCAGTCCCTGGTTCGCCAGCTCTTTATAGAACGGAACGTTGGAGTCACCGTTGATGGTCGAAACCACCGCGGTTTTTCCGCCGGCAGAGAATTTCTTAATATTGGCGACGATGGTCTGGTAATCGCTGTAGCCGAACGGGGTGTAGACCTCTTCGATGTCCTTATCCTGAATCCCTTTGGCGTGCAGGAAGGCGCGCAGGATCTTGTTGGTGGTGCGCGGATAAACGTAGTCCGTCCCCAGCAGGAAGAAGCGTTTCGCCCCGCCGCCGTCCTCGCTCAGCAGGTACTCCACCGCCGGGATAGCCTGCTGGTTTGGCGCCGCGCCGGTATAGAAGACGTTCGGCGACATCTCTTCGCCTTCGTACTGTACCGGGTAGAACAGCAGCCCGTTGAGCTCCTCGAAGACCGGCAGAACCGATTTACGCGATACCGAGGTCCAGCAGCCGAAGACCGCCGCCACCTTGTCCTGAGTCAGCAGCTGGCGGGCTTTTTCCGCAAACAGCGGCCAGTTCGAGGCCGGGTCAACCACCACCGGTTCGAGCTTTTTGCCCAGCACGCCGCCTTTGGCGTTAATATCGTCGATCGCCATCAGCGCGACGTCTTTGAGCGGCGTTTCGGAGATGGCCATGGTCCCGGAGAGAGAATGCATAATGCCGACCTTAATGGTGTCGGCGGCAAAAGCCGGAAAAGTGTAGCCCATGCTGATGACAGAGGCGGAGAGTGCAAAAGCTTTTAATAGTGTTCGACGCTGCATGTTCACTCCTGAATATCGCAAAAACAAAATATGAATTAACGACTAACCGGAAGTGATAAGGCAAAAACGATGCCAGGTTGAAAAACAACCTGAACGTGCGGCGCGCGGCGGGAGCGTATAAAGGGAGGCGCGGCGTTGCCTCAAAACGGTGCAACGCTGCGCTAAGAAGAGAGGTTACCAGACCTGAGCGGCGACCCCGGTGACGAGGCGGACTTTATCCCACTGCTGAGACTCGGTCAGCGCATTTCCCTCTTCGGTCGAGGCGAAGCCACACTGCGGGCTGAGGCAAATTTGCTGCAGCGAAACATACTGCGCCGCCTCCGCCAGCCGCGCCTTCACCCCTTCAGGATTTTCCAGCTCGCCGTTTTTGGTGGTAATGAGCCCCAGCACCACCTGCTGATGACCCGGGCGGATAAAGCGCAGCGGCGCAAAGTCGCCGGAGCGGTCGTTATCGTACTCCAGGAAGAACGCATCGATATTAACGCTGCCGAACAGCACTTCCGCGACCGGCTCGTAGCCGCCTTCGGAGATCCACGTGGAGCGGAAGTTGCCCCGGCAGACGTGCAGACCGACGGTTAAATCCTCCGGCTTGCCTTCGAGGGCCTGGTTGAGCACCCGGGCATAGATCCGCGCCAGCTCGTCAGGGTCTTCCCCGCGGTCGCGCACCTGCTGGCGCTGTTCGTCGGAGCACAGGTAGGCCCAGACGGTATCGTCCAGCTGCAGATAGCGGCAGCCGGCGTCATAGAACGCGCGGATCGCGTCGCGCCAGGTGGTCGCCAGGTCGGCAAAATAGTCGGCAAGGTCCGGATAAACGGTGGCGTCAATGTCTTTGCGTCCGCCGCGGAAATGCAGCACGCTCGGGCTGGGAATGGTCATTTTTGGCTGCGCGTCGCCGCTGATGCTTTGCAGAAAGCGGAAGTCTTCCAGCATCGGATGTTCGCCAAACGCCAGCTTGCCGGTCACCCGAATGCCGTGCGCCCGGGTCTGCACGCCGTTGAACTGGATGCCGTGGTCCGAATCGTAGCGCTCGACGCCCTGCAGGCCGTCAAAGAAATCAAAGTGCCACCACGCGCGACGAAACTCCCCGTCGGTCACCACGTGCAGGCCGCAGTCGCACTGCTGCTGCACCAGCTGGCGAATCGCTTCATCCTCCACCCGGCGCAGCTGCACGCCATCGATAGCACCTTCGGTAAACTGCTGACGCGCCAGCTTGATGGCGTCTGGACGGAGGAAGCTGCCGACAATATCAGCGCGGAACGGGGCCTGTGAGCGTTGCATGGTGTCTCCTTAGCGGCAGGCCGGTTTAGTTGCCCACCGTGATAGTTCATTATTTGAATTTGTAGACTTCTGGATGGCTATATGTCCAAATACTGGCACGCGGCATGCCGATCGGCAAACGAGAAAATTTCATGGCTGATGAAATATTTTCATCCAGCGGTCAGCTTACTCTCCGGAGGCTGACCGCCGCCCGGCTTAGTCGGCGAAAGGCAGCCCTTCATCCTGCCAGCCGGTCAGGCCGCCGATCATCATCTTCACCGGTCTTCCCAGCAGCGCCAGCCGCAGCGCCGCGACGTCCGCGCCGTTGCAGTGCGGACCGGCGCAGTAAACCACGAATAGCGTCTCCATCGGCCATTCGCTCATTCTGGCGGCATCAATGTGCCGGTGCGGAATATGCAGCGCCCCGGGGAGATGGCGGCGGGCAAAAGTTTCCGCACTGCCGACGACGTGCAGCAGGACGAAATCGGCCTCGCCTTCGCTCATCGCCCGGTGGACGTCAGCACAATCTGTTTCAAGACCCAGCTTTTTGCCGAACCAGGCGGCGGCTTCGGCGGGTGCGGCAGGGGTAAATTCGGTAACAACACTCATGGCGTATTCTCCTTGTCTGTGATACCACTTATTTAATGTCACCTTCACTCACTTATCCGCTGGCAACCATGACAGAAAACGCTGAAATCATGCCAACCTCCACCGTGACGTTGTCACCTAACCGGGTGGTCGCGCTGGCCTACGACGGCCTCTGTACCTTTGAATTTGGCGTGGCGGTCGAGATCTTCGGCCTGCCGCGTCCTGAAATGGGCGCCGGCTGGTATCAGTTTGCGGTAGCGGCCGTCGACAGCGGCGAGCTTCGCGCGACCGGCGGTATACGGCTGATGGCCGATGGCGGCATGGATCTGCTCAGCAGCGCGGAGACCATTGTGGTCCCCGGCTGGCGCGGAATTGATGCCCCGGTACCCGCAGCGCTCTGCGCGGCGCTGGTTGCCGCCCGCGCCCGCGGCTGTCGCATCATCTCGATTTGCTCCGGCGTGTTCGTGCTCGCCGCCGCTGGCCTGCTCGACGGACGCCGGGCAACCACCCACTGGCGCTATACCGACCAGCTGCGCCAGCGCTATCCGCAGATAGAGGTCATCGACGACGTGCTGTACGTCGGCGACGAGAACGTGATGACATCGGCAGGCAGCGCCGCCGGGATTGATTTATGTCTGCATCTGGTGCGCGAAGACTACGGCATTGATGCGGCGAATACGGTTGCCCGCAGGCTGGTTATCTCCCCGCACCGCGACGGCGCCCAGGCCCAGCAGGTTGTCCGCCCGGTGGCGAAGGCGCGGGAAAGCCAGCGTCTGGGGCTGCTGTTTGATTTTCTGCATCAGCAGCTGGCGGTCAGCCACAGCGTCGCCTCGCTGGCGCAGCGCGTCGGCATGAGCCCGCGGACCTTTTTACGCCGCTTTGAGGCGGCAACCGGCAAAACCCCGGCGCGCTGGCTGCTGGATGAGCGTTTGCTGCGCGCCACGCAGCACCTCAGCGACACCCGGCTTAGCGTGGAGAGGATCGCCGAGCTTTGCGGCTTTGCCAATGCTGGTGCCCTGCGCCATCATTTTCGCCAGCAGTTTGCCCTCAGCCCGTTACAGTATCGCAAGAAGTTTTCTGCCCCCGCGGTTGTAAAACCGTAGCGGCAGAGCACAATAGCTTTAATTTGTTTATCTAACGCAAGGAGCTGGTTCCAATGAAAAAAGAGTGTCGCGTGGTGCTTTATAAGGAAGGGATACTGGGAAGTATGTTTTTCGGCGAGGCTAAAGCCGACCCCGATAAGATGAGCCGTTTCCTGAATGAATACACCATGCAGGGCTGGGAAGTGAAAACGATGTCCGTGGAAAGGCGCCGCACCGGCCTTTTCTGGTCACGGGAAGCCTATCTTTTCGTACTTGAACGCGCCCTCTGATCCCCCCTCTTCGCCCGCCCGCTTGCGCCGCGGGCGTCATTATTGAGATCTTAAAGAATACCTTTTGTTAACATCCGGTTGAAGTTGCGCGGGCTACTATAGCTGCAACAACCGTACACCCTGTTCAATAAGGACAACCTTAGCGCAAATAAAAACTCGATGGAGGTTAATCATGCTGGGAAATATGCATGTATTTATGGCAGTTCTGGGAACAATTCTGTTCTTTGGTTTTCTTGCCGCGTACCTAAGCCACAAATGGGATGACTGATGAACGACGATAATCCCCACCCTTAAACGCCCCTTGCTGCTGATGCATCAAGGGGCGTTCTGCTTTATTGCGCTATGCCGAATACCGCCCTGAACGAAAGCGGCGTTGATAGCACCGGGCCAGCGTCTTCCCGGCGCATTTTAGCTATAGCGGATTTGTTATATCCGGGATTTATTCAATTACTGCTGGACGCCTTCTACGGAGATAATAAGCTCGACGTCCTGTGAGGCCGGGCCCAGATCGCTTTTAATATTGAAGTCTTTGAGGTGGATGCTGCCTGTAGCCTCAAATCCGGCACGTTTGCCACCCCACGGGTCATCGCCCTGACCAATGAGTTTCGCATCCAGAACAACAGGCCGGGTAACACCATTCAGCGTCAAATCACCCGTAATCGCCAGCTTCTCACCGCTCTTTTTGACCGCCGTCGATACAAACGTCGCCTCAGGGAACTTGCCCGTATTGAGGAAATCGGCCCCTCTCAGATGTTTGTCACGTTCAGCATGATTGGTGTCCAGACTGCCGGTAGCAATTTTAACATTAACCTTATCGGCCGAGGGGTTACTTTCGTCATAGGTGAAGGTGCCATCAAAATCTTTAAATGTCCCATACAGCCAGCTATAGCCAAGATGTTTTATTTTGAAGTTTACAAATGCATGTTGGCCCTCTTTATCAATCTTATAATCCGCCGCTAAAGCAGAACCTGAAACGAACAGAGCGGTAAACAGCGAAAGTCCCAGCAGGTGTTTTTTCATTTTTTTACTCCAGAGTGTATTGACGTTTTACCCAGCATTCTGAGCAGCGTTGCGTCTTTATCAATAAAATGGTGCTTAATTGCCATAAGGCCGTGAAGAATGGATACCACCACGACGCCCCATGCAACCCACAGGTGTATTACGCCCGCAGTGTCAGCCTGTATCGCGGCGTCAGATATGAACGCGGGTACAGAGAACCAGCCAAAGACGGTTATCGGTTTGCCATCGGCTGTTGATATGAGGTAGCCGCTAATGACAATAGTGAAAAGAGCCAGATAAAGTAACGCGTGAACGAAACCGGCACCCAGGCGAGTTATCTTTGAATAGCTTTTTAACGGCTGAGGTGCAGAGGATATAAACCGCCACAACACCCGGATGATTAGCCCCATCATTAAAAGGATACCGATCCCTTTATGGATATCCGGAGCTTTATGGTACCAGGTATCATAATATCCTAAGGTCACCATCCACAGCCCGAGCGCGAACATCCCATACACCACAGCAGCCGTGAGCCAGTGCAGGGTTATGGATATAAAACCATAAGCTGATTGTGAGTTTACCAGACGCATTTACTCAGACTCTTTCATGTAACAAAAAACACAAAATGACTTCATTCAATTAATAAATCAATCATTAAGTTAACATAAATGTGAATTTTTATTGGCATTCAAATTTATTGCTCAAACCTGAGTTACTCCTACAAATATTCCGCATGCGCAATTAAAGAAGATGCTTTCTTTTTAATCTTTTATTTATTTACGTAAATTACGTTTACATAAACTCAAGAAAACATTCATTTCTTTTTTTAAGCCCGGAGAGCGTTTCACAGCCAGGAAGCGGCGAGACAGACATAAACATTTGCGCCGTTCAAAGGAGGTCAGGCCGGAGAGTCCGTTTAGCCAGTTTCTTTTGTAAAATGATAACGATAATTGGCAACCCTGCTGCGGAAATTGCACATGTCACCAGCAGCTTGTTCATATTTTGTGGCGCCATGCCATGCTCAGGTAATAACAGAGCGGACAGGAAAAATGCGCCGGTTGTAATCAGATACATTATTGATGTCTGTAATGAAGAGAATCCAGCGCGCTGCCCGTCATCAGGAAACTGAATCGCCACCGCCGAAGATGAAACCAGGCGACTGTAGGATGCACCGAGAAATAACGTCATAAATAACGCCGCATGCTGATAGCCGAGAATGGGTATTAGCAAACTCAGTATAAAGACGATGGTTGACCCGCTAGCCAGCGTCAAAGCGGAAAAACGGGAAGTTAGCGCGCCGGTAATTTTTGTAGACAGATAACCTGTCACCCCTCCGGCGAAGAACAGCCAGGGCAACAGGTCTTGCGAAGCGCCCAGCTGCTGAGTCATTAAGGGTACCAGAACAGGAACCACCAGCATGGGGCTAAACTGCGCAAGCGCATTACTGGAGGCAAACAGTAAAGTATCCGCATCGAGAGGCTGCGCGGGGAGCCGGTCGAAAGAGACGGGCTCCCGGGGTATGATGAATACAATCAGCGGCAATGCCAACAAACAAAGCGTACTTATTAACCATAAAGCGACATGCCAGCCATAATGCGCACACAAAAATAAGATCGTGGGCATGCCTACAATGCTTACCAGCGAAAATGACGTAATGACCGTCGCCAGCATCTTTCCGCGCAAATGCGCCGGGGCGTTGTTTATCAGTATACTTATACCCACCCCCATTGTCGTCCCTCCAACAAATCCTGCACATAATCGTAGCGTCAGCAGAAGACTAAAACTGGCGGTGAAGGTAGTCAAAAATGTCAGCAGGCCTAACAGCGCCATATTGGCAATTAAAAAACGTTTCTTATTGAAACGACCAATCCGGTAAAAGGCGATAATTCCCGAAAGGACGGCACCCGCGGTGTACATACCGGACACGTAGCCTGAGAAGGATACGGGTACGGCGAAATCGGCTGCCATAAAAGCAAAAATAGGGTTGAACATCATATATTCCAGCGCATTAGCGAACTGGATAAAAGCCATTACAGCGGCTATCCGCATGAGGGCTTTATGATTAAACGTCGGTGTGACCAGTGACATAGCAAGCAGCCTGTGGATGAAAGAGATCCGAGTTTAACCCCTATCAAAAATATTCATTAGATGGTAAAAGTGGCACTCATTATTATCATATTTGGGATAGTTAATGCGTCCGGCTCTTGATTTTAATTCCCTGAAAGTGTTCATTGCCGTGGTTGAAAGAGAAAGTTTTGTGGGGGCATCGAAACTCCTTGCAATGCCGACCTCAAACGTGAGTCGTTGTATTTCTCAGTTAGAAGACAAACTGAATCTTCAGCTCATTGAGCGCAGCACCCGGCATATGAAACTCACCCAGACGGGGCAGCTACTCTATACCCGAGCGAAGCCACTGCTGGAGGCGCTTGAGCAGACTGAGACCGAATTGACGTTGCGGCAAATGCAGCTCAAGGGCCCATTACGTATCTGCATTCCCAATGAAATAGGGCCTGCGCTGCTGGGTTCTGTTGTTGCCGATTTCGCCTGTCAGCATCCGGAGCTGGAGATCAGCTGCGTCACCAATTTGTCAGGTTTCGAATCCCTGCGCGAGGATCTGGATTTAGCGGTCATTGTCAGCCGCGGTCAGATGGATGACTGTGACTACATCGCCCGTCATCTGCTGACGATCCCCTGCACCATCGTGGCAGCCCCCAGCCTCATTCAGCGGTACGGCACCCCTTCTCGTATACAGCAATTTGAAGAATTACCCTGTATTACAACGGTAAGTGCGCTGAAAGGCGCGCCCTGGCAGTTCGTCAATAAAAAGGGGGGATTCGAAACCATTAAGGTCAGAGGTCATTATCGGGTAAACAGCGGCGAGATGGCAGGACGAGCCGCGGTCTCAGGCGTCGGTTTTGCCATTCTCTCTAAACAAGCCTGCCAGCCCTATATTAGCGATGGTCGGTTAATCGAGATTAAGTTTGAACAATCGGTAGCCCCACTGCAGTTGTTCGCCATTTATTCAGACCGGCGCTATTTGCCTGCTAAAACAAGAGCGCTAATTGATTTCATGCATCAGCAGTTGAGCAATATATCCTTTGCAACATAGGGCAGCGTGGAATAGCCGCAGAGAGTCCGGCTGGCATAATGAAACTCGCCTTAACACACAACTCAAAGCCGTCCCAGGTCGTCGCGTGTGGCTGCCTGATGCGAGAAGCATATATTGTTCGTATAATAGCGTTTTAATCAGGCTCTGTTCACCGCGACCCGCGCCGCGCGCCCCTGTAGCCATGCGCTACATGGCAGCGTCGACGTCGAATGGGTGCGGCTATGAGGAATTTCGCCATGACCCCCTTTTATCAACTGACTGCCACCAGCCTGCGCGGCCAGCGCATCTCTATGGCCGACTATGCTGGCAAGCTGATTCTGGTGGTTAATACCGCCAGCCATTGCGGCTTTACGCCACAATACGCTGGGCTTGAAGCGCTCTACAAGAAGTACGCCGCCCGTGGTCTGGTGGTGCTTGGTTTCCCCTGCAACCAGTTCGGTAAGCAGGAACCCGGCGACGCTGACGAAATAGCGCAGACCTGTCACATCAACTACGGCGTGAGCTTCCCAATGTTTGAGAAAGTGGAGGTCAACGGCGCCGCATCGCATCCGGTGTTTCGTTACCTGAAAGACCAATTGCCGGGCGTGCTGGGAGGGCGGATCAAGTGGAACTTCACTAAGTTCCTGATTGGACGCGACGGTAAGCCGCTCAGACGTTTTGCTCCGTTCACCACCCCAGAGAAAATGGAGGCCGCAATCCTTGCTGCACTTGAAATCTAAGCATTCCGGTAATCAGCGTCCTCCACATCTGGAGCACTTCCGTGATCGGTATGGGGTTAACGTCCGCCGCTCGCGGCAGGTTCAACCGATGTCTTCGCCGACGCAGGTAGAGTGCGGTTGCCGCCGCGGATAAAAGCGCAATATTTATATCGATAGCGTTGCTTCAACACGGATCCTTGTCGCGTAACGTCAGTTCTTATGCTGTTGTAACTGGCGATGTTGCTCAAGCTCATATTCAATGAATGCGTCTATCATGCTCCGATAGACTTTCTCAATAATCACTTCAGGAAGCCCTGCCTCAGTCGCTTTCTCGCGAACCCGATCGATAACCTGCTGCACCCGTTCCGGAGCACGAACGGCAGAGCGATCGCTTTTAAACGCGGCTGCTGCTTTCACACATTCTGCGCGTTGAGCAATCAATTTGACCAATTCGCTATCTATCCGATCGATACGACCCCTGACATCTTGAATGCTGGAAAAAGTCACTTTACAAACCCTTGAGCTAGTACATGAGTTCGACATAATAGATCAAATCTCAATTGATTCCAGCTCCGGGAATGAATTAATGAAAGGCCGACGGTTCTTTCCTTCGATAGATAATGCCTGCTTCTGGCTCAACGCTTCCTGTCATGCCAGCCTGCGAAATTGACTTAACGATACGCGCAGAGCGATTGAAAGCTGGATCACTTCGTCCAGTTTTCGGCGAGGAAATCGACAAAGCAGCGTATTCTCGAAGAGAGGTGGCGTCTGGCGGCCCATAGTGCACAAAAATGCCCATCCCCGCCGCGCTTATGCCGATAACGGCTTCAATATTGATAGAGGCTAATGTACTACCGGGCGGTATCAGCTCAATATGTTCTGTTGACTTATTCTGTAAAAGGATTACTTTTCAGGACATGAAGAAGATACTCATTATAGTCCCCGATGGCGGCATGCTGTTTGAATCCGCCGGTATTGCCGACATCCTGATGCAGGCCAACCGCCTGCATCAGGAAGGCGCTACGGACGCCTGTTACCAGGTTCAGTTAGCGACAACCCAGCCGCATCAGGTTATCCATGGTCAGTCGGGTTTAAATCTACTGGCGGATCATCGCCTGCATGAGATAGACCCTCGCGAGCCTCTCGATACCATCATTATCACCGGCAGAGGTCAAAACCCGCAGGAAGGGATTGCGGTGGTGGACTGGCTGCGCCTTGCCGCCCCCCATGCCCGCCGCATTGCATCCATTTGCGGCGGGGCGATGCTGCTGGCGCAAAGCGGGCTGCTGGACGGCAGACGAGCCACCACCCACTGGAAGCTACTGGAAACCCTGCAGACAGAATTTCCTCAGGTGCGCGTCGAAGGCGGTCCGCTGTACGTTCAGGACGAGCATATCTGGACATCAGGCGGGGTCAGTTCCGGCTTTGACCTTACCCTGGCGCTGGTTGAAGAGGACTACGGCTTCAGCCTTGCGCGCGACATCGCCCAGGACTTCGTCATGTACCTGCGGCGTCCCGGAGGCCAGCTGCAGTTTAGCCGCTACAACCTTCAGCAGACCAGCACCCTGGGCCCGATTAACGATCTGCTGGCCTGGCTTCTCGAGAACCTCACCGCCGACCTCAGCGTGGAAAAGCTGGCGGCAAGAGTCGCCATGAGCCCGCGTAACTTCACCCGCGTGTTTACCCGGGAAACCGGCGCATCGCCGGCGCGCTACGTCACCGAGGCCCGCCTGGCCGCTGCCCGCCAGCGTCTGGAGCAGACCAACGAGACGCTGGATCGCATCGCCGAACAATGCGGATTTGGCAGCAGCATTAACCTGCGACGGCTATTTGAAAAACAGCTTCACCTGACGCCGGGTGAATATCGCCAGCGCTTTCACTGCCGTAAAATGGCGTAAAGTGATCCTTTTTTGTCATTTACGCCAACTGGCGACCGGCCTACATTACCTGCAGAGACAACAGATAAGGAGTTGATCATGGTAAAGGTCGGTATTAACGGTTTTGGCCGTATCGGACGCAACGTACTGCGTGCCGCGCTGGGTAATCCGGATATTCAGATTGTGGCAATCAACGATCTGACGGACAGTAAAACGCTGGCGCATCTGCTGAAATACGACTCGCTGCTCGGCAAGCTCGACGCCGATGTCATCGCCGGTGAGGGGCAGCTTGTGGTTGACGGTAATCCCATTACCGTGTTCAGCGAACGCGACCCGGCCAACATCCCGTGGCGTCAGAGTGAAGTCGATATCGTCATTGAAGCCACCGGCTTCTTCACCGATCGCGACAAGGCGGCGGTGCATATCCATAGCGGTGGCGCAAAGCGAGTGATTATCTCCGCCCCCGGTAAAAATGATGATTTAACCATCGTGATGGGCGTTAACGACGGCCTCTACTCCCCGGATAAGCACTACGTGGTCAGCAACGGCAGTTGCACCACCAACGGTCTGGCGCCTGCCGCGCAGGTTCTGCACCAGCATTTCGGTATTAAGCATGGCCTGATGAATACCACCCACGCCTACACCAACAGCCAGGCGCTGCACGACCAGCCGGAAAAAGATCTTCGTGGTGCCCGCGCTGCGGCACTGTCGATTGTGCCTTACTCCAGCGGTGCCGCGAAGGCGCTCGGCAAAGTCATTCCCGAGCTCGATGGCCGCTTAACCGGCTACTCGCTGCGCGTACCGGTTCCGGTGGTCTCCATTGTCGACCTGACCGTAACGCTTGAGCGGGATGTGACGGCAGAGGAGGTCAATAATGCGTTTCGCGAAGCCGCCGCCGCGGGACCGCTGCAAGGGATCCTCGGCTATAGCGATGAACCCCTCGTCTCAAGCGACTACCAGGGTGATCCGCGCTCTTCCATTATCGACGGTCTGTCAACGCTGGTGATTGGCGGCAATATGGTCAAAATTCTGGCGTGGTACGACAATGAGTGGGGATTCTCTAATCGCCTCGTCGACCTGGCGCTGCTGATGGCAAGGCGTGAACGCTAACCCCCTGCTCTGCAGCTTTCTTTAAAATCCACGCCTGGCGTGGATTTTTTATCTCTGTTTATTGTTGTTGAGAGAAAACGACCGGATAGCACTCCTGCAGCTTACATCTTCAACCACGACGAGCTGGAACTCATCCTGCCAGAATGGTCCAGACCCCGGTTGAGATGAATATCATCTACCCACCTCACAAGCACCAGACGACCAGGTTAAGGGCATTTATCACATGGGCTTTGGCTAATCGGTCTGCCACAGGGGAAGAAAAATGGGGCGATGCCCCACTTTTTTTGCCAATTTTTCGTCTGTCACAATCTTCTGCTGCTCTGATGATGGTTGATGGTGTGCAATATATTTCACCGTACGCAAATACCTTGCAAATATCATCATCTGTTTTTTTGCCTGACAAATACCAAAAGCATTTATAAAAATAATTACTGACACAAAAGTTGATTAAAACTGAAATTTAAATGAAACATACCCTCCGTAAATTTCGGGCTTCCCTGGTTAACTAAAAAAAGAAATACCATGTTTAATAAACTTATATTACCTGTTATGGCAGGCGCGGGATTCATTTTGACATCACACTCCGCGCTTGCCCTGGAGTTAAACTACGAACATAAATACGAGGATATTTCCAAAGAGCACACGGACGAACTTGAAATATCTCATGATTTCGAATCAGGTATCGGAATTGGCACCAAGCTTAAATTTCACCCTATTGAGAAGGCTAACGGCGACGCGGGTAATTTCTTCGACAAAAGAAAGCTTAGCGAAAAAGAATTCAAAATTAACTATAACCAGGACATTACCGATCGGTTTAGCATTGAACCGGGCATGTCTTTCACCATTAAAGATGATGAGGAAAAATACAAACCTTCGATTAAATTTAAGCATCGCCTGTTTGATAAAACAAAACTGTCTCTTCGCTACCGTAAGGAAATAAGCGATCGGGATGAGAAACCAACCAAGCGCGTTGACCGTGTTGAAGGCAAAATATCGCAAAAAATTGGCAAGTTCGATCTGGGCTATACGCTCACCTGGTATCATGGCAATGAGAATTTATATAATAAAAAACGCTATAATACCGAGCATGAAGTCGAAGTTAGCTATCAGCTTACCAAACATTTCTCACCCTATATTGGGGTTAAAAACGAGGCTGTATCGAAAAGTTCATCCGAACGCCAGACAGAATATATCGTCGGCATGAACTACAAATTTTAATCATCTCCAGGAGCTAAAATGAAAAAATTACTGACCTTGAATCTGCTGCTGGCGAGCATAACTCTCAGCCTGATTCCCGCCTCCCACGCCGCATCACCGGATAGCGCTCGCTACACGCTGGAAAAGGTGGTGATGCTTAGCCGTCACGGCGTTCGCCCGCAAACGGATACCGCCAGCCTGGAGGAAGCCACAGGGAAAAAATGGCCCGAATGGAACGTACCTGACGGCTTTTTAACCGGCCATGGCTATGCGGGAATGTTGACGCAGGGCGCTTACCAGCTGGCTGAATGGCAATCTCGCGGCCTGCCGGTCGGCGCTGGTTCGGCCTGCCCGGAATCGGGAAAAGTATGGCTCTGGGCGGCACCGGATCAGCGAACTAAAGCAACCGGAGCGGCGCTGCTTGACGGGATGTTCCCCGGCTGCGGAATGGTCACTCACGTCTCGGCGAATAAGTTCGACCCATTATTTGATACCATTGAAATGGGCATCGCCAAACCGAATGAGCAGCTCATCTATCAGCAGGTAAGAGAAAGAACCGGCTCTTCGCAGCAGGCGCAAAAAACGCACGCACAAGCGGTGGCGGATTTACGCCGCGCGGTGTGCGCTGAAGACGGTAAAAGCTGCGAATTTTTGGATCAAGAGTGGGTCGTTAAAATAAATGACAAAGGCAAAGCGAAATTAAGCGGCCCGGTATCAAAAGGCTCTTCGATTGGCGAAACTATTCGTCTGCAATATAGCGAAAACCTGCCGTTATCTCAGGTGGCATTCGGGCATGCGAAAAATGCGCAAGAGGTGAGTAATTTAATGGCCCTGCATGCGGAAAAATACAATCTGGTCAGCAACACCCCAGAATATGCCAGCCACGGCGGCTCGCTGTTAATGCGCCAGCTAATTGGAGCTTTGGCTGATAATAGCGAAGGTTCAAAAAGTATCGAACTGAAAAGCCCGCTGGTTATTTTGGTCGGCCATGACAGCAATATCTCACAAATTCAAACCATGCTTGGATTTAACTGGCAGCTACCGGTTTATCCGCGCAATGATATTCCGCCAGGCGGCAGTCTGATTATGGAACGTTATCTTGATAAACTGACCGGCGAAAAAATGGTGCACCTGACCTTTAGCGCCAGAACATTAGATCAGTGGCGTCAACTTTCACCCTTGAACGCGCAGAACCCGCTGCCGACAGCTGAGTTTAAATCCTCTGAATGCCATGAAACCGCTATTGGTGAGCTGTGTCCGCTGAATAAATTCATCCAGCTGGCAGAGAAAAACCTGGTCGATGACGGCAAGGATTTAGCCGTATTCCGGTAACGCGCAATTCACCTGAAAAATGCACTCTCCCGCCTCTTACCGACAGTCGTAAATTCCGCTGATGGCACGGAAAAATGTCTGAAGTACTCAATCCCCCCGTCACGTTCGGGGGGATAAAATAAACGCGAAAATATTTGCACATAGGTGCAAGAAATTCGCAAAACTGTAACATTTCGCCGATATATTCCACTCAGTCTTTCACTGCAAGGGATAACCCCGTGGCTTACCAACCCGAAGCTCGCCGCCATACCGCATGGCCTCAACTCCGCCACAAACTGTCGATCGTCAGCCAGGAACCCGCCAATCTGCTGGCCGTACTGCTGCTGATTTTATTCAGTTGGATAATCCTGGCACCCGTTGTTTCCGTGCTGCTGAACGCGGTCCTGGTGCAAAGCGGCGATGAGGGCCGTACCGGGACAACGGAAGGCGCGCTGACCTCCTGGTACCTGCTGCGCACGCTGACTTCACGCATGTCCGATCTGCTGCTCTGGACCCCGCTGCTCAACACTCTGGCCATCGCCCTGACGACCGTGACCGGCGCGCTGGTCATCGGCATCGCGCTGGCATGGCTCATCAACCGTACCGATATCGCCGGCAGAAAAGGGTTCTCTACCCTGCTGATCGTGCCGTTTATGCTGCCCTCCTGGACCTTCGCGCTGGCGTGGAGCACCATTTTCAAAAACCACGCCATCGGGGGACAGCCGGGATGGCTGGAAGCGATGGGCGTGCAGACCCCGGACTGGATGGCCTATGGCTACTTCCCGATCGTCGTCATTATGATCCTCCACTACACGCCGCTGGTTATTCTGATCGTCGGCAACGCCCTAAAACGCATGGACAGCCAGATGGAAGAGTGCGCCCAGGTACTTGGCGCTTCACGTCACGTTATTGCCTTTAAAATTATTATCCCTCTGGTTCGTCCGGCGCTGCTCTCCGCCGCCCTGCTGATTTTCGCCGACTGCGTCGGCGAGTTCGCCCTGCCCTATATCCTCGGCCTGCCGGTGCATTTCGATACGCTGTCCACCGGACTGTACCGGGCGATTGGCACCCGCCAATCCGGCGTGGCGGCGGTGATCGCCACGGTGATTATGCTGATGGGGATGCTGACCCTGATGCTGGATATGAAAATGCTGCGCGAGGCCCGTCGTTTCGTTACGGTGGGCGGCAAGGGCACCATGGAGCGCCGCCGCAGCCTGGGACACTGGCGCATCGCCGCTGCCGGGCTACCGCTGCTGTTCGTCCTGCTGGGCGTGGCGATTCCGCTTCTGACCCTGTTCCTGTCAACGATAATGACGCTGCCCGGCCGCTTTACCGCCGATAACTTCACCCTCGCCTACTGGATTGGTCATGACCTCGATACCGTGGCCCTGCGTAACGGCATTCTGCTTACGGCCGAGTTCTGGCAGACGGTATGGAATACATTGCTGATCGTCGGCTCGGCGTCCATCGTCTGCGGTATTCTCGGCCTGCTGGTTGGCTACGCGGTGATGCGCTGCCACTTCCGCTGGCTCTCTTCCTTCCTGCGCCAGCTGACTTTTTTGCCCTATCTTGTACCGGGCATCGCCTTTGCCGCCGCGTTTCTGTCGCTGTTTGCGGTCGCTCGCGGGCCGGTTCCGGCGCTGTACGGCACGCCGCTGCTGCTGGTACTGGCGCTGATTGCGGAAAAAATGCCGTACGCCAGCCGCTCCGGTATTGCCGCGATGACCCAGCTAGGTAAAGAAGCCGAGGAAGCCGCGCGCATTGCCGGCGCCGGATGGTTCACCCGTATCCGCCGCATCGTTATTCCTATTCAGGCCGCACCGCTGGCAACAGGAATACTGCTGCCGTTTATCTCAGGCATCAAGGGTGTCAGCCTGTTCGTCATCCTCGCGACTCCCGCAACGGATGTCCTGACCACCTGGTCCCTGCGCCTGATTGACTACAACTACCAGCAGGCGGCCAATGCCGTGGTGCTGATGATCGCCCTGATTTCATGGGCTGGCACATTGATGATCCAGAAGATCACCGGTACCGGTCTTGCTGAGGGTCTGGAGAAATAAAATGCCGACGATTCACTTAAATAATCTGACAAAAACCTATCCGGGCAGCGATACCCCGGCGGTAAATAGTATCAACCTGACGGTAAAAGACGGCGAGTTTATGTGCCTTCTGGGGCCATCCGGCTGCGGAAAAACCACGATCCTGCGCATGATTGCCGGCATTGAGCACGCCAGCGGCGGGGAGATTGCTATTGGCGATAAGATTGTTGACTCACTAGCCTACGGCATCTACGTCCCGCCGGAAAAACGCGGGATCGGCCTGGTCTTTCAGAGCTATGCGCTCTGGCCGCACATGACCGTGGAGCAGAACGTTGATTTTGGCCTGCGTTTGCAGAAAATTCCCGCCAAAGAGCGCATCGCCCGCTGTCAGGATGTGATGGAAAAATTGCGCATCGCCGATTACGCCAGGCGCTATCCGGCACAGCTCTCCGGCGGCCAGCAGCAGCGCGTCGCCCTCGCCCGCATGCTGGCGGTTAATCCCGGCGTGCTGCTGCTGGATGAACCGCTCTCCAACCTGGACGCTGCGCTGCGCCTGGAGATGCGCGCCGAGCTGCGCCGTCTGCATGAAACCTTTGGCACCACCATTGTGTTTGTCAGCCACGATCAGTGGGAAGCCATGACCCTGGCGACCACCATTGCGGTGATGAGCGCCGGACATATGCAGCAGGTCGGTACGCCGGATGAGATTTACGCGACCCCGGCGAACCGCTTTGTGGCCGAGTTTATCGGGACGCCACGCCTGAATATGATCCCGCTCCATCAGCCATCCAGCGGGCTGGCGCAGCATCTACAGCAGCGCTTCACCCTCCATGAACAAACCCGGCACTGCGGCATTCGTCCGGAAGAGATCGTTCTCAGCCAGGAACCCGATAACAACGGTATCCCGATGACCATCGATAACATTATGCCTACCGGCGGAAGCTGGGTGATTGAACTGATTGCCGGACAGGATCGTCTGTTCCACTCCACGCAGCTGCGCCCGCGCTGGCAGGTTAGCCAGCAGGTTCACTGCCAGCTCCCGACCGCCTCCCTGCACTTCTTTAATAGCAACGGGCTGCGTCACGATTTCTCCATGAATTAACCGCATACTGACTTTTGAGGAACTACCATGAAGCATAATCTGGCCGCCGTTTCGATTGCCGCCGCGCTAGTAAGCAGCCCCCTCGCCCAGGCCGACACCTTCGATCTGCAGGCGCTGATCGCCGCAGCAAAGCAGGAGCAGCCGATGACGGTTTACGCCTCCACCGGTAAGATCGTGCAGCAGGCGAAGGCCTTCAGCGAAAAATATGGGCTAAAGGCCAGCGGCGTAAAAGCCGATGCCCCGCAGATTATTGAAATTATGAGCCGGGAGGCGCAGGCCAAAAACGTGCGGACCGACGTTGCCATCATTGAGGATGCCCCTGCGGGAATGGTTCAGTTGCTGAATAAAGGCTATGTGCAAAGCTGGGTACCGGACGATCTCAAGGGCAGCATTGCCGCCCGCAACCAAAACCCGCTGACCGTCGTGTTAGCCCCCAACGTGTTCGCCTATAACACCGAACATCACGCCACCTGCCCGATTACCAACCTCTGGCAGCTGACGGAACCTAAATGGCGCGGACGCGTAGCAATGCAGGACCCGACGGGCAAACCGGCTTACACCGACTGGTTCAGCCAGATGGAAACCCACTACGACCAGCAGATTCGTGACGCCTATCAGCAGGAGTTCGGCAAGCCGCTACAAACCGATGAAAAATCTGCCACGGCAGCCTTTGTCAAAGCGCTGGCGGGCAACGGTGTACTGCTGACTCATTCAGATAACGACGCTGCTTCCGCCATCGGCGCGCCAGACAGTAAAACCGACTTTGTCGGCCTGGTGTCCACAGCCAAATTCCGCGACAACAAGCAGGGCACGAAGCTGGGCCTGTGTAATGGACTGAAACCGTTTATCGGCTGGAATTACCCGAGCCTCGGCGTGGTTGCCACCGGCAGCAAAAGCCCGAATAGCGCGAAGCTGTTTATCCACTATCTGTTGAGCGCCGACGGGATCGCGCCGCAGGGCGTAGACGGCAAAATGTCCACCAACCAGCAGGTAAAACTGCCGGCCGATGAGGCATCCGGCATTGAAAAATATCGCGGCGAACTAATGGTGTACCTGACCACCACGGTACAAGAAGACTGGGATAGCCGCCAGGACTGGCAGGATCTCTGGAGCCTGAACTACAAGAAATAGGTTCAGACAACCTAACCGGGCAACACCTCATTCATTTATAACGGGCAGCACACCTTGACCACTATTGATATTGAACAGCGCGCAGCGACTCTCAAACGTATTATCGTCGAAGCCGGAGATACCGCCCTGCGCTTCTTCCAGACCCGCAAAGCGGGCGAATATGAACTGAAGGGTCATCAGGATATCCTGACCGAGGCGGACACCTTCGTTGAAGCACTGATTTCAGATGAGATTAATGAAGCCTTCCCTCACGATTTGATCCTCGGCGAAGAGACCGCCAGCCAGCCCGCCAGCGCGGAGAGTTTGTGGGTAGTCGATCCGATCGACGGCACCGCCAACTTTGCCCGCGGTATTGCCCATTTTTGCGTCTGCATCGCCTGGGTTCACCACGGCATCACCGAGCTGGGCGCTATTTATAACCCGGTAAGCCAGGAGCTCTACCTGGCTCGCCGCGGCCATTACGCGTTGAAAAACGGCCAGCCGCTGCGCTGTAACGCCATTACCGACGCGCAGCAGGCTTGCGTGGAGCTGGGCTGGTCTTCTCGCCACGGCCAGCGCCACTACCTGGACGTCATGGCTGCGATTCTTAATCTTGGTGCCAGCGTGCGCCGCGGCGGTTCCGGCGCGCTGGCGCTGGCCTGGGTAGCCGAAGGCCGCACCGACGGCTACGCCGAAATTCATATGAACGCCTGGGACTGCCTGGCCGGGCTGCTGCTGGTGCGCGAAGCAGGCGGCCAGACCGGCAACCTTCCCGATAACGCCGAGGCCATTTTCCGCGGTATTCCCGTGCTGGCCGCCGCGCCAGGCATTGCTGACAAACTGTCCCATGCGACGGGCATTCCGCTCGCCGGCGCGCCGCTGCCTGCGGCGGCCGAAAAGTCGCCGCAGGCGCGCTATCCGCGTCCGCCAGTCAGCCTGATCGCGGAAGATTTTCCCGGCTGGGGGATGAATATCTATATAGGTGATTCCAAAGGCGTGAGCGACACGGCGCAGCTGGCAGAGCATGATATCGGCATCGTCCTTAACTGTGCGGTAAACCTCGATATCGACTGGGTCACGATGCCTGAACCCGGCGTGGCGGCGCACCAGCTCGCCCACGGTTCGGGCCCGGTTCGCTACTATAAGCTCGGGCTTGTCGACGGCGACGGCAACGCGCCGGAGATGCTCCACGCGGGGTATCAGCTAATGCGTTCGGCGCTGCTACAGCAGATCCCGGACAAGGCCTCTTATCGCAACCGTAAACGGGGCAATATTCTCGTCAACTGTCGCGGCGGCCGCAGCCGCTCGGTGGCGCTGGTGGCGCTATTTATGCACCTGGAGTGCCCGCAACGTTTCCCCACTCTCGACGACGCTATCGCCCTGATCCGCGATAAGCGCCAGCTCCATCCGCAAGAGTGGTATGAAACGCCGAAGCCGTCGCTAACCCGCCTGGCCGAGTATGCCATTATACGTGAACGAGCCATCGCCACAGCGGAACAGCACCATGAGCAATAGCCGCCAAAGTAAAAATTCTGGTTTCGCCAGCGCCACCGAGGTGGCGTGCCTGGCGGGCGTCTCCCGGTCAGCGGTGTCGCGCACGTTTACGCCCGGCAGAAGCGTGTCAGACGAAACCCGGAGCAAGGTGCTCGCGGCCGCAGAGGCGCTGAACTATCACGTCAATCACCTGGCGCGCGGCCTCTCCAAGGAGGCCAGCCGCCCGGTTTGTATTCTCGGCGGCAACCTTTCCTCCCCTTATCAATCGCGTCTGCTCGAACATCTGACCCTGCGCCTGCACAAAGCCGGGCGCGCGGTGATGGTGATCAACACCGATGACGGTGAAGCCAGCGCAAAAGAGGCGTTGCAGAAAACGCTGAACTATCGTTCTACCGCGACTATCGTGCTGTCGGGCAAGCCGCCCGTCTCGCTGATTGAGCGCTGCCTGCAAAGCGGGCAGCAGGTGATTCTGATCAACCGCCTGGGCCAGTTTCCTCATGCGGAAAATATCGATCTCGATTACAGCTCAATTATGAAGGAAGCTTTTAATCATCTGATAACGGCGGGATGTCAGCGCCTGGCGATTGTCTCCTCCGCCGCCCGTTCGCCGAGTATGGTGGTCCGTGAAACCCGCTTTCTTGAGGCTGCCGAAGAGGCCGGTAGCGAGGTGACGTTAATCCGCCCCGGCAATACCAGCTACCAGACGGGAGTCCTCGCCGCGCGTGAACTGTTAAACCAGGAAAACCGCCCCGACGGCATATTCTGCGTCACCGACCTTATTGCCTGCGGCTTTATTGACGCTGCTCGCCACGAGTTTGGTCTGAATATTCCGCAAGATATCTGCGTTATCGGCTTCGATGATATCGAGCAGGCCAGCTGGCTGGGCTATCAGCTCACCACCTTCGCACAGCCGCTGGCCGAGATGGCGGAAGCCGCCTGTGAACGGCTGCTCTCTCCCTGCGGGAAAAAACCGGGGAGCCAGCTTTTTGATGCGCGCCTGGTGAGACGTAATACGCTGCGCTAGCGCCGTCAGCTTGCTGATAAAGCCCCTCCGGCTTCGTCTGCTGACGATCATCGACCTCTACACGCGTGAGTGTCTGGCGATCTGTGGACCAGAACTGAATTGCCCCCCGGTAGTATTTTTTTCAACTACCGGTCAACTTCCCGCGTCCCGACTCCTTCCTGAAAATCGCCATCCTCCACATAAAGTGGTGAAATCAATAAAATGTGGTTTCAGGATGCTCGCTCATGAACCATCGCATAACCTCTGCTGATAGCGGACCTGACAGCCTGAATTTTTAGACTGACAAAATCATTAATTTCAGCCCAATTTATGTGATGGCATAATCAGACTGGCAAAAGTGAGGGTAAAAATGGATAAAACATCTAAAAATCAGATAGTAGATAGCGACATTGCGCGTTTATTGCTTAAACACAGAAAGGCCCGCAGCTTGACGGTAACGGAGCTTGCCCAACGATCGGGCGTCAGTCAGGCCATGATTAGCAAAGTTGAGCGAGGCGCCTCCAGCCCCAGCGCAACTATTCTTAGTCGTTTAGCCAACCCTGCATTTAAAAAGAGAGCACCGGCAAATAGAAAATAAGGAATTAATTCCACAGTTGACCTCGAATGATTGCGCCTCTAAGGCTACTTGCATTCTAACTGCATAGTATAAAAGCAGGTACATGCTCTGTAATGAACTATCTGGAGCTCAATCGACAATAATCTGGATGCCAGTACAATGGCCCCCGTTGGTCGGATGGAAGTCAACAGCACAGGCTGTAACCACGACATATAGATCAGTTTCTGCCAGCAATATCACATTCCCTCCCGGGGGATTGTCAGAAGCCAGTACCTCAAGTTTACCATTTGCCTGCGGTTCAGAACGCTGGAAAAAATTAACCGGGTCCGGGACGACAGGAAGCGCAATGTCCGCCTTTTGAAGTGCTGAAAGCATGTTGTCGTGACAGTTGGGATGATCGAGGAGGCCAGCACGTTCGTACAGACCAGGGTTACACGCTGGAAAAAGCATATCGTGCGGGCACGGTGAATTATCCTGCACAAAGGTAAGAAAGGGTCTGCCTTTCTCGCTATAAAAAGATTCCCCGGTGGCGGGAAATAATCGCTCCGTTATGTCTCGTGTCTGTGATGTGCTGAGCCAGTCTTTTTCTCCAGCATCGACAGAAATGGCCCACAAGTCAGCAACCTGCTGACCTTCTGGATCAATAACACGAAACGTTTGGCCCTTAGCAACCCAAAAGCCCCGACCTTCCTGTGCTGGAATATCAATCTTTAACTGCTCACTCATTTTCTAAGATCCATTCTGGTTATAAGCGTGAAAGATTAACAAAACTGATGTGGCATGCCTAATGAATGGTGAGGTAAAAAACCAGCCAGGCAAAAAAACGAATTTGCCTTCAAAACGTCCCCCTTGATCAAGGATAGCGTTGCATCGACCCGTTGAACTCACACCGCTTTACTGGCCGGTGCGATCCCCTCCGGTTTTCACGCAAGGCGCTGCTGATTGCGCTAATGCTGATTCTGGCGCTCTCCTGCCTGGCGGCGACGCAGTCACACACCATGCCGACGTTTATGACGGCACGGATGACAGGAGCAGTCGCACACGGCGCTTTCTGGGCATTAATTGGCACCGTGGCGATACAGCTGGTTCCGGCCGATAGACTGGGGCTTGCCACCTCAGTTATTTTTTCCGGCGTTTCAGCGGCCAGCGTACTGGGTGTTCCGCTATCGAGTTTTATTGCCAACCAGGCTGGATGGCGGCTGGCATTTACCGCGATAGCCCTGCTCTCATTGGCTACCGCCGTGGCGTTGCTCTGGACGCTGCCGGCGCTGGCGTCGCCGCAGCCGCTGAGGTTGAGGATTTACGTCGGGATTTTTAAAAATCCGCTGCTGCTTTCACTCTTCGGCGCCACGGCCTGCATTATTTCCGCCCACTTTGCCGCCTTCACATATCTTGAGCCCTTGCTGACTCAGACCCATGGGATAGCGACGGCAACCATTTCAGCTCTGCTGCTTATTTCAGGACTCGCCGGCCTACTGGGGAATATCATTGCCGGAAAACTTATCGATCGACATCTCAAGATACTGATTATGACGTCACTGCTGCTAAGCGCAGGCGCGCTGGGAATGCTGGGCATGAAGAGTGGATCATCGCTTCCGATCGGGTTCACCGGTACGCTGCTTGCAATCTGGGGAGCAGGAATGGCCATCGTGTTCGTTGGCTTACAAACCTGGCTGCTGCGTAGCGCGGGTAATACGGCGCAGCCCGCATCAGCCGTCTACGTCGCTATTTTCAATGCCGCAATCGGTACGGGCGCGCTTGTCGGAGGCCTGGTGTCGACGAGAGTTGGCCTTCAGACAATGGCGTTACTGGCAGCGGCGGTCATGGTCTGCAGTATGGCACTGATTGGGATGCTGAAAAGCCCGACAAGGCTGAGGTAATGCTGAAGCGACGCCACCCTTTTTAGAAGGGCAATAACCGACAAATAACAAATAAAGGAGCCTCCTGGCAGGCGTCATATTTGCCACAGGAGGTCCGCCGTGAGCCTGGAGCGGACTATTTTTAGATCGCCATTTAATCCCCCAGCAAGCTCATTTCTTCAGAGAGCCATTGCCTGAGCATTCGTATTTTCAATGAATCCTGATTATCTGAACGGTAAACTAAATCGTACCCCCGCTCAGCCTTAAGTCTGTGCTGCGGAAACGGAGCAACAAGCCTTCCCGCGGCTATATCATCTGCAATCAGAATACTGCGTCCCAGAGCCACGCCTTCCCCACGTAGAGCGGCGTCAGTCGCCATGCTGCCGAGGGTCCATAAGGGCCCCTGATGGCAGCGGAAATTTTTATCTCCGGCCATTGCAAACCATGCCTCCCAGTTCGCCAGTATTCTGTACTCATGAAGAAGAACGCAGTTTGAAAGCGCCTTAATCTCTGTCAGACCATTATGTTGCGCAAGAAAACCTGGACTACAGACAGGGGTGACGGTTTCATCGAAGATACGCTCAGACGAAACGTCGCGATAATGGCCAAGGCCGTAACGAATTGCAGCATCTACCTGCCCATCATTAAGATCCACATTAATGTCAGTAACATCCAGCTGAAGATCAAATTCAGGATATCGCTGTCTGAACCGGCTAAGACGCGGGGCCAACCACTTACTGGCAAATGAAACCGTTGTACTGATACGTAAACTCTTTGCCAGGCTCCTTCCGCGCAGATGCTCGGATTCCCTCATTAGCTCACTCAGAAGACGGATAACGGTACGATGAAATTCAGCCCCTTCCTCCGTCAGTATTATCTGTCGGGTGAGCCGGAGAAATAGTTTTAACCCCAGATGCTCTTCGAGCTTGCGGATTTGCCGACTTATCGCACCATGCGTTACGTGCAGCTCCGCCGCTGCCAGTGTCATGCTGGAGAGACGGGCTGTGGCTTCAAAAGCACGCAGAGTCTGCAATGGGGGGAGGCGATCAAATATCATACGCATGATAATAATTCACGCATGCTGTGAGAACAAATGATTTGTCAGGCCAGCGTCCGATAATCAAAATTTACGCCAGGAATGTTTTTCATTTCCATAACGAAAATCGGAGGAGTGATGGGCAGTTTGTTTGTTTACGGGACGCTCGGTCCAGGTCGACCTAATGCTCATATTCTTGAGCATATCGGCGGCACATGGCAGGAAGGCCACGTTGGTGGTTCTTTATCGGATAAAGGTTGGGGTGCAGAGATGGGTTATCCGGGAGTTGTATTGGATGATTCAGGTAATCGTGTACAAGGATTTCTTTTCACGTCGGAGAATTTGCCTAATCATTGGCACCTACTCGATGAGTTCGAAGGTTATGACTATGAGCGGGTAACGGTAGAGGTAACTATATTTTCCGGTGAGACAGTAAAATCATACATCTATATGCTCAAAGCATAAACAACAAGGCCCGCTGCGAGCGGGTTACACAAGGGCTAAGACATCCTGTACCAATCGCTCATTAGCGTACATGCACGATTCTCAGAGCCGTCAGCCTCAGGCTCTGTCTCACCGGCAGCGCGGCGAGACCGCCTCTGACGCAAAGCGCGGCAGCCTGACAATCGACCGGTATCTTCGTTCGGGGCACGCTGGACGAAAAAAAAACCGCAGAGATATGGCGGGCTGATTCAATTGTGCAAAATCCATTTAATGCAAACAACATCACAATAACCGGGCGTTATTATATGACTTCCATCACAAAAGTGCGCCTCCCCGTTTGGGGGGAGACGTTATTGAACAGCAAAAGCCTTATCTTTCGCCAGCAAGAACGGCCGCAGATACGCCACCGTATTCGCCAGCGGGATCACCTCATCCGCAATATTAATATGAAGCACATTACGGATATACTCGCGGCGAGCGGCGATACGTGCCCACAGTTCAGGATAAGACGCCTGGATTTTTTTCTGCAGCGCGGCATCGGCTAATGCCACGCTCTCTTCTGCGCTGACTCCGGTATAGCCCGCGACAGAGGGAATAATATCGATCTGCATAATCATTCCACTCTTCAGCGTTTCCTCTGAATGACGGTAGACGGGAGAGGACATCCACTCCTCATCAGCACTGAGGTGACCCGGATTGAGGTGCCAGCCGTATTTTTCTTTCGGCAGAACTGACTCAACCAGATCGTACAATTCGCCGCCAGGCAT
This sequence comes from Klebsiella sp. BIGb0132, assembly GCF_024810075.1. Taxonomy (NCBI): domain Bacteria; kingdom Pseudomonadati; phylum Pseudomonadota; class Gammaproteobacteria; order Enterobacterales; family Enterobacteriaceae; genus Klebsiella; species Klebsiella sp. BIGb0132. Next base: position 529,915 of record NZ_JANUDW010000002.1, on the reverse strand, counting down.
CCCTGTTTTGATGTTTTCCAGCCAGCTGACGACTGCCGCAAAATACGGTTTTGCCACACGATCCAGATAATCTTTCTGCTTTTCAGGGAGCTCGCTCTCGTCTGCTATCACGAAGCCGGTGCGGCTGGATAGCCCGCCTTTAAAGCCGGTGGTCAGTGAAAGAGGATTGCCGCGCTCCAATTTTTTATATGTCGGGTAGAAGTTCGCTTTTTCAAAACGTTGACCGGCGGCTGCAATGGTCACCACGGTCTGATACTGCCCTTCTGCGGCCAACAGCGCGCCGAGTTCAGTTTCACGAATACCCGGCTCTACCGCGTTCATGGCATCCAGAATAGCGTTGGAAGCCAGATTGGCGCCGTACTCATAGTGGGCAATTTCGTTGTCATTATTTGTGCTTCGGGCGCCTTTATCGCCGCGAATAAATAGATGGGCGGCATTTTCGAGAACCACGTTTGCAGCGGCGCTGTTTTTAACAGCCTCAACGATAAAGTAAGGCAGATCGAAATAGGCCTTATTATCGGCCAGAGTAGATGTGAACATTTTCCAGCCGACCAGGCCAACTTTAGACCGGGTGTGCAAGCCCGACTCAATGAACAGCGCTTCGAGCGACTTTTCATTATCCATTGGCTGATTAGGCAGAGAGAAATATGGACAATGTTTCAGGGTGACCGGAATACGGCAATAGTTAGCCATTTTCAGGTTCTCATTCCCCAGAATAATCGTTGCGCTACCTGATTTTTCGAGGATCAGCAGGCCCTCCTCAAACCGAGGAACAAACCCTGTCAGGTACTCAAAGTTACCCCCGTGCTCTTTATCCGCATAGATAACGAGCGCATCGAAACCTTCCTCATTCATTCTCGCCAGAACTTTATTTTTTCGTTCGAGCATAGTTGCGTCGCTTAAAAATACAGGCGAGACATCAGTGAATTTACGCGGGGGTTCGGCAGTTTGCAGCTGGATATCTTTAGAGTACATAATTTACCTCGCAATCAAGTAGCAGTCAGAATCAGTTCAACGTCGCTTTCCTGCAACGCCTGAATAAAACTGTCGTCAGGACGTATATCCGTAATAAGGCAATCAATCAGAGACAGGTCACACACCCTGAAAAAGCCTGTGGTATTAATTTTGCTGTTATCTGCCAGGGCTATGACCCTGCTTCCCTGCATGACCATCTGCCTTTTCACCAGGCCTTCTTCTTCGGTATGAATGAAAACGCCTTTTTCAGAAATGGCGAAAATTCCCAGCAAAACATAGTCAACGTGATATTCAGCTAATTTCTGAATGGTTTCACTGCCGAACAAAAAGAGCTGCTCTTTGTGCAGCTTCCCAGGCAAAAGCTTCACATCGGTTGTGGCGTTTTTAGCCAGTCGGTTGGCATTGGTTAAAGAGTTAGTTATTGCCAGGATGTGCTTATCAGCAAGTTGAGGGATAACGGCTTCGACCGTAGTTGACGCATCAAAGATGACGCTGGCGTTGTCCTGGATTAACTCCGCTGCTTTTTTAGCAATCTTTTCTTTAACCGGGTTAAGAGTTCCCGAGCGCTGGCTGTAATCAAAAATCAGGGCATCACGGCTGTTGATCACCGCCCCGCCATGAGTCCGCTTGATGACGTTGTCCTGTTCGAGCCTGATCAGGTCGCGCCTGATGGTGTCTTTAGACACTCCCGTTCGCGAGACAAGTGTTTCTATCGAGACACTTTTGTTCTCCTGAATGATTTTTTTAATTTTGTTTAAACGATCTTCAATGAACATCGCGACCTCCTCGATGCAAACAGACTGGCATGCCCTGCATTAGTTTGCAATATTTAGATCGAAATAGCATCATTTAATGCAAAACAATGCATTTCGATGCGGAAAATTTCTATTCAACTCTGTCATGACCTGAGTCCAGGCGCCGCGGCGACAGCCGGCGCTGGTTGAATACGGTGTCCGTATCGCCTGCCGCGTCGGCGGATGTTATTTTAAATAGTCTTAGGTCTGATGAGTAAAAAGGAGAGCACGTGCGGGCAGCAATGAAGGAAAAAATCATCACCACCTGTGAGGCAAAAATCGTGGCTAAGGGCAGTAACGTGGGGCTTTCGTTCTACGCCTTTTTTGCCAATAAAAATGATGACCCTGAGCTGCTGATGGAGGTTGCGCACTGGTGGATCATAGAGATGAAGCTGGACCATTTTGAAAAGGCAGAAAAGATAAAAGCCCTCGTTTTAGATACGTGACGAACGGTTCGGGCTGCTGCTCACGTGTATTAGCTTACGGCTGAGGCCGCTCAGCCTCGGCTCTGACGGTTCCATTCCTCTCTGGTTATTTCCCATAATTCGGAGTCCAGCTCCCCTTCTATATACTGTTTCTTACCGGTTTGAATCAGGCGCATCCCGGCATGCAGGGATATTTTTTTGGAGGCATCGTTTCCGCTGGCCTTCGGCGCTCGCAGGACCTCCCGGTTAAGAGAGTTAAACCAGAAATCCGTCACGATACGGCAGGCTTCGGTCATATAGCCCCGGCGTTGCCACTCCGGCACCAGCCAGAATCCGCGATTGTTGTCCTGCTCGTCCGAGAGGCATATATGCCCAATAATGACCGCCGGCTCTTCCTTGCGCCTGATTGTCCAGTACCAGGCCGTGCCTTTTTCTGAAGCCGGCAGCGCAATCTGGTTAACATAACGGCTGGCGCCATCCTGCGGAAAAGGCCACGGAAAGCCGGCGGCAAGATAACGAACAATCTCCCATTGCGGAAATACTTGCTGAATCTGGAGGGCATCTTCGGCCTGAAGCGGTTGAAGATAAAGACGTGAAGTTTCCAGCTTAGGCGTTTTCATATGTCATCCATAAACGAGTAAATAAGAGGCTCAACGATTAATAGCATGATGCCCATTATGGGGAAATTCTCATTCTCTTTTTGCGTTTCTCACCGATTCTTTGCGCAGCCATGCAGCATGCGCGTTAATTACCGCGGCGTCAGATATTCCTTAGAGGCCGTCTCTACGCGAGAAGCGGATATTCAATATTGCCGCCGGTTGGGTTAAGTTGTAGCACGGCGTCTTAGCGATGGCTAACCACGGGAGCGGGAAAGATGAAAATTGACTGGCATAGTGAGTTACTCACGCGTAATACCGTTATTGATAAAGAGTACAAGAATACGCAAAACGTCCGCCGTTTTATGCTCAGGGAGTGTGGGGAGGATTTTCGGTTTGACCGTGAATTCATGACATGGATCCGTAACGATGTCGCCAAAAGTTTGGGTGACGTTGTCGATGAGTGGAAGCGCAGGCAGCGACGCCAGAAAGAGAGCGCCCGCCTCCGCTGACTGATTTGCTGATCGCCGGTGCAGCGTGGCCGTTTTTTATTTGCCGGCGGCATAAATTTTTTGGTACATCGCCGGGCTCATTCCCGTCACTTTGACAAACGCCCTGCGCATGACGTCGCTGCTGCTGTATCCACACATTGCGGCCACCGATTTAATCGGTAGCCGTTCGCTAAGCAGCTCCCTCGCACGGGCTATTCTCGCCTGCTCCAGCCACTCGCCCGTACTCACGCCCATTTCCTGCTGAAATACCCGGTTCAGATGGCGAACGCTGAGGTTGATATGATTCGCCATCTCCGCGGCGGTACCTGTGGTATCCAGATTCGTCAGCACCCAGCGCTGCAAATCCTGCAGGGCCGCCCGGCCGGTGGTTGAAACCTGCTGTTTGCGCGTGAAATGCCCCTGTCCGCCGGGGCGACGGAAAAACATTACCAGGTTCGCCGCGACATCTCGCGCAGTTTCGCGCCCAACGTCTTCTTCAATAAATCTCAGGGCCAGATCCATACCCGAAGTGACACCGGCGGCCGTTCTCACCGGACCATCAGCAACGTACAGAGCATCGGCATTAACCTCTATTGCGGGATGACGTCTGGAGAGCTCTCCGGCGACGGACCAGTGGGTGGTGACCTGACGGTGATTGAGTAGCCCGGTTTGCGCCAGCAGTAGCGCGCCGGTACAGACTGAACCGTACCGACAGCTGAGCCGACAAAGCGCCGCTACCGCCTGGCGCTGGTGTTCAGAGAGTTCGCGTTCGGCCATCTCCGGCGATCCGGCGATAAGAAACGACATCGGCCCGCTGGCGGAGTAGTCGGCAAGCGCGCCGTTTGCGCGCAGGCTAACTCCGGAAGACGCGTGAATCGTCTCCCCATCAAGAGAGACAACAACCGACCGGTATATTTGCCGACGGAGGATGCGGTTAACCTCAGCGAAGGCGTCCAGCGGCCCTGCGACGTCAAGCAGCTGCACGCCGGGGACGGCCAGAATAACGATACTGTGCACTATTTTTTCTCCCCAGGTCCGGATTTAACCGAATGTCCTAAATTGTATGAATATTACCATTATAGCCATAAGCGGGATCTCTTAGAATGGTGGCGAAACATTCCACAGGAGATTAATCATGCAATTTACCGTCCAGGGTATTCGTATACCCGACACGCAGATGGCCCGTGATGCCACGGCATTCATCCGTGATACTGAATCGGATCTACTCTTCAACCACTCCAGCAGGGTCTACTACTGGGCGGCCCTGGCAGCCCGCAGGCGGGACGTAAAGGTCGATCATGAACTTTTATACGTGGGATGCATGTTCCACGACATCGGTTTAACGCATGAGCACTGCAGCTGTGATAAGCGCTTTGAGGTGGACGGCGCGAATGCGGCCCGCGAATTTATGCAAGGCTATGGGATCAAGCAGCAAGATATTGATAAAGTGTGGACCGCTATTGCCCTGCACACGACGCCCGGCATCCCGGAATTTATGGCCCCGGAAATTGCGCTTGTTACCGCCGGCGTGGAGATGGATGTTTTGGGCATCGGCTACGATACCTTCGAGGATCCGGAGAGAGCTGCCGTCGTTCACCAGCATCCGCGCCCTGACAACTTCAAGGAGGAGATTATCCAGGCCTTCTACGATGGCATCAAGCACCGCCCCGAAACGACGTTTGGCAACGTGAAGGCGGATGTCCTGAAGGACAAAGACCCCGGCTTTGCGCCGTTTGATTTCTGCCGCATCATTCGCCAGTCGCCCTGGAAAGGCTAATCCTCTTCCGGCGCTACCCGAGCAATATCAACGGTTGTCCGGGGTATTAAGAACCGCTTTGCTCCATTCATAGAACGCGCGCACCGCGGGAGGGAGGTAGCGGTTCTGCGGGTAGACCAGAAACAGGGGTAAATCGAAGGAGAGTGTGTTCAGGCAGGAGACCAGGGTTCCCTTTTTTAAATAGGGAGCCGCCAGATAGCTGGCCACTCTAATTAATCCCGCGCCCGCAAGACCGGCCTGTATATAGGCATCAGTATCATCAACGACCAGACTTTCCCGCAGGCGAACCGCCCGCTCTTCGCCCTCCAGCGTAAATAACCACTCCGTGGTGCGCCCGGTTCGGTGATTAAGGAACCCCACCGCCCGGTGGTTCTCCAGACAGTCCAGCGATTCAGGCTTTCCATGCGCGGCGATATAGTTCGGCGAGGCCACCACCGCCCATGTAAACCTGGCGAGCGGACGGGCAACCAGGGTCGTTGAGTCTTCGACCCTGCCCGCTCTGATCGCACAGTCATATCCTTCCTGAACCAGGTCCTCAATGCTATCGCTCGAGCAAAGGATCATCTCCAGCTCAGGGTAGCGGTCTAAAAATTCGTGCAGCCTGGGAATAAAGCTATGCCTTGCCAGGGACTGAGGCATCGCCACTTTAAAGCGCCCTCTCGGCTGGCCCGATCTCCCCGGGAAAGACGACTCCACGGTAGCGATATCGGCGAGGATCCTTTTGCACTCTTCGTAGTAGCGGCGTCCGTCGGCCGTGACGCTCAGCTTTCGCGTGGTTCGCTGTAAAAGCTGAAGTCCCAGATAGGTTTCCATCTCCTTGATGACGCGAGAAACGGTCGATCGCGGCAGGCCCAGCCCCTCCGCTGCCCTGGCGAAACTGTGCGTATCCACCACGTGGACGTAAACCTGCATGGCATCCAGCTTATCCATCATTTCACCCTCGCCCTGACATGCAACTATTCCATTTTTACTAACAGTTTAACCTGTATTCGTAGACTTATCGAATGACTCTCTCCTCAGTAAACTTGCCCTCAGTGCAGTAAATTCGCTGTTTAACAGGCTGAGGAATCAACATGCAAGATCGTAAACTCACTTCTCCAGAGAAAGTATTGGTGCTGGGAGCGGGACAACTGGGCGATGCCCTGCTCAGCGCGCTGGTGCCTGCCGTGGCGCAGCGTAGGGGATCAGTGACGGTCGTCGTTTCCCCTGAGTCACGGGATGCACAAGGCCGCCTGCGCTATGAAAGTCATCAAAAGCACGCGGCGGCGGGCGCCAAATTCATTTCGCTGGATATGGCCGTCGCCACAACGGCGTCGCTGCGGGAAATATTCCTCGGGTATGACACCGTCATAAACTGCATGGGCTTTGTCGCCGGCGCCGGCACGCAGCTGAAGATCGCGCAGGCCGTTCTCGACGCGAAGGTGACGCGCTACTTCCCCTGGCAGTTCGGCGTTAACTATGATGTTGTCGGTAAAGGAAGCGGCCAACCGGTGTGGGATGAGCAGTACGATGTCAGAAGCCTGCTGCGCGGGCAAAAGGCAACCGAATGGGTCATTGTTTCAACCGGCATGTTTACCAGCTTTCTGTTTGAACCGGCGTTTAACGTGGTTAATCTCGCCGAAAAAACAGTTAACGCCCTCGGGAGCTGGGATACCCGGGTTACGGTCACCTCACCCACCGATATTGGCCGCCTGACGACCGCCATCTATTTGCATCAGCCGCGTATCAGAAACGAAGTGGTGTTCGTGGCCGGTGAAACCCTCTCCTGGGCGGAGCTCGCTTCGACGGTAGAGCAGGTGACGCAGCAATCCTTCAGGAAGGACGTCTTAACCCTCCCGGCGCTGCTTGATGCGCTTCGTGCTGACCCCGACGATCGGATGCTTCGCTACCGTGCCGCGTTTGCGCGAGGAGTCGGCACGTGGTGGCCAATGAGCGAAACGTTTAATGCGAAAAACAATATCGCCACCGAGGATGTTGCCGGCTGGCTGAAGGCATCGATTTGATTACTCGTCACTCGGGAGCCGCTGCCGACATTGCAGATATGAGTGTCGGCTTTGTTTATCTCTCTCATTCTGCCATTTTGCGTATTTACCAACGCGGTTATCGCCGCCGGCGATACGTTGGAACAGGCTGAACCGCCGCGTCCGGCCGCAACGCCGGTGCGGTGCAGCTGGAGCGATAGCGCTTACCTTTTCCACGCGCCCCGGGGGATAACCAGAATAGGTGAAAATCGCAATAAGCCTGAACGTGAGCCGCGTCAAATAAACCCGCCCGCGCGTTCCGGCTTTACTCTGGCGCCTGCTTTTGCAGCCTGTCGACCCGCACGACGGGCGGCGTCATTTTGGTATCCAGGCTACCGTTGATGCTAACCAGATGGTCAGGCTTCACTTCTTGATCGGTAAAAACGGCGGCCGGGATTATCGCCGCAATTTCTCCCGTTTTATCCCGCAGAATATAGCGGTCATCGCCCTGACGTTCGATAAGATTACCGCGCAGCGAGATAGTGGCGCCATCATGCATAGTTTTCGCATGCTCCACGGTCATTATCCTGGCGTCCTCCATGCCGCGATACCCGTCATCCAGCTTATGCGGCGGCGGCGGCGCCGCGTTACCGTTAAATCCGCCCTTCTCATCCGCATGTGCGTTCAGCGTTGCTAATAAAGAGATAATTAAAATCGGTATTATTTTCATCACGCCCCCGAGAAATTTAAGATGGCCTGCTCGCCCACCGCTCTAATGATTGGATACTGCGATACGCGTGCGGTACTTTCCCCACCGGCTGCGGCTGACAAAGCCGCCGTCTAATACTGAGACGACGAATAGCCCCTTCGAGGATTATCTCTTAGCGTCAACCCCGGGCGTTTGCGAGCGCAGAATATACTGTTCTGTGATATCAGGGATATGGTGCAGCAGCCAATCCGCCATTCCTCGCTCCTCAGCAAGAATACTCTGCAGCTCGGGAATAGAGTGAGCATCACCGGCCTTTTCCGCTGCCGTTATCAAAGAGGTATAGCAGGCTATTTCGAACTGCTCGAAAACGTAGCTACTAATAACGCCTTTAACAATTTCATCTTCCGGAAACATGCCGCCAATAGATTGTCCTAAGGCCGCAATTTTGCTCATTGAATCCTTTAATACCGAGCGGGAGATTTGATTACGCGAAATAATCCCTTCAAGCAGCGTAATTTGTTGGCGAGTTTCATAAAGATGCTGTTCAATACGCGTGCCTAATTCCGGATAATTATTGACGCGTTTCGCCATTGATTTAAGCATCGACTCAGCCTGTTTTTCCATAGCGTGAGCATCCCGCAGCCAGTCGTGATAATTCTCAACGTCGGTCATAAAAACCTCTTAATGCTGTAGGGGTTATTGCTGGAATAAAATTAAACGGCCTGCTGGGCATCCTGATTAATATGGCTAAGGGCCAGATCGGTTAATTTCATATCGGTCGTTTTTTCCTCCTCCAGGGTTGCGGCAAGCAATTTTCCGGCGGCATTATATCCCAGCTGTTTTGCCAGCGTACACAGCGTGCCGTAGGCAGCAATTTCATAGTGCTCCACTTTTTGTGCCGCGGCGATCAGTGCGACATCACGCACTTCATTTTTGTCGGTACTCTCAATAACCTCTTTGGCCTCTTCTATCAGCCCCTCCATCGCCAGACATTTAATCCTTTTAACTTTGATATTACTATTTTCTTCCAGCAGCTTATCAATGCGCTCGACGTGGCCGTGGGTTTCATCGAGGTGCTGGCTGAAGGCGGTTTTTAGCTCGTCACAGCTCGCTTCCCGTGCCAGCTTACCGAGCGCGCGAGTTAATTGTTTTTCGGCGCTGTAGGTATCCGATAATAAATGGATAAATACGTCTTCAATGCTTTGAATTTTCATGGGGTAACCTTGTAAATAAACGATGCGGGTCAGCTGACCCGCAGGGACTATTAATATTCTGAACGCGGTGCAATATGGTCCTTTACGGCTTAGCTGTCGCTAGATTTACGGCCGCCGCCGTGGCTATTTTGCCCGCCTTTCTTACCGGCTTCGGAAGCACGCTCAGGGTCATTTTTAAAATTCCCCCCGCTGTGCTGGCCACCTTTGCGACCGGCTTCAGATGCTTTATCCCGATCTTCGGCAAAATTACCTGAACCGCCTCTGTGCTCTGTCATAATTTTATCTCCAGGTGATTACTTAATAATGATTCGGACCTGCAAATCATCGCCTTCGAGATTTAAGGTTAGGACGCTGAGCGCGAGAGTCAAATTATTAATAACTTTACGCAAGGCATCTTAAAATATTTAATGGAAAATAACGCAGCGGCAGCAAAAAATATTTTCAGGCCAAGTGACTATTAAGGCTATGAAATAAACGAAGCGGGAAGCGCGACGTGAGAGAAAACTCATCGCCATAATTAGTTTTTGTAAAGAAATACCGGGAGTGTAAAGTTAATACAATAGCCAGACGGCGCTGCGCAAAATAAGCGTAGCGGTTGATACAATAGCGATAATATTATGCCTGTCGCTCAAGCTCGGCCAGCGCCAGCGCCGCAACGCGCAACGTGACCGGGGCGGGCGCTCCGCTATCAAGAAACCACGCGGAGGAGAGGCCGCACCAGGCGGCTATCCACATCAGCAGGCGCTGGCGATCGAGTGCTGCCTGCTCCGTCACAACGCGCAACCGCTGTTGAAATATCTCAGGCCTGACGGCGACCGGCGTCGTGGGATCCGCCAGATCGGGATTGGTAAATAGATTGGCAAAATCAAAGCCGCGCTCGCCAATTAAGCCCTTAGGGTCAATGGCCAACCACCCGCAAGCGGCGAAATCGAGAATATTGCCGTGATGCAGGTCGCCATGTAGGACGACAACGTCGCGGGGAGCGGACAGCAGCGCCTTCGCCACCGCCGCGCAGCGGGTCAGTATGCCGCCATGAGTTCGCGCGGCGGGTTCGAGATCGCCAAACCAGCTCTCCAGGGGCGTGAGCTTCGGCATTGCCGCCGCTGGCGGGACGTGCAGACGGCTGGCGACTTCGCAAACGATCCGGCAGGCCCTCTCATCCTCCCCCGCTATCGACATGACGGACAGCGACGCCTCGCCGGTCGCTCGCGCTAATAGAAGTGCCCCCGGCTCATGGGCCAGCGCCTGCGCTGCTCCCCGCCCGTCCCACCACGCCATCAGCTCGCAGCCGGTTCGCTCACTGCTATCGGCGGTGAGCTTGAGCATCGCTTTCAGGCCCTCTTTGACGGTCACCACCGGCAAAAGCTGCGACGTATGGGTCATGACCGGCTCACCGTCAGGAATAAGAGCCCAGCGGCTCAGCCAGGGACTAAACATCGATTTTCCTCTGTCTCTGCGCAGATCGGCACATTTTATCAAACGGCTTATCCATTTTCATCGGGCCAGCATCACAGCGCCTGCGCAAGGCGGCGAATACCCTCCTCGAGCGTTGCGGGCGAATGGTTGGCAAAGCCCAGCAATACCCCCTCTCGTTCCATTGGCCGCTGGCAGTAGCGGGCAAAGGTTTGGATCCCCATCCCCAGTTCGCGGGCTCTGTCCACTACGTATTCTGCCGTCAGGCCGCCGTGCAGCCAGCACACCAGATGCACGCCGGAATCCGTCGGATGAACGGTCATTTTCTGCGGCAGATAGCGCTCAACCGCGGCGGCCAGCGCCAGCTTACGCTCATAGCAGGCTTTGCGGACCCGACGAACGTGGCTGGCGTAGTGGCCTTCTGCAATAAAACGGGCCAGCACCGCCTGCTCAAGATAGCCGCTGCACAGATCGGAGAAGTATTTCGTCGTGGCAAACTGCTCGCGTAAATGACCGGGAACGACCAGGAAACCGAGGCGAAACTCCGGATACATCATCTTCGAGAACGTCCCGGCGTAAATAACCCGATTATGCTTATCCAGCCCCTGCAGGGCCTGCAATGAACGCGCGGCGTAGCGAAACTCGCTATTGTAATCGTCTTCGAAAATCCAGGCCTGCCGGGATTCGGCCCACTCCAGCAGGGCCAGCCTGCGCGCGAGGCTAAGGGTGGCGCACAGCGGGAACTGGTGCGAGGGTGCGGTATAGGCCAGCCGGGCGTGAGGATAATGCGTCATTCCGTACTCAACGTCCATTCCCTGGCTATCGACCCTCACCGGCCTGACCCTTGCCCCTACCGAGGCAAAAGCGCCGCGGGCTCCGTTATAGCCGGGATCGTCAAGCCACACCTCATCCCCGCGCGAAAGCAGCGAGCGCGCGGTGATATCCAGCGCCTGCTGGATACCGTTGACGATAATCACGCGATCCTCCGTACAGTTAACCCCTCGCGTCGACTGAATGTACTGACATATCACCCGCCGCAAAGGTTGATAGCCATTGGGGCTGGCGTGAAGGCCAATCTCGCGGCGCGACTGCCGCCAGACTCTCCCCAGCAGGCGGCCCCAGAGATCGTAGGGGAAGAGATCGGTGCAGCCGACGCCCACGGCAAACAGGCGGTTTGCGCCGCCACCGGCCTGGCTTTCTGACCACAGGGGCCGCAGCCCGGTGATATCCGGATTAAGCGACCCGACCGACGGCGGACCGTCAACCTGCCCGCCACCCGCGCCGTCCGTATGGATAAGCCAGTCGGGGATATGCGTGACCACAAAGGTCCCCGCTCCCTCCCGCGTGACCAGATAGCCCTCATCGCTCAGGCGCTCAAAGCCGGCAATCACCGAGTTACGCGAAATCCCCATCACTTCGGCCAACGCGCGGCTGGAGGGAATTTTTGCGCCTGCGACCAGGCGGCCGTCGAGAATAGCGCGGCGAATAGCGTGATAGACCTGATCCTTGATGGTCCCGCTCTCTAACAGCAGATCCTGAAACAGAGGAGAAATGGTTTTTTTCACAGGCGCCCACGTCCTTTTGGTAAAAGTGGATCCTATAAATATACAAAAAGCGTGACTTACCTGGAACCAAAAATCCCCCTAACATCGCCGGCACAGAGACAATCGGGTCATAACACAAACAAGGAAAAGCAATGCACAGAGCAGCAATGACCGGCGATCCGGACAATATTACCGTCGAGACCGTTGCCGAAAATGATTACCCGCAGTGGTTAGCATTATGGAAAAACTATCAGACGTTTTATCGCGTCGATATTGCGCAAAGCACCACCCGGCTAACCTGGAACCGTTTCTTTAATCCCATCGAGCCGGTGTACTGCGCGGTGGCAAAAGAGAACGGAACCGTCGTCGGGCTGGTGCACTACCTGTTTCACCGTTCGACGTGGGCCGACACGGATTACTGCTATCTGGAGGACCTTTTTGTCAGCGCCGATGTGCGGGGCAAACAGATTGGTAAGCGGCTTATCGAGCACGTTCAGCGGCAGGCGAGAAAGCGGCACTGCGCCCACCTTTACTGGCATACGCATGAAACGAACCTGCGCGGGCAGCGGCTTTACGACTGGATCGCCAGCAAAAGCGGGATGATCGAATACCGTATGCCGCTGAGGTAGACCCGCGCGGGAGCGGCGGCCTCTTCCCTGCCCTGCGCATAGCGCAGCGATAACGTCCGGCGGCAGTCGATGCCGACCCGCCGGGCCGAGAGTGAACGCCACGCCGCGATCGCGAACAAAGAACGATACCCCGCCTCAGCACTCAGCTTTGCGCGGGAAATTTCGCCAACAGCGGCAGCGCCTCAAGCTGCTGAGAGATCGCCTGCAGGCGCGGGTAGTCGCCGGCGCTGACCACCTCTGGAATCATCATCTGAATGAACCCCCACACCACGGCGCTGGTAATAGCGACCTGATCCAGCCTGGCGTCGTTGATTTGACGATGCTGCAGCCCGGCCTCCCATGCGGCGCAATCCGCCAGCAGCTGCCGGGTGACCCGGTCTATCCACGGCTGGTGCCGTTTCTCCTCCGGCCGCAGGCGATGCTCATAGACGTGCTGCACCGCCTTCTCACTCGCCGCGAGCGCCAACCCAAGCAGGCGGCTATCTTCCGCCAGCGCCGCAATATCCGCGGGCAAAAGCTTAGCGGCGGCATCCGCCTGCGCTTCCAGATAGTGCAATATCAGAGTGGAATCCATTAACACCGTGCCATCATCCAGCAGCAGGGTTGGGGCTTTCACCGCCGGATTGAGCTCGGCAAAGGCCGCATAGTCGCTAAACACGGACAGCGGCCGGTGTTCAAAAGCCACGCCGTAAGCCGCCAGCGATATTGCTACGCGCCGCACATAGGGTGAATCCAGCATGCCAATCAGTTTCATGACCACTCCTCGTTAATTTGTCGATGCAAAAGTTATTACGCTCGCGCAGGCACGCTTTATGCACCAGCGGACGAGCTGGCAGAGAGCGTTTTCCGCAAACGCCCGTCAAAACTAAGATAAACATGGAATAGCGCGCCGTTCAGGGTAAAGTAAGCGACTCTCAGCGTGATAGCGATATGCGAAAAGACCGGCGTCACGCCCTGATAATTGGCAAAGGCATGAACACCGTACCCGCTTAGGTCAGAGGACCTCGGGCCAGGACTTATTCCCTCGCGCAGACTGGCACCCATTAGTCCGATCCAACAAGGAAATATATGCTGACCACACTGATCTACCGGAGTCAGTTAGCTCCCGCCTGGCAGCCGACCGGCCTGGGCACTCTCGTCAGCCGGGCACGACAGAAAAACACAAACCTCCACGTCACGGGTATCCTGATTTTTAGTGGGTCGCAGTTTTTTCAGGTCCTCGAGGGCGATGAGCAGGTGGTCGATACGCTATTCAGCCAGATCCGCAACGACCCGCGCCACACCGACGTGGTGGAGCTGATGCGCGATTACTCTGCCTACCGGCGGTTTCGCGATATCGGTATGCATCTGTTTGATTTGCAGCTAAACAAGCCGGGGGCGTTGACGGAACAGATCCTCCATTTAGGTGAGTTCAGAAACACGCTCTCTGCGGATGACCGGATGTTCAAGTTTATCAAGGCCTTTATCGCGCACGGCGGGCGCTATATTCTGCCGGAAGGACTCAATCCCGCGCTGTGGACTATGGAGAGCCGTGGCACCCCTTCGCTCTGCCCGCTGTCGGGATTGTCTCCCGGGCAGCCCTGCCAGTTCGCGCTTCAGCCGATTGTCGAGCCGGAAAGCGGCCATATCTCATCGTTTGAAGCGCTGATCCGCAGCCCATCTGGCGGCTCACCGGCGGAGATGTTCTCTTCGGTGCCGGAAAAGAAGCGCTACGATTTCGATCTCGAAACCAAAGCCTACGCCTTTTCGCTTGCCGGCAGCATTAATCTCGGCGAGCAGCGGCTGGCGGTTAACCTGCTGCCGGGCTCGCTGTATAACCGCTCCGGCTCGGTGGCGTTTTTACTGGATAAAATCCGCGACGCCGGGCTAAAGCCGGAGCAAATTATAATAGAAGTCACCGAAACCGAGGTTATCTCCGGTTTTACCGAGTTTCAGCAGGTGCTGAAGGATATTCGCGTAGCCGGCATGAGCCTGGCCATTGACGATTTTGGCGCCGGCTATTCTGGACTTTCGCTTCTGACCCGCTTCCAGCCGAATAAAATTAAGATCGACGCCGAGCTGGTGCGCAATATTCATATGAGCGGAGCCAAGCAGGCGATTGTGGTGTCCGTGGTCAGATGCTGCGAAGACCTCGGGATCGCCGTCGTCGCCGAGGGCGTGGAGAGCATTGCTGAGTGGTGCTGGCTCCACGCCATCGGAATTCGTCTTTTCCAGGGCTTTTTATTCTCCCGACCCCAGCTGAACGGCGTCGGAGAAGTCCGCTGGCCGGTCAGACTCCCCGGCAAAGGGCTGCCAGCGGCCACACTGGCGCCATAAGCGGCGGTCAATTCCCCGTTAACGCCGCCATCAGCGCACTCGTGCCCAGCGGCAGAGGCCGAATAATCTCCGCCGCTGATGACAAATAATCAGCTGACGAGCGATTTATCCGCCGGCGCTGAAGCAGGCTCAGGCACCGTCACCCTGAACGTCTCGCGCAGTACCTGCGGGAGCTCGTCATCGGAGAGCTGCCGCTGGCGCGTCTCCTGGCTGCGGATCGTCTTAAGCGCCTGGCCGGAGAGAATATCTCTGCCGTCGGGATGGTGTAACACGACCACTAATTGCCTGACAAACACGGTGTCCGGGTGGGTGGAATTCAGATAGTTGGCGGGCTCAAAATCGATCAGCTCGTGGCGCGAGAGATCGAAACTGTATTGGTTGTGCCAGCCGCTATCAACCCACGCCTGCAGCGTATACACGCCGGTCGCATCGAGGCTGAGACGGAAGGTATCCGGATTTTGCGGCTGTTCAGTATCAAGAATGGCGAGGTCAACGGGCGCCCGTATTCCATAATGACCAAACCCGAGATCGCACAGCCAGCGCCTGCCGTCGACAAAAGCAATGACCACCATATGCGTTCGCGGGCGACGGGCTGGATAGAACATCGGGCGCGCGGCGGCAAACTGGTAAGGGATCCCCAGCGCTTCAAGCGCCATGGCAAACAGTGCGTTAACTTCGTAGCAATATCCGCCCCGCTGCCGTCCGATCAGTTTTTCGACAATATCTTCCGCGAGCAGCGAAACGCCTTTCCCGTTCCGCACGTCGATATTCTCAAACGGAATTGAAAAGAGCTGTTTCTGCATAACGTCATGCAGCGTTGCGGCATCCGCCCGTGCCGACCCGTGATAATCAATGCGCTGAAAATAGGCGGCAAGGTCAAAATTTTTAGCTTTCATGGCAATCTCCGTGGTTTCGTCATCTGCAGCCGAGAATAGCGTTACGGGCGCTAAGGGGATATATTCAGATTTATTGAAAACCAGCCTGTACAGATCCCATGCTTCCCCGCTATCAGCGCATTGCCCTTTCGCTCCAACAGGCCATCATTGCCGGCGCGCTTCATCCCGGCGACCGCCTGCTTTCAGTACGCAAGTTGGCTGAACGGGAGCAGGTCAGCATCCCGACGGCCCAGGAAGCATTGCGTTTTCTGGAAGCCGAAGGGCTGATCGTCGCCCGCCCGCGCTCCGGGTACTACGTCAACCTCGTCGCCTCCGCGGCCACATCTGGCGCGGTCCCCAACGCCGCGCCGGTCTCCGTGGATATGTCGACCCTCGCCAGAACGCTGTTTAGCCGTCAGGAGAGTCGTCTGGTTCCGCCCGGTGCCGCGCAGCCCGATCCGGCCTGGCTGCCGGCGACCCGGCTGCAGCGGGTTCTGCAGTCCGCAAGCCGGCGTCTGGAGGCCTGCGGGCAGACCTACAGCATGCCGCCGGGAAGAGCCGATCTGCGTTATCAGATAGCCCGCAGGGCCGTCCAGTGGGGCGCGACCTTCGGCCCCGACGAACTGATCGTCACGGGCGGGGCCACTCAGGCCGTACGCCTGGCGCTACAGGCCGTCTGCATTGCCGGGGATGTTGTGGCGATCGAACGTCCCGCCTGGTTCGGCGCATTGCTGCTTCTGGAGTCAATGGGCCTCAAGGCGCTGGAAATCGCCACCGATCCGCAGGAAGGCATCTCCCTTCCGGCGCTGAATGAGGCCATCGTCAACTATCGCCCTGCCGCGGTGCTGGTCTCTCCCAGCGCGCAGAACCCAACGGGCGCCGTGATGCCGGTAGCCGCCAAAAGGGAGCTGGTTTCGATGCTGGAGAGACACGGCGTTCCGCTGATTGAAGATGACGTCTATGGCGACCTGGTCGGGGATGCCGCCCGTCCGCCGGCGTGTAAGGCATTTGATCGCAGCGGCTCCGTACTGTACTGCTCCTCGGTGTCGAAAGCGCTGACGCCAGGCTGGCGCACAGGTTGGATCGCGCCGGGCCGCTACTATGAAGAGGTGATGAAAATTCGCCTGGCCAGCGACTGGGCCGGCTCGCCGCTGACGGAGGCGGCGGTAAGCGATTTTATGTCCCGAGGGGACTACGATCGTCACCTTTTACGCCTGAAGAGCAGGATCAAAAAAAGCGTCGACATCGTATCCCGCACGGTAGCGGCTCAATTTCCCGAGCAAACCCGGGTGGTCATTCCGCAGGCCGGATTTCTAATGTGGGTGGAGCTGCCTAAATCCATTAACGCGCTGGACGTACACCGCGCCGCGCTTGACGCCGGAATTGGCGTCAGTCCGGGCCAGCTTTTTTCCCCGCGCCAGGATATGACCCATTATCTCCGGCTTAATTGCGCCTGCGAACCTACGCCACAGCTGATAGCGGCGGTAATAAAGCTCGGCGAGATTTGTCAGCATGCGGATAATAAGAATTAATAGCCTGGCGGGAGCGTTATTGATATTGCGCAGTACCGGCGGCGGATTGGCCGCCGCCGGTTGCCTGACCTCTTCCGCGCCTGGAAATAAGGAGGACGTAGCGTCAGGATAAATAATATGCGGCGGCCCAGCGGCTATTATTTTGCGTGATTAATAGCCAGCGGCTTTATTGGCAGCTTTAATACGTTTGGTTCGATCGTCTTTTTGCTGCTGGTCTTTCGCCTGCATTATTCCACCCGCCGCGTCAATCCAATCGCCGGCCGTACATCCTGATAAGGTCATACTCAACATAACTGCAAATAGATACTTCATTCCGGGTCCCTGTGCTCGTTCTGTGGCTCTGTTCATCCGTGTGAACTTCAAAATACTTGATGCTTGAGGCGGGATTTTGACAAAAAAATTGATTTTAATCAAGTCATGACGGCGAGGGCTGCTTTCTTGTGGGCAGGCGGCGTGCTGTTGTGAAGGCCCCCTGCGGCCAATACGCCAGGGGGCTTATGCCTTGAGGGCTGCTTAGCCCACTCTGCGTTTACTCGCTCTCTTCGAGCGCATCCTGAATAGCGTCAGCTAATGAAGCCACTTCCTGCGCCACGTTGCGCAGATCCATCTGGCTGCGGATCCCTGAATTCGCGGTTGATGAAGAGACGGCGGCTTTCGAGATTTCTAAGGCGGCCTGGACGGCAAGGAGTCGTTTCTTCTCTTCTGCCGTGGCAGCATTACCAAAATATTCTTCTAACATCCTTTCATCCCTATAAGCGTTGGTGGAGCGCCATAATAGCACAACTGGGCGGTATTATATGAGAGGCAGGAAGTCGATGCCCTCCTCCTTTAACGCCTGGCGGACCGCCGGTCTCGCCAGCACCCGCTGATACCATGCGGCAATGTGTTTATAATCCGTCAGGTCAATATCCAGGTTATAAACCGATATCAGCCACTCCGCCTGCGCCCAGCCAACCAGCGCGAACAGATAGCCATCGGCAATCGAGAACTGCGCTCCGGTGATAAATGCTTTATCCGCCAGCTGCTGGTCGAGCCACGCAAAACGCGAAAGCAGCTTCTCGCGCGCAATATTGATATAGGCCCCGCCGTGCTCGCTATAAAAGAGGGGAATAAAGGCTTTATGAATTTCACTATTAAAAAAAACCAGCCACTCTTCAAGGCGATAGCGCGCGAGCGTCCCGCTGGCGGGAGCCAACCCGGCGTCGGGGACTAAATCGGCAATATATTGAATAAGCGTGACGCCCTCTCTGAATATATCCCCGCCGGCGGTCTCTAAGGCGGGGACATAGCCCAGCGGATTAATATCATAATAGTTATTACCGGCGCCCCAGGTATGGGTTTTGGTATCGACGCGAATAAGCTCAAAATCAAGACCCGCTTCACGTAAGGCAATATGGGGAGAAAGCGAACAGCTGCCCGGAGAATAATAAAGTTTCATGCAATAACACCCTCGCCGTTTAAGTATAGCGCGAGGTTAACAAAGTTAGTTGATACTTTAAAGAAGGCACATTATTGTAGTGTAGGTACATAAATTATACTGAGTATTAACATGAAAGACGTTATCTCCGGCTGTTCCGTCGAAGTTGCGATGAATCTCATTGGCGGCCGCTGGCGTTTACTTATTGTGTCGTACCTGCTGGAAAAGCCGAAAAGGTTTAGCGACCTCCGTCGCGATATCCCGGCCATATCTCAGCGGATGCTCACCATGGATCTCAGGGCGTTAGAAGAGGCCGGCGTCGTGCAGCGTACCGTTTATCCCGAAGTGCCGGTTAAGGTTGTTTACAACCTGACGGCCGACGGTCTCAGGCTGGTAAAAGTGGTCGAGGTCGTTAAGGAGCTGGGGCTGTGGCTGAAGCAACAGCAGGATCCGGCGCACTGCTGACGGGATCCTGCTCCTCGCCGACCGTCTCTTGTCGATGAGGCGGTCGGCGGAGCGGGCCTGTCAAAGCTGCCGCTCTTCCCCCTGGCGCAGGGTCAGGACCTCAAAGCCGGTGTCGGTCACCGCGATGGTGTGCTCCCATTGCGCCGAGAGCTTCTTATCGCGGGTCACCACCGTCCAGCCATCTTTCTTGAGCTTCGTTTTGCTGTCGCCCTGGTTGACCATCGGCTCGATGGTAAAGACCATTCCCTGCTGCAAAACGACCCCTTCGCCGGGTTTACCATAGTGCAGCACCTGCGGGTCTTCATGCATCTCTTTGCCCACGCCGTGGCCGCAGTACTCCCGGACGACGCTGTAGCCATTCTTCTCAACATGGGATTGAATCGCATGGCCAATATCGCCCAGCGTGGCGCCGGGCTTCACGAGCTTAATCCCCTTCCACATCGCTTCATAGGTGGTTTTCACCAGCCGGCGAGCGAGCGGAGAAACGTCGCCGATCAGGTACATTTTGCTGGAGTCCGCAATCAGCCCGTTCTTCTCAAGCGTAATATCGACGTTAACAATCGTCCCTGATTTCAGGTGCTCCGTCTCCTTCGGCATCCCGTGGCACACGACCTCGTTGATGGAGGTGTTCAGCACGTAGGGGTAATCATACTGCCCCTTGCTGGCGGGCCGGGAGTGCAGCTGATTGACGATGAAATCCTCGGCGCGATTGTTAATCTCCATCGTGGTGACGCCCGGCTGGATAAATGCGTCCAGCATGTCAAAAACGGCTGCTAACAGTTCCCCGGCATGGCGCTGTAGAGCCAGCTCTTCGGCGGTCTTAATGGGAATGGATGGCATTAATCACCTCCAGCAGACGGTCAGACCCTGATTTGAGCATCAGCAGCTTGATCTGCTGATGGTTAAGCTCGGGATAGAGCTCGCTCATCATTCCCACGCGGATCCAGTATTCGGCCTGAGCGTTCACCGACCGCGACATGGCCCGGCTGGCGTCGCGGATATCGTCATGCAGCAGATCTGAAATTTTTACAATTCCCATATATATATACCGTAATAAAACATATACGTATCGTATGCTTTCTGGCCGCTAAAGTCACGCGGTTCGACGCGCCCGTTGGGATCGTTGGCCGCTGGCTGAAGGGTCGTCATTCCCGGTGACCGGGTCGGCCATACAAAACATAAATGGGATAACTGTCACATTTTTAGTGTAGGGTACTGAAAATCGCATTGACCGCCAGGACCGTTATAAAGTGAAAACCTCGCTCGCATTCCCACTGCTCACCCTTTTTGTCGGGTTTCTTATCAGCGCTTTATTTAACTCATCGTCAACCCATCGCGGGCGCAGTCAATGCCAGTGGTCCGATAGCGTGATGCTGACCTGCCTGAGCAAACAGCATGGCGCGGTCGGGCACATCCATCCCCTGGTTAATCGAGTAAACAGATAGGGTTAGCAACGAATAGAGCGGGTTCGGTGGATTTTAGCCTGCCAGGAAAAACGCTAACGGCCCGACGAGCGAAGGCCTGAAGCCGCCCTCTGCTGCCGGCACCAGAGGACGTTTTTTACGCACGGGCGACCGCCCGGACCGTTAACTAAACGGATTTATCGACGCGGGTATGGCTCCCGGACGTCAAAACGCGAACCTTATCGCCCTGACTAAAGGTCAGGCCGCCATCAACCTGCTGAACGACCTGAATTAATTGTCCCGACTGCATTTTGATCGTCAGCTCAAGCTGCTGAACGGCCTGCTGCTGGCTTTGCCGATGGCGAGAAACCCCGGCTCCGGCCACCGCGCCCGCGGCGGTCATGGCGGTTTGTCCTTTACCGTTACCAAACTGATGGCCCACTACACCCCCTAGCGCCCCGGCGGCGACGGTACGCAGAGGGTGGGAGCGCGTTTGGCTGCTGATAATCTGGCTCTGCTGCACAACGCCATACTCCACCACCGTTTTGCTGCCGGCAAAGCCCGGCAGGCTGGTGAAGGCAAGCAGGCTAAGCGCGACGAGCGTGAATTTCTTCATAGTGCCTCAAACATTTGCCTCAAAAGAGAGTGCCTCAAGGGGGCGTGCCGCAAAGCGTTATTGCGGCGCCGTTTTGGCAATCCTTCCCCGCAGGGGTCCCGCCGCTGCCGACGGGAGCGGATTAATTAAGCGCTTCGCTGAGATCTTTTTTAACCTGGGTGCGCTGTTCCGCCGTCAGAATCTGATTGACGCCAAAATAGTATTTTACGCGGTAGTAGCGAACCTGCTGATCGAGCTGACCAAAGGCCGCCAGCTGCTGCTTCACTTTCGCATCGTCCCACTTCCCGGACTGAATGGTCTCCACCAGCGCGCCCTCTTTGAAACCGTCAATTTTGATATTATTCACGTTGGTTTCAAATTCCTGATGCAGCGCCTTTATTTTAGTCACCTGCTCATTGCTTAATTTAAGATGCTGAACCACCGGGTCCTGAGATATCGGCGGAACGTCGCTCGCGCTGGCAGCCTGAGCGGCAGCGGAGAAACCGGTGGTGATGGCAACGGCAATCAGGGTATTACGCACAAATTTATTCACGAAAGATTATCCTTAATGTTGTAAAAGAACCTGAATTATCACCTGAATAATAAACTCCAGCTGTAACAAAGAGTTAAATTTAAATTTGGACAATTAATTATTTTATTATATTAATTATACTGCATCTATTGATGGTAATTATGAATTCCGCAACCGCGCGCTTGAGCGCCAGACGGCGCCGTTCTTTTTTTCGCCCGTTAAGAGTACAGATATTATGCAATTATCGTCGAAGCGGTATTTAACCCTGCGAGGGCGGCAGAATAGAAGATTCGCCCATTCAGCCCCAGCTATATTGTCGCTCGCCCGCAGCAGCCGCCAGGATAGCCGCAGAGGGAAGCGTGCCAGCCTTCCCGGCCGTACATGGCCTCCCAGCATTTTATGCTGGGTTGAAAACTCTCGCCCGGGAAGGTCGGCGCACCACCTGCTGCAAAAACAGCGTGTTTATTCCGATAAACGGCTAATAAGCATGCAAATGGTAGCGTTAAATAAAATACGCCCGGACGACGTGGGCATCGCGTGGGCAAAGTGCGGGCGAAAAAAAACCGCCAGTGAAATGGCGGTAAATAAATGCTTGCATGGATAGATTGTGTTTTGCATTGTACGCAAAAAAAGAGTCCATCTTTCTTTACGCCTGTCGCGCACCTTAGCACCCTCTACTTCAATGAAGCTTAAACCAACCGGCTTAAAGCTTTTCCACCAGCGTTTTTAGCTGAGCAATCAGCGGATCGCGGGCCGGCTCGGCGCCGTAAGCCCAGGTGGACTGGCGCACAATCAGCGTGGTGGGCAGGAGTTCGCGGATCCGCATCTGCGGCGTCGCCATCTGCTGAGCCAGCAGCTCCACGGCCCTTTTCCCCAGCAGATCGAAATTCTGCGCGACGGTGGTCAGCGGCGGCTGGAAGTAGAGGCTATCGGCGGTATCGTCGTAGCCGGTTACCGAGATGGCGCTGCTGCCGGTGCGGTTAAGCTGCGCCAGCGCGCTGAGCACCCCCAGCGCCATCTGATCGTTGGCTACCACGATAGCGCTGATCCGCGGCTGAAGGTGCAGCAGTTCAAAGGTCTTTTGCCAGCCGCTGGCCGCGCTCCAGTCGCCGAAGACCGTCACCTCCCGGCTGATGCCCAGACGATGCAGCGCCTCGCGCCAGCTGCCGAGGCGCATTCGCGCAGAAATAGAGCTCTCCGGCCCTGCCAGCAGGCCAAACTCCCGATGCCCGGATTCCCACAGATGACGCACGCAGGCACCGCAGCCGTCGCGGTGATCGAAGCGCACGCAGGAGACGTCCGTTTCAGGAGAGACGTCGAGAAACAGGCAGGAGATATCGGGGTTTTCAGCGGCCAGGCGCTCGGCGGTGCTGCTCTCCAGCGGCAGGCTGACGATAGCCCCGCGGATATGCTGGGCGCGAAACTCGTCCAGCCGCGCCTGCAGCGACGCATAGTCGGTCTGTTCCGGCATGGCGATCGACACCTCCAGCCGGTGCATGCCGGCATGCAGCTTCACCGCCGCGGCAATTTGCGATGGCGCATGCAGGGTTAAGGAGGCGGTGATAAGCCCTATGGACGGCGCCGCCTTCCCCGCCAGCAGCTGGGCGGAACGGTTAGGGACATAGTGCAGCGCCTGCATCGCGCGAATCACCTTGTCGCGAGTGCGGTCAGAGACCACGTCCGGATTATTCAGCACCCGGGAGACAGTCTGCTGGGAGACTCCGGCCTCTTGCGCCACATCATCTAAGGTTGCCGAACGCCGCTGCATAGTCCTCTCCTGGTCGCCAAAATTCAGTAGGTATTGGTTAAATGTCTCACGCTAACATTTTATGTCTAATTAACGACAAAAATCAGCTCTAATTCCGGCATTTCGTGATCGTCAATGGGTTTCATTTCCAATGATATTGCGGCACAAGGAAAAATATCTGATAACACGTTCATTCTTGTCTAGCGAATGACATTTCCTTCACTTATCCGTCAGGTATGCGTATGCAACAACACGACTCAACCGCCGCCCGCTCTCCGCTGTTCCACGAAGTGCTGGCGCGTGAAGATTGGCAAAACCAGACCATTACTCACCTTAACCGCCTGGCGGCCCACCCGACCTTTGCCAGCTGGCGAAATATCGCCGACGCGCGCGACAATCTGCCCGGCGATCGCCGTCGTCTACTGGACGGACGCTGGCAGTTTTCCTACGCCCGCAGCCCGTTTGCCGTTGACGCCAGCTGGATCGACGCCGATCTGCCGGACAGCCGCAGCACGCCGGTTCCCTCAAACTGGCAAATGGAAGGCTACGACGCGCCAATTTATACCAACGTCCGCTATCCCATCGACACCACGCCACCGCGCGTGCCGGAAGATAACCCGACGGGCTGCTACTCGCTGGCCTTTACCGTTGATCCGCAGTGGCTGGCGGAAGGCCAGACCCAGGCGATCTTCGACGGCGTCAACTCGGCCTTCCACCTGTGGTGCAACGGCGAGTGGGTCGGCTACTCCCAGGACAGCCGCCTTCCTGCCGCGTTTGACCTCTCGCCGTATCTGCAGCCGGGCGATAACCGCCTGTGCGTGATGGTGATGCGCTGGAGCGCTGGCAGCTGGCTGGAAGATCAGGATATGTGGCGCATGAGCGGCATTTTCCGTTCGGTGTGGCTGCTCAATAAGCCCCATCAGCACCTCAGCGACGTGCAAATCACCCCCAGCCTGGACGCGCTCTACCGCGACGGCGAGCTGGCGGTCGATCTGACCATCGCCGCGCCAGCCGGGGAGCTCGACGCGCTGACCGCCGAGGTCAGCCTGTGGCAGGGGGATAAACAGGTTGCCAGCATCCGCCAGCGTCCCGGTTCGCCGGTCATTGACGAGCGCGGTAACTATGCCGAGCGCACCAGTTTAACCCTGGCGGTCGAGCGCCCGGCGCTGTGGAGTGCCGAAACGCCGCACTGCTACCGCGCGGTGGTCTCGCTGTGGCAAGGCGATCGGCTGATTGAAGCGGAAGCCTGGGATATCGGTTTCCGCCGGGTCGAGATAAGCAACGGGCTTTTGCTGCTTAACGGCAAACCGCTGCTGATCCGCGGCGTTAACCGCCATGAGCACCATCACCAGCGCGGCCAGGTGGTGACCGAGGAGGATATGCTGCAGGATATCCTGCTGATGAAGCAGAACAACTTTAACGCCGTGCGCTGCTCGCACTATCCGAACGTCTCCCGCTGGTACGAACTCTGCAACCGCTACGGCCTGTACGTGGTCGATGAGGCCAATATCGAAACCCACGGTATGGTGCCGATGAACCGCCTTTCCGACGACCCGTCGTGGCTGCCGGCGTTTAGCGCCCGCGTGACGCGCATGGTGCAAAGCAACCGTAACCATCCGTCGATTATTATCTGGTCGCTGGGCAATGAATCCGGCGGCGGTGACAACCATGAAGCCCTCTACCACTGGATCAAGCGCAACGATCCTTCACGTCCGGTGCAGTATGAGGGCGGCGGAGCGGACAGCAGCGCCACCGATATTATCTGCCCGATGTACGCCCGCGTTGAGCGCGACCAGCTCATTCCGGCGGTGCCGAAATGGGGCATCAAAAAGTGGATCAGCCTGCCGGGCGAGCAGCGCCCGCTGATCCTCTGCGAATACGCGCACGCCATGGGCAACAGCCTGGGCAACTTCGCCGACTACTGGCAGGCGTTTCGCGAATATCCGCGCCTGCAGGGCGGATTCATCTGGGACTGGGCGGATCAGGCTATTAGCAAAACCTTCGAGGACGGCAGCACCGGCTGGGCCTACGGCGGTGATTTTGGCGATAAACCCAACGACCGTCAGTTCTGCATGAACGGGCTGGTTTTCCCCGATCGCCGCCCGCATCCGTCGCTCATCGAGGCCAAACACGCCCAGCAGTTCTTCCAGTTCACGCTGCTGGCGCAGTCGCCGCTGCGGGTTAGCGTCAATAGCGAATATCTGTTCCGCGCGACCAATAATGAAGAGCTGCGCTGGCAGGTACAGTCAGCGGGCGAAACCGTCGCCAGCGGCAGCACCGCCCTCGATCTCATTCCGCAGGGCGAGGCGGAGCTGACGCTGTGCGATAGCCTGACCCTGCCTCAGGGAGCGAAAGAGGTCTGGCTGCTGCTGGAGGTGGTTCAGCCGCAGGCTACCGCCTGGTCGCCGGCCGAACACCGCGTCGCCTGGCAGCAGTTTGCCCTCGCCGCCCCGCTGGCGCTCGCCAAACCGGCGCCTGCCGGTAGCGCACCGACGCTGGAGATCGATGAGTCTTTCTATGTCGTTAGCCTGGGATCGCAGCAGTGGACCGTCGATCGGCAAAGCGGCCTGCTCAGCCAGTGGCGCGCCGACGGCGTGGAGCAGCTGCTAACCCCGCTGCGCGACCAGTTTGTTCGCGCCCCGCTGGATAACGATATCGGCGTCAGCGAAGTGGAGCGCATCGACCCTAACGCCTGGGTTGAGCGCTGGAAAAGCGCCGGGCTGTACGACCTTGAAGCGCGCTGCGTTCGCTGCGAAGCCCAGCGTCTGGCCCATGAGGTGGTTATCGACAGCCGCTGGCACTATCTGCGCGGCGATGAGGTGGTCATCGTCAGCCGCTGGCGTATGACCTTTGATAGCGAAGGCCGCCTACACCTGGCGGTGGACGGCGAGCGCGCCGGTACCCTACCGCCGCTGCCGCGAGTCGGCCTCAACTTCCAGGTCGCCGATCAGCAGCAGCCGGTCTCGTGGCTGGGCTACGGCCCGCATGAAAACTACCCGGATCGCCGCAGCAGCGCGGAGTTCTCCCGCTGGCAGCTGCCCCTTGCGGAGATGAGCACGCCGTACATCTTCCCAACCGAAAACGGCCTGCGCTGCGATAGCACCGCGCTGGACTGGGGTCGCTGGCACGTCGCGGGCCATTTCCACTTCTCGGTGCAGCCCTACGGTACCGCGCAGCTGATGGCAACCGACCACTGGCACCTGATGCGCCCGGAGAGCGGCGTCTGGATCACCCTCGACGGCCAGCATATGGGCGTCGGCGGCGATGACTCCTGGACTCCGAGCGTGCTGCCGCAGTGGCTGCTTCAGGAGACGCAGTGGCAGTATCAGGTAAGCATTCATTTCCAGTAATAAACCCGGAATAATCGGGCTACGCCGCGGGTGATTCAGCAAACGAATCGCCCGCCGGCCGCCTGGATCATGACGGTATAAACCCGGAATAATTCGCGTTGCAGGCAGGAAACCCGACGGCTTACTGACGTCAGGCCGGGGTGAGCGAGGAAAAGCAGCGCACATGCAACCTGAAGTATGAGCGGTATAAACGGGGCGTCACACCCCCAACCCTACAGGCATAATAAAAATGGAACCTCTCTATGAAATTCTCTGAGCTCGCGCCGCGAGAACGGCATAACTTTATCTATTTCATGCTGTTCTTTTTCTTCTATTACTTCATTATGTCGGCCTATTTCCCCTTTTTCCCGGTGTGGCTGGCGGACGTTAACCATTTAACCAAAACGGAAACCGGGATCGTCTTCTCCTCAATTTCGCTGTTCGCCATTATCTGCCAACCGATATTTGGCCTGATCTCTGACAAGCTCGGGCTGCGCAAGCATCTGCTGTGGACGATCGTGGTGCTATTAATTCTGTTCGCCCCGTTCTTTATATTCGTCTTTTCACCGCTGCTGCAGATGAATATTATTCTGGGGGCGCTGGTGGGCGGCGTCTATCTGGGGATCGTCTTTTCCAGCGGTTCCGGGGCGGTCGAGGCCTATATCGAACGTGTCAGCCGCGCCAACCGTTTTGAATACGGCAAGGTGCGCGTAGCCGGCTGCGTCGGCTGGGCTATCTGCGCGTCGATTACCGGGATCCTATTTGGCATCGACCCGAATATTACCTTCTGGATTGCCTCCGGCTTCGCGCTGGCGCTCGGGGTGCTGCTGTGGTTTTCTCGTCCGGAAAGCAGCAATAGCGCCCAGGTGATGGACGCGCTGGGTGCCAACCGCCAGGCCTTCTCGCTGCGCGTTGCCGCCGAGCTGCTGCGCATGCCGCGGTTCTGGGGATTTATTATCTACGTGGTCGGCGTTGCCAGCGTTTATGACGTTTTCGATCAGCAGTTTGCTAACTTCTTTAAAGGCTTCTTCTCCAGCCCGCAGCGCGGAACCGAAGTCTTTGGTTTTGTCACCACCGGCGGCGAGCTGCTGAATGCGCTGGTGATGTTCTGCGCTCCGGCGATTGTTAACCGCATCGGGGCGAAAAATGCGCTGCTGACCGCGGGGATAATTATGTCGGTGCGCATTCTCGGCTCCTCATTCGCCACCAGCGCGGTTGAAGTGGTGATATTAAAAATGCTGCATATGTTTGAAGTTCCGTTCCTGCTGGTCGGCACCTTCAAATATATCTCTTCCGCCTTTAACCCGAAGCTCTCTGCCACCCTGTTCCTGATTGGCTTCAACTTATCGAAACAGCTCTCCGGCGTCGTGCTCTCGGCGTGGGTGGGACGCATGTACGACACGGTGGGCTTCCATCAGGCTTACCTGATCCTCGGATCGATTACGCTGTGCTTTACGCTTATTTCGCTGTTTACCCTCAAAGGCAGCAAAACGCTGCTGCCGGCTCCGGGATATAACAACGCCGTCTGAGGCATAACGCCCGCCGCACGGCGGGCTTTCAGCGCCTGATTCGGGTCTCACCGCCGCTGTTTTCCAGCTCATAAATTTGGCTTTCCGCCAGCGACGAGATGAGTTCGGTCAGCTCCGCCGAGTGGCTGGTCAGCCAGATTTGGCTATAGCGCGATGCTTCAACGATCAGCCGCGCCAGCGCCGGAAACATCTGCCGGTGCAGGCTGTTTTCCGGTTCGTTAATCGCCAGAAAAGCCGGCGGTCTTGGGCTCAGCAGCGCCACCGCCAGGCACAGAAAGCGCAGGGTGCCGTCCGACATTTCCGCCGCCAGCAGCGGCCGGTAAATACCTTCGCGGCGCATCTTTATCGAAAAGCGCGAATTCTCATTTTCACAGAAGAAACGGCACTCCGGAAAGGCGCTCTCGAGGATTTCGTGCAGCAGCTCCACGGCGCCAATTTCGACAATGGTCTGAAACGCGGCGGCCAGGTTGTGCCCGTCGCTATCCAGTACCGGCGAGCGATAGCCCACCGCCGGATGGCGCAGCGCGGAGTGGCGGCCGATATTAAATTCGTGATAAAAGCGCCACTGGCGCATGGTCTCCCGGACCCGGGATATTTCCGGGAAGCGGTGCGGTTCGCCAAGCTGGCCGAAGATCGACTCGTTCTCATAGATAGCTTCGGTAAAGGTGTTTTTCTCGCCGTTCACGTCAATCAGAAACGCCGCCTGATTTTTCCGCTGCAGCACTCTGGCCGAGGGACGGCGGGAGAAGCCGGCCAGCCAGATAGACTCCTCTTTCACAATCGGATCGAGCATAAACTGGGTGGGATACGGCAGCTTTTCCGGAAACCCAACCTGCAGCTCATAGTCGAACTGTTCCGTCAGGCAGGCGATCTGCAGCCGCTTCGGGTAGCGGGCCGTGGGCGCGCTCTTACCGGACCACATGATGTTTTCGAGGCCGCCTTCATCGCTGATATAGCTGGAGAATTTACCGTCCGCGGAGGCGGTGAGCAGATGGATGGCCTTGTAGATATTGGACTTGCCGCAGCCGTTCGGCCCGAAGACGATATTCAGCGCCCCCAGATCCAGCTCGATATCCCTTACCGACCTGAAATTTTGTATGCGGAGATGGTGGATCATGGTGCTCCCTAAGATCGCGAAATCATTTGCTGTCGCCGGGGAAACGCCACCTGAGCGGACGGCGGTCTGCCGTCCGTCACAGGCTCAGCACAGCGATTTCTTCATACCCCGGGTCAGCGCAACTCTGGTTAGTTTATCCGTGTCGTCATGAGTATCGCTAAACACGCCAAAAAAGTAACGCTCATTATCGATTGTCTGCGACACGATCCGATAACTCAGCGGCTGCCCGGATTTCGCGCCATATTGCGCGGCGGTGACGGAAAGTTCCGTCGCGGTATCGGCGACGCTGACCAGCAGGCCATCCGCCTTCCCCCCCACCAGCATGACCTTAATTAGCAGGTCCACCATGTTCCTCCCGGATTGGGGTCAATGATTAACGTTCGATAGCCGACCGCTGGTAGCAATAGCGCTACCTTCAGTACATTCTTATAGTTCATACCGGCCCTAAATAAAAAAACTCTTTCTTATACTGAGCTAAGCACTGATTATTACGACTAAAAGCTGACGAATGATGAAGGAAAAAAGAGAAATTGTGAATCTTCACAACTCTTATTTCGCATTATTTTCAGGGGCGGGCGTCGCCGGGCTTTACCCATAGCGGCGTGAAGAAATAAAAACGAAGGAACAGTCACCGGAATGCGCCACTCTCTTTTTGCCCCGATCCTCCTGCTCGCCCTGTTCGCCCTGCCCGCCTGGGCGCATGAGGCGACGGTAAACCAGGTCAAAGCCGCTGAGCGCCAGCTCGAGGCCAGAGTAGGCTACGCGGAGCTGGATTTAGCCAGCGGACGGCTGCTGGCAAGCTATCGCCCCGACGAGCGTTTCCCGATGATGAGCACCTTTAAAGTGCCGCTCTGCGCGGCGGTACTGGCGCGCGTGGATGCCGGAGAGGAGAAGCTCGATCGCCGCGTCCGCTACCGTCAGCAGGATCTGGTTGAATACTCCCCGGTGACCGAAAAGCACCTTGCCGACGGCATGACGGTAGCCGAGCTGTGCGCTGCGGCAATCACCCTTAGCGATAACACCGCCGCTAACCTGCTGCTGGCGAGCGTCGGCGGCCCGCAGGGGTTGACCGTCTTCCTGCGTCGCAGCGGAGACCAGACTTCGCGCCTCGACCGCTGGGAGACCGAGCTTAACGAGGCCCTGCCCGGCGACGCGCGTGATACCACTACGCCGCAGGCGATGGCCAAAACCTTGCGCAATCTGCTCACCGGCAGCGTGCTTTCCGCCGCATCGCGACAGCAGCTGCGCAGCTGGATGGTTGACGATAAGGTTGCCGGCCCGCTGCTGCGCTCGGCGCTGCCGCACGGCTGGTTTATCGCTGACAAAACCGGCGCGGGCAACCGCGGGTCGCGCGGTATTATCGCCGCCCTCGGCCCGGACGGGCAGCCCGCGCGCATCGTAATTATTTATTTAACCGGCACCGAGGCCTCAATGGAAGAGCGGAACCGGCAGATTGCCGAGATTGGTGAGACGCTGGTTAAGCACTGGTAAGGCGCGTGCTGTCGTTCGCGGCGGCGGCAGAATTGAGGTCGTCACCGGCCCGGTACGTCAGCTTGTTCTGCCCAGGCGTATCGGTACAGGTGCTGATCAGCGCGGCGGCGAGAATAACGGGTAAAACTCTGCGCAGAGTTCCCTTCACACTATATTCCCTGCGGCATTCTCTACGCACGAGGCGAGCATCGGTGATGCCGCCTCTGCGAGCGCTCCTGAAGTAAACTTAGAATCGATATTGCAGCCCGGCGGTGATGGTATAGTTTTTATTCGAAATGCCCGCTGCATCACCGCCGATTGAAGCTGATTCGCCGCTGTTAGTATCAATAATCTGAGTGCCTCCCTTGCCCTCTTCATATTTACTGTAGGTGAATTCGGCAAAAACTTTGGTTTTCGGCGTGATGTAATATCCGGCATCCACTGACGTACCGTAATAGCGTGAATTCGTCGTTTTTTCCCGGAAGGTCAGATCGCGCATATAGTGCTCATCGTTATCATGCGCCCGGACCCAATCACTGAATTTAAACAAGGCATTAAATTCAAAGTCATTAATACGGTACTGACCCGCGAGGCCCACGTAGGGCATGGAGAATCGCTGGCTGTAGCCAATACCACGTTCACCTGTCGGGAAATTGCCGGTGTAGGCACCGTTATCATAATTATAAGCGCCGCCGGTTGCCGTCCAGCTGAAACGCGTTTCCTGATAGCCTGCGATGACGCCAGCTTTGTAGTTATCGTCCTGGAATATCCAGCCTTTCACGTTAAGATCGTATTCATTGGCGTAATTGACGGTGGTGCTGGGGTGGGACGAGTGGTCCGTCCATCCGGACTGACTGTCGTTCATCCAGTCGTAATCATCCATATGGCCAGATCCAGAAGCCAAAGATGTCCAGCCGCGGGCATTCAGCGTCAGGAAGGAGTAGGCATCCCAGGCTATATCGCCTTTCAGAATAGCGACGTTCTTTATTTTCCAGTCCAGCTGGCTAACTTTACGCCCCGTATCTGCGTCATAAACCATCTCATGAGATTTTCCACTCAGCATCCCGGCGGAAGTCGATACAGTAAAACTTTCTGGCGAGAAATTCGGAGTGAACTGCGCTGACTGCGCATAAGTCGTCCCTGAAACAGTGGCCATCATCATTACCGCAACGGTACTTTTTTTCATTTTTATTCCCATAATCAAAGAACAATCCATAAGTTGCGGCTAAAGTCTAAAACTCATACAAATATCGAACAACTGTCAATTTTTGTCATTAATACACGCTGAAACTATTTACCCTCGAAGTATTCGGTATATATGCCATTCCCTTTAAGAGGCCTTTCGCCATGCTTATAACAGCATCCCCTGAGCGCGCGTTGCCCTGAGCCCAGTAACGGGGGCTCGCGCAAGCCTGATAATTTAAATCGAGACGTGGTGGCTAACTAAGGCGTGGTTAATAAAACGGTGAATCATTAATGACGGGGGATCGTTAACGGGGGGAACGATTTCTGTGCCAAACCACAAAGGGTTGGCAGGACAAATTGATCCGCAGATATATGCCGGGATACCGGAAAAAAAACCAGCTATCGGACGGTGCACGTGTCCGGTTGCGATGGCAATGGGTTGACGAGAACTATTTTGTAAAAACTCGCCAAGCTGGGCGTGATCTTTGCACATGATGTGATCCATAGCAGGAATACCGCTTTGGATTATGTGATGGTGTAAAAAGAGCATAGAGGGAGCATCATCTTCATACGATAAGCTTTTTTCTAACCACGCTAGATGATTACCCACTGCGCCCTCAGACGATCCCTGGATCGTGCTATCTAATCCGATAAGGCGCAGTTCGCCCATATCTGCAACAAAATGAAGACCTTCTGCGAAGGGAGTTACGGACCAAAAGCGTTCGCCCCATACTCTGCGCATTAGTGACTTATTATCAGCGTTACCGGGCAGGATAAACGTCGGAAAACGTCGGATGTCCAGACGGGAATAAATGGATTCATAGCCTTCGAACCAGCTGTTATCAATCAGATCGCCGGTGAGAACTAAAGCGTCCGGCTCAACCGCATCGAGCCATTTTAACGCGCTATCAAATCGGCTGAGATTGCTATTATCCGGGCCTGCGTGAATATCTGAAATTTGAGCAATTATCATTTAAGTCTCCTGATATAGAAAACTAAAAAGCGACCGCATTCGACGGTGACGGAACCCGGCGATACACCCCCATGCTCCTGTCGCCACGAGCCCCGCACGCGGGCGCGTTATGGCTATTCATTCGCGCGCCATCTTCGTCAGCGCGCTCATAGCGTGCAGGAACCCTCGCCCTGTCCGGTTTTGCCGCGGATTAATCCTATTTAATCCGTATGGCGAGAGGAAGCTTAAGGTCCTCCATTAAATATTCACATTTATGCTTTGAAATTAGCCTCCTGGCTGTTGAGAAGTTTTTATGAAAAAAATTGTGCTTTTAGTTTTTGTGCTCTGCGGGGCGATGTCTCTTTCCGGCTGTATTCTTCCGCCTGGAGGGCCGGGGGGTGGACCTGGTGGCGGGCCGGGCGGCGGACATTTTCATGGGCCAGGCCTGCGTTGATACCATAATCAATAAACCACCGGTCTATCCCCTGACCGGTAATCAATGAGTCTCGGTACAGATCGAGCAGCGGTCACATCGGCCGCTATTGAACTCAATCGCCTGGAAGAAATTTGCAGACTTTTCGGCAAGATGAATTTCACGCAATAAGCCGGGCTCCACGCCCGGCTCTCTTTTGCCTGGCAAAATCGCCTACTCGCTTAGCCCGCGATTTTTTAGCATTGGCTCAATCTTAGGATCGTGCCCGCGCCACTGGCGATAAAGTTCAGCTAAATCTGTGCTATTGCCGCGCGACAGAATCGCGTCGCGGAAGCGCTGGCCGTTTTCACGGCTCAGGCCGCCCTGCTCAACAAACCACTGGTAGCCGTCGTCCGCCAGCATCTGCGTCCACAGATAGGCGTAATAGCCCGCGGCGTAGCCGCCGCCGAAAATATGTGAAAAATAGCTGCTGCGATAGCGCGGCGGTACGGCGGCGAGATCGCACTTCTCCGCGCGCAGGGCCGCAGCTTCAAAGGCGTCCACCTCCTGCGGGACCGTCGCCGACGCCAGGCTATGCCAGTGCATATCCAGCATCGCCGCCGCCAGCAGCTCGCTCATGTCGTAGCCTTTATTAAACTTCGCCGCCCGGTACATACTCTCGCGCAGCGCGTCGGGCATCGCCTCTCCGGTTTGATAATGACGCGCATAGTGGGCAAATACCTGCGGCTCGCTGGCCCAGTGCTCAAAGATTTGCGACGGAAACTCGACAAAATCGCGCGGGGTATTGGTTCCCGACAGGCTGGCATAGCGCTGGCTGGCGAACAGACCGTGCAGCGCGTGGCCGAATTCGTGGAATAAGGTGATGGTTTCATCCCACGACAGCAGCGCGCTGCGGCCCGAGCCGGGCTTTTGATAGTTGCAGACGTTGTAGATAACCGGCTGCTGCCGCAGCTCCGTGGACTGCTCAACGAACACGTCCATCCACGCGCCGCCGCTTTTTGAATCTCGCGCATAATAGTCGCCGTAAAATAGCGCCATACCGGCGCCGTTAGCGTCGAAAATTTCCCACACCCGCACGTCTGGATGATAGACAGGAATGTCGAAACGTTCGACGAAGCGCAGGCCAAACAGCTGCGATGCGGTCCAGAATACGCCGTCCAGCAGTACGCGATCGAGCGCAAAATAGGGTTTTAGCTGCGCCTCATCGATAGCGAACCTGGCGCGCCGCACCTGCTCCGCATAGTACGGCCAGTCCCAGGCGGCGGCGGTGAAATCCTCGCCTTCATCATCAATAACCTGTTGAATATCCGCCAGCTCCTGCTCGGCCCTTGCTCGCGCGGCCGGAGCAATTCGGCGCATAAACTCAAAGGCCTGGGCAGGCGCGCCCGCCATCTGATCGGCCATTGACCAGCTGGCGTAGTCAGCCGCGCCCAGCAGTTCCGCTTTCTGCGCCCGGATCGCCACCAGCTGCAGCAGCAGTTCGCGGGTATCGTTATCATCGCCTTTCTGATTGCGCGTCCAGCCTGCGGCAAACAGGTTTTCCCGGGTCTGACGACTGCGCAGTGACAGCAGCGCCGGCTGCTGCGTGGTGTTGAGCAGCGGCAGCAGCCAGCGGTCCTGGAGACCTTTTTCAGCCGCCGCTTTTGCGGCCTCGGCGATCTCCTCCGCGCTCAGCCCGTCCAGCTGGTGCAGATAATCAAGCACCAGGCCACCGGATTTTGCCGCGCTCAGCAGCCGCTGCTGGAACTGGCTCTGCAGCGCCGCGGCCTGGGTATTTAGCGCCCGCAGCACCGATTTCTGCGCTTCCGCCAGCCGCGCGCCGGCCAGCAGAAACCGCTGCCAGGTGACCTCAAGCAGGCGCCGGGACTCCGCATCGATCTGCAGATGCTCACGATCCTCCCACACGCGCTGCACGCGTTCAAACAGCGCCGTGTTAAGCCAGATATCGTTGCCCGCCTGCGCAAGCTCGGCGGAAAACTGCTCATCAAGCTGCTGCAGAAGCGGATTGGTATGCGCCCCGGCCATCGCAAAAAAGACCCGGGTCACGCGAGACAGCAGCTGTCCGCTCAGCTCCAGCGCCACCACCGTATTGGCAAAATCCGCGGGCGCCGGATTATTCACTATCGCGGCAATCTCTTCGCGCTGGCGCCGCATGCCTTCATCGAAGGCCGGGCGGTAGTGTTCATCCTCGATCAGATCGAAACGCGGCGCCTGATAGGGCAGCAGGCTGACGCTTAAAAAGGGGTTATTTTCCGACATTATTATCTCCAGGCTGCGGGCATCAGGTTAGATTAGGCAACTCATTGATTGACCGCAATCAATTCTCGAAGTGCCGCCTGGCTGTGCCTCATTTTTCATCGCCTGTAACCACACCAGGCGCGGTGATTTCCGTTACCGGTCCGCGTTAACGCATGCTATGGTATGACGACACAAAAGCGTTGAGGAACAGTAAGATGATTATCCTGGTTACCGGAGCAACAGCAGGTTTTGGTGAGAGTATGACCCGCCGCTTTGTCGAGAATGGGCATAAAGTGATCGCCACCGGACGTCGTGAAGAACGTCTGCAAACGCTGAAAGACGAGCTTGGCGACGGCATTTATACAGCCCAGCTCGACGTCCGTAATCGCGCGGCCATCGAAGAGATGATGGCCGGCCTGCCTGCACAATGGCAGGCCATCGACGTGCTGGTCAATAACGCCGGTCTGGCGCTGGGGCTGGAGCCTGCGCACAGGGCCAGCGTTGAAGACTGGGAAGATATGATCGATACCAACAACAAGGGGCTGGTCTATATGACCCGCGCCGTGCTGCCGGGGATGGTTGAGCGCAACCGCGGCCATATTATCAATATCGGCTCAACCGCCGGCAACTGGCCCTATGCGGGCGGTAACGTCTACGGGGCGACCAAAGCCTTCGTGCGTCAGTTTAGCCTCAACCTGCGCACCGACCTGCACGGCACGGCGATTCGCGTCACCGACATCGAGCCAGGGCTGGTGGGCGGCACCGAGTTCTCCAACGTCCGCTTTAAAGGCGACGACGCGAAAGCCGGCAAAGCCTACGAAAATACCCAGGCGCTGACGCCGGACGACGTGACGGAAGCCGTGTGGTGGGTCGCCAACCTGCCGAAACACGTCAATATTAATACCCTGGAAATGATGCCGGTTAGCCAAAGCTTCGCCGGCCTCAGCGTGCACCGTCAGGGCTAATCCCCTTGCCCGGCCTACGGGCCGGGTATGGGCTCAAAGGCAAAAAACGCGTAAAATAGCGCACATAATCCATTAAAAAGTAACCATCAATGGCCGCAGAATCACAGCTCAATCCAACACAGCCGGTAAATCAGCAGATTTATCGGATCCTCCGCCGGGATATCGTCCATTGTCTGATCCCACCCGGCACGCCGCTGTCTGAAAAGGAAGTCTCCGTGCGCTTTGACGTTTCCCGTCAGCCGGTGCGCGAGGCGTTTATTAAGCTGGCGGAAAATGGCCTGATCCAAATCCGTCCGCAGCGCGGCAGCTACGTCAATAAAATATCCCTGTCGCAGGTCCGCAACGGCTGCTTCGTGCGCCAGGCCATCGAGTGTGCGGTGGTGCGTCGGGCGGCGGGAATGGTCAACAGCGAGCAAATTTATCAGCTTGAGCAAAATCTTAATCAGCAGCGCACGGCGGTTGAACGCCAGCAGCTCAATGATTTCTTCCAGCTGGACGACGAGTTTCATCAGAAGCTATCGCTCATTGCAGACTGCCAGCTTGCCTGGGACACCGTGGAGAATATTAAGGCGACGATTGACCGGGTACGCTATATGAGCCTCGATCACATCAGCTCGCCGGAAATGCTGCTGCGTCAGCATCACCAAATTTTCAAAGCGCTGGAAAATCGCGATGCCGACGC
This sequence comes from Klebsiella sp. BIGb0132, assembly GCF_024810075.1. Classification (NCBI taxonomy): domain Bacteria; kingdom Pseudomonadati; phylum Pseudomonadota; class Gammaproteobacteria; order Enterobacterales; family Enterobacteriaceae; genus Klebsiella; species Klebsiella sp. BIGb0132. The sequence continues at coordinate 492,605 of NZ_JANUDW010000002.1, read as the reverse complement.
GGTAGACGCGGCGATGCATCTGCACCTGCACGAAATTAGCGAGTCGGTACTATTAATTCGCCAGGAAAACCGCGACTGGTTTAGCGAAGAGTAGTAGTGCTAGCGGCAGGCGCACTCTCCTGCCGCTAAAGATGCAGACCGGGGCCGTTATCGAACCACCAGCACCGGTATTTTAGCGTAGCGTAAAATAGACTCGGCGTTAGAGCCCAGCAGATGGGTGGAAATACCCGGTTTGCGCGAGCCGACAACAATCACGTCATACTCATCGCTATTGCTGATAGCTAATATTTCATCGCGCACGTTGCCAAACACGACCCGGGTATGAAGACGCTCTGGCGGGATTGAAAACAGACGCGAGAGGGTCTTCATCTTTTTCTCCGACTCCTCTTTCATAAAGGCTTCGAATTTATGAATATCGGCCGCAAAACCGCGAAGAATAGAACGACCGCTGTTTGGCAGGACGTTTAATAACGTAATTTCGCCGTTTTCCGCTGAGGCTAAAAATTCAGCGTGACGTACCGCCTTATCACTTAAGTCCATTTCAAAAACATCTACAGGCAATAAAATTTTTTTGTACATAGCCCGCTCTCCTTTTTCCTGAGGAAGTGTATTCCAGAGGCTTCACTATGCCATAAACATTCTAAATGGAGAACAAACAATCGGCCTAATAAATACATAAGCCATTAAAACAAACACCGCTTATATTTATTTAACTGTGGATAGCTATAGTTATGTATATTCCATGGCCCGGATCATATTTATTGCAGAAAGAGTGAAGATCGGCGGAATGACGTACGGGTAAGACGCGCTGGCGAACGCCGTTCGCCAAAGCCGCGTTAATGCCGCCGGAGCCGGCGGCATTGAAGCACGATTACTGCGCCAGCGCCCAGGCCGCAACGGTCGCCTTAGCCCCCCGGCGCTGCAGCGAGAGATAGGCCTGAGTCACCGCTTCGACAAAGCGCGGATCCTGCGCCAGGCTGGCGCCAAAGATAGCCTCGATACCGAGCAGCGCGTTCACCCGCGCTTCGCCATCGGCGCTCGCGCGCACGGCCTGCTGAATCACCGGCAGCAGCGGGTCGCAAATCTCAATCGCTTCGCCCCGGTCGTCGACGCCGCCAACGTAGCGCATCCAGCCGGCTACGCCCAGCGCCAGCAGGCTAAAATCGCTGCGCTGCGCCAGATGCCAGCGTACCGAATCCAGCATTCTCTGCGGCAGCTTCTGGCTGCCGTCCATCGCAATCTGCCACGTCCGGTGCTGAAGCGCCGGATTGCTGTAGCGTTCGATCAGCAGCCCGGCGTAGCGAGCCAGATCGACGCCCTGCACTTTCAGCGTCGGCGCCTGTTCGTTGAGCATCAGGCTGCGGGCGGCGCGAAGATAGTTCTGGTCCTGCATACAGTCGTTAATGTGCTGATACCCGGCAAGGTAGCCGAGATAAGCGAGGAAGGAGTGGCTGCCGTTGAGCATACGCAGCTTCATCTCTTCAAACGGCACAACGTCGGCCACCAGCTCGGCGCCCGCCTTTTCCCATTCCGGGCGCCCGGCGACAAAATTATCCTCAATGACCCACTGACGGAACGGCTCGCAGGCGACGCTGGCCGGATCGCGCACGCCGGTCAGCTGTTCGATTTTATCCAGGGTCTCGGGGGTCACTGCCGGAACGATGCGATCGACCATCGTTGACGGGAAGGTCACGCTTTCGGCGATCCAGTCGGCAAGCTCGCTATCGATAGCCCGCGCCAGGGCGCAGACCACGTTACGTAATACGTGACCGTTTTCCGGCATATTGTCACAGGACATCACGCTGAATGCCGGTAAACCGGCAGCTTTACGGCGCGCCAGCGCTTCCACGATAACGCCTGGCGCAGACTTCGGCTGATGCGGATTCTGTATATCGGCAACAATCAGCGGATGATCCAGCTGCAGCTCACCGCTGGCCGGTGAATGGCAGTAGCCCTTTTCCGTGATGGTCAGCGAAACAATCGCCACCTGCGGTTCACACATTTTTGCCAGCACGCTTTCCAGCCCCGCAACCTGCGCATGCATCGCCTGCTTAACGACGCCGACCACCCGCGCGGTCCAGGCTTCCGCCGACATTTCGGCGACGGTATACAGCAGGTCCTGCTGCTGCAGATCGGCAATTTGCTGCTCGCCGCCAATCAGGTTTACCTCGGTATACCCCCAGTCGCTGCCGTGTTCCGCGGCCAGAATATCGGCATAGACCGCCTGGTGCGCGCGGTGAAAGGCGCCGAAACCGAGGTGAACGATACGGGAAATAAGGGTGCTGCGATCGTAAGAAGGAAGCGTTGCTCTGGCTGTTAAAAGCGTGTTTTGCATCTTTAGACTCGCTGTATAGAAACGGTATGAGTGTTGACTGCCATACCAGATTACCGCCCGTGAGTGCCTATGTTTTGATTTGCATTAATTAACGGGCGATTGGTACGACATAAATACAATGTTGTGTGACAGGTCTGGCATTTTTTTGTTTTTCACCAGAAGCTATCACACAGGTTTGCTTAACTTTGCGCCGAGGGTGCCGGCTCTGGGCGACGTTTTTCCGCCGGGATATCGCACCACAGCTGGTCATAGTCGTAGCCGGTGAGGTCTTCAACAATGCGCCGCGCTTCGGGGGTGACGTTCTGCTTGAGGCCGTTGGCCTTCAGGCGATCGACCTCATCGACAAAGATCTTGTGCGTCTGCTTGTTGAGGTGGAAGGTCAGCGCCTGCCACAGCGCGATCAGCAGCAGCCCTGCGGTACCGGCGAAAAGCAGTATGGCGATGGTATCAATGGCTTCCTGCGGCTGATTGACGCTGCCCTTCACAAAACCGCCGCTTTGCAGCAGCAGCCCCACCGCGAACGTGGCGATCGCCACCGTCGTCTTACGCGAAAACGTCATCACGGCGGCGAACAGGCCTTCCCGACGCTGGCGGGTGATCATTTCATCGATATCCGGGATAAACGGGAAAACGTTCCACGGCGTAAATTCAAGGACGCAGCGCCCCACCTGGTACACGCCGGCAAGGATCAGCAGCAGCAGAACCTTATTGTCCGTCGGGAATTGATAAACGAGGAACAGCCCGCCGAGGCACAGCATCATCAGGCAATAGGCGAAGACGTACAGACGCGACGGACCGTACTTGATAATGGCGACCCCGGCCGCCAGCGTAACCGGCAGGCCCACGATGCTCATCGACAGCAGCGTTCCCGCCAGCGAAGATGAGACGTTCAGGCAGTAGACGCAGAAAAAGACGAACACCGTGTTATAGACATCTTTCGCGGTGAACGAGAATAGATAAATAGCCAGATGCTTGCGAAACGCGCGAACCTTGAGGGTCGAAGCGTACTCCTTAAATAGATGACCAAAAGACCTCATCTTCTCGGCAAAGGTCTTCTCCACGGCTTTACTTTCTAACTCTGCCTGCATTTCCGGCGTCAGCTCACGTTCCCAGGTTACCTTCCACGAGATAAACACGCAGAGCATAAACAGCACCGCAAACACCACCCCGTTGATGAAATAGGCGCTGGCGTCATTTTCGCCAAAGTGATTAATCAGCAGGCCGGGAATAAACGTTGCGAGAAAAGTTCCGGAAGCGGAGAGAAACATGCGGCAGGTTGAAAGCTTGGTACGCGCATTAAAATCTTTGGTCATTTCCGAAGGCAGAGTTTCCCAGGGAATTAAGACCATGGCGGCAATAATCTCAAACGCCAGATATACCGCAAGGTAGAAGCCGTAGCTCATGCCATCCAGCCACAGCAGCGCATAGACCAGCATCAGCGGCGCGCCGATCAGCAGAAAAAAGCGCCGGCGGCCGAACTTCTTACCTAAGTAATTCTTATAAAAGTGGTCGGTAAAGCTGCCCATAAACAGGCTAACGATGGCATCCACAATGCGCGCGATGGCCACAATAGAGGCGGCTTCAATGGGCGAAAGGCCCACAAAGGTGGTGTAAAAAAACAGCAGCCAGGCACCAATTACGGTAAACGCTCCGCCTCCCATAATATCGGTCATACCATATCCGATACTTACCGGGATGGTAATTTTCTTATTACTCCGAGCCATATCAAATCCTCACGTCAGGACGAATATTAAAATTTAAAATATGCTTGCGCATTATCGTGACAGATGTTTTTTATCATTCTGGTTAATATCACTTCATCATCATGGACTTCGCCGCGCGTCACCCAGCCGCCAATTAAATTACAAAGAATACGGCGAAAATAATCATGACGAGGATACGAAATAAGACTGCGGGAGTCGGTGAGCATGCCAATAAAATTCATCAGTAGCCCCTGGTCGGCCAGCGTATTTAGCTGACTCTCCATGCCGCGCCGGGTATCGTTAAACCACCAGCCGGAGCCAAACTGGATCGGCGATTTAACGCCGTGCTCTGCGCTCTGAAAGTTGGCAATGGCCGATGCCACAACGTCGTTGTAGGCCGCATTCAGGTTGTAGACGATGGTTTTCGGCAGCGCATGGCGCCGGCTCAGGCCGTCGAGAAACTGATTCAAACTGCCGGCAAGCGCCGGCTGATCGGCAATGGAGTCGAAGCCAGAGTTAATTCCTGATTGCTCCAGCATCAGGCTGTTGTTGTTGCGAATGGCGCCAAAATGAATCTGCATCGCCCAGCCGCAGCGCCGGTAGTGCTTTGCCAGCAGCACAAAAATAGCGCTATTCAGGCCATGCTGCTCATCGGCGGTTAGCTCCTGGCCACTGAGCTTCTGCGCAAAGAGCCTTGCACCTTCCGACTGAGATACCTCTCGCCAGACCAGAGCCTGCAAACCGTGATCGGAGATACGGCATCCGGCATCGTGGAAATAGTCGACGCGATTGGCTAGCGCCCTTTCAAAATCATCCAGCGTGGCGATCGGCAAATCGGTTATGGCCGCGAGCTGCTGCATAAAGATGAAGAACGCCTGCGGGTTCTCTTCGAAGAAACCGTCTGGGCGAAAGGTTGGCAGCACCTTCACCGGAAATCCGTCATCACTCTTCAGGAGCTTATGGTAATGCAGGGTATCCAGCGGCGAGTCCGTGGTGCAGATCGTCTCGACATTCGAGCGCAGGATCAGCTGGCGAGGCGTGAATGCTTTTTCCCGCAGCCGGGCGTTGCAGTGGTTCATAATTCGGCGCCAGCTTTGGCGATTCAGCGCTTCGTCGCAGTCAAAATAGGCCTGCAACTCAAGATGAGTCCAGTGATAAAGCGGGTTGCCAAAGCATGATTCGACCGTCTCCGCCCACGCCTGGAATTTCTCCTCGGCAGCGGCGTCGCCGGTAATAAAACGTTCATCAATAGCGTTAGCCCGCATGGCCCGCCATTTATAATGGTCGCCGGCCAGCCAAAGCTCGCTTATATTAGCAAAGGCCTTGTTCTCATAAATATCTCTGGCCTCGAGATGACAATGATAGTCAATAATCGGCAGATCCTTAGCAATATCATTGTATAACTTCACCCCACGATCGTTGCTAATCATAAAGCGTTCATTAATTAATGGCATAACTCCCCTCTTAACAATCACGTCCATTGTTCAATAAGATGCAGAGAATATATCCGCAGCGGCACCTGACTCTCTGTGTAATATGTCAAATAGGATCAGGGCTCCCGGGCCGGCGCCGGAGAAAATAATCAGCGCGACCGGGAGGCCATTTTAAAAATCAATAAATACGTTTCAGCCATCAGCAGAGATGATAATGGCGCAGAGTCAGACTCTTTTTTTAAATATACTGACCGGATTTTTCGTCTTTAGGCAGCGGAACCGTATCGGCAGCATCGTTTGCCAGGCTCAGGTCGCGGTCGCGCACTTCTGGCATCAGGATGGCGGCCAGTAAGCCGATCACCGAATAGCAAATCAGCATCACCACCACCGGCAGCCACGAGTCGGTCATATTACAGAAAATACCCGCCAGCACCGGGCCGAAACCCACGGCAACCAGCCCCCCCATCTCTTTTGAGATAGCCATGCGGGTGAAGCGATTACGCGATCCAAACAGCTCGGCCATGGTAATATTTTCCAGCGCAAACAGGCCCAGTACCGCCACGTTATGAATAACAACCAACGATGCCATAATGGTGCTCACGCTGTGGCTTTTATCCATGATAATTGCCAGCATCGGATAGGCTAAAATAATCGCCGAAATATTGACGATAATGTACGGCGTGCGCCGCCCTACTTTATCTGAAAGCCAGCCCAGCAGCGGAATAGTGATAAAACCGATCGCCGAGCTAATCATTAACGCATCTGTCGGGATCGCTTTATCAAACAGCAGGGTTTGCACCAGATAGCCCGCAAGGAAGGTCTGAATCAGCCCCGAGTTGCCCGCCTGGCCGAAGCGCAGGCCGGTTGCCAGCCAGAATGATTTACTCTTCAGCATTGCGCCAAAGCTATTCTCCTGGCTGCTGGCGGCGCTTTGCCGGCTGCCGCCCTCGGCGACTTTTTCAAATACCGGGCTTTCCTTGAGGTTCAAGCGCAGCCAGATGGCGAAGATCATCACCACTACGCTGGCAAGGAACGGAATACGCCAGCCCCACGCCACCAGCTGCTCGCGGTCGAGCAGGAAGAACATCACCGCCCAGATTGCCGTAGCGCTGAGGGTGCCGCAGTTGGTTCCCATCGCCACCAGCGAAGAGATAATGCCGCGCTTACCTTTCGGCGCATATTCCGCCAGCATCGTTCCGGCCCCGGATATTTCCGCGCCAGCGCCCAGCCCCTGAATCACGCGCAGGGTGACCAGCAGCACCGGCGCAAGGATCCCCACCTGGGCATAGGTGGGCAAAACGCCGATCAGCGTCGTGCAGATGCCCATCATGGTGATGGTAATAAAAAGAACTTTCTTGCGGCCGATGCTATCGCCCATTCTGCCGAAAATAAACGCCCCGACGATGCGGGCAATATATCCTGCGCCGTAGGTCCCCATGGCTAAAATAAGCGCCATCGCCGCAGACTGTTCGGGGAAGAATATTTCATGGAATACCAGCGCGGCGCCTAAAGAGTAAAGCTGGAAATCCATAAACTCCAGCGCGGTACCTAACCAACCGGATACAGCCGCGCGGATGAGATCGGAGGTTGTTCTCTCATTCTTTACTGTCGTCATCTTTATAATCTCTAATTGTGTAGGATATAGAGTCTGGCGTTGTATTGGCTGTCAGAAGGTTAATAACACCTTACAGCAACTCTTACGGTCATTTTCAAACAGCTCAATTGCCTCAGCGACCTGTTGATAGTCAAAGGCATGGGTAATTAACATTTCCGGATTAATCAACCCCTGTTCCAGCCAGCGCAAAACAATCGGGAATTTATTGGCGTTTAGCCGCGAGGAAAATATCGACAGCTCTTTACCGGTAATCCCCTGCTGCGCCACCTGCGACGGCTCGGTAGAGAATCCCATCAGGACAATTCTGGCCGCCGGTGAAGCCAGCGTAATCGCCTCCTGTAATATTGTCGGGTGACAGGCGGCGTCGATAATCAGCGTCGGCTTCACCTCTAACACCTCGGCTAATGAGTGCTCGCCGTTATTGATCGTGCGGTCGGCACCGTTGCGCTGGGCCATCTGCAGACGTTCATCGATTCGGTCAACCACAATCACCTGGCCGACTTTGTAGACCTGCTTAAGGACCTGGATAGTGGTTAAGCCCATCGGCCCGGCGCCGTAAACCAGCGCCACGTCCTGCTCGGTCGGCGTCACCTGCCCGGTCACGTTGGCGGCGATCGTGAAGGGTTCCACCATTACCGCATGCCTGTCCGACACGCCGTCCGGTACCTGCCAGGCGTTTTTCGCCGGCACCACCGCATACTCGCTGAAGCCGCCGTCCCGGTGCACGCCGATAACCACCAACGAGGTGCAGACGTTCGGTTTGCCTACCGAGCAGGGATAGCAGCGTCCGCAGCTGATAACCGGATCCACGCACACCCGCTGGCCCACGGTTTTATCCGTCACCCCGGCGCCAACCGCATCGATAGTGCCGAAGAATTCGTGGCCGATAACGCGCGGGTATTTTGCAAACGGGTTGTGTCCGCGATAGATGTGGCTATCCGAACCGCATATTCCCGCCAGCTGCACCTTGACCCGAACTTCTCCCGCGGCAGGCTCTGGCAGCGCGCGCTCCTCAATCACCAGCTCATTGGGCTGGCGGATAACGATACTTTTCATTTTGTTCTCCTTACCAGTTCCACAAAGTGCCATCTTCTAACCGCGCCACCGGCAGGCAGGCCGGATCGTACGGATATTTCGCTGCCAGCTTCTCGTCAAACTCAATTCCCAGCCCCGGCTTTTCGCCTGGGTGCATATAGCCGTTATCGAACGTCCAGCTATGCGGGAAAACGTCGAGCATCTGCTCGGAGTAGCCCATGTACTCCTGGACGCCGAAGTTCGGCACCCACAGATCAAAGTGTAGCGCCGCCGCCATGCAGATCGGCGACAGGTCGGACGGGCCGTGCGAGCCGGTGCGTACCTGATAAAGCGAGGCAAAATCGGCGATACGGCGCATGCCGGTGATCCCGCCGGCGTGGGTCACGGTGGTGCGGATATAGTCAATCAGCTGCTCCTCTATCAGCTGCTTGCAGTCCCAGATGCTGTTAAAGACTTCCCCGACCGCAATGGGGGTCACGGTGTGCTGGCGGATCAGGCGGAAGCACTCCTGATTTTCAGCCGGCGTCGGATCCTCCATCCAGAACAGACGATACTCCTCGATGCTCTTGCCAAAGCGCGCGGCCTCGATCGGCGTCAGGCGATGGTGCATGTCATGCAGAAGGTGCTCGTTGAAACCAAATCTTTCGCGCACGGCGGCAAACAGCTGCGGGGTAAAATCAAGATACTTCTCCGTCGACCACAGCTGCTCTTCCGGCCACAGGCCCTTGGTCGCCGGCTCGTAGGCCTGCCCTTTGCCTTTTGCCATCCCGTAGGTGGTCTTCATCCCCGGAATGCCGCACTGCACGCGGATGGCCTTAAAGCCCATCTCTTTGTGGCGAGCGTAGTCATCCAGCACTTCGTCAATGGAGTGGCCCGTGGTGTGGCAGTAAACCATCACCCCTTCACGGGATGCCCCGCCCAGCAGCTGATACAGCGGCATCCCCGCCGCCTTCGCTTTAATATCCCACAGGGCCATATCGACGGCAGAGATAGCCGACATGGTCACCGGCCCGCGGCGCCAGTAGGCTCCCTTGTAGAAGAACTGCCAGATATCTTCGATACGCTGCGCGTCGCGGCCGATAAGCTGCGGGCAGAGGTGATCCTGCAGGTACGATGCGACGGAGAGCTCGCGACCGTTTAAGGTGGCATCCCCCAGCCCGACGATGCCGTCATCGGTGGTGATTTTTAGGGTGACAAAGTTACGTCCGGGACAGGTGACGAAAACTTCAGCGGCAACGATCTTCATCTTTTTTTATTCCTTACATCTCTGCGGTTAGTGCATAAAATTAAATCATCAGACCTACTACCATACAAGTATAACGATCGAAAAAGATGCTATTGGTCACATTAATGCCCGGGCCTGACGCGGCGGCCGCTGGCTGAAGAAAAGCGGTAAACAGAGGTGGAAACAGGCGCGATGCCGCGCGGCCGACGCATCGTCTGCCCCGAGCTGCGCCCGGAAGGTTAGCTAGGCGCGGCCCCACCCGGCGACGATAATGAGCATTCCGCACAGCGCAATAGCCGCGCCGGCCCAGTCGTAGTGGCTAAGCTTTACGCCGTCAACAAAGCGCAGCCACAGCAGCGCGGTGCAGACGTAGACTCCGCCGTAGGCGGCGTAAACGCGTCCGCTCGCTGCCGGGTGCAGGGTCAGCAGCCAGACGAACATCGCCAGCGCGAGTCCGGCGGGCAGGAGCAGCAGCGGCGTGGCGCCCCGCTTTAGCCAGAGCCAGGGTAAATAACAGCCGAGGATTTCGCACAGGGCGGTGGCAAAAAAGAGCAGAGTGGTTTTGAGCATTAAAGATACGTAAATAGCGCAGAGAGTGGCGGCATTCTACGCGATAATTGCCCCGCTCCCACTTCCTTTTGTCGGGTATGCCGTAGAAAAGAGATGTAGTAAACTCATGTTAAGGGCTATCCCTTTTTATCACTCAAAGGAAACCGTGATGAAAATGACACTGAACAAACGCTGGTGCCTGACCGCCATGCTGGCGCTAAGCGCCGTGGCCTTCACCGCCTCGTCTTTTGCTAAAACCGACACGCTGGTGATTGAATCCGGCGATAGCGCGCAGAGCCGCCAGAACGCCGCCATGGAAAAAGAGCAGTGGAACGACACCCGCACTCTGCGCCATAAGGTCAACACGCGCACCGAGAAAGAATGGGATAAGGCCGACGTCGCTTTTGATGCCCAGGATAACTGCCAGAAAAGCGCGAACGTCAACGCCTACTGGGAGCCGAATACCCTGCGCTGCCTCGATCGCCGCACCGGCCGTAGCGTAGCGCCGTAACCCGTCACGCATGGCGCCTGCGGGCGCCATAATTCATTATTATCGCCAGCATTGCTGCACAGGAACACCCATGACCGACGCTCATACCGTCAAGCTGCGCCCGCTAGAGCGCGAAGATCTCCGTTTTGTTCACCAGCTCGATAACAACGCCAGCGTAATGCGCTACTGGTTTGAAGAGCCGTATGAGGCCTTTGTCGAGCTCTCGGACCTCTATGACAAGCATATTCACGATCAGAGCGAGCGCCGGTTTGTGATTGAGTGCGACGGGGAAAAAGCCGGTCTGGTCGAGCTGGTTGAGATTAACCACGTCCACCGCCGCGCCGAGTTTCAGATTATTATCTCCCCGGACTATCAGGGGCGAGGTCTCGCGACCCGCGCCGCTAAACTGGCAATGGACTACGGCTTTACCGTACTCAACCTCTATAAGCTGTACCTCATCGTCGACAGCGAAAATGAAAAAGCGATCCACATCTACCGCAAGCTTGGGTTTATGGTCGAGGGCGAGCTCATTCACGAGTTTTTCATTAACGGCGAATACCGCAATACTATTCGGATGTGCCTGTTCCAGCATCAGTATCTTAGCGAACACCGCCCGCAGGGCCCGACGCTGCTGAAGCCAACGGCTCAGTAGTATTCGATGCTATTTTTGATGGTGTAATGGCGGGTTAACGGCGGCTGCACGCTTTCATCGATAACCTGCAGCTCGCACTTCACCGGGTTGTCGTGACTGTCGTAGTCGCAGGTCTGCCGCACGCTGCCTAGCTCGCGATCGTTGAAGGTGCTCACCGCCGTGTAGTCCAGCTTTTTCCGCGGATCGGCCGCCGGCGTTGAGACCACCGTAAAGCGCTCGTCTTTGGCGGTGGTGGTTTTGCCTAGCGGATAGCCTTCGTCATCATAGCGGTAGCTGGCCGTGGTCTCTTTGCCGCGGGCGGTCACCACAAAACCATTGTCATCCGTTTCCCAGCTCACGCCCGCCGACGGCATTTCGGCAAGCTGGCACTTTCCCTGCAGGCGCAGGCGCTTTTCACGCGTTTGCGCATCGAGATAGTAGTTCGCGTCGAGCAGCAGCGTGGCGCCGGTGTTATTTTCGCGATCCTGGAAAGCCAGCAGATCGAAGCAGCCCTCGCTGGATAATCGCCCGCTGACCTGTTTCACCACTTCATCATGCTCATCGAGCAGCGTCTGGCTGAAATCTTTCACCGGGCCACGCAGCGGGTCAAATTCAAATTCGTTGGAAAAACTCGCCATTTCTGGCGTAAAGGCCTGCGGCGCGGATTGATTATCGCAGGCGCTGAGCGCCATGGTCGCCAAAACCAGTAAAAACAGTTTGTTCACGCCCGATTCCTTCTGTGTCCCTATGCAATCATATTAGCAAATACAATTGTTTACACCAGTTCTGCTATGCTTAAATCTGGATGACGTCAATAAGGAGTTTATGATGAAAATATCCCCCTGGCTCTGCGCGGCTCTGCTGCTGGGTTCGACATCAGCGCTTGCCGCACCGGATTCCTGCGAACGGGTAAAAAACGATATTCAGCAGAAAATCATCAATAACGGCGTGCCGGCGACGGGCTTTAGCCTGAGCATCGTCCCCAGCGACCAGCCTGACCAGCCCGGCGCTCAGGTTGTCGGACACTGCGCCAACGACACCTATAAAATCACCTATACCCGCAGCGCCGGCACCGACAGCGAAGCGCAGTAACCCGCCCCTGCTGCAAGTGAAGGATATTATCCCTGGGTTGACCAGGGATAATATTCATCTACCTCTATATAAGTATTATGACTCTCCCATCCGCTCAAATGCAGAACCCGGCGGAATGTCATCATAATAACAATCAGGGAGTGAGTAATGTCTTATCCGGAATATGACGGCGGCCTCAGCCGTCGCACGCTAATTAAATCCTCAGCGATCGGTTCACTGGCGTTAGCGGCCGGCGCAGTGTCGCTGCCGTTTAGCCTGCGCGGCGCGGCGGCGGCCGTTCAGCAGGCCACCCAGGGCGAAGAACGGGTGGTGTGGGGAGCCTGCTCGGTGAACTGCGGCAGCCGCTGCGCGCTGCGTCTGCACGTGCGCGATGACGAAGTGGTGTGGGTTGAGACCGATAACACCGGGCAGGATATTTATGGCGATCATCAGGTGCGGGCCTGCCTGCGCGGCCGCTCTATCCGCCAGCGTATCAACCACCCTGACCGCCTGAACTATCCGATGAAACGAATCGGTAAGCGCGGCGAAGGAAAGTTTGCCCGCATCAGCTGGGACGAAGCGCTGGACACCCTTGCCGGCAGCCTGCAGCGGATCGTTAAAGAGTACGGTAACGAAGCGGTCTACATCAACTACTCCTCCGGGATCGTCGGCGGCAACATGACCCGCTCGTCACCCTCCGCTTCCCCGGTAACCCGCCTGATGAACTGCTACGGCGGCTCTTTAAACCAGTACGGTACCTACAGCACCGCCCAAATTGCCTGCGCCATGCCCTACACCTACGGCAGCAACGAGGGCAACAGCACCTCCGACATCGAAAACAGCAGGCTGGTGGTGATGTTCGGCAATAACCCGGCGGAAACCCGCATGAGCGGCGGCGGGATTACCTATTATCTCGAACAGGCTCGCGAGCGCTCCAACGCCAGAATGATCGTTATCGATCCGCGCTATACCGATACCGCCGCCGGCCGCGAAGACGAGTGGATCCCCATTCGCCCCGGCACCGATGCGGCGCTGGTGGCCGGCATCGCCTGGGTGCTGATAACGGAAAACCTTGTCGACCAGCCGTTTCTTGATACCTGCTGCGTAGGCTACGACGAAAAAACGCTGCCCGCAGGCGCGCCGGCAAACAGCCATTATAAGGCCTGGATCCTTGGCGAAGGAGATGATGGAACCGCTAAAACGCCGCAGTGGGCGTCGCGGATTTGCGGCATTCCGGTCGACCGCATCGTCAAGCTGGCGCGAGAGATCGGCAGCACCAGGCCGGCCTATATTTGTCAGGGCTGGGGGCCGCAGCGCCAGGCCAACGGCGAGCTGGCCGCCAGGGCCATCGCCATGCTGCCGATTCTGACCGGCAACGTCGGAATTAGCGGCGGCAACAGCGGCGCGCGCGAATCAACCTATACCATCACCATCGAGCGCCTGCCGGTGCTGACTAACCCGGTGAAAACCGCCATCTCCTGCTTTAGCTGGACCGACGCCATCGCGCGCGGGCCCGAAATGACCGCCCTGCGCGACGGCGTACGCGGCAAGGATAAGCTGGACGTGCCGATCAAGTTCCTGTGGAACTACGCCGGGAATACCATTATCAATCAGCATTCTGACATCAACCGGACCCACGAAATCCTGCAGGACGACAGCAGGTGCGAAACCATCGTGGTGATCGATAACTTTATGACCTCATCGGCTAAATATGCCGACATCCTGCTTCCGGACCTGATGACCGTCGAGCAGGAGGATATTATCCCCAACGACTACGCCGGCAATATGGGCTACCTGATCTTTATTCAGCCCGCCACCTCGCCGAAGTTTGAGCGCAAACCGATCTACTGGATCCTCAGCGAAGTGGCCAAACGCCTCGGCGATGAGGTCCTGCAAAAGTTTACCGAAGGACGCACTCAGGAGCAGTGGCTGCAGCATCTTTACACCCTAATGCTGGCGAAAGACCCCGCGCTGCCCGCCTACGACGAGCTTAAAGCGATGGGGATCTATAAGCGTAAGGATCCCGCGGGCCATTTTGTCGCCTATCGCGATTTCCGCCGCGACCCGCTCGCCAATCCGCTAAAAACGCCCTCCGGTAAAATTGAGATCTACTCCAGCCGGCTGGCCGATATCGCCGCCAGCTGGCAGCTGGCGGCGGATGAAACCGTCAGCCCGCTGCCGGTGTACGCCTCCACCTTCGAAGGCTGGGACGATCCGCTGCGCAGCCAGTTTCCGCTGCAGCTTTTTGGCTTCCACTATAAAGCGCGCACCCACTCGAGCTACGGTAACGTCGATATTCTGCAGGCCGCCTGCCGCCAGGAGGTGTGGATTAACCCGCTGGACGCCGAGCGGCGCGGGATTAAAAACGGCGATATGGTGCGCGTCTTTAACCAGCGCGGCGAGCTGCGCATTCCGGCAAAAGTGACGCCGCGCATTATGCCCGGCGTCTCAGCGATGGGCCAGGGCGCGTGGCATGACGCCAATATGGACGGGGATCGTGTCGACCGCGGCGCCTGCATTAATACGCTGACCACCCACCGTCCGTCGCCGCTGGCGAAAGGCAATCCTCAGCACACCAACCTGGTTGAAATTGCCAAAGCTTAAGGAGAACGAGCATGGGAAACGGATGGCATGAATGGCCGCTGGTGCTGTTTACGGTGCTGGGCCAGTGCGCGGCGGGAGCGCTCATCGTCAGCGGCCTGGGCTGGCTGTCGCTGAAAAATAACTCCGAAGCCCGGCAGCGCCTGGTGCGCAGCATGATCGCTATCTGGCTGCTGATGGGGGTCGGCTTTCTCGCCTCCACGCTGCACCTTGGTTCACCGCTGCGGGCGTTCAATTCGCTCAATCGCCTCGGCGAGTCGGCGCTAAGTAACGAAATCGCCAGCGGCATCATCTTCTTTGCCGTCGGCGGGCTGTGGTGGCTGCTGGCAGTCACCAGCAAAATGCCCGCCGCGCTGAGCGCGCCGTGGCTGGCCGCGAGCATGCTGCTGGGGGGCGTTTTTGTCTTTGCGATGACCCGGGTTTACCAGATTGATACCGTTCCGACATGGTATAATGGCTATACCACCGGCGCCTTTTTTCTGACCATGCTGCTCTGCGGGCCGCTGTTTGCCGCACTGCTGCTGCGTGCAGCCAACGTGTCGTTTAACGGCAGCGTCTTCGCCTCGCTGAGCGTTCTGGCGCTGCTGGCCAGCATTGCCATCGTCGTGCTGCAGGGTTTTGGCCTCGGCGATATTCACAGCTCGGTGCAGCGCGCCGGCGCGTTGGTTCCGGGGTACGGGTTCTGGCAAACCTGGCGCATCGCGCTGCTGGCCCTTGGTCTCGGCTGCTGGCTGTGCCCGCTCATTCGCGACATCCGCCCGCGTACCGGCGGGTTATGCCTCGGGCTGCTGCTGGTGCTGGCCGGAGAACTGATTGGCCGCAGCCTGTTTTATGGCCTGCATATGACCGTCGGCACGGCAGTTGCCGGTTAATTTTTCGTGCGCGGACAGCCGCGCCGCAGTAAGGAATATAAGCATGATGCAACCCCCATTCCGCGACGCCGTCGCGCTAAGCGCCCGCACCCTCGGCGCGCTATTTTCGTTTGCCCCGCAAAGCGAGCAGGCCGCCCCGCTGGTCAGCGCCCTGCGCGACGGAAGCTGGCAGGCCCAGTGGCCCTTTGCGGTGCCCGCTGAGGTGGTTGTCCGCTTCACCGAACACAACGACGAGCCGCTGGCCGAGGCGTGGCAGCGTCTGTTTATCGGCCCCTGGGCCCTGCCGGCGCCGCCGTGGGGCTCCGTCTGGCTGGATAAAGAGAATGTCCTGTTCGGCGATTCGACGCTGGAGCTCAGGGAGTGGATGCGGCAGAACGGCATCGCCCGCGCCGCGCAGAACAACGATCCGGAAGATAGCTTTGGCACCCTGCTGCTGCTGGCCGCCTGGCTATGCGAGTCCGGGCAGGATGAGGCCTTTTCGCAGCTGCTGGCCCGGCATCTGCTGCCCTGGTCGGGCCGCTTCCTGGCGGTTTTCGTCAGCGAAGCCGGGCATCCGTTCTACCAGGCCCTGGGTCAGCTAAGCCAGGCCACGCTGGCGGAGTGGCAAGACACGCTGACTCTTGTCGTCGCCGACAAACCGCTCTATCGCTAGCCTCGTCGCCATGTCGCGGAACTCGGATGTCCAGCCTGCGAGTGACAACGTCACATAAAGTGTCTTCCGTTCCTCCTTTTCTCCGCTGCGCGGCGGCAAAGGAGGCACTTATCGCTTTTGCTTATAACGTTATTCCCCTGCACAATAAGGCACTCATTCCCGCAACGCGTAATGTCCGATGCATCGTTTGCCTGCTTATCCTGATATTCAGGTCATGTTTCGCCGCCTGCTGGTCGCCACGCTGATCGGTATTCTGGCGGCGCTCGCCGTGGCGCTCTTTCATGCCGCGATGGGGCTGCTGGAGGCGCTGCTCCTCAGCAATCGGAGCGGAAGCCTGGTCAACGCAGCCGAATCGCTGCCGTGGTGGCGACGGCTGCTGACGCCGGCGGCCGGCGGATTTGCCGCCGGCACCCTGCTTTGGCTCTGGCAGCGCCGCACCCGCCAGCGTCCGCATGCGCCGACCGATTATATGGAGGCGCTGGAAACCGGCGACGGCCGCTTCGATACGCCGGCCAGCCTGATAAAATCCTGCGCCTCGCTGCTGGTGGTGACCACCGGCAGCGCCATTGGCCGCGAGGGGGCGATGATCCTGCTGGCGGCGCTGGCGGCCTCGCTGTTCGCCCGACGCTTTACGCCAAAAGAGGAGTGGAAATTATGGGTTGCCTGCGGCGCTGCCGCCGGGATGGCCAGCGCCTATCACGCTCCCCTGGCCGGAAGTCTGTTTATTGCCGAGATTCTGTTCGGTACGCTGATGCTGGCCTCGCTCGGCCCGGTGGTTATTTCAGCGGTTGTTGCGCTGCTGGTCAGCCATCTGCTAAACGGCAGCCAGCAGCCCCTTTACCAGGTGACGCTCAGCCTTCCCCTCACCGCCGTTCACTACGGGCTGATGCTGGCGACCGGACTGCTGGCCGGGCTCTGCGGGCCGCTCTTCGTCTGGCTGATGGGCTGGAGCCATCGCGGCTTTCTGCGCCTGCGCCTCTCGCCGCCCTGGCAGCTGGCGCTCGGCGGCGCCGTCGTTGGCCTGCTGTCGCTGCTGACGCCAGCGGTGTGGGGGAACGGTTACAGCACGGTGCAGAGCTATCTCCAGTCGCCGCCGCTGCTGGGGGCAATCGCCGCGGTATTCGCCTGTAAGCTACTTGCGGTACTGGCCAGCAGCGGCTCGGGCGCGCCCGGCGGCGTGTTTACGCCGACGCTGTTTGTCGGGCTGGCAATGGGCATGCTGTTCGCCAGCTTCACCGGCCTGTGGCTGCACGGTTCGGAGGTGGCGATTATGCTGGGTCTGGCGGGAATGGCGACGTTCCTGGCGGCAACAACGCACGCGCCGATTATGTCGACCCTGATGATTTGTGAAATGACCGGGCAATATGCGCTACTGCCCGGCTTGCTGATTGCCAGCGTGCTGGCATCGGTGCTGTCGCGAACGCTACGCCAGGACTCGATCTACCGCCATCACCTCACCTAGCCGCGCCAGGTCAATGTACTGGCTCAGCTCGCGCTGTTCGGCGCGCGGCAGATAGGGCAATTCGCCGATCAGCGGACCCGGCAGTTTTTTACTTAAGACGTCGATGATTTCAGCGTAGTGCGCCAGACCCGGATTAATGCGGTTGGCGACCCAGCCGATAAGCGGCAGGCCGTCATTGGCAATGGCCTGCGCGGTCAGCAGGGCGTGGTTGATACAGCCCTCCTGAATGCCCACCACCATCAGCACCGGCAGCTGCTCCTGCACCACCCATTCGGAAAGCGGACGCAGATCGTTCATCAGGCTGCGCCAGCCGCCGGTTCCCTCAACCACCACGTGATCGACCTGGCCGCTCAGGCGCTGCAGTCCGTCCGTCAGCAGCCCGTAGTTGATGGGGCTGCTGTGCGCCACGCTGCTTTCATCTTCGCTTAACGCTATGGGATTGACAGCATCATAGGGTAACGCCAGCGTCGACACGCTTTGTAAAATCAGCGCGTCTTTGTTACGCAACCCGTCCGGCGTCTCTTTGCTGCCCTTGGCCACAGGCTTGTATCCGGCGACGCTTTTGCCCTCAGCGGCCAGTGCCTGCAGCAGCGCGCGAGAAACCACCGTCTTCCCGACGGCGGTGTCAGTACCTGTTATAAAGAAACGCTTAAACATCACTAACCCCACAGTTATGTTGATGAAATATATACCCGTCATGCTTCAGGCGGCATAGCGGTTAGGCTCTTCGCTCACCCTGAACGCTTAGCGAAGTAAGGCGTCGGGATTCCCTGCGTTGCGGCCTTCCGGCTGCGCGAATCGTGCGGATATATACAGAAAATGGATAGAAAACTGTGGGAAAAGTCTACGCGAAGCCGGCGAATGCCAGCTTGAGATAGCGCAATTTTTAGTGTGACTATGAAAAAATGTTAACCCTGTAACAGTCGTATCAGCAGCGATCCGTTATAGAGGGCATCTTTAACCAGCGCGGCGCCGGCCATAGTTCCACGGTTGGAGAACTGGGTACTTTCGACGGTAATGTGTCGGCTATAGGCCGGCAGCGACTGTTGACGAATGCAGTCAGAAATAGCCGGAAACAGGATATCCGCCGCGAGGCTAAACGGAGAGCCGATAAGAATTTTTTGCGGATTGAAGAGGTTAACCATGATCGCCAGAATTCGTCCGACGTGCTGGCCGACGCCGCTGATAATATCGCGAGCCAGCAAATCACCCTGCAGCGCCGCCTGACAGAGCCACTCAACGCTCAGCGGCTGCTGGTGCAGCATTGAGCTCATCGATTTGGTCATCCGTACCTGAGTAAGCTCCAGCACGCTCTCGACGCTGGCAATGGTTTCCAGACAGCCGTGGTTGCCGCAGTAGCAGCGCTTGCCGTAAGGGTCGACCTGAGTATGGCCGATCTCCACCAGGCTGCTGCTCCCGGCGTGCAGCAGGCGGCCGTCGGTAATCACCCCGGCGCCGACGTTATGGTCAATCACCACCTGAATCACGTCCCTCGCCCCTCTGGAGGCGCCAAACAGCGACTCCGCCATGGTCCAGGCGCTGATATCATGCTGAATATAAACCGAAACACCGGTATGGTTGGCCAGCACTTCGCCAAGCGGCAGATCCTTCACGTCGTCATAGAACGGCATCCGATGGATGATGCCATTTTCGGTGTCAATAATTCCCGGCATGGTCACGGCGATTGCCGTCAGGCGTTCCAGCTTCTTTTGATGGCGAATAAAAAAGCGGTCGATATGCTCAACGACCCGGCTCAGGAAAGGCTGTTCGTGCTGCAGCGCCAGCTCGAGCTGCTCTTCGACCACCAGCTTGCTGCTTAAGTCGCGCAGCGCGAGGTGAATCTCACCCCGGCTGATACGCACGGAAAGATAGTGCCAGGCCTCGGTTTCCACCATCAGGCCCACCGCCGGACGCCCGCGGCTGCCCGGATCCTGGATTTCCGTCTCCTGCACCAGATGCGCTTCCAGCATCTCGCGGACAATTTTGGTAATACTGGCCGGCGCCAGCTGGGCAAAACGGGAGAGATCGATGCGCGATACCGGGCCAAGCTGATCGATCAGGCGATACACTGCTCCTGCATTGGTCTGCTTTATTTGATCGATATGGCCAGGCTGACTATCCGCTACCACCGTTGACTCCCTTTATTTTCGCGCTTCGAAATAAACTTTCAGCTATGGTGAAGCACTTCGACGGTGCACGTCAAATTTTTGCTTA
Organism: Klebsiella sp. BIGb0132; assembly: GCF_024810075.1. Lineage (NCBI taxonomy): Bacteria > Pseudomonadati > Pseudomonadota > Gammaproteobacteria > Enterobacterales > Enterobacteriaceae > Klebsiella > Klebsiella sp. BIGb0132. Next base: position 472,717 of record NZ_JANUDW010000002.1, on the reverse strand, counting down.
GCCTTGTGATTTACCGCACAATTTTGAGCTGATTTTGTCCTAATTGTGCATCAAAGCGGCGTGAAGAAGCTGCTCCCGGAAGCGCTGTGCCGCCTGTCCCTGCTCGCGATGCTTCGACCAGACCAGCCACATTTCGGAAACGGCGTCCTGCTCGACGATCGGCAGCCAGCGCATCTCATTGAGCTGAACACGTTTAAAAGAGGCTGGCAGAATGGATACGCCAAGCCCGGACGACACCAGGCCAATAATCGTCATCGCCTCGCCGACCTCCTGAGCAATCGTCGGCGTGAGGCCGTAGCGGCGCATCAGGCCGAGAATATCGTCGTACAGGCCGGTACCCACGTGCGGGTCAAAAAAGACGAACGGCTGACGCGCCAGCTCCGCCAGGCTGACCGCATCCTGGCGCGCCAGCGGATGATCGCTGGGCACCATTGCCAGCAGCGGTTCGCGCAGAATGCACTGCCACACCAGCGTTTCCGGCAGCCGGGTGTTGCGCATCAGCCCGAGGTCTAACGCCCCTTCGTTAAGCGGCACAATTTGTTCCCGGGTATTGGTTTCCCGGGTCTGGATATGCACGTCCGGATAGCGGCGGCGAAAGGTCGACAGGGTATCGGAGACGGCCTTAATGAACGGCGCCGAGGAGGTAAAGCCGATATGCAGTTCGCCGGTTTCGCCGTGGTGCAGGCGCCCCGCCCGGGCGGCGGCATCCTCAACCTGGGTGAGGATTTGGCGGCTATCGGCAAGAAACTGCTTTCCCGCCGCCGTCAGGCTGACGCTGCGGTTGGTGCGGGCAAACAGCCGGGCGCCGATCTGCTGCTCGAGGATCTGAATCTGCTGGCTCAGCGGCGGCTGGGAGATATTCAGCCGCGCCGCCGCGTGGCCAAAATGGAGCTCTTCGGCGACGGCAATAAAGTAGCGCAGGTGGCGCAGCTCGATATTCATATTTAAAACGTCTTATTTGAGATTATTAATATATTAGACAGAATATTTACATTTTCATACTCTAAAAATGTGATCTGTAAGGTCACCTAACCCCGAGTTTCTCAGCAAGGATTTTCCGTGAGTCGTACAACTACCGCTGACATCGCGCCGGCAAGCGAAGTCATCGACAATAATGTGGTATCCCAGCCAAATCAGTTTATTAAACGCGGTACACCTCAGTTTATGCGCGTCACCCTGGCGCTGTTCTCTGCCGGTCTCGCCACCTTTGCCCTGCTCTACTGCGTGCAGCCGATCCTGCCGGTGCTGTCGAGCGAGTTCGGCATCACGCCGGCCAGCAGCAGTATTTCGCTGTCGATTTCCACCGCCATGCTCGCCGTCGGGCTGCTGTTTACCGGTCCCATCTCGGATGCCATCGGGCGCAAAAAGGTGATGGTCACCGCGCTGGTGCTGGCCTCCTGCTGCGCCCTGCTGTCAACGGTCATGACCACCTGGCACGGGATCCTCATCATGCGCGCGCTGATCGGCCTGTCGCTTAGCGGCGTGGCGGCCGTTGGCATGACCTACCTGAGCGAGGAGATCCACCCCAGCGTGGTAGCCTTCTCGATGGGGCTGTACATCAGCGGCAACTCGATCGGCGGCATGAGCGGACGCCTGCTCACCGGGGTGTTTACCGACTTCTTCGGCTGGCGCGTGGCGCTGGCGGCGATCGGCTGCTTTGCCCTCGCTTCGGCCATTATGTTCTGGCGAATTTTGCCGGAGTCGCGCCATTTCCGCCCGACCTCGCTGCGGCCAAAATCTCTGCTGATTAACTTCCGCCTGCACTGGCGCGATCGCGGCCTGCCGCTGCTCTTTCTCGAAGGGTTCCTGCTGATGGGGGCTTTCGTGACGCTGTTTAACTACATCGGCTATCGTCTGATGATGTCGCCGTGGTCGCTGAACCAGGCGGTGGTCGGCCTGCTCTCGGTCGCCTATCTGACCGGAACCTGGAGCTCGCCGAAGGCCGGGGCCATGACCGCCCGCTACGGACGCGGCCCGGTAATGCTGGTCTCTATCGCGGTGATGCTTGGCGGCCTGCTGCTGACGCTTTTCCCCTCGCTGTGGCTGATATTCAGCGGCATGCTGCTCTTTTCGGCCGGTTTTTTTGCCGCGCACTCGGTCGCCAGCAGCTGGATTGGCCCGCGCGCCCGCCGCGCCCGCGGCCAGGCATCATCGCTGTATCTGTTTAGCTACTATCTGGGTTCCAGCATTGCCGGGACCTTAGGCGGGGTGTTCTGGCATAACTACGGCTGGAATGGCGTTGGCGGCTTTATTGCCCTGATGCTAACGGCAGCACTCGTTACCGGCGCCTGTTTGCACAGGCGTCTGAAATAGCGAGTAATCACGTGGCCTTCACGGCCACGCTGCTCACCACATACCCAGTATCGATGAGGCCCCCAGCAGCTCTCTGACGGCGTCGATTGAAAGGAGTGCGATAAACAGCAAGGTGAACGGATTCATATTAACCCCGCATCAGCGGCCCTGGCTCCCTATGAGTTTAGCCGCTGGCTGAGAAAGAATCTGCTATCCTGGCCACATCATGATGACATTATGATGACCGCCGCCGTCGCGGGATTGCTATAGCATTCCCGCCCACGCGGAAATCAGCAGCAGCAGCGCCATCGCGCGCTGGAAGCGAACCAGAGCCGCGGGGGTGCGAAAGACCCGGTTGACGATCTGCCCCAGCCACGCCCACGCCGCCAGGCACAGCAGCGAAATCACTAAAAACCACGCCGCCATCCGCGCAATGCTCCATATCGCCCCGTCGCCGGCGGGCGCAAACAGGCCAACCACCGCCAGCGCCATCATCCACGTCTTCGGATTAACTATCTGCAGCAGCGCGGCCGCGCGGGCGGTAAAGCGTGCCGCCGTGGACGTTTGCAAATTCGGCGCCGGCGCGTTGAACAGCTGCCAGCTAAGCCAGCTGAGCCACAGCGCGCCGGTCCAGCTCATCAGCTGGCGGACCAGCGGATGTTGATGCAGAAGCTCCCCGGCACCGGCGCCGGATATCAATACAATCACGCTGGCCGAGACGCAGGCCCCCGCCACCGCGGAGAGCGTCGCGCGTACGCCATAGCGCTGGCTGTTGGTGAGGATCAGGATATTCGTCGGCCCGGGGGTAATGGAGGCGACGAAGGCAAACAGCAGATAGGGCAGCAGATCCACAGGTGACTCCTTGTTGTCAGGAGCCACCACTGTGCGGCTATTTTCTGGAAACGTCTGGAAGGTTTGTGCACAGGCGCCGATAGTGGGCCGGGGTGAGCCGATACGAACGCAGGAACCAGCGGCCAAGATGGCTTTGATCGGCAAACCCCGTCGCGGCGGCGACGTCCACCGGCAGCTCGCCGCAGGCCAGCAGCTGGCGCGCTTTCGCCAGCCGCAGCTGGATAAGCCACGCGTGCGGCGCGAGGTGAAACTCGCGCTTAAAACAGCGAGTCAGGGTAAAGCGATCGGTCCCGGTGACCGCCGCCAGGTCGGCAAGACCGATATTGTCGCCCATATGCGCATACAGATAATCCCGCGCCCGGTGCGCCACCGCCGCGCTCTGGATATGCGACGGCAGCTTCTTCCGCCAGCTGCAGTGCGCGGTGAGCTGGGCCAGCAGGTCATCCATACGGCTCTGCTGCACGATGCGCATCTCATTGCCGTGCAGCGTCGAAAACGTCTCGCCGATAGCCCGAACCAGCCGCGGCTCGCGGGTCAGGGTGCGGGGAAAATGGAGTGAGTAGCTGCCGGGAACCGACTCGTAGAGGCCCTGCAGGGTGTGCGTCAGCCAGCGTTCGTCGAGATAGAAGGTCAGATAGGTGAAGCCCCCCGCCACCGGCGCGTCGCCGTCGTGGATCTCGCCGGGCTCAAGCAGGAAGGCGTCGCCGGGATGGCTGCGATGGCGCTCCCGGCGGCAGGAAAACTGCTGGGTCCCGGACAGGGTTATCCCCACCAGATAGCTGTCGTGCCAGTGCGGATCGTAGGCGTGCCCCTCGAAGTGCGCCTTGATGGTTTCAATTCCCGAATCTGCATGCTGTCGCAGCTCAAGCCAGTCGTTTGTCATAATCTCTCCCCCACGCCATCAGCATTGTCTATCCTTTTACGTCTGTCTGGAAGATTTGTGCAGTTCAGCGCATCGCCAATCCCGGCAGGCAATTCACTCGCGTCACTCGACCCGTCCGGAGGATCAGGATAGTGTAGGGGTCAACAGGCTATGCCTCTCGTTCACTTGCAACAGGTCAGAATTTACTATGGCAGAAAACAAAAACTATCAGCAGCTTACCCATACTTTCCAGCGTCTGTCGCGCTTTTCACATCTGGGCGCTATCGCCGGGTGGGATATGTTCGCCATGATGCCGCCTGGCGGCAGCGCGGCGCGCGGCGCGGCGCTGGCGGAGCTGGGCGTGCTGCAGCACCAAATCCTGACCGATAAGAGCGTGGCTCAGGCGCTGCACAACGCCCTGCAGGAAGATCTTAACGACGTTGAGCAGGCCAACCTGCGCGAAATGACCCGCCAGCACGCCCAGGCGGCCCTGCTGCCGGAGAGCCTTGTTGAGGCTAAATCGCTGGCCGGCAGCCGCTGCGAGCACGCCTGGCGCAGCCAGCGTCCGGCCAATGACTGGGAAGGCTTCGCCGATAACCTGCGCGAAGTCGTCAAGCTGAGCCGCCAGGAGGCGGCCCTGCGCGCCGAAGCTAAGGGCTGTTCGCCGTACGATGCCCTGCTGGATATTTTTGAACCCGATATGACCAGCGCCCGGCTGGACGTACTGTTTGCCGACCTCAAGTCCTGGCTGCCGTCGCTGCTGGCGAACGTGGTTGAGAAACAGGCCCAGCATCCGCTCATCGCGCCGCAGGGCCCGTTCCCCATTGCCGATCAGCGCGAGCTTGGGCTGGAAGCGATGCGCGTGCTGGGCTTTGACTTCAACGCCGGGCGTCTGGACATCAGCGCCCATCCGTTCTGCGGCGGCGTGCCGCAGGACGTGCGTATCACCACCCGCTACAACGAAGACGATCTGCTGAGCGCGCTGTTTGGCGTTATCCACGAAACGGGCCACGCCCGCTATGAGCAGAATTTGCCGCGCACCTGGATCGATCAGCCGGTCGCCCTCGCCCGCTCGACGGCGATCCACGAATCACAAAGTCTGTTTTTCGAAATGCAGCTCGGCCGCAGCGACGCGTTTTTAAACCGTCTGCTGCCCGCCGTGCGCCAGCGTTTCGGCGAGCAGCCGGCGTTCAGCAGCGAGAACTTCGTTGCCTGGAATCAGCGCGTTAAGCCCGGGTTTATTCGCGTGGACGCCGATGAGGTCAGCTATCCGGCGCACGTTATTCTGCGCTATGAGATTGAGCGAGCGCTGATCGATGGCGACATCGAGGTTGACGATATCCCGGCGCTGTGGGATGAAAAAATGCAGAGTTGGCTGGGACTCTCCACCACCGGTAACTATCGCAACGGCTGTATGCAGGATATTCACTGGACCGACGGCGGCTTTGGCTACTTCCCTTCCTATACCCTGGGAGCGATGTACGCGGCGCAGCTGATGGCGGCCGCCAGACGCGCCCTGCCGCAGCTCGAGAGCCAGATTGCCAGCGGCGACTTCTCCAGCCTGTTCGACTGGCTGCAGCAGAACATCTGGCAGCACGGCAGCCGCTTCACCACTTCCCAGCTGATTCACAACGCCACCGGGGAAGATTTGAACAGCGACTACTTCCGCCAGCATCTGACCTCCCGCTATCTGTAAAACTCCGCGCCGGGCAACGTCCCGGCGCATTATTTCTGCATGATGAACCGCGTCGTACATTCGGTTACACGCCGATACCAAACACTCACGGAAAGCTCGAAAAGAGAAGCATATAGTTCTTTCACCGGCCCCGCAGTGGGGTTGAATGAAAAAAACCTTTTCGAGGATATCAGAATGAAAAAAGTATTAGCTCTGGTCGTTGCCGCTGCTATGGGTCTGTCTTCTGCTGCTTTCGCTGCTGATGCAGTAAGCACCACTCAGGCTCCGACTGCTGCAACTCACAGCACCACTGCCAAGACCACTCATCACAAAAAACACCATAAAGCCGCCGCTAAACCGGCCGCAGAGCAGAAAGCTCAGGCTGCAAAAAAACACAAAAAAGCAGAAGCTAAACCGGCTGCCGCTCAGAAAGCCCAGGCTGCTAAAAAGCACCACAAAGCTGCAGCAAAACCGGCGGTAGCGCAGAAAGCTCAGGCTGCGAAAAAACACCACAAAGCCGCTGCTAAACCTGCCGTAGCGCAGAAAGCTCAGGCCGCTAAAAAACACCACAAAGCTAAACACCACGCTGCGGCTAAACCTGCTGCACAGCCGGCGGCATAATTAATCCGGTTAGTCTGGTATCGTAATAAATCGGCGCTGCTTCAGCGCCGTTTTTTTCTGGAGGATACTATGCTGCGGCGCTACCGTTTCGAGCTCATTCTGATCCTGCTGATTATCTGTGCGCTGGTTGCGACCCGCTTTTTTCTCTACTAACGCGGAACCGCTTAATCATCCCCTTCGATCGGATAACCCGCCTGACGTATCGCATTTCGACAATCGCTGACCCCTGCCGCATAACCTGCTTCAATCTCACAGACCGGACTCGCACAGCACACCGGCAGCCTCACCGGCGTTGCCAGCTGCCGCTCCAGCTGCGTAATTCTCTCCCGGGCAGCCAGAAGCTCGGCGGCGAATAGCGCGGGCGCAATATCGTCTCTTTCACCGTTCGCCGCTGCGCGCAGCGCGTCATTCTCGATCATCGTTAACTCTCCTTACCGGTAGCTCCCTTCAACCATAGCCTCTTTACGCGGACCTAGGCCCGGCTCCCGATGAATTGCCAGAGATTGTAGCCAAGGCCGTAGAGGGCTAAGACCAGCAGGAAAGCGGCCGACATCGTCGTTAACAGCCGGGTGTGCGCCGGCGTCAGCCAGCGATGAATGGCGAGAATATAAAATGAGAGTACGCTGAGGTCGATAACCACCCACAGCGCGGTCAGGATCCCAAGGCTCGTGCCGGTATCGGCGGTGATATGAATAAACTGCGGAAAAAACGCAACAAAAAACAGAATGTCTTTGGGATTACCCAGCGCGGTGATAAATCCCACCGTCAGCCCGCCGCGCCGGGCCGCCGGGCGAGCGGCCGAGGTTTCGCGCAGCATGCTTACCGCCAGAAAGGCAACGTACAGCGATCCGCCGATCGCCACCAGCGTCAGCGCCTGCGGGTCGAGGTGCAGCGCGCCGGTCAGCGTTGCTGCGGCGACGGCAATCAGCAGCAGCGAGGCCAGATTGCCGCCGATCATCGTCCGTACTGCCCGGGCGTAACCCTCCCGCGCCGCGGTCCCGGTCACCAGCAGCACCACCGGCCCCGGGGTCGCAATCAGGGCCACGACCGTCAGACAATATCCCGCCACCAGCATGTAGTTCATGATAATAACTCACTCAATGATTTAGAGTTCTGCATTCTGTTCTTTGATTAACAGGTTGAAAAACGAGAAATGGTGAGTTTGAATGTGAGTATGACTCACAATAGAGATCCATGACGATGTCGACGCCTCCCCTCTACGCCCTGCGCGCGTTTGAAACCGCCGCGCGTCTGGGCTCGTTTAGCCGGGCCGCCACCGCGCTGCACGTCACCCCCGGCGCAGTCAGCCGGCATATCGCTACCCTGGAGGCGTGGTTCGAGTGCCGACTGTTTATTCGTCAGGGGCCAAAGGTGATCATCACCGATGCCGGGCGGCAGCTGGCAAACGCGCTGGAGGAGAGCTTTTCGGCCATCGACAGGGCCTGTCATTCGCTGCGCCGACAGGCGGGAAAGCTGCGGCTGAAGGCTCCCTCAACGCTAACCATGCGCTGGCTGCTGGACGTACTGCAGCGTTTTCGCCAGCAGCATCAGCGCCCTGAAATCGAGCTCAGCAGCGTATGGATGGATAAGGACAGCGTGGATTTTGCGCGGGAGCCGTACGACTGCGCAATCCTCCTCGGCAACGGGAACTTTGGCGCGGATAAGCGCCAAACGCTGCTGTTCGCCGAGTGGCTGATCCCGGTCTGCGCGCCGGCAATGACCCCGGCGGCGCGGGAAGATTTAGCCTCCTGCCCGCTGATTCACCCGACCACCGACCGCCGGGACTGGCGGCGCTGGCTGCAGCATAGCGGGCAGCATCCGGCGGTAGATCTCTCCCAGGGGCTGGTTTTCGATAGCCTGGAACAGGGCAATATGGCGGCCATGAGCGGTCACGGCGTTTCGGTGGGCGATCTGCTGCTTAGCCAGCAGGCGCTGCGGGCGGGACTGCTGACGCTGCCGTTTTCGCAGGCCGTCGCTACCGGTGAGGGATACTATCTGGTGTGGTCTGCAAATACGCTCAGCCCGCAGCCGATTGCTCTGCTGCAGGCGTTTTTGCTCGCTCACGTCCCGGGGCCTTTTCCCGACGGGATCCTTCGGCGGGGAAAAGCCCCGCGATGACGTGCAGCGATGTAGTGATGGCTTACAAAACGCTGACCGCCTGCGCCACCAGATACCCCGCAGCGCCCCAGATAAAGACGGACACAACGGAGACATAAACCAACGCACGAATACCTTTTTTCGACATACGTCCTCCCGAGACTGGAGCCAGAAATCACCGATATCATCGCGGGGACAACATCTCTGCTTGCTCAACGGCTGCTATCAATAACAGCCTTTTGAGTGAGAAAATGTTTCGTTTTGCAAGTAAGCACAAATGGTGTAAAAAAGGACAGTTTTTTGTGAAGTTGTCTGTTTTATATAGCATTACTCTAACGATTTTTATTAACAAACGCCGGAAAAACGCATCATGTCCGGTCGCAGATGGCGCCCTCTTTTTGGTACTTTCTGTAACCCGATATCTGTTGCTTCCAGGGCCGGTTTCTGCGGAAATGACAGCAGCAAAAAATGCGCGCTAACTGGTTGAGTTATCGACCTTCTTTGCGTTCAAAGCGGCAATTTTACCGGGGGCTGACGGTGTGCTGATTTAATTAAAATTACTGTTAACTTTCATAAACTTAAATCTCCTGCTACTTTCAATATAGCCAAAATCATCCCCGGCGCACTCGGGTGGCCAGCAGGATGGTGAGTATAATTATCTCCTCAGAGAGTGATATGCGTAGAGACGTACTGTTATTACTGTGTTCATTTTGCCTGTTTCCTCTGTTTGCACAGGCTGACGATGACGGCATGAGCGCGAAAGATATCAAGACCCTGTTTTTTGGTCATGATGACCGCAAGCCGGTAAGCAACCCCGCCGAAGCCCCGTGGGACGCCATTGGCCAGCTGGAAACGGCCAGCGGCAATCTGTGCACCGCCACCCTTATCGCCCCCAACCTGGCGCTGACCGCCGGGCACTGCCTGCTGACGCCGCCGAAGGGCAAGCCGGATAAAGTCGTCGCCCTGCGCTTTATCTCGCGCAAAAACGGCTGGGTTTACGAAATTCACGGCGTCGAGGGTCGCGTGGACCCGTCATTAGGCCGGCGCCTGAAGGCCGACGGTGACGGCTGGATCGTCCCCTCCGCCGCCGCGCCTTCGGACTTTGGTTTAGTGGTGCTGCGCTATGCGCCTTCCGGCATCGACCCGATCCCGCTGTTTCCCGGCAGTAAGGCCGACCTGACCGCCGCGCTAAAGGTCGCCGAGCGCAAGGTGACTCAGTCCGGCTACCCGGAAGATCACCTCGATAACCTGTACAACCATCAGGACTGCATCGTGACCGGCTGGGCCCAGACCTCGGTTCTGTCGCACCAGTGCGATACCTTACCCGGCGATAGCGGTTCACCGCTGCTGTTAAAAACCGAAGGCGGCTGGCAGGTGATTGCCGTCCAGAGCTCGGCGCCGGGGCCGAAGGATCGCTGGCGCGCGGACAATCGGGCCATTTCGGTGACCGGTTTTCGCGACAAGCTGGAGACGCTGGCCGGCGAGTAACCGCTACCCCTGCTGCTGGCGCAGCTGAAGCAAAGAGGCAATCGGCATGGGCTCGCTAAAATAGTAGCCCTGCAGCTTGTCGCATCCCGCACGACGCAGCAGCGCCAGCTGCTGCTGATTTTCCACTCCCTCCGCCACCACCGTCATGCCCAGCGCGCCGGCGATGCGCACGGTACCGCGTACCAGCTCCGCCGCCTGCGGATCGGTGTCGACCAGCCCGGCCAGCGATTTATCGATCTTCAGCGTGTCAAAACTGAAGCTGCGCAGATAGCCAATACTGGAGTAGCCGATGCCAAAATCATCCAGCGCGACGGCCGCCCCCAGCGCCTTCATGTTTTCAATGGCCGCGCGGGCGCGTTCGGGGTTCTCCATCACGTAGCTCTCGGTGACTTCAACCTGCAGGCGGCGGGCCGGAAAATGGCAGTGGGCGAGGACCTGCACCACCCGCGACTCAAACTCCGGGTCGCGAAACTGCGCCGGGGAGATATTTACCGACAGCATCAGGTCCCCCATCGGCTGCAGATCGCAGCAGGCGCGATGGAGCACAAACTGGCCGAGCGCGTAAATCAGGCCGCTGCTCTCGGCGACGCTGATAAAGGCGTCAGGCGGCAGCGCGCCCTGGGGCCGCCGCGGCCAGCGTATCAGCGCCTCCACGCCTTCGATGGTCAGGGTTCCGGCGTTGACTATCGGCTGATACCAGACGTCAAACTCGTCGTTTTCAAGCCCCTGACGAATGCCGTTTTCCAGATTCAGCTGATACTGCCTGGCGTCGCTCAGCGCCTCGTCGTACCAGGTTGTGCGCCCCTTTCCGGTCTTCTTCGAATGATACATGGCGATATCGGCGCGGCGGAAAAGCTCGGTGCTCGAGCACTGGGCCGGCGCTCCGCTGGCAATCCCGAGGCTGGCGCTGATATAGATTTTGCGATCGCTCAGGTCAATCGGCGATTTCAGCATTTCCAGCACCGCCCAGGCGAACGCCGACGCCTGACTTATCGCCTGCTCGCCGCCGACGGTCATGGCAAACTCATCCCCGCCCATGCGCGCCAGCATCCCTCCGGCGGGCACCCTCTCCTGCAGCTCGCGGGCGACGTGGGTAATCAGCGCATCGCCGACGTCGTGCCCGTAGTTATCGTTAACGTCTTTAAAGCCGTCGAGGTCGATAAACACCACGCTCTGCATCTCGTGCTGCGATCGTTCACACACCACGTTGAGCCGCTCAATCAGCGCCCGCCGGTTGGGCAACCGGCTCAGCCAGTCGGTCATGGCGATGGTGCGCGCCAGCTTTTCCCCACGCGCCAGCTTATACAGCCCCAGACAGCTAAAGAGGATGAACAGCAGGATCAGGCTGGCGGCCACCAGTGCGATCAGGCGAATGCTGCCGGATGCCGCCTGAGCCGCCTCCGCCCCCGGCAGCCGCGGCTGCCAGCTGAGGTAGCTAATAATCTCCCCGCCGTTGGTGCGCAGCGCCACGCTATAGTCGCCGCTGGTTTCGGTGGTGTGCAGATGATGAATTTGAAAAGTATCCCCGAGCTTTTGCAGCATATCGGGGTTGATGTGTCGGGTAATCACCAGATAGCGCCGCGTATCGTCGTACACCTGCAGGCGGCCCATGGTCGGGCGTATCAGGCCAATAGCGATAAAGGCAATCCCCTCCCGGGTTCGGGTTATCCCGGCCCAGGCGCTGGTTCCGTCGCGCAGCGCCGCGCCGTGCTCGGCGATCATCGACTGCAGCCCGCGGCCAAAAAAGCCGATATCCGACTCATTAAAGGACTGACTGCGAAACGATCCCCACAGCACCCGGTAGTGCTGATCGAGGACAAAGGTACCGTCGTAGAGGTTATTTATTTTGAAGCCCGAACCCCAGGAATCAAACAGCCATTTGGTGTCGAGCGTTGGGGCATAGGTCTGCTTAACGGCGTCGTCCCAGATGGAGTTATCCAGCACCAGCGACATTACGCGGTTCACCGAAGTCTGCACCGCGCCGTTAACCGAAAGCACCGAGCGGTGACGGTCGATCTCGTTCGCCTTGATGCCAATCAGGTGCTGCGACAGATAGAGCAGAGAAATAACGGAAGCGATCAGGCCTGTTCCGGCGAGGAGAATAATGACCGCAAGCGTTTTGGCCGAAGGAAGATGACGCCAACCAGGCAAGTTAACCATTATCTGTCCTCATCGCGGCTGGGAAAAAACGCACCGAATATACTCTTTTTTAAAGAGTAATACAGAGAACAGATTTTGCCGCCTGCGCAGGCAGGCGGCGTTCAATCAGGCCAGTTTTATTAGCACCATCCCGATGATCAACAGCATCACGCCGATCCAGCCTTTGCTGTTCAAACGCTGGCCGAACAGGACCCAGCCGGCGGTGATGGTCGCGGCGATACCGAAGCCGCCCCAGAGCGCATAGGCTACCGAGAGCTCAATCCCCTTCACAGCCTGCGATAGCGCACTGAACGCGCCCAGTACGGCGAGCAGTGACATCACGCCGTAGAACTTGCGGCGAAAGCCATCAGAAAACTTCAGGAAGACGTTAGCGGCAATCTCCAGCACGATGGCCAGCGCCAGCCAGGCCGCATGGATCCACTCAAACTGTTGCATGGGTCCTCTCTTCTGGCTGCTTCACCGCCTTTTTGGTGCCGGACTTGATGAGAACAATCCCGACCACCAGCGTCGCCAGACCCGCCATTTTGACCACCGAGAGCGTCTCGTCAAACAGCAGGACGCTGAACAGCGTGATCAGCAAAATACCGATACCTTCCCACAGGGCGTAGGCCACGCCGAGGGCAATTTTTTTAACCGCGAAGGCCAGAAAAATATAGGAAAGCGCAATCATTGCCAGCATCAAAATAAAACCGGTGCGATCGCCGCTGACGCTCGCCCATTTCATCGAAAGAGTCCCGGTAATTTCTGCTACGATAGCAAGTGCTAATAAAATCCAATAAAACATGATCCCTTCTCCTGCTTGAGAATATAATCCATGACGGTCTACAGCAAAGGTAAACCGAAAAATTCTGACGTAGATTTAGCCGTGCGCAAGGCTGCGCCAGCTCAGGCAGAGAGAGGGATCTAAAGCGCTGAACGCCAGTGCTGTTCGCCAGCAAAGCGTGAGTTTGTGCGGGAAAGCGAAGGGAGATAACAAATATAGATACTGAACTGATTGTCCATAAAATTACAATTATCCGCGGTATTGCTTCTCGTCATTGCGGATGAAAATTGTCCTCGGTAGTTATACACAGCTAATTTGTAGCATAATGCTACATTATACTCAAAGCCTTTGCATTTCTTTACCTCGGCTATTTGATTTAGATTAGTTTTTTCTGATGCCGATCGCCATTATGATGGCGCGCCGTTATTTTAATTTTGTCGCCTGATGATTTTATCGCCGGCGGCAGAGACGTGACGGACAAATACTCCACGCTGTACACGCAAAAAAGTCGTGATTTTTTATCCGCATCTGCGTCTACAATGTGAGGAAAACAGGCTCTATTTTCAGGGATTCGTATGGCCAAACCCATCATCACTCTTAACGGATTAAAGATTGTCATCATGCTGGGCATGCTGGTCATCATCCTTACCGGCATCCGCTTCGCCGCGGATATTATCGTCCCCTTCGTTCTGGCGCTGTTTCTCGCGGTGGTCCTTAACCCGCTGGTGCAGCTGATGGTGCGCTGCCGGGTCCCGCGGGTGCTGGCGATCTCACTCTTAATCAGCGCCATCGTGATGCTGGCGATAGTCCTGCTGGCCTCGCTGGGCACCTCCCTGAACGAGCTGGCGCGCACCCTGCCGCAGTATCGCGCCTCGCTATCAGAACCGGTGCAGACCGTCACCCCGTGGCTGCAAAGGTTCGGCTTTACCGTTTCCGTCGTCGAGCTGAACAAATATATTGACCCCAACGCAGTGATGACGATGGTCACCGGCCTGCTCACTCAGCTCTCTAACGCCATGTCGTCGATCTTCCTGCTGCTGCTGACGGTGGTGTTTATGCTGCTGGAGGTGCCGCAGCTGCCGGCCAAGCTGCAGCAGCTGATGACCCGCCCGGTTGAAGGCATGGGCGCAATCCAGCGCGCGCTCGACAGCGTCTCGCACTATCTGGTGCTGAAAACCGCCATTAGCCTGGTCACCGGGCTGGTCGTCTGGGGCATGCTGGTGCTGCTGGAGGTGCGCTTTGCCTTTGTGTGGGGGCTGCTGGCCTTCGCGCTCAACTATATTCCCAATATCGGTTCGGTGCTGGCGGCCATTCCGCCTATTTTACAGGTGCTGGTATTCGGCGGCCTGTATGACGCGCTGATCGTGCTCGCGGGCTATCTGGTGATCAACCTGGTGTTCGGCAATATTCTCGAGCCGCGGATTATGGGTCGCGGGCTCGGGCTCTCAACGCTGGTGGTGTTCCTGTCGCTGATTTTTTGGGGCTGGCTGCTGGGGCCAGTGGGGATGCTGCTGTCGGTGCCGCTGACCATCATTGTCAAAATTGCCCTTGAACAGAGCGAGAGCGGACAGAGCATCGCCTTCCTGCTGAGCGACCTCAGCAAGGATTAACCTCCCTACTTCCACTACGGGCCAGCCGGCCCGTAGACCACTACTCCTTTAGCATTATTGATCCTCGTCACATCCCGCGTCCGTCATTCATTACTCTTATGCTAACAATCTGCCCGCGGGCTTAATTGATGCCCTGCGCCTCGCGTCGCACACTAACTTCCACACCATGACAGTCAAAACGATTTGTCGAATCAGGAGGTTAATAATGAATGCCGAACAAACGACGGGACGGGTCTGGAACCGCCGCCGGACGGAAAAGCAGCGGCGACTGGCCGCCGCCAACGTCTCCGGTAAGGTTATCCCCAGCGAACAGCTGGTCGACGCGCTGGAGCACCTGCTCGCCCCCGGCGATCGCGTGGTGCTGGAAGGCAATAACCAGAAGCAGGCCGACTTTCTCTCCCGCATGCTGGCGGAGGTGAACCCGCAAAAAGTCCACGACCTGCATATGATCATGCCGAGCGTCGGGCGCAGCGAGCATCTGGACCTTTTTGAAAAGGGCATCGCCCGCAAGCTCGACTTCTCCTTCTCCGGCACCCAGAGCCTGCGCATTTCGCAGCTGTTGGAGGATGGTCTGCTGGAGATCGGCGCCATTCACACCTATATCGAGCTCTACTCCCGCCTGTACGTCGATCTTTCGCCGAACGTCGCGCTGATTGCCGGCTATAAAGCGGACCGCAAAGGCAACCTCTATACCGGGCCGAGCACCGAAGACACCCCGGCACTGGTTGAGGCGGCGGCCTTCCACGACGGCATCGTGATTGCCCAGGTGAACGAACTGGTTGACGACGAGTGCGACCTGCCGCGCGTCGATATTCCGGGTTCGTGGATTGATTACGTGGTCGTCGCCGATAAGCCGTTCTTTATCGAACCGCTGTTCACCCGCGACCCGCGCCTGATCAAGCAGGAGCATATCCTGATGGCGATGATGGCGATTAAAGGCATCTACGCTGAGCATCAGGTGCAGTCCCTGAACCACGGCATCGGCTTCAACACCGCCGCTATCGAGCTGCTGCTGCCGACCTACGGCGAACGCCTCGGCCTGAAGGGCAAAATTTGTAAGCACTGGACGCTCAACCCACACCCGACGCTGATCCCCGCCATCGAAAGCGGCTGGGTGGGGAGCGTGCACTGCTTCGGCGGCGAGCTGGGAATGGAAGAGTACATTCGCGCTCGTCCGGACGTGTTCTTCACCGGCGCCGACGGCTCCATGCGCTCGAACCGCGCCTTCTGCCAGCTGGCGGGGCAATATGCGGTCGATATGTTTATCGGCTCAACCCTGCAGGTTGACGGCCTCGCCAACTCGTCAACGGTGACACGCGGCCGGCTGTCCGGCTTCGGAGGCGCGCCGAATATGGGTCACGATCCTCACGGTCGCCGTCATGCTACGCCAGCCTGGCTGAACATGATCACCGAACCGGATCCGATGCAGCGCGGTAAAAAGCTGGTGGTGCAGATGGTCGAAACCTTCCAGGCCGGCGTGAAGCCCACCTTCGTCGAAAAACTCGATGCTATCGAGGTGGCGAAAGCCTCCGGCATGCCGCTGGCGCCGGTGATGATCTACGGCGATGACGTTACCCACGTGCTCACCGAAGAAGGCATTGCCTACCTCTACCGCGCCGAAAGCCTGGAAGAACGCCGGGCGATGGTGGCGGCGGTCGCCGGGATCACCGACATCGGCCTTGGCGTCGACGCGAAGCGCGTTGCCGCGCTGCGCCAGAGCGGCAAGGTGGTTTATCCGGAAGATATCGGCATTCGCCGCAGCGACGCGACCCGCTCCCTGCTGGCCGCCGGCAGCGTAGCCGACCTGGTGGAGTGGTCCGACGGACTCTATAACCCACCGGCAAAATTCCGGAGCTGGTAATGAAACTCCTGTCACAGACTTATGCCGAGGTGCAGGCAGAAGAGCTGGCGTTCATCGCCCGCGACTGTCTGATCGACGAAGCGCGATTAAGCCCGAAGCCGGGTCTGGTGGACAGCCGGGGAAACGGTGCCCATCACGACCTCACCCTGGCGCTGATGGAGCGCTCGGCGCACAGCCTGGCCCCAACGTTTCTGCAGCTGGCCCAGCAAAGCTGGCAGCGCCCCGCCGACATCGCCCTGCGCGAAACCGTTGGCCGCTTAGGGCGCGAAGGCGAGCAGCAGATGATGGTCGCCACCCGCGGTGTGAACACCCACCGCGGCGCCATCTGGGCGCTCGGGTTACTGGTCAGCGCCGTAGCGATGTATGGCGGTAACGCAGGCGCGCAGCAGATTGCACAATCCGCTGCCCTGCTCGCCCGCCTGCCGGACGGTGCCGCACCAAAGACCTTCAGTAAAGGGCTGAAAGCCACGCATCAGTACCGGGTGCCGGGTGCACGTGAAGAGGCGCAGCAGGCGTTTCCGCACGTGATGGAGCTCGCGCTGCCGCAGCTGTTACGCAGCCGTGCAAAGGGGGCGAACGAGAGCGAAGCCCGCCTTGACGCGCTGATGGCGATCATGACCTCGCTCAGCGATACCTGTGTGCTTTCACGAGCCGGTATGCCCGGTCTGGAAACGATGCAGGCAGGCGCCCGCGCGGTACTGAACGCCGGCGGTTGCGCCACGGCACAAGGCCGCGAAGCGCTCGCTGTGCTTGATGCTCAGATGCTCGCCCTTAACGCTTCGCCCGGTGGTGCCGCGGATCTTCTCGCCGCCACGCTGTTTCTTGACAGGGTCAGCCAGCCCGCGTCTTGCTCAATTTAAAGAGGATGTTATGGAACACATTACATTGTCATTTCCTGCCAGCCGCACCTTCAGCGGTAAAGCTCTGGCAGGCGTCGTAGGCTCCGGTGATATGGAAGTACTGTTCACCGCAGCCGCCGGGGAAACCCTCAGTATTGATATCACCACCTCCGTGGACAACAGCACCCGCCGCTGGAATGCGCTGTTCGATCGCCTGAATCTGATCAACGGCCTGCCGGCCGGCAAGCTGATCATTCACGACTTCGGCGCAACGCCCGGCGTGGCACGCATTCGTATCGAACAGGTATTTGAAGAGGTGGCTCATGCGTAACGATCGCAGCTTTATCGAATTACGGGCCCGCGAACGTGCCAGAACCCTGCTGGATGACGGCAGCTACCGCGAGCTGCTGGACCCGTTCGAAGGCATTATGTCGCCATGGCTCGCGCCGCAGGGCGTTCTGCCGCAGTCCGACGACGGCATGGTGGTGGCGAAAGGCACCATTAACGGCCAGCCGGCGGTGGTGATTGCCATCGAAGGCACCTTCCAGGGCGGCAGCATGGGCGAAGTCTCCGGGGCCAAAATGGCCGCCGCGCTCGAGCTGGCGGCAGAAGATAACCGCAACGGCATTCCGACCCAGGCCGTGCTGTGCCTGGAAACCGGCGGCGTGCGCCTGCAGGAAGCCAACCTTGGCCTGGCAGCCATTGCCGATATCCACGCCGCGATTGTCGATCTGCGCCGCTACACGCCGGTGGTCGGCATCATTACCGGTACCGTTGGCTGCTTCGGCGGGATGTCCATTGCCGCCGCCCTTTGCAGCTACCTGATCGTCACCCGCGAAGCGCGTCTTGGCCTCAACGGCCCGCAGGTTATCGAGCAGGAAGCCGGGATCGAAGAGTATGACTCCCGCGATCGGCCGTTTATCTGGAGCATGACCGGCGGCGAAATCCGCTATGCCAGCGGCCTGGTGGATGCGCTGGTCGATGACGGCGTCAACGCGGTGAAAACCGCTATGAACGACGCCATCGCCAAAGGCGTTCCGGCACAAAACCGCAGCGACAAATATGCCGACTTCCTGACCCGTTTGAGCAACTTTGACACTCGTCAGCAGGCCGATACCGCACAGATCAAACAGCTTTTCGCCGGGGAGGTGAAATGATGACTCAGTCCAATAGCCGTGGAGCCCTGTGGCTGGAAAAACTGGCGCCCAACGCGCCGCGCATGGCTGGCCTGTGCCCTTCAGTACAGGTCGCCGACGGTGAACTGAACAATGAGGTCGTGCGCTTCATTGCCGTGGTGCCCGATGCCAATAACCACTATCCGCGCGCCGCGAAAGGCGAAGTGGGCCTGCTGGAAGGCTGGACGCTGGCAAAAGTGGTGAATGAAACCATCGATGCCGACGCGAACCGCGACGTGAAGCGCCCGATTGTGGCGGTGATCGACGTCCCAAGCCAGGCCTACGGTCGCCGTGAAGAAGCGTTCGGCATTCATCAGGCGCTCGCAGGTGCCGCAGGGGCTTACGCGAAAGCGCGCCTGGCGGGCCATCCGGTGATCGGTCTTATCGTCGGCAAGGCGATGTCCGGGGCGTTTCTGGCGCACGGTTATCAGGCTAATCGCCTGATTGCCATCAACGATAAAGGCGTACTGGTGCATGCGATGGGCAAAGAATCCGCCGCGCGTATCACCCTGCGTACCGTCGATGCGCTGGAAAAACTGGCGGCGACCATTCCGCCAATGGCCTATGACGTCAGCAGCTACGCCACCCTCGGCCTGCTCTCCGATCTGTTGAACCTCAGCAACCCGGATGCGCCGTCCGATGCTGACCTGGCGCTGGTGGAGCTCACCGTGCAGAAAGCCATCTCCGATGCACGTAAAGATCCAACGCTGAAAAACCGTCTCGGCGCGGAAAATCGCCGCAGCTCTGCCCTGGTTCGCGAACGGATGCGCGCCAGCTGGTAACGGGCAACATCGAAGTACGTAAAAAAAGACCTGCCGAAAGCGGCAACCGTCGGGCGCAGCATAGCGCCCACGGCAAGCCGCTTTTAGAAAATTATAAACATCGCAAATGTTCTCTATTTTTCTTACTACAGGTGATCTATGACTTATGTAATTGTTCATGCCCTTGCGCCGATTTTTCTGATCATGCTGCTGGGCTTCTGGGCCGGCAAAGCCAAAATGGTCGACAACAAAAACGTGTCGCTGCTCAATATCTTCGTAATGGACTTTGCCCTGCCCGCCGCGCTGTTCAGCGCCACCGTGCAGACCCCGTGGGCCGGCATCGTCGCCCAGTCACCGCTGATTGTGGTGCTGACCGGCGCGATGTGGATCACCTATGCGGCGATCTACTTCCTGGCCACCGGCGTCTTTAAAAAGACCCCGCAGGATGCCGCCGTACTGACCCTCACCGTGGCGCTGCCGAACTATGCCGCGCTTGGCCTGCCGATTCTCGGCAGCGTGCTGGGTGAAAGCTCCGCGACGTCGCTTTCCGTGGCCGTCTCCATCGCCTGCGGTTCCGTGCTGATGACGCCGTTCTGTCTGCTGATTCTGGAACGTGAAAAAGCCCGCGCCGCCGGTGAAAACAGCGGTTCTACGCTGGCGATGCTGCCGGTGCTGATGTGGCGTTCGCTGAAAAAACCGATCGTGATGGGCCCGCTGCTCGGCGTGATCCTTTCGGCAATTGGCATCAAAATGCCGGACCTACTGCTGGCGGCAATCAAACCGCTTGGCCTCTCAGCCACCGCGGCGGCGCTGTTCCTGACCGGTGTGATTCTGTCTGCCCGTAAGCTGAAGCTGAACGCCATGGTGGGCATTGCGACCATCGCCAAGCTGCTGATCCAGCCGTTTATCGCGTGGGCTATCGTTGTGGCTTTCGGCCTGCACGGCTCCGTAGCGATCACCGCTATCCTGATGATCGCGCTGTCCGCGGGCTTCTTCGGCGTGGTGTTCGGTAACCGCTTTGGCGTACAGTCGCCGGATGCGGAAGCGGTGCTGCTGTTGAGCTCGGTTCTGTGTATCCTGTCGCTACCGCTGTTCATCACCTTAACTTCAGGCATTTGATATGACATTCACCTCGCGCCCTCACGATTTGCTGTGGCTGAAAAGCCGCGACGCCTTGCTCAACGTCGAGGAGGCGTGGGTAGCCAGCCAGTGGCAGCCGGGCCTGCCCGTGGTGGTGCGGCGCGACGTGAATGACAGCGGCGATATCCCGGTCGGCGTGCGCGGCATAAAGCGCGAACAGCGCGCGGCCGGATGGGTAAAAGCCGAGTCCGTTGCCCACATCGTCACGCCGGAAGCGCTGGTCGAACGCCAGCGGCTGCTGCACTCGCCGTTTGTTTCCCAGCCGCCCGTTCAGGCGGCTATTTTACTGACCACCTTTGCGTGGCCGTGGATCTGGGGCATTACCGGCAGTACGGCCTATGCCCTTGCCACCGAAATTCCCGTGCTGCACGCCGACAGCGATCTCGATTTGCTGATTCGCGCTCCTGAACCGCTGACCGACGACGAACTGCGGCAGTGGCAGGCGCAGGTGGAAAAGCTGCCGTGCCGCGCCGACACCCAGATTGAAACGCCCTTTGGCGCGTTTGCGCTCAACGAATGGCTGCGCGAAGGACGCGTTCTGCTGAAAACCGCCACCGGGCCGCAGCTCACCGCGACGCCGTGGCACAGGGAGTCATGATGAAAATCCTCTTTACCTTTCCCGGCCAGGGCACCCAGCGCCCGGGAATGCTGCAAAACCTGCCCGACGGCGAGGCCGTTCTTGCCGAAGTCCGCGCCGTACTTGGCGATGAAGCCAACTTGCTCGACACTGCCGACGCGCTGAAACATACCCGCGCGGTGCAGCTTTGCCTGCTGATTGCCGGCGTGGCGTGGGCCAGAGAGCTTATTCGCCACGAAGTCAAACCGGATATTGTCAGCGGCCTGTCGATTGGCGCTTACCCGGCAGCGGTAGTGGCCGGCGCGCTGGACTTTCACGACGCGCTGCGCCTCGTCGCCCTGCGCGGGGAGTTAATGGAGCAGGCGTATCCGCAGGGCTACGGCCTGACGGCTATTATTGGTCTCACGCTGAATCAGCTTGAAAAACTGATGGCGGGCAGCGGTACCTTCATTGCCAACCTCAATGCCGAAACGCAGATAGTGATTGCCGGCCGGGATGAGGATATGGCGGAGGTTGCGCAAAAGGCGCTGGCCGCCGGAGCCAGCAAGGCGGCCCGGCTTGCGGTAAGCGTACCGTCGCACTGTGCTTTGCTGGATAAGCCGGCGGCAGAATTAGCTCAGGCGTTTGAATCCGTGACATTGTCACGACCATCGCGGGCGTATCTTAGCGGATCCACCGGCCGCGTGCTGTGGGAACCGCAGAAAATCGCCGCAGATTTAGCCTTCAACATGGCGCGCACCGTACAGTGGCAGGACGCCATGGTAGCGGCCAATCAGCGCGACGCGCGGCTGGCGATTGAGATGCCGCCCGGCAGCGTATTGACCGGGCTGACCTACCTCTCAGGCTGGCAGGGCGACGCCATCTGCATGGAGCGAAACAGCGTTGAAGTGGCGCTGCACCTGGCGAAGCGCCTCAGCCGTTGAGGCTGCGGGCGTACATCCTCCCTTCCGCCGCCAGCGCCAGCAGGTCCGCGTCGCGTTCACGATGGTGGGAATAGACAATCGAGATCAGCTGGCGCATCTGATAGGGTTCCGCCAGCTTTAGCAGCTGCACGTCGTTTTCGTAGACCTTTTTCATCCGCCCGGGCAGCAGCGCAAAGCCGACGCCGGCCTGCACCAGGCTTATCATCGAAAAGATGTCGTTGACCCGGGTGACGATTTCAGGCTCGAAGGCGGCAACCTGAAAGGCCTCCCTGAAGCCCGCGTAGGTGGCAAATCCTTCCGCAAGCGAAACGAATTTACGGTCGGCATAGTCGCGAAGGTCGGCGGGTTTTGCGGTATCCAGCCGTTCGGCCGCCGGCGCGGCGAGAAAAATATCGTCTTCAAACAGCGGCACCACGTCAAACGCGGTGTCGCTGAACTCCCCCTCGTTGGTGGCGATAAGGATCGCATCCAGAGCGTCGTCTTCCAGCATATCCAGCAGCATCTGGTTGGAGCCCATCGTCAGGTCCAGCTCCAGCTCAGGCCGCCGCAGCTTCATTCCCATGATGATCCGCGGGACCGTCTCCAGCGTGAGCGAATAGAGCGTGCCGATCCGCAGCCGTCCCTGGCCGACGCCGGCGACCTTTCGCGTCGCCTCCAGCCCGCGCGTCATCAGCGTGGTAACGTCCTGACAATACTCCAGCAGCGTCCAGGCCGCCGGCAGCGGCAGCAGGTTGCGTCCCTTATGCACAAACAGCGGGCAGCCCACCCCCTCTTCGAGGGTATGCAGGGCCCGGTGGACGCTGACGCCGCTGAGCTGCATCGCTTCGGCGGTTCTGGCGATATTGCCTTTGGCCATAAACATCATAAATACCGCCAGCTTACGGAAGGTAATATCCTGGCTAATGTCGTCTTTCACTGCGCTGCACTCCCTATTTCCGCCGCGGCTCACTATTTCTCGAGTGAATTCAAGCCAGTATAACCGTAACGCCGGTAAATGCTTTAACGCAGAGCAAGGAATTGCCGAACGGGGCGTGAGGCGGTGCTGGCGCGGACAAGGCAAAAAAATGCCGGTCAGCTGCTGAGCTGACCGGCATGACGTGCGGGCGGAGTTAATACGGCGGCTACAGCGCCATATCGTGCTGCGGAGATTCCGCAGGCTTAAGCTCGGCAGACGGCGCGGCGGCGGCCTGGGAGTGGGTCATATCAATCACCGGCGGCCTGGTCAGCTGCAGCGTTGCGGCGGTATCGTCCCACACCTGCTGGGTCAGCGCCGGGCTGTCGTTCAGCTTCTGGCCATAGCTCGGCACGATCGCGTGGATGCGGCTCTGCCACTCTGCGGAGCTAAACTGCTGCGGGAACATCTGCTTCAGCACGTTCAGGGTAATCGGCGCGGCGGTAGAGGCGCCCGGGGAAGCCCCAAGCAGCGCGGAGATGGTTTTCTGCTCGTCAACCACCACTTCGGTCCCCAGCTTCAGGATCCCGCCCTTCTCGGCGTCTCTTTTAATGATCTGCACGCGCTGGCCTGCCTGAATCAGCTTCCAGTCCTCTTTACGCGCAGCCGGATAGTACTCTTTCAGCGCCGCAAAGCGGTCGTCGTCGCTGAGCATCACCTGGCTCACCAGGTATTTGACCAGATCGAAGTTGTCGAGACCGACGTGGGTCATCGGCAGAACGTTATCGGTAGTAGTAGTGCTCAGCAGGTCGAAGATCGAACCATTTTTGAGGAACTTAGTCGAGAAGGTGGCGAACGGCCCGAACAGCACCACGCGCTTGCCGTCAATGAAGCGGGCGTCAAGATGCGGAACCGACATCGGCGGCGCGCCGACCGAGGCCTGGCCGTAAACTTTTTGCAGATGCTCTTTGGTCACCGCCGGGTTTTCGGTCATCAGGAAGGAGCCGCCCACCGGGAAGCCCGCGTAGTTGTCAGCTTCCGGAATGCCGGTCTTTTGCAGTAATTTCAGCGCGCCGCCGCCGGCACCGATAAAGACATATTTCGCGTCAATCGTCTGCTCGTCGCCGCTATTAACGTTCTTAATCGTCACGTGCCACGAATTATCGGCATTACGCTTAAAGGCGGTAACCTCAGAGGAGGTTTGCAGCGAGAAGTTATTACTTTTCTTCAGGCTGCCGATCAGCTGACGGGTTATTTCGCCGTAGTTGACGTCGGTCCCGACCGGGGTCCAGGTGGCCGCTACCTTTTGCTGCGGATCGCGCCCTTCCATCACCAGCGGCGCCCACTGTTTAATTTGCGCATGGTCGGTGGAGAATTTCATTCCCTGGAATAAGGCGGTTTGCTGCAGCGCGGTATAGCGCTTTTGCAGATAATCCACGTTATCGCCCCAGACGAAACTCATGTGCGGGGTGGAGTTAATAAAGGAGTGCGGGTCGCGCAAAATGCCGCGCTTGACCTGCGCCGTCCAGAACTGACGGGAGATCATAAACTGCTCGTTGATATCCAGCGCCTTGCTGACGTCGATAGAGCCGTCCGCACGCTCTGGCGTGTAGTTCAGCTCCATGTTTGCCGAGTGGCCGGTACCGGCATTGTTCCAGCCGTTCGAGGACTCCAGCGCCACGCCGTCAAGCTTCTCTACCATCACCTGCTTCCAGTCCGGCTGAAGTTCCTGCAGCCAGGTCCCGAGCGAGGCGCTCATGATCCCGCCACCAATCAGCAGAAAATCAGTTTTCTTTGCGGCGTCGGTATTTGCGTAGGTTGCCGTACTGACGAACATCGCCAGCGCGGTGAGGGATAAGATCGAGTTTTTTATTGCAGGCATAATAGAATTATCGCATAGCATAATGAAATAAGTGTAAACATGTTAACGCACTTTCATTATATTTTAAAATATCATTTACATTTTCCGCACAGTTAATCAATTATTTGATTTCACTTTTTTAACTTAAAAAACCAGAAAATGATTAATGAAATTAAAACGGGTCAACGCAGGGCGATAATTAGAGGGCTGGCGGCACATGCGCCGGTTTATTTAGTTACATAAGGCAAAAATAGCGGCGCGCGGAATTATCGCGCGCCGCTGATAATTAACGCTGCGACTCTGCCAGCTGATGCGTTTTATTGCGTAACGCAATGCGCAGATGATCGTTGTTTTCCATCAGCAGCTCCCGCGCCTGCCACGCGTCAAGCCCGGCGAGCAGCATCAGAATCGCCGTTCGACAGTGCTGGTTGCAGGCGGCAAGCGCGGCTTTCGCTTCGCTGCGCGAACAGCCGGCGGCCTCCATAACGATGGCAATTTGCCGTTCAGCCCAGCGCGGGCTGGTGGCCTGCAGATCGACCCGCAGGTTGCTGAAGACCCTGCCGCCGCGAATGGCCAGCCCGGTGGTCAACATGTTGAGCAGCTGCCGCTGCGCCAGCTGCGCTTTTGGGTTACCAAACCCCGCCACCGCTTCCGGGCCGGTTTGCGGCGCAACGATAATATCCGCCAGCTGCGCCGCTTCGCTATCCGCCTGCTGGGTCAGCACCGCCACCGGCGCACCGAGCGACCAGGCGTGGCGCATCGCGCCCCACACCCACGGCGTTTTGCCGCTGACCGTCAGCGCCAGCAGCATATCGTTATCGCTGAACCGCAGCGCCTGCAGCTCAAGGGCGCCGAGATCGTAGTCGTTAGCGGCCGTTTCCATCTCCTGCAGCGCCGCCGCTGGCCCGCCGGCAATGAGCCCAACCAGGGAGTGTTTCTCCTCGGGCGCAAACTCGCTGACCGCCTGCAGGGCCGCGCGGCCGGATGCGCCGGCGCCGACGATCACCAGCCGCCCTCCGCGGCTCAGGGTTGCGGCGGCGTTATCGACCAGGCGGGTCATGTCTTCCAGGCAGGCGTCGATGGCGTTGGCAATCTGCCGGCCGTCTGCGTGCAGCAGCGTGAGCATGTCATAGGTGGTGAGACTATCGATGCGGCGGGTATCCGGGTGGCGTCGTTCCGTCATTGAAGCGGTTGGCTTACTGCTCATAAAAACCTCCATTTAAATAACTCCGTATTTACTATAGGGATATTTAACCTCGCCTCCTGCGAGTGGGGTCACGCTTCCCGGCTCCCGGCGGCGGGATTATTGCTTTTTTACATGCCTTTAAGAAATTCACACCTTCAGCGATAATAGGCCTTCGCTGTTTACCCTGGGGTTGTTATGAACGAGTTAGCGGAGCAGGAACCGCCCGCACGCAGGCGCCGTAAGAGCATGAAGCTGAGTACCGCCGTGACGCTGATGATTGGCAGCGTGCTGGGGTCGGTGCTGCTGCTGGTGTACGCGCTGTGGTTTATCCAAATCAGTGATACCACCCGCGACGGGCTGAAGGACACCGCCCTGGCGGTGGCACGAACGCTGGCCGATATGCCGGAAGTGAAGCGCGGCCTGACCCTGCCGGCGGACAGCAATATTATTCAGCCGCTGGCGCAGGCGATCGTTCGGCGCAACGATCTGCTGTTCGCGGTGGTTACCGATATGCAGGGTATTCGCTACTCGCACCCCAACGGCCAGATCATCGGCAAGCGGTTTATCGGCGATGACATTAATCCCACCCTGCTGGGAAAGGAGAACGTTGCCGTCAACCACGGCGTGCTGGCCCCCGCCCTGCGCGCCTTTACGCCGGTCTTTGACGCGAACCATCGGCAAATTGGCGTGGTGGCGATCGGGATTTCGCTCAGCAAGGTCGATACCCAGATCGCCAACAGCCGCTGGGACGTCCTCTTTACCGTGCTGTTCAGCGCCCTGGTCTGCGGTATCGGAACCTGGAGCCTGGTTCGCGGCCTCAAGCGCGTGCTGCTCGGCCTTGAGCCGCAGGAGATCTCCACCCAGTTCCAGCAGCGCCAGGCGATGCTGCATTCGTTAAAAGAGGGCGTGGTGGCGGTCGATACCGAAGGACGGGTGACCCTGATCAACCCCGCCGCACGCGAAATACTATTCAGCGGCCCCGATAAAACCCTCGCCCATACGCCGCTGCTCGCCGATCTGCAGGAGGTCCTGCGCACCGGGAGGCCCATTTACGACCGCGAGCTCGGCTGCAACGGCCTGCTGCTCATCAGCAACACCGTGCCGGTGCGCAGCCAGAACGCTACCGTCGGCGCCATCAGCACCTTCCGTGACAAAACCGAGGTCAGCCAGCTGCTGCAGCGCCTCGACGGCATGGTCAACTATGTGGATGCGCTGCGCACCACGTCCCATGAGTTTATGAATAAGCTGCACGTGATCCTCGGCCTGCTGAATATGAAAAGCTATGACAAGCTGGAGGAGTACGTGCTACAAACCGCCCATAATTATCAGGCGGACATTGGCGAAATACAGCATCGCATCAAATCTCCGGTGGTCGCCGGCTTTTTGATTGGTAAAATCCAGCGCGCTAAAGAGCGCGGGTTTAGCCTTAGCCTCGCGGAAGAGAGCCTCGTCCCCGACTGCCCGAACGAAAAGCAGATTACCGTGCTGGTCACCGTGCTGGGCAATTTGATTGAGAACGCGCTGGACGCCATGAGCGGCCAGCACGAGGGCGAAGTCAGCCTGTTGCTACACTATCAAAACGGCTGGCTAAGCGGCGAAGTGAGCGACGACGGCCCGGGGATCCCGGAGGCCAATATCGACGCCATCTTTAATAAAGGCTTCTCCACCAAAGGCGAGAATCGCGGCGTCGGCCTGTTTCTTGCCAGCCAGCAGCTGCGCGAACTGGGCGGGACGCTTGCCGTCGAGTCCGAACCCGGCGTATTTACCCAATTTTTTGTTCACCTTCCCTGGGATAGTAAAAGGAACAGTGCGTGATAAATGTATTAATTGTTGATGACGATGCCATGGTCGCCGAGCTGAACCGCCTGTACGTGGCGAGGATTTCCGGTTTCCGCTGCTGCGGCACCGCATCGACGCTGAATAAGGCCCGGGAGATGATTAACGACGGCGAGCTGGAGATCGATCTGGTGCTGCTCGACGTCTATATGCAGCATGATAGCGGCCTGGATCTGCTGCCGACCATTCGCGCCTCCGGCCGCGCCATCGACGTGATTATGATCACCTCCGCCGCCGATGCCGCAACCGTGCAAACGTCGATGCACTACGGCGTTATCGATTATCTGATTAAGCCCTTCCAGTTCCCGCGTTTTGAGGAGGCGTTAACCGCCTGGCGCGAGAAAAGAAAGCTGATGACTGGACAGACATATTATGAGCAGGCTGACGTTGACCGCCTGCTGCACGGCGACGCGCCGGAAGCCACCGACGCGCGCAAGCTGCCGAAGGGGCTCACCTCGCAAACGCTGCGCACGCTGTGTCAGTGGATCGATGCCCACCCGGCGACCGAGTTCTCCACCGACGAGCTGGCGGTGGCGGTGAATATTTCCCGCGTCTCCTGTCGCAAATATCTGATTTGGCTGGCGCAGATTAATATCCTCTACACCAGCATTCACTACGGCGCCACCGGCCGCCCGGTCTACCGCTATCGGCTGGTCGCCGAGCAGTACGGCCTGCTCAAGCAGTACAGTCAGTGAGCCGATAGCCGCTATCCAGCAGCTGAAAGCGAAAGCGGCGCTGCGATGAGAGGATCACTTCGCGATTTTTAGTCACAAAAATCGCTTCAATATCCTCCCGTTGACGCAGCGCCGCGCGCCCCTTCTCCACGCCCAGGCCGTAGATCAGGGTAGTCCAGATATCGCCGTCGAGGGAGTCGTCAGAAATGATGGTCACGCTCTCCAGCTCGTTATCCAGCGGATAGCCGCTGCGCGGGTCGAGAATATGGTGCCAGCGCCTGCCGTCCTGCTCGAAATAGCGCTCATAGACGCCGGAGGTCACCACCGACTGGCCGCTCACCGCAATCGTGCCCACCAGCTGGTCGGCGGCGGCAAAGGGTTTTTTCAGCCCAATGGACCACTCCCCGAGGGTGTGCACGTTCCCCCCGAGATTAATCAGCGCCGCGTCGACGCCCTGGCGCCGCAGGTCATCGCGCACCCGGTCGGCAATATAGCCTTTGGCGATGGCGCCAAGATCGATCTCCATGCCCGGCTGGGCAAGAAACACGCTGCCCGCCGCCTCATCGAGGATCACATCCTGCGGTCGGGTCAGCGGCAGGCGGGCGGCAATCTCCGCCGCCGCCGGCACGCTGCGCCCCTGAAAGCCGATGCGCCAGAGCTTGACCAGCGGGCCAATCGCCAGGTTGAAGGCGCTATCCCGCACCATGCTGGCGGCCTTCGCGCATTGGATCAGCTGAAACACCGGGCGGCTGACGGTAACCCCATGGCGGCCGGCGGCATGGTTAATCTCCATGACCTGGGAGTGGGCGCGGTTGACGGTAAGCAGGTCTTCGTAGCGTTTGATTAACTGGAAGGTACGGGAGGCGAGCGCGTCATCGTGACGCCAGAGCTTAAGCAGAATGGGCGAGCCCATTAACACGGCGGAGTAGCTATAGACGCGGCTGTCGTCGGACATGGTTGCAGCTCCTGTGGATGGCCCCGGCGCGCGGCCGGGGCAGATCGCTAAACGTTATCCTCTGGCGCGTACTGCCGCCTGGTGGCCTGCCAGGGTACCAAAGATAATGATATCCGCCACCGCGTTGCCGCCGATGCGGTTGCCGCCGTGGATGCCGCCGACCACTTCTCCGGCGGCGTAGGCGCCCGGAATCGGCTGCTGAGCGGTGTTTAACACCGCGGTCGCGGTATTAATCGTCACCCCGCCCATGGTGTGGTGAACCCCCGGGGCGATGCGGATCGCGTGGAACGGCCCTTCGTTAATCGGCGCCCGCAGCGCGGTGGTGCGGCCAAAATCCTCATCGCGCTGGGTTTCAACAAAGCCGTTGTAGCGCTCAAGGGTGGCAAGGAAGGCATGGTAATCCATCCCCAGCTTCTCCGCCAGCTCGCGCGGAGAGCTGGCGCTGGTGGCGAGCCCTTTGGCGATGTATTCATCGGCCGCCTTGTTTTTTGCCCGCACGTGCTCGTCGAAGACGATCCAGGCGTACTGCTCCGGCAGCGCGATAATCGCCGCCGAGACTTTATCCCGGGTCGCCATTTCGTTGTAGAAGCGCTGACCGCGCTGGCTCACCAGAATCGCCCCGCCGCCGCGAATCGACTCCGAAATCAGGTAGGAGGTCTTCTGCTCAACGGTCGGGTGGATCTGGATTTCACCCATATCCACGGTGCCGGCGCCGATGCGCTCCAGCAGCGCGATGCCGCCGCCGGTGGCCCCTTTATGGTTGGTGGTGACAAAACCGGCGAGATCCGGACGGTACTTCACCACCATCGCGCTGTTGGCGCTGAAGCCGCCGGTGGCAACCACGATGCTCTTCGTCTGCACGTCGAAGCGCTCCTGCTCATCGTTGAGCAGACGCACGCCGCTCACCTCGTCGTTGGCCATCAGGATCTCTTCCACCGAGGTATCCAGCATCACGTCAATCCCGCGTTTGCTGATATTGCGCACCAGGCCGCTGATCAGATAGCCGCCGACCGCCGACCCGTCGCGCGGACGGTGGGTTCGGTCAATGCTCATCCCGCCGGTGGTGGTGATGTCGTTCAGCATGATCCCGCGACGGGCCAGCCACTCGATCGCCTCGGGGGCGTTCTCCACAAAGCGGCGCAGCAGCTCAGGGTTGTTTTTGTTATGCCCGCCCTTCAGGCTCTCCTCAAAGAACAGCTCTTTGCTGTCGACGATCCCTTTTACCCGCTGGAAGCGCGTTTCCGCGGCGTTCATCCCGGCAGAGGCTTTAATGGTGTTGCCGCCGATAGTCGGCATTTTTTCAACGATCAGCACGCTGGCGCCTTCGTCGTGGGCCTGAATCGCCGCTGCCAGACCCGCGCCGCCGCTGCCAACCACCACCACATCGTAGCTTTTCACCGCCCGATCGGCGCCGCCTTCCTCAACTGCCAGCGCTTTGCTCGATTTCAGCATCGCTTTGGATACCGCTTTTTTCACCGCTTCGCTTTGGCTGGTGGCGCCGGAGATGGCGTCAACGTGCGGGGTGTTGGCGGTCAAAATACGCTCGCGGATCTCTTCAAAGCTGGTGGTGAACTCCACGGTCTGTACCGCGGCAGAGGCCAGCTCAACGTCAGCGATGCGGTCGTTCTCAAGGCTGACGTGGATCACCAGCTCTCCGGCCTCATCCTGTACGCTTTCGACAAAAACGCCGGGCTTAAACTTCGCGTCGCCCATGCTCATATCGCGGATCATCGCTTCCACCAGCGAGAAGCGCCACAGCGGCTCCGGAATATGCAGCGCTTCGCGGCGGGTGCTGTCGATAAACAGCTCCAGGTTTTCACCATCGGCAACGCGGTCGGTCCAGTCCGGGTAGGCGATGCAGGCCCGTCCGACGGCGATCAGATCGTAGCCGTGATCCAGCCCCTGCTCGGCGTCCGCGGCGTTGACAACCCCGCCAACGCCCATCACCGGAACCTGCGCGAGGCTGGCGGAGCGCAGCGCGCAGTATTTTTCAATCAGCGGCGTCGGATCGCGGGTATCAACGATGGAGGGACGCAGCGAAGCGCCCACCGAGAAGTGCAGATAGTCGAGGCCCCGCGCCGCCAGCTTTTCCAGCAGGTAGAGGGTGTCGTCAAAGCGGATGCCCGGCTCTTCCAGCTCTTCCGGCGAGAAGCGGTAGCCGATAATAAAAGCGTCATCAGCGTACTGGCCGGCCATTTTATGGGCGATCTCCAGCACCGCCAGCGGGAAACGGGCGCGGTTGTCGCGGCTGCCGCCCCAGCAGTCGTCGCGCTGGTTAGAGTTCGGGGAGTAGAACTGTTGGATAAGGTAGGTATTGGCGCCGTGGATTTCGACGCCGTCAAAACCGGCCTGAATCGCCCGGCGAACGCCGTCACCGAATTTCGCGATGGTCTCCTCGACTTCCTCTGTACTCAGCGCGCGCGGCATCGCGGCGCCGTCGCGCGGGGCGGCCAGCGCACTCGGCGCGACCGGCTGGCGGCCGCCGATAAGCTGCGGATCGACCATGCGGCCGCCGTGATAGATCTGCAGGATGGCCTTCGACCCTTCCGCCTGGATGGCTTCGGCAATTTTGGCAAGGCCGGCAATTTTTTCATCACTGTCGATACCAATGGCGCCAGGGAAAGCCAGGCCATAGTTATCGATAAAGCAGCACTCGACGATGATGGTCCCGATGCTGCCCGCACGGGCGCGGTAGTACTCCACCAGCTCGCTGGTGACCGAACCGTCATAATAGCCGGTACAGGTGGTCATCGGCGCCATAAACAGGCGGTTTTTTAGCTCAGTTCCGTTTGGTAAGGTAAAGGGCTGCAAAATACGTTGATTACTGGTCATAGTAACACTCCAGATTTTAAATATTGAAATTCAGAATTCGCTAAGGAATTTATTTTTGGTTGTGTTTTTAATCCCTGTTGTCATGTTAATAATATAGCGAATTTTTTAGTTACCAAATCACTTACGTTAGTTAAAAAACTATTTAATACCAACAATAACATCACTACTCCCATTGTATTATTTTTTTAAAATACAACGTTTACACAAAGCATAATATTGATAACAAATAAGACACCTTTGTTAATAAAAATAAAATCACCATTTTTCATTTAAGCTCAAATAAATCAATTAGTTAAATAAAATAGCCTTGTCAGATAAACGCTAAAAATCGACTAAAATTTAACATCTAGCAGTATTTTATACAAATAACCACCCTCTCCACAGGGGTTATTGCGAAAAATAAAAAAAACGCCAGACCCCTGGATTTATTGATCTCAATCAATTGCAATTCGACATCAAAGAGCAATATATAAATAACAAACAGATTTAATTTAGCGCCCTAAAAAATGCGTTAAATAACCGTCTCGGTGATAATAAAACCAACAATTAATAACTAAAGAAAGTTTTGAAATTAAAGAAAGCGAAAAATCACCGATGGCTCAACCTTATTTTTAACTACTTGCAGATACTCATTATGAAAGAGAAAAAGACAACCATATCGCCTGCCGGCGCAGCCAGTCCTAAGGCTGCTGATAAGCGTCGTCTGCTGATGATGGCGCTGCCCATTATCGTGGCCGTAATGCTGCTCTTCGTCCCGGTGCCTGACGGCCTGCCGCCCTATGCCTGGCACTACTTTGCCATTTTCGTTGGCGTGATCGTCGGCCTGATTTTCGAACCCCTCCCCGGGGCGGTGATCGGCATCACCGGGGTAGTCGTTATCGCCCTCTGCAGCCAGTGGCTGCTGTTCGACCCGGCACAGCTGGCGGACCCTAAATTCAAGCTGGCCGGCGCCTCATTTAAGTGGGCGGTCAGCGGGTTTGGTAACTCTACCGTGTGGCTGATTTTCGGCGCCTTTATGTTTGCCGCGGGCTACGATAAAACCCAGTTTGGGCGCCGCCTGGCGCTGATTCTGGTGAAGTACCTTGGCCGCCGCAGCCTGACGCTGGGCTACGCCATCACCTTTGCTGACCTGCTGCTGGCGCCCTTCACGCCGTCGAATACCGCCCGCAGCGGCGGGACCATTTACCCGATTATCGCCAACCTGCCGCCGCTGTATGGCTCTAAGCCTAACGACCCTAGCGCCCGCCGCATCGGCTCCTATCTGATGTGGGTCGCCATTACCGCCGCCTGTATTACCAGCTCGATGTTCCTTTCGGCGCTGGCACCTAACCTACTGGCGCTGGCGCTGGTGAAAAGTATCGTCGGTATCAATATCTCCTGGGGTACCTGGTTTATCGCCTTCCTGCCGGTGGGCGTGCTGCTGATTGCGGTGATGCCGCTGCTGGCCTACTGGTTCTATCCGCCGGAGGTGAAGGTCAATGATGAAGTGCCCCTGTGGGCCGCGCGCGAGCTGGAAAAGCTCGGCCGCCTGTCGCGTAATGAGATTCTGCTGCTGGTGTTTGTCTGCTTCGCGCTGACGATGTGGATCTTCGCCGCCGAGTGGATTGAGCCGGCGCTGGCGGCCCTGCTGGTTATCGTTCTGATGCTGTGGACCGGGGTCCTGTCCTGGAACGATATCACCAATAATAAAGCGGCGTGGAATACCTTCGTCTGGTTCGCCACCCTGGTGGCGCTGGCGGACGGCCTCTCCTCTACCGGCTTTATCGCCTGGCTGGGTAAAGAGGGCGGCGCGCTGATGAGCGGCATCTCACCGGGCGTGGCGACGGTCGTCCTGCTGCTGGCGTTCTTCCTGCTGCACTACCTGTTTGCCAGCACCACCGCCCACACCACCGCGCTGCTGCCGGCGATGCTGACCATCGCCGCCACCATTCCGGGGATCAATATGCAGGTGTTCGTGCTGCTGATGGTCACCTCGCTGG
Organism: Klebsiella sp. BIGb0132; assembly: GCF_024810075.1. Lineage (NCBI taxonomy): Bacteria > Pseudomonadati > Pseudomonadota > Gammaproteobacteria > Enterobacterales > Enterobacteriaceae > Klebsiella > Klebsiella sp. BIGb0132. The sequence goes on along the minus strand of NZ_JANUDW010000002.1, from coordinate 438,806 downwards.
GCATTATGGGGATCATCACCCCGTACGGTACCGGCCCAAGCCCGATCTACTACGGCAGCGGCTATCTGCCGACCAAAGACTACTGGCGCCTCGGCACCATCTTCGGCGCCATCTTCCTGGCCGCCCTGCTGCTGATTGGCTATCCGTGGATGTCCATGATGTTCTGATTCACAACCGTCGGGGTCACTCCCGGCGGTTTTACTCTTAGGGAGCTTAAACAATGTCGACTAAACCGTTTGTTTATCAGGAAGCGTTTCCGCTGGCGAAAGATGAGACTGAATACTATCTGCTGAGCAAAGAGCACGTCAGCGTCGTCGGGTTCGAGGGCGAGGAGATCCTCAAGGTTGCGCCTGAAGCGCTCACTCTGCTGGCCCAGCAGGCCTTCCACGACGCGGCCTTTATGCTGCGCGTCTCCCACCAGCAGCAGGTGGCGTCAATCCTGCTGGACCCGGAAGCCAGCGAAAACGACAAGTACGTCGCCCTGCAGTTCCTGCGTAACTCCGAGATTGCCGCCAAGGGCATTCTGCCCACCTGCCAGGACACCGGCACGGCGATTATCATGGGTAAAAAAGGCCAGCGCGTATGGACCGGCGGCGGCGATGAGGCCGCGCTGGCGCGCGGGGTCTACAACACCTATACCGAAGATAACCTGCGCTATTCGCAGAACGCCGCCCTCGATATGTATAAAGAGGTCAACACCGGGACTAACCTGCCGGCGCAGATCGACCTCTACAGCGTTGACGGCGACGAATACAAATTCTTATGCATGGCAAAAGGCGGCGGCTCGGCCAACAAAACCTATCTCTACCAGGAGACCAAGGCGCTGATCACTCCGGCGAAGCTGAAGGACTACCTCGTCGAGAAGATGCGCACCCTCGGCACCGCCGCCTGTCCGCCGTACCACATCGCTTTTGTTATCGGCGGGACCTCTGCGGAATCGACGCTAAAAACCGTTAAGCTGGCCTCCACCCACTATTACGACGGCCTGCCAACGGAGGGCAACGAGCATGGCCAGGCGTTCCGCGATGTGCAGCTGGAGCAGGAGCTGCTGCTGGCCGCCCAGGATCTCGGCCTCGGGGCGCAGTTCGGCGGCAAGTACTTTGCTCACGACATTCGCGTGATTCGCCTGCCGCGCCACGGCGCCTCCTGCCCGATTGGGATGGGCGTCTCCTGCTCCGCCGACCGCAACATTAAGGCTAAGATCAACCGTCACGGGATCTGGATTGAGAAGCTGGAAAGCAATCCGGGCAAATATATTCCGCAGGCGCTGCGCCAGCAGGGTGAAGGCAAGGTCGTCAACATCGACCTCAATCAGCCGATGAGCGACATCCTCGGACAGCTTTCCGCCCATCCGGTGTCAACGCGCCTGTCACTGAGCGGCACGATTATCGTCGCCCGCGATATCGCCCACGCGAAGCTCAAGGAGCTGCTGGATAACGGCGAGGCGCTGCCGCAGTACGTCAAAGATCACCCGATCTACTACGCGGGTCCGGCCAAAACGCCGGACGGCTACGCTTCCGGTTCGCTGGGGCCGACTACCGCCGGTCGCATGGATTCCTACGTCGATCTGCTGCAGTCGCACGGCGCGAGCATGGTGATGCTGGCAAAAGGCAACCGCAGCCAGCAGGTGACCGACGCCTGCCACAAGCACGGCGGCTTCTACCTGGGCAGCATCGGCGGCCCGGCGGCGGTGCTGGCGCAGCAGAGCATCAAGAGCCTCGAGTGCGTGGCCTGGCCGGAGCTGGGTATGGAGGCTATCTGGAAAATCGAGGTGGAAGAATTCCCGGCGTTTATCCTGGTGGATGACAAGGGCAACGACTTCTTCCAGCAGATCCAGAACCAGCAGTGCAGCGGCTGCGCCCGGCGCTAGATTCGTCGATGAGTTAAGAGGTATTCCGTTCACCGAACGTTGGGCAGAACATGCGGCCTCGACGCCAGGTGACCGGGTTAAGGGGAAGATAACCGTCTTCCCCTTAACAATCCCCGCGGTCCCGCACGGAAATCGGTGCTGCGCACTGCGCTCACCTCCCGGCCTGCAGCCTGCGGTCGGCTCAACTCGACCTGCTCGCCCGTTCCGGGGCTCGCTCCTGTCTCGATTCGCCTCTTGCCGCCATCCCTGGCGGCCAGCCCTTGTCTTCCGGCCTTCGGTTCGCCGATTTCAGCGGGGAGCAAGGGCCCCGCTGCATGCCTTTTCGCCACCTGGCGTCCATCGTTGCGGATAGCAACAATGATTGAAACCATGCGGTGACCATACGGACAGTCCGCTTTTATCGCCTCAGGCGTCCGGTGAACGGACCCCCTCTCAGTTTGCCAGGGGGATCGCTCCACAGCGATCTACAGCCTCCTGGCGCCGAGGCCGCATGTTCTGCCAGGTGTTCGGTGAGCGGAACACCGCCAGACCAGCAGACCCGCCTTTCGGCCCCGCACGGCTAGTGACCGGCCGAGGGGGCGCCCGGCGCTCCGGCGCGGCTGAACGGCGGACGGGCAAACCAGATAACCACGATCAGCGCCATAAAGCCCCAGCCTAACACCCAGAAATAGTCGATGGTCGACATCATATAGGCCTGCTGCTCGATGGTTTTATCGATCAGCGCCATATGCTGCTGGGTCGCTCCGCCCATCTTCTCCACATAGTCCACCGCCGCCGGATTATAGGCGGAGACGCTTTCGGTCAGGTTGGCATGGTGGAACACCTCCCGCCGCGACCAGATCCAGGTGGTCAGCGAGGAGGCAAACGAGCCGCCCAGCACGCGGAAGAAGGTTGCCAGACCGGAACCCTCCGCCACCTCCGCCCCGCTGAGGTTCGACAGTACAATGGTGGTGATCGGCATAAAGAAAAACGCCACGCCGATCCCCATAAACAGCTGCACTTCGGCAATGGTGCGGAAATCGACGTCGGTGTTGAACTGCGCGCGAATCAGGCAGGAAGCTCCCATGGTCAGGAACGAGAGCGAAGCCAGAATACGCAGATCGAAATTATTGGCGTAGCGGCCAATAATCGGCGTCATCACCAGCGGCAGCACGCCCATCGGCGCGGCGGCAAGCCCGGCCCAGATGGCGGTGTAGCCCATCTGGGTTTGCAGCCACTGCGGCAGAATAATGTTGATGGCAAAAAACGCCGCGTAGCCCAGGGTCAGTGAGATCGTACCGATAGCAAAGTTACGGTCCTTAAACAGCCGCAGGTTAACTATCGGATGACGCTCGCCCAGCTCCCAGATAACGAACGAAACCAGCGATATCGCCGAAATTACCGACATAATGACGATATGGATTGAGGCGAACCAGTCGAGGTCGTTGCCTTTATCCAGCACCACCTGCAGCAGCCCGACGCCAAGCACCAGCAGCGCAATGCCGATGTAGTCAATCGGCGCGTGGGTGGTGGTCTCTTCACGCTCGCGCATCTGCGTCCAGACCACAATCGCGGCAAAGATGCCGATCGGCACGTTGATGTAGAAAATCCACGGCCAGGAGTAGTTATCGGTGATCCAGCCGCCGGTTATGGGGCCAACAATCGGCGCCACGACCGTCACCATCGACAGCAGCGCGAGCGCCATGCTGCGCTTGCTCGACGGGAAGATAACCAGCAGCAGCGTCTGGCACATCGGGAACATCGGCCCGGCGAAGAAGCCCTGCAGGGCGCGAAAGATAATCAGCTCGGTCATGCTGTGGGCAAACCCGCACAGGAACGAGGTCAGGGTAAACAGCACTACCGAGCCGATAAACAGCTTTAGCTGGCCGAAGCGCCGGGTAAACCAGCCGGTCAGCGGCAGCGCAATGGCGTTACACACCGCAAACGAGGTGATAACCCACGTCCCCTGATCGGCGCTCACCCCGAGGTTGCCGGCGATCGTCGGCAGCGCCACGTTGGCAATCGTGGAGTCCAGCACCTGCATAAACGTGGCCAGCGACAGCGCGAGCACCGCCAGCCACATATTGGGCGGCGTAAATGCGGCCTTATCTTGCATAACGTCTCTCTTAACGGGCGCCGGCGGCTACCGCTTTGCTGTTGTCATGAAGGATTTTAGCCACCAGCTGGTCCGCCTGTTCCAGCGGGTTCTGATACACATCCGTGGTGAAACGCGGGGCGCTAACGGTTTGCTGCGGCAGCAGATGGCCGTCGGTATCGCGAATATCAACGCGAACGTTCATCGACAGCCCCACGCGCAGCGGGTTTTTCTGCATATCATGCGGGTCCAGCGTGATGCGCACCGGCAGACGCTGGACGATTTTGATCCAGTTGCCGCTGGCGTTCTGCGCGGGCAGCAGCGAAAACGCGCTGCCGGTGCCGATGCCCAGGCTCTCAATGGTGCCGTGGTACTCCACGTCGTCGCCGTAGAGGTCCGCGCTCAGCGTCACTTTCTGCCCCAGGCGCATCGCGCTCATCTGGCTCTCTTTGAAGTTGGCATCGACCCACACCTCATTCAGCGGCACGATAGCCATCAGGGTAGTTCCCGAATCGACGCGCATGCCGAGCTGGACCGCGCGTTTGGCGACAAAACCGCTGACCGGCGCAACGATGGTGCTGCGCGAATTATCCAGATAGCGCTGACGCAGCGTGGCTACCGCGCTTTTAATTTCGGGATGGCTGTCGATAACCGTGTCATCAACCATCGCGGTGTTGGTGCGTAACGCCTCCTGAGCGGCGGCTAAGTCGCTCTGCGCGCTGGTGACCGCGTCGCGATAGTGGGAGAGATCTTCCGCAGCGATGGCGCCGCTCTGGTAGATTTTCTGCCGCCGGGCGTAGTCGTTTTGCGCCGTCTGCAGGGCGACCCTTTTCGCCGCAACCTGCGCGCGGTAGTTATCCGCCGTGCTGTAGAGCCCGCGAACCTGGCGCACGGTGTTGGCCAGATTGGCTTCCGCCTGCTGCAGCGCAATTTCGGTATCGCTCGGGTCAAGCAGCACCAGCGGCTGCCCCTTCTGCACAAAATCCCCCTCGTCCACCGTGACCTGGGTCACCGTGCCGCCGATTTGCGGAGTGAGCGTCACCTGGTTGCCGTTAACGTAGGCATCGTCAGTCGATTCATAGTAGCGGGCATACAGCAGATACCATGCCACGCCGCCGCCGGCGGCAAGCAGCAGAATAATCAGTAAAATAATAAAGTTGCGTTTGCGCTTGCTGCCGCGCTCGGCGTGCTGTGCAGGTGTGGTTTCCATCTTGTGCGGACCTTCTTGAATACGTTAGCGATGAGGAGCAACAATTTCGTCTGGCAGCATTTTTGTCATTAGCTCTACCAGTAAACGAGACTCGTCGGGGGTCAGTCGGGCGGTAAGGTCGCTGATGATTGACGCCAGCGCTTCATTAACAAAGCGCTCGCAAATCAGCTCGCCTTTGCCGGTCAGCGCCAGCACGACCTGCCGCTTATCCTGCGGATTAGGCGAACGGCTGATGAGATCGCGCTTGACCATCCGATCCACCATGCGGCTCATCGCCCCGGCGTCCATGACCAGATTTTTGCTGATCTCAACCGGACTGGTGACGCCCTTATAGATGCTGATCAGCACCTTAAACTGCGCGGCCGTGATATCCATGCCGGAGAAGTACTGGCTAATAAGCTGATCTTTATACTGGTTTGCCAGATGGATTAATAAACCCAGATGGAACTTGTTATTGATAATACCCGGATGCTTATTCATGATATTTGCCTGGTCAATAATTACAAATGAAATTACTGACCAGGCATTTATTTGTCAATGCTGTGTCAAGAAGATCGCACATTTTGTCAGCGCGAGCGTCGGTGCAGCATCGCCTGACTTTCCGCACACGCCGGAGCCGTCCCTTTTTGCCCGCACAACCCTCCAGCTGGCGCTGCCGCCGCTCTCTGGCGCCGGGCGCCTCTTGAATTCGCTTATTGCTGGTCTATGCTCAAAGCAGGGTCAGGTCAGAATGTGCTATTGACCACCTGAAAAATAACAATAATTCCCTATTTTCGGGTGCCAAATATGAACAGGATACAGGCGTTGTGTTTGACATGGCTCGCGCTGTGTCTGGCTTTCCCACTTTCGGCGGCGGAACCTCGCCAGCAGCCGACGGAGCGTGAACAGGCTCGCACGGTAAAAATTTTCCACCAGCCGATAGTGATGCTGCAGGCGACCTTCGGCCAGACCACACCGGAAGAGCGCGTGCTGCGCATCCGTAATACCCTGCGCGCCTTTACCGAGGCGGATATCAGCCAGCCGCTCCAGGTGGTTCCAGTCACCCGTTACAACCTGCCGGGACGACTGTTCATCATGAACGGGAAACCGATTATGCTGCTGAGCCAGGCCGACCTCGATGAGGGCGACGATCTGACCCTCGATCAGGCGGCACAGCGGGTCCTCGCCCGCATGGAGACGCAGCGGACCTCCCTTCGGGAGCAGTACAACAAGCCCTATCTGGCGCTGGCTATCGTGAAGGTCGTCGCCGCGACGCTGGTACTGGCCACGCTGTATTACGCTACATACCGCTCCTGGCGACTGGTGCGCCGATTTTTTCATCGCCGCATCCTCGAAAAGCGCAGCTGGATCCCGCAAAGCTGGCGCCGTTTTCTCGGCAATATTGAAACCAAACTGTATGCCCTGCTGATGATTCTTCTGGGGATAATGGTACTGTACGCATGGCTGAGCTGGGCCTTTGGACTGTTCCCATGGACACGGATATGGAGTGAATCGTTAGGCGACTGGTCGCTACGCGTGCTGCAGGGCATTGCCCTGTCGATGGCTTCCTCGTTGCCAGGCCTGCTGATCGTGCTGATTATTCTGCTGATTACCTGGTTTATTATCCGCCTCGTCAAGCTGCTCCTCAGCCAGGTGGAGGCCGGACGCCTGCAGGTTCCCGGGCTGCACCCGGAGACGGTGGGCGCCACCCGCAAGCTGATTTCGGTAGCGATCTGGCTGTTTGCCCTTTCGGCAGCCTATCCCTTCCTGCCCGGCGCTAATTCACTGGCTTTTAAGGGAATTAGCGTCTTTTTCGGCCTAATGTTGACCCTGGGTTCCGCGGGCGTCATGAACCATGCCATGAGCGGGCTGGTACTGATTTACTCGCGCGCCCTGCATAAAGGGGACGTGATCCGCATCGCCGACAACGAGGGCAAGGTCAGCGAAATTGGCATGCTGGCGACCAAAATCATCACCCGGGAAAACTATATCGTCACCGTGCCGAACGCGGTGGTGGTCAGCGGGAAAATCACCAACCTCAGCGCGCAAAATCAAGGCTCTGGCGTCAACCTGACGACCGGGGTCACCATCGGCTACGACACGCCGTGGCGGCAGGTGCAGGCGATGCTGGAGCTGGCGGCGCACCGGTCGCAAGGGATCGATCATAGCCAGCCGCCGCTGGTGCGGCAGCTGGGCCTGCTCGACTGGTATGTTTCGTATGAGCTGCAGGTCCGACTGCTGCCTGAAACTGCGCTGGCCGTTGGCCGCACCACTTTGCATAGCAATATTCAGGATGTGTTTAATGAATTTGGCGTGCAGATCATGTCACCTAATTTTGTGATGCAGCCGAAGGGAGCGCTAGTGGTGGCGAAAGAGGACTGGTATGCCGAACCGGCGGCAGCGCCGCAGGACCGGGACCAGAAAGGGACGTGACCGTATGCGTTGGCCGGTCATACGTAACGTTGCCGGCCAGCTCAGTTAGGGTCAAACTGACTTGCCGTCCAGCTCGTCAAACACCTGCTGCGCCAGGTGCATCGTGGCGTTGGCCGCTGGCAGGCCGCAGTAGAGCGCGGAGTGCATAATCAGCTCCTTGAGCTCATCGCGGGTCACGCCGTTATTAAACGCAGCGCGCAGATGCATTTTGAGCTCCGCTTCGCGATTAAGCGCGATCAGCATCGCGATGGTGATCATGCTGCGAGTATGGCGTTCCAGCCCCGGTCGGGTCCAGGTTTCGCCCCACGCGTAGCGGGTAATAAAGTCCTGAAACTCTTCATTGAGCGGGGTCAGCTTATCCAGCGTGCGGTCGACGTGGGCATCGCCCAGCACCTGACGGCGTACCGCCATTCCCTGCTGATAACGCGCCTTGTCATCCATGCTGCTCTCCCCGGAAGAATCCCAGTAATGCGGCGCTGAATGCGCCCGCCGCTTCGATATTAGACAGATGCGATGCGGAGACCACCACCACCTGCGAGGCGGGGATCTGCTGATGGAGAAAGTTGGCATCCGCCACCGTCGTGACAGGGTCACTTTCCCCGGCGATTATCAGGGTTGGCAGGCTGATGTGCCCGACTTCACTGCGCAGGTCGGCCGCTGCCAGCGCTTCACAACAGGCGGCATAGCCCTCGGCATCGCTATGGGTCAGCTGATGGCACAGGGATGCGACCACCTCCGGCGCCTTCTGGCGAAAGGCGTGGCTAAACCAGCGGTCCGCCGCGCCGGCGGCCACCACGTCCATCCCCTCCTGACGGACGGCCCGCGCCCGCGAGAGCCAGCTGGCCTGGTCGCCAATTCGCGCGGCGGTATTGGCCACCGCAATGGCGTAAAACCGCTCTGGAGCGAAGCGTCCCAGCCACAGTCCGGTCAGTCCGCCCATCGAAATCCCGCAAAACCAGGCTTTCTCTATCTGCAGATGATCGAGCAGCGTAATAACGTCTTCGCCAAGCTGGGCGAGGGTCACTTTACCGCTTTTAGCGGTCTGACCATGACCGTGAGTGTCGTAGCGCAGCACGCGAAACCGCGCGGTTAGCGCGCCAAGCTGCGGCTGCCACATCGACCGGGTGGTGCCCAGCGAGTTGGAAAGAACGATAACCGGCGCACCTTCCGGGCCGTCAATCTGGTAATCAAGGTTCATCATGTTGTTCCTTGTAACGCGCCACGACCTGGCGCACAAAAATTTCCGCACTGCCGGTCGCCGTTGTCGGGTCCAGCAGCTGGGTTAAACGGGCTACGCTAAGATGCTGGCTGACCTGAGGGTCGCTTTCCAGCAGCGCCAGCAGCGGGCGCGACTGGTCAATCGCCTGGCGGCACAGCGCCTCGACCCGATGATGAGCGTCGGCCTTACCGATAAACTCCGCCAGCGCCAGGGTCACCGCTTCGGCCATAATCAGGCCGTGGGTCATATCGAGATCGGCGCGCATTTTTTGCGCGAACACCTGCATATCGCGCGCCAGCTCGACGCTCTGTTCCAGCGCGCCGCCGACGAGGGTGATCAGCTCAGGGAGCGTCTCCCACTCCGCCTGCCAGCCGCCGAGCGCGCGCTCGTGCTGCTGAACCTGGCCGGCATACAGGCAGGCCACCAGGCCCGGCGTACGCTGAGCCGCCGTCAGGATCGCCGCGCAGCCGACCGGGTTACGCTTGTGCGGCATCGTCGACGAACCACCGCGGCCCTCCGCGACCGGCTCCGCAACTTCGGCAACTTCCGTCTGCATCAGCAGCGAAAAGTCATTGGCAAATTTACCCAGCGTCCCGCAGACCCCGGCGTACCAGGCCCCCACTTCCAGCAGCCGATCGCGCTGGCTGTGCCACGGGGTGTCCGGCAGCGCCAGGCCAAGCTCGGCCGCCAGCCGCCCGGCGACCTCCGGTGCGTGCCCTTTTAGCGAGTCGAGGGTGCCCGCCGCGCCGCCAAACTGCAGAACCAGCACGCGGGCGCGCATTTCGCGCAGCCGCTGCTGCCAGCGCAGCAGCGCATCGAGAGTGCCCGCCAGCTTCAGGCCAAAGGTCACCGGCAGCGCGTGCTGCATCCAGGTACGCCCCGGCATCACCGTATGCTGATGCCGCTGCGCCTGCTGCGCAAATTCAGCCATCAGGCGCTGCAGCAGCGAATCGGTCTCCGCCAGCGCGCCGCGCAGTTGCAGAACCAGACCGCTGTCGATAGCATCCTGGCTGGTGGCTCCCCAGTGGACGTAGCGAGCGGCCTGCGGGTCCGAAGTCTTAACGCAGGCGGTAAGCTGCCTGACCAGCGGGATCGCCAGGTTCCCGGCGTCGGCCGCCGCCTCTCCCAGCGCGGAGAAATCGATAAGCGAATGCCGGCAGGCGTTGACCACCGGCGCGACGGCCGCCTGGGGCACTATCCCGCAGGCGGCCTGGGCGCGGATCAGCGCCGCTTCAAAATCCAGCATCCCCTGTACCCGCTGCGCGTCGCTAAACCAGGCGGTCAGCGGGCTGCTGCGCATCATCGGGGTCAGCAAACTCATTTTGGCTCCTTAAACACGTTCAATAATCAGCGCAATTCCCTGGCCGACGCCGATACACATGGTGCACAGCGCGTAGCGCCCGCCGGTGCGCCGCAGCTGATAGGCGGCGGTCATCGCCAGCCGCCCGCCGGAGGCGCCCAGCGGATGGCCTAAGGCAATCGCCCCGCCGTTGGGGTTAACGTGCGCGGCGTCGTCGGCCAGGCCTAAATCGCGCGTCACCGCCAGCGCCTGGGCGGCAAAGGCTTCGTTCAGTTCAATCACGTCCATCTGCGCCAGCGTCAGCCCGGTCAGCGTCAGCACTTTACGTACTGCCGGAGCCGGACCGAAGCCCATAATTCTTGGCGCGACCCCGGCGGTCGCCACGCCGACAACGCGCGCCAGCGGCTGCAGGTCGTTCACCATCAGCGCCTGCTCGCTGGCCAGCAGCAGCGCGCAGGCCCCATCGTTGACCCCGGAAGCGTTGCCGGCGGTCACCGAACCGTCGGCGCGCACCACGCCTTTTAGCTTCGCCAGCGCCTCCAGCGAGGTGCTGCGCGGGTGTTCATCGCGGGTAAACAGCAGCGGATCGCCCTTACGCTGCGGGATCGAGACCGCAATCAGCTCATCGGCAAAGCGCCCGGCCTCCTGCGCCTCGGCGGTTCGCCGCTGGCTGCGCAGGGCGAAGGCGTCCTGGTCCGCGCGCGAAATCGCAAAATCAGCGGCCACGTTTTCAGCGGTTTCCGGCATCGAATCAACGCCATACAGCGCCTTCATCCGCGCGTTGATAAAGCGCCAGCCGATAGTGGTATCTTCAATCTGCATGCTGCGGCTATAGGCGTTTTCGGCCTTGCCCATGACGAAGGGCGCGCGCGACATGCTCTCTACTCCGCCGGCAATCATCAGCTGAGTCTCGCCGCTTTTGATTGCCCGCGCTGCGACGCCGATCGCATCAAGGCTCGAGCCGCACAGGCGGTTAATAGTGCTGCCCGGAACCGTTTCCGGAAGTCCGGCCAGCAGCAGCGCCATGCGCGCGACGTTGCGGTTATCTTCGCCGGCCTGGTTTGCACAGCCGTAAATCACGTCATCGATGCGCGAAGGATCCAGTCCCGGATTGCGCTCCAGCAGCGCCTTGAGCGGCAGCGCGCCTAAATCATCGGCGCGCATCGGCGCCAGGGTGCCTGCAAAACGACCGAAGGGTGTACGCACCGCATCACAGATAAATGCCTGATTCATCATAGGTTCCTTACGCGCTTTTCGCCAGATGTTCGAAGGTCAACGCCACCGGAGTGATGCGCTGCAGCTCCTCAAAAGAGAGGCCGTTGAAGATTTCCCGCACCACCGGGCCGCCGGGGGTGATATCGATAACCGCGAGGTCGGTGTAGATTCGGCTGACGCAGCCAACGCCGGTCAGCGGATAGCTGCAGTGCTCCACCAGCTTGCACTCGCCGTCGCGGGTCAGATGATCCATCATCACGAAGACCTGACGCGCGCCGATAGCCAGGTCCATCGCCCCGCCCACGGCCGGGATCGCGTCCGGCGCGCCGGTGCTCCAGTTGGCCAGATCGCCGCGGGCAGAGACCTGATAGGCTCCCAGCACGCAGATATCGAGGTGGCCGCCGCGCATCATGGCAAAGGAGTCGCCGTGGTGGAAGAAACAGCCGCCTTTGAGCAGCGTGACGTACTCTTTCCCGGCGTTAATCAGCTCCGGATCCTCTTCGCCGGGCTGCGGTCTGCCGCCCATGCCCAGCAGACCGTTTTCACTGTGCAGGAACACCTCTTTATCCGCGGGCAGATAGTTGGCGATGCGGGTCGGTAAACCGATACCGAGGTTCACATAGGCCCCTTCCGGGATATCGCGCGCCACGCGCTGGGCCATCTCATCACGAGTTAATTTTTGCATCGCTGGCTCCTCAGGCGCTCTGTGCGGTAACGGTGTTTTCCAGCGAGAAGACGCGCTGGACAAAAATCCCCGGAGTAATGATATTTTCCGGGTCCAGTTCGCCGAGGGTGACCAGGCGGGAGACCTCAACGATGGTGGTTTTGGCGGCGGTTGCCATGATCGGGCCAAAGTTGCGCGCCGCTTTGCGGTACACCAGGTTGCCCCAGCGGTCGGCGTGATGAGCCTTAATCAGCGCAAAATCGGCCTTAATCGGATATTCAAGAACATAATGGCGCCCGTCGATTTCGCGGGTCTCTTTGCCTTCCGCCAGCGGCGTGCCGTAGCCGGTCGGGGTAAATACCGCCCCCAGTCCGGCGCCGGCGGCCTGGATTCTGGCCGCCAGATTGCCCTGCGGAACCAGCTCCAGCTCGACCTTGCCGCGGCGGTAGAGGTCGTCAAAAATCTGCGAGTCAACCTGACGCGGGAAAGAGCAGATCATCTTGCTCACCCGTCCGGCCTTCAGCAGCGCCGCCAGGCCCACCTCACCGTTGCCCGCGTTGTTGTTGATAATGGTTAGGTCGCGGGCGCCCTGCTCAATCAGGGCATCAATCAGGTACGTTGGCTGACCGGCGGGACCAAAACCGCCGATCATGATGGTCGCGCCGTCGTGGATCCCGGCGATGGCATCGCTTAGCGTCGACACGCTTTTATCAATCATCAGGTCGCTCCTTTATGTGCGGTAATCGCACTTATATACGTTGTTCGCACAAAATGTGACCCGCTTAACGATGTTGGTCAAGGGCGATAATCGAAATATGGTGCGATAATCGAACATCGTATATCTTTAGCGAAAGAATGTGATCGATGGCAAATATGGAGAACAAAATGGAGAAGCATCCAGACGATTTACTGACCGGCGATAGCGACCCGTTTAAGGGCGACCCGAACTTTATGGCCTCGCTGGCCCGCGGGCTGGAGGTGATTCAGGCCTTCACCCCGCAGCGCCCGGTGCTGTCGATCTCACAGATCAGCCAGAAGACCGGTATTCCGCGCGCGGCGGTGCGCCGCTGCCTCTATACGCTCGGCAAGCTGGGGTTTGTCTATGCTGAAGATGGCAAGAATTTTCAGCTGCGTCCGCGCATCCTCGCCCTCGGCCACGCCTGGCTGGCCTCAACCCCGCTGGCGCGTTCGGCCCAGCCGGTGCTCAAGCATCTGAGCGAAATGCTTAACGAGTCCTGCTCCATCGCCACCCTCGACGGCGACGATATTCTCTACATTGCCCGCGCCTCCAGCTCACGCATTATGACTATCGATCTGGATATTGGCAGCCGGCTGCCGGCCTGGGCCACCTCGATGGGCCGGGTGCTGTTGAGCCATCAGCCGGAGGAGAAGCTGAACGATATGCTGGGCCGGGTGACGATGATTCGCTACACCCCGCAAACGGTGGATTCGGTGAATAAGCTGCGCGCCGAGCTCAGGCGCGTCCACCAGCAGGGCTACGCGCTGAACGATCAGGAGCTGGAGATGGGGCTGCGCTCGCTGGCGGTGCCGCTGTTTAACCCGCAGGGACAGGTTCAGGCGGCGCTGAACGTCGGCGTCCATGCCGGGCAGGTTTCAACTCGCGAAATGCTGGATCGGGTGCTGCCAGAGCTGCAAAAAGCGGCCCGGGAGCTGACGCTGCTGCTGCGCTAGCGGCTGCGTTTGGCGTGGCGCTCCCAGTTTTCCTGCTTTGCCTCGGCCGATTTGCGCAGGGCGACGTAGCACGCTCCGCTGCCGCCGTGATGGGCGGATGCGACGCAAAATGCCTGCACTTCGGGAAGCTCTTCCAGCCAGCGCGCCAGGTAGCTGCGGATAATATTAGGATGAGCGCTGTCGTCACGCCCTTTGCCGTGAACAATCAGCACGTTGCGCAGCGACTCCTTCTGCGCCTGGACCACAAAGGCAAACAGCATTTGCCGACACTTCTCGACCGGCTGGCGCAGCAGATTGAGGCTCGCCTGCTGGCTGTATTTCCCCAGCCGCAGCTTGTCCAGCACGCCGCTTTGTAACCCCTCGCGCCTGAACTCCAGCGGCGTTGCCAGCGGCAGCACGTCGAGGTAGCCGGTGGTCAAAAAGTTATCCAGCTGCAGTGCGTCGATGCGCTGCGGGGTGCGGGCGTGGCGCTCGGGATGCCACAGCACGTCGTTGCCGCTCTTCAGCGGCTGGACATCCTCCATGGCATCCAGAAATAGCGATTTGTCATCAAGGTTCATCAGCACTCCTCCGGCGACTATCGGAGGCTACTATAGCCGTCGCACCGCGCGCCCTCAACGCGTTTGTCGCCGGTCACGGCAGCGGTGGCGCATCCCGCGCCCGTAGCCACCTGCACTCAGCCCGCGCGATCGCCGCGGTGAATATACGTGATGCCAAAAAAAGTGCCTGAAAATAAGGGCCGGATTGCTGAACGGGTGTATGAGGGAGGGGAATAACAGGTCGGCAAGCGATCGCTGTCAATACGCTTGCCGGACCTGCTGAGGCACCTAAAAATGTTTTTTCTTTAAGTGCATATCTTTCATTAGCTTATAAAGCGACTCGATCATAAGAGAGACAGCATTTAACAGCAAACCACTGATAATCAATATCAAAACGCCAGTTAGCATATATTGCATACCATCACCTTTCACGTTAACAAAAAAAAGCCAGCACTAACGTGCTGGCAAATAATTGACTCAAGGAATGCCTGTATAGTGTATTGCGGCGTCGGGTGCCTCCCGATGAATTAGCCAGTTCAAACTAATCCGCGTGCGTATGACAAACTGCATAGAGAGATGAACTGAACGCTCCTCCGCATAGGGGAATTTACCGCCCGGAGAAAGTAGCAAAATCCATTCACACCCGCGCGGCGTAATTAATACAAAATTAAATATCGCGGGACCCGCTGCGATTTGGTTTTGCTTCTGCCCTGCAGGCAGCTGCAAAATGGAAAACATATTCATAGATTCGCCCCTTCAGCCACGCCGCTCGCCGTTCACCTTTATGGAGTATAGTTGCCCATCAGGATGACGTGATATCTTGTGTTCAGGGTGCAGTAATAATCATTTGAATCAGGTAATAAGGAAAAACGATGCTGATACTGCTTCAGGACAAAATCGATACCCCGGTCGGGCCGCTATGGATCATTTGCGACGAGCAGTTTCATCTGCGAGCCGTTGAGTGGGAGGAGCACAGCGCGCGGATGGAGCAGCTGCTGGAGCTGCACTATCGTCATGAAGGGTACCAGCGCGTGGATTCTCATAACCCGGGCGGGCTGAGCAGCAGGCTTGGCGACTATTTCGCCGGTGACCTTGCGGTTATCGAAACGCTGCCGACGGCGACGGCGGGCACCCCGTTTCAACGCGAGGTCTGGAAAACGCTGCGTACCATCCCCTGCGGCCAGGTTATGCACTACGGTCAGCTGGCGGAGGCATTAGGTCGGCCTGGCGCCGCGCGGGCTGTCGGGGCGGCCAACGGCTCTAATCCGGTCAGTATCGTGGTGCCCTGCCACCGCGTCATCGGACGTAACGGCACCATGACCGGCTACGCGGGCGGCGTGCAGCGTAAAGAGTGGTTATTGCGCCATGAGGGGTATTTGCTTCTTTGACCGTAAGTGCCTTTTATCGGAAGCATCCGGCAACTTTACAATCAAATATGCTCAGACATCTTATTTCTTATCAATGAGATAAAGGGGGTAATCGCTTTCCCCTTTTAATATTACGTGTTTCATCGGTTCGAGGCTTACCTGCTCACCAAAAAGATGTTAAAATTGACCAATATCAATTAAGGCTTGAGCAGACTTATGATCCCGGAAAAGAGAATTATACGACGCATTCAGTCTGGCGGTTGTGCAATCCATTGTCAGGATTGCAGCATCAGCCAGCTTTGCATCCCTTTTACTCTGAACGAGCACGAGCTTGATCAGCTTGATAATATCATCGAGCGAAAAAAGCCTATCCAGAAAGGACAGACCCTGTTCAAAGCCGGCGATGAGCTGAAGTCGCTGTACGCCATTCGTTCAGGCACCATCAAAAGCTACACCATTACCGAACAGGGCGACGAGCAGATTACCGGCTTCCACCTGGCGGGGGATTTGGTTGGTTTTGACGCGATCGGCACCGGTCTCCACCCGAGCTTTGCTCAGGCGCTGGAAACCTCAATGGTCTGCGAAATTCCCTTCGAAACCCTGGACGACCTCTCAGGCAAGATGCCGAATCTGCGTCAGCAGATGATGCGCCTGATGAGCGGCGAGATCAAAGGCGATCAGGATATGATCCTGCTGCTTTCCAAAAAGAACGCCGAGGAGCGCCTGGCGGCCTTTATCTACAATCTTTCTCGTCGTTTTGCCCAGCGCGGCTTCTCGCCTCGTGAGTTCCGTCTGACCATGACCCGCGGCGATATCGGGAACTATCTCGGCCTGACCGTAGAAACCATCAGCCGCCTGCTGGGTCGTTTCCAGAAAAGCGGCATGCTGGCGGTTAAAGGTAAATACATCACCATCGAAAACAGCGACCTCCTCGCTCAGCTGGCTGGTCAGGCGCGCAACGTCGCCTGATAGCCCGATCCCTTCGCCAGATCGCTAATTTTTTTCTTATTTGTTGATCTGGCCAGGGTCATCCCCTGTTTCAATTCATCTATATAGGTTATCTTTTTAATTACAGACTGCAGTTACAGTTGTAAGGAGACCCTGTATGGCGAAGTATCAGAACATGCTGGTAGTAATCGATCCTAACCAGGACGACCAGCCCGCACTGCGGCGCGCGGTATACCTACACCAACGGATTGGTGGCCGCATTAAAGCCTTTTTGCCGATCTATGATTTCTCATATGAGATGACGACCCTGCTGTCGCCAGACGAGCGAACGGCTATGCGCCAGGGCGTGATCAGCCAACGCAGCGCCTGGATCAAAGAGCAGGCCCGGTTCTATATCGAGTCCGGGATCCCAATTGACATCAAGGTGGTATGGCACAACCGCCCCTTCGAAGCCATTATCCAGGAAATCCTCAGCGACAAGCATGATTTAGTGCTGAAAATGGCGCACCAGCACGACAGGCTGGAAGCGGTCATCTTCACTCCTACCGACTGGCATCTTCTGCGTAAATGCCCGTGCCCGGTGTGGATGGTTAAAGACCAGCCGTGGCCAGAGGGCGGCAGAGCGCTGGTGGCGGTCAACCTTGCCAGCGAAGAAAACTACCACGACTCCCTGAATGAGAAACTGGTCAAAGAGACGCTTGAGCTGGCGGAACAGGTTAACCACACCGAGGTCCACCTGGTGGGCGCTTATCCGGTTACGCCTATCAATATCGCCATTGAGCTGCCTGATTTCGATCCCAGCATCTACAACGACGCCATTCGCGGCCAGCACCTGCTGGCGATGAAAACGCTGCGGCAAAAGTTTGCGATTGACGAGAGCCGCACCCACGTCGAAAAGGGTCTGCCGGAAGAGGTTATTCCCGATCTGTCGGAGCATCTGCAGGCAGGGATTGTCGTCCTGGGCACCATCGGGCGTACCGGGCTGTCGGCGGCCTTCCTCGGCAACACCGCCGAGCAGGTGATCGACCATCTGCGCTGCGATCTGCTGGTGCTGAAACCGGATCAGTACAAAACGCCGGTTGAACTGGACGACGAAGACGACGACTGATCTCTGGTAGCCCCGCCGTCGTCGCCAACTCCCCCGCCACCGCGGGGGATTTTTTTGCCCGCCGCCTCTCACAGAGCGTAAAAAAGGGCCTTCCGGCCCCTTCATCAGCGATGCATATCAGCTGAAGCGATACTTTTTAATGGATACCTAAGCGCCAGGCGTGGTCGATCTCTTCTTTCAGTTCAATGGAGGAGAGCGACATTAAATCGGCAAATTCCAGCTCGAGAAGTTTAAATTTTTTCAGGTACTGCGCGGGGGTTAAAGCGGTAGGGTCACGACGCAGAAATTCGATGGCCATTTGCGCGGGGGTTAATTCGGTATCCATAATATCCTCAGTGTGTTGAAAAAACGTCCCTATTATAGCACCCCGAGGCGATTAATTTATGAGCAATAAGTGGGCTGGCGCGCTATATAAAAAAGCCGTCTCAACGGAGACGGCTTCAGAAGCAAACGTTTTATAGCGACTTTCGTCCGCGCTCTTCAGGCCTTACAGCGCTTTCAGAATCGCATCCACGCTGGCTTTGGCATCGCCAAACAGCATGTGGGTGTTCTCCTTGAAGAACAGCGGGTTCTGCACGCCGGCGTAGCCGGTGTTCATCGACCGTTTGAAGACCACCACGTTCTGCGCTTTCCAGACTTCCAGCACCGGCATACCGGCGATAGGGCTTTTCGGATCGTCCTGCGCGGCTGGGTTAACGGTATCGTTGGCGCCGATAACCAGCACGGTGTCGGTGTCGGTGAAGTCATCGTTGATTTCATCCATTTCCAGCACCACGTCGTACGGAACCTTGGCTTCCGCCAGCAGCACGTTCATATGCCCAGGCAGACGACCGGCAACCGGGTGAATACCAAAGCGCACCTTGATACCGCGAGCACGCAGACGCTCGGTGATTTCCGCAACCGGATACTGCGCCTGGGCTACCGCCATCCCGTAGCCCGGGGTAATGATCACCGAGTGCGAGTTTTTCAGCATTTCAGCGGTATCTTCTGCACTAATTTCACGGTGCTCGCCCACTTCATCATCGCTGCCGGACGAGGAACCATCGGTACCAAATCCGCCGGCAATGACGCTGAAGAAGGAGCGGTTCATGGCCTTACACATGATGTAGGACAGAATCGCACCGGAAGAGCCGACCAGCGCGCCGGTGACGATCAGCAGATCGTTGCTCAGCATAAAGCCCGCCGCCGCCGCCGCCCAGCCTGAGTAGGAGTTCAGCATCGATACCACGACCGGCATGTCCGCCCCGCCGATGGAAGCCACCAGGTGCCAGCCAAACGCCAGAGCGATAACGGTCATCACCAGCAGCGCCAGAACCTGCGTCGCGGTGCTATCGGTGCGAACAAAGGCCACCAGCAGCACAAAAGAGACGACCAGCGCCGCGAGGTTCAGCTTATGACGGTTCGGCAGCATCAGCGGCTTGGAGGACATCTTGCCGCACAGCTTGCCGAAGGCCACGATGGAGCCGGTAAAGGTCACCGCACCGATGAAGATGCCGAGGAACACTTCGGTCAGATGAATATTGACCAGAATCTGCTCCATGCCGGTTTCATGCTGCAGGTAGCTGTTAAAGCCCACCAGCACCGCCGCAAGGCCGACGAAGCTGTGCAGCACCGCCACCAGCTCCGGCATTTCGGTCATTTCGACTTTCTTCGCCAGACGGATACCGATGGCGCCACCGATAACCATCGCCAGCAGGATCCACGCGACGTTGCTGCTGTCCGGCCCCAGAATGGTGGCGATCAGCGCGATCGCCATCCCGGCAACGCCGAAGTAGTTGCCCTGCTGAGAGGACTCGTGTTTTGACAGCCCTGCGAGACTAAAAATAAAGAGGATCGCGGCAACAATGTATGCAGCTGTAACTAATCCACCAGACATTTGTTACCCCTTATCCTTTGCGGAACATTTTCAGCATGCGCTGAGTGACGGTGAAACCACCAAAAATATTAATGCTGGCGATCAGCACCGCGATAAAGCTCAGCACGCTGACCCAGCCGCCGTGGCCTATCTGCAGCAGCGCCCCGACAACGATAATCCCCGAGATGGCGTTGGTGACCGACATCAGCGGCGTATGCAGCGCGTGCGACACGTTCCACACCACGTAGTATCCGACCACGCAGGAGAGCGCAAAGACGGTAAAGTGGCCGAGGAACTCCTTCGGCGCCACGTTAGCCAGCCAGCCAAACAGGATAATCGCCAGCGCCATCAGCGCGTATTTGCGCCACGGCGAAACCGGTTTTTTCGGTTCAACAGGCGCTTCAACCTTCTTCGCAGCGGCCTGCGGCTGGGCGGAGACCTGAATCGGCGGCGCCGGCCAGGTCACTTCCCCGTCGCGAACAACCGTTACGCCACGTACCACAACGTCGTCGAAATCGATGGCAATGTTGCCGTCCTTCTCTTTGCACAGCAGCTTGATCAGGTTGACCAGGTTGGTGCCGTAGAGCTGGGATGACTGGGTCGGCAGGCGGCCTGGCAGATCGGTATAGCCGATGATTCTCACCCCGTTGGCGGTGGTCACCACTTCGCCAGGCACGGTGTATTCACAGTTGCCGCCGTTCTGCGAGGCCAGATCGACCACCACGCTGCCGGAAGTCATCGAGTCAACCATTTCGCGGGTAATCAGCTTCGGCGCTGGTTTGCCGGGGATCAGTGCCGTGGTGACGATGATATCGACCTCTTTTGCCTGGGCGGCAAACAGCGCCATTTCGGCTTTAATAAAGGCTTCGGACATCACTTTGGCATAGCCGTCGCCGCTGCCCGCCTCCTCTTTAAAGTCCAGCTCAAGGAACTCAGCGCCCATGCTCTGCACCTGCTCTTTGACCTCAGGACGGGTGTCGAACGCGCGAACGATCGCCCCCAGGCTGTTGGCGGCGCCAATCGCGGCCAGGCCGGCAACGCCGGCGCCGATCACCATCACCTTGGCTGGCGGAACCTTGCCCGCGGCGGTGATCTGCCCGGTGAAGAAGCGGCCAAATTCATGCGCGGCCTCGACGATGGCGCGATAGCCGGCAATGTTGGCCATCGAGCTTAAGGCATCCAGCGACTGGGCGCGCGAAATACGCGGCACCGAATCCATCGCCATCACGGTTACCTTGCGGGCAGAGAGTTTTGCCAGCAGCTCCGGGTTCTGCGCCGGCCAGATAAAGCTCACCAGCGTGGTGCCTGGATTCAGTAAAGCAATTTCACTCTCGTCAGGCGCATTCACCTTGAGAATAACGGGCGACTGCCAAACTTCGGCGCCGTCCACAACCTCAGCGCCTGCCTGAGCAAACGCCTCGTCATCGAAACTTGCCAGCTGGCCCGCGCCGCTTTCAACTGCGACGGTAAAACCCAGCTTGAGCAGCTGCTCCACCGTTTTCGGCGTGGCCGCTACGCGGGTTTCATTGGCTAACCGTTCTTTTGGTACCCCGATACGCATAGTTTTCCCTTTCATCGGTTTTTGATGATGGTTTTCTCTTCTGACAGCCGACAATCCGCCGGCAAAACGCGCCGGCTCAGATATTCGACTGAAAAAAATGAAACAGTAACAAACTTTTTATAACCTACTGAAAATACCGATTGTGATCTACTGCGATAAAACAGAATTTTTGATTTTATTGGTAAAACGCGCGACAAACTGCGTCAGGCAGCAATATTTACCTTAAATTTATAAGCGAGCCTGATAATTCGCTTAGCTTAAGCCGTAATACGCAATTAATCGCCTGCCAGAACATCGCATTAACATTACATTAACTTATTAAAGCGATATCGATTATCGATTTTGCTGGTCAAGAGGCTGTTTTTTCAACATATCGGAAAATGTTATATTATTGTGACGCGCGTTTCGGGCGGTTAGCAAAAATTGACGCAGACAGTCACTCCTTTTAAATGCAATAATCGAGCGTTTTCAGTCAACAACAATACCTGTACATGGTTTGCGCAAGGCAAAGGACTATTTTTATGAATCTTAAGAACTCACTCCTGGCGTCTGCTCTCCTGGCTACGACTGCGCTGTCTGCCCATGCAGCGACCGAGCTGACTCCGGAGCAGGCGGCGGCGCTGAAGCCCTACGATCGCGTGGTCATCACCGGCCGTTTTACTGCGATTGGCGATGCGGTTAAGGCAGTCTCCCGCAAGGCCGACAAAGACGGCGCAGCCTCCTTTTATGTTGTCGACACCTCAGACTATGGCAACAGCGGTAACTGGCGCGTAACGGCAGATCTTTATAAAGACAACGCTCAGCAGGCCGATGCCCCAAAAAATCGCATGATTAATGGGATCATGGAGCTGCCGAAAGACCAGGCCGTTGAGCTGGAACCGTTTGATACCGTGACCGTGCAGGGCTTCTATCGCAGCCAGCCTGAAGTCAACGATGCCATCACCAAAGCGGCGAAAGCAAAAGGCGCGGCCTCTTTCTTCATTGTTCGTCAGGTGGATGCTAACCAGGGCGGCAATCAGCGCATCACCGCTTATGTTTATAAAGCCGATGCCAAAAAAC
This sequence comes from Klebsiella sp. BIGb0132, assembly GCF_024810075.1. Lineage (NCBI taxonomy): Bacteria > Pseudomonadati > Pseudomonadota > Gammaproteobacteria > Enterobacterales > Enterobacteriaceae > Klebsiella > Klebsiella sp. BIGb0132. Next base: position 416,713 of record NZ_JANUDW010000002.1, on the reverse strand, counting down.
GCGTTCTGCAAAGTCCTGACGCGATTCCTGCCGATTCTCAAGCCGGGCGCGCAGCGCTGGCTGAAGGCGGCGCCGCGGCTAAAAACGTGGAAATCCCCGGCGTGGCAACCACCGCAGCCGTTGGCTCAGGTACCGGCGTAGGCCGCTTCTTCGAAACGCAGTCCTCTAAAGGTGGGCGTTACACTGTCACGCTTCCTGACGGCACAAAGATTGAAGAAGTGAACAAGATCACCGCGGCGCAGATGGCCCCGTTCGATAGCATTAAGTTCACCGGTAACTACGGCAATATGACCGAAGTTTCTTACCAGGTGGCCAAACGTGCGGCGAAGAAAGGCGCGAAGTATTACCACATCACCCGCCAGTGGCAGGAACGCGGTGGTAACATGACCATCAGCGCTGACCTGTATAAATAACGACACCTCAGCTGAACAAAAAGGCGGCGCTTTGCCGCCTTTTTGCTTTTTTTCATCCGCCGCCATTGCATGCGCACAAGACACTCCGTAAAATCCCGCGCCTTAGCGTAATCGTCCATTTTATGCGATTTAGCCAAATAAATATTCTTTACTTCACGGTTGTCACTTCGGGATTGCAATGGAAAAGAGACTGGGCCTTAGCGCCCTGACCGCCCTGGTTCTCAGCTCAATGCTGGGCGCAGGCGTATTCAGTTTGCCGCAAAATATGGCCGCCGTGGCCAGCCCGTCCGCCCTGCTGATCGGCTGGGCCATTACCGGCGTGGGCATTTTATTCCTCGCCTTCGCCATGCTCCTGCTAACCCGCATTCGCGCCGATCTCGACGGCGGTATTTTTACCTATGCGCGCGAAGGATTTGGCGAACTGGTGGGCTTCTGCTCCGCCTGGGGCTACTGGCTGTGTGCGGTCATCGCCAACGTCTCCTACCTGGTTATCGTCTTTGCGGCGCTGAGCTTCTTCACCGACGCGCCCGGTTCGATCATTTTTGGCAACGGCAATACCTGGCAGGCGATCGTCGGGGCATCGGTTCTGCTGTGGGTGGTCCACTTTTTAGTCCTGCGCGGCGTGCAAACGGCGGCGGGCATCAACCTGGTCGCCACCCTGGCGAAGCTTATTCCGCTCGGCGCTTTTATCGTTCTCGCGGCGATGGCCTTCCGTTTAGAGACCTTCACGCTTGATTTCAGCGGCCTGGCGCTCGGCGTGCCGGTGTGGGAGCAGGTGAAGAATACGATGCTGATCACCTTGTGGGTGTTTATCGGCGTAGAGGGCGCGGTGGTTGTATCGGCGCGCGCGCGAAATAAGCGCGACGTTGGCCGCGCGACGCTGCTGGCCGTACTTTCAGCGCTGGTGGTTTATCTTCTGGTCACGCTGCTCTCGCTGGGGGTTGTCGCCCGTCCGGAGCTGGCGGAAATGCGTAATCCGTCGATGGCCGGGCTGATGGTCAGAATGATGGGCTCCTGGGGCGAGGTGATCATCGCCGCCGGGCTGATCGTTTCCGTCTGCGGCGCCTATCTGAGCTGGACCATCATGGCGGCGGAAGTTCCTTATTTGGCCGCTACCCACAAAGCGTTTCCGCGTCTGTTTGCCCGGCAAAATCGCCACAATGCGCCGTCTGCTTCGCTGTGGCTAACCAATATTAGCGTCCAGGCCTCGCTGGTGCTGATTTGGCTGACCGGCTCGGATTACGGTACCCTGCTCACCATCGCCTCCGAGATGATCCTCGTTCCCTATCTGCTCGTCGGCGCCTTCCTGCTGAAAATTGCCGTACGCCCGCTGCATAAGGCTGTAGGTATCGGGGCGTGCGCTTATGGCTTATGGTTATTATATGCGTCGGGCCCTGTGCATTTACTGCTGTCGGTGATACTTTACGCTCCGGGTCTTCTGGTTTTCCTGTACGCCCGCCGTACGCACCAGCACGATCGCATGCTTAAACGCCGTGAATTAGCCTTAATTGGTTTGTTGCTGGTTGCCGCCGTACCGGCAACGTGGATGCTGGTGGGGTAAGCGGTCGCCCCGCCGCGGAACTCAAAGGAGATACCCATGGCTGAACTACAGCCTCGCCCGGTCCTGATTACAGGAGGAGGTCGCCGAATCGGCCTCGCTCTGGCACAGCATTTTCTTCAGCAACAGCAGCCCGTCATCGTTAGCTATCGAACCCACTATCCGGCTATTGACGCGCTGCGTACGGCCGGCGCCGTTTGTCTGGAGGCAGATTTTAGCACCGACGACGGGATTTTAACCTTCGCCGAAGCGGTGAAGTCCCACGCCAGCGGCGGCCTGCGCGCCGTTATCCATAACGCCAGCGGCTGGATGGCGGAAAAGCCGGGGACGCCGCTCAGCACGGTGCTTGCCAGCATGATGCAAATTCACGTCAATGCGCCCTATCTGCTCAATCACGCCCTGGAAGCGCTGCTGCGTGGCCACGGCCATGCGGGCAGCGATATTATTCATATCACTGACTACGTGGTTGAGCGCGGCAGCGATAAGCACATCGCCTATGCCGCCAGTAAAGCGGCGCTGGATAATATGACCCGCTCCTTCGCCCGCAAGCTGGCGCCGGAAATAAAGGTCAACGCCATCGCCCCCTCGCTTATTATGTTTAATGAAGGCGACGACGCCGAATATCGCCTGCAGGCGCTGGATAAATCGCTGATGAAAATCACCGCAGGCGAAACGGAAATTATCGAACTGCTCGACTATCTGTTCAGCAGCCATTTCGTCACCGGCCGCTCCTTCGCCGTCGACGGTGGCCGCCACCTGCGCTAGTGGAAACGGCTCCAGCCGAGGATCAGCAGCCAGGCACACAGGCTCCAGCACACAACGGCGCCCGCCAGCGCGTAAGGCAGGCGCATCGTTGCGGTGAAGTACCAGAGCGACAGCAGGTAGATAAAATAGGGAATGATTGACCACATCCCAAATACGATGGTGGTGCGCAGGGCTTCAATCCCGCGCTCGCTGGCGACAATATAGTGAGCGATCAGGGCGAATGTTGGAAATAGCGGAATGAGCCCGGCAATATAGTAATTTTTGGTTTTGGAAAGTACGCCAATTAGTACCACCACCAGCGCCCCGAGCAGCGCTTTAATCAACAGCCCCATGCCTTTTGCCTTTACATTTAAACAACAAGTTACGCCAGCATAGCGGAAGAACATTTGTTTATAAAAGAGTAATGGCAGGCAATTTGCTGGCGGTGTATGTTAAACCTTTTACATATACATATAAAATATGAATAAGATCGTGTTCGTTGAGGATGATCCGGAAGTTGGCGCGCTGATCGCCGCCTATCTGGGTAAGCATGATATGGACGTGGTGGTTGAACCACGCGGCGACCGGGCGGAAGAGGTTATTGCGCGAGAAAAACCCGATCTGGTGCTATTAGATATCATGCTGCCGGGCAAGGACGGGATGACACTTTGCCGCGACCTGCGCGGGCAGTGGCAGGGCCCCATCGTGCTGCTGACCTCCCTTGATAGCGATATGAACCATATTTTGTCGCTGGAGATGGGCGCGAGCGATTATATCCTCAAAACCACCCCACCCGCCGTGCTGCTGGCACGGCTGCGCCTGCATTTGCGTCAGCACGTTGCCGTTCCGCTCACCTCCGCGCCCACCTCGCTGACGCCGCATAAAACCATCGCCTTTGGCTCACTCTCCATCGACCCGGTGAACCGCCAGGTGCTGCTCGCCGGCGACAGCGTCGCGCTTTCTACGGCGGATTTCGAACTGCTGTGGGAGCTTGCGACCCACGCGGGACAAATTATGGATCGCGATGCGCTGCTGAAAAACCTGCGCGGCGTCACCTACGACGGTATGGACCGCAGCGTCGACGTGGCAATTTCCCGCCTGCGTAAAAAGCTTCTCGATAGCGCAACAGAACCCTACCGTATCAAAACGGTGCGCAACAAAGGCTATCTGTTTGCCCCCCACGCCTGGGACAATTAATTAACGGGTCCGGCTATGAAAAAGCTGTTTGTGCAGTTTTACCTCCTGCTGTTCGTCTGCTTTCTGGTTATGACCATGCTGGTCGGCCTGGTATATAAATTTACCGCCGAGCGTGCGGGCCGCCAGTCGTTGGACGATCTGATGAAAAGCTCGCTCTATCTGATGCGCAGCGAGCTGCGGGAAATTCCGCCGCGCGACTGGAGCAAAACGCTCAAAGAGCTGGACCTCAATCTGTCGTTCGATCTGCATATTGAACCGCTGAGCAAATTCAAGCTGGCGGAGAGCTCAATGCAGCATCTGCGCGCCGGCGATATCGTCGCCCTCGATGATGAGTACACCTTTATTCAGCGCATTCCGCGCAGCCACTACGTGCTGTCGGTAGGTCCGGTCCCCTATCTCTACTTTTTGCATGAGATGCGCCTGCTGGACGTCGCGCTGATGGCCTTTATCGCCATTTCGCTGGCGTTCCCGGTCTTCATCTGGATGCGCCCGCACTGGCAGGATATGCTGCGCATCGAGACCGCCGCCCAGCGCTTCGGCGAGGGGCATTTTAGCGAGCGCATCCATTTCGATAGCATGTCCAGCTTTGAGCGGCTCGGCGTGGCCTTTAACCAGATGGCCGATAATATCAACGCCCTGATCGCCAGCAAAAAGCAGCTGATCGACGGCATTGCCCACGAGCTGCGCACGCCGCTGGTTCGCCTGCGCTATCGCCTTGAGATGAGTGAAAATCTCACCGCCGCCGAATCACAGGCCCTGAACCGCGATATCGGCCAGCTGGAAGCCCTTATCGAAGAGCTGTTAACCTACGCCCGCCTTGACCGGCCGCAAAACGAGCTGAGCCTGACCACCCCCGACTTTCCGGCCTGGATTGAGGCCCACGTGGAAGATATTCAGATGGTAAACCCGCAGCGCGAGGTGACCCTTCACGAGGTGGTGGCCGGCGACTACGGCGCGCTGGATATGCGCCTGATGGAGCGCGTGCTTGATAATCTGGTTAACAACGCGCTGCGCTACAGCAGCCAGCGAATTCAGGTTAGCCTGACGCTGGCGGGATCGCGGGCGACGCTGCAGGTCAACGACGACGGTCCGGGCATCGACCCCGCCGAGCGCGAGCGCGTGTTCGAGCCGTTTGTCCGGCTTGACCCCAGCCGCGATCGGGCCACCGGCGGCTGCGGGCTCGGGCTGGCTATCGTCCACAGCATCGCCCAGGCGATGTCCGGCGAGGTGAGCTGCCGCACCAGCCCGCTGGGCGGCGCCTGCTTCAGCTTTAGCTGGCCTATCTACCACCAGCTGCCGAATTTTACCTCTGGCTGACCCCCCTTGCGCAGGCGCTGCGGCCTGCGTATAGTTAAAAACCGATTAGTATGTTGTAACTAAGGTGGCGCAGATGGCAAATTATGACCTCGTTGAACGACTCAATGGCACCTTTCGCCAGCTTGAGCGGGAGCTGCAGGAGCTGAAGCTGGCGCTAAGCCGCTGTCGCCTGCTTGCCGCGCGGGTATTTGAGCTCCCGGCGGTGAGTAAAGACGCCGAACACGATCCGCTTGAGACGATTCAGGTCGTGCAGCATATCGGTAAAACGGCGCTGGAGATGGCCCTCACGCACTACGGCCATCTGTTTATCCAGCAGCAATCGGAAAGCCGCAGCAGCAAGGCCGCGGTGCGCCTTCCCGGGACTATCTGCCTGCAAACCAGCGCCGAGGAGCAGGCCGACCTGCGGCAAAAAATCGCCAGCATCAACGCGCTAAAGGCCACCTTCGAAAAAATCATTACCGTCGACTCCGCCCTCCCCGCCGCGGCCCGCTTTGAGTGGGTGCATCGCCATCTGCCAGGATTAATCACCCTTAGCGCCTACCGCACGCTGACGCCGCTGTTCGATCCCAGCACCATCCGCTTTGGCTGGGCCAATAAGCACGTGATTAAGAATTTAACCCGCGATGAGGTGCTGATGCAGCTGGAAAAAAGCCTGCAGTCGCCGCGCGCGGTGCCGCCGTGGACGCGCGAGCAGTGGCAGAGCAAGCTGGAGAGGGAGTATCAGGATATCGCCGCCCTGCCGCAGCGGGCAAAGCTGAAGATTAAGCGGCCGGTGAAAGTCCAGCCTATCGCCCGCGTCTGGTACGCCGGCGAGCAAAAGCAGGTGCAGTACGCCTGCCCCGGGCCGCTGATTACGCTGATATCCGGCACTCAGGGGGTCAGCGTACCGGATATTGGCGAGTTACTGAATTACGATGCCGACAACGTGCAGTATCGCTATAAACCCCAGGCGCAGGCGCTTCGTCTGCTGATCCCGCGCCTGCACCTGTGGCTGGCTAGCGAGTAGCCATGCTGCCGACCATCTCTTGCGGACGCACCCAGCTGTCGAACTCGGCTTCCGTCAGGTAGCCGAGCGCCAGCGCCGAGGCCTTCAGCGTCAGCCCCTCTTTATGCGCTTTTTTGGCAATTTCCGCCGCTTTGTCGTAGCCGATATGGGTATTCAACGCCGTCACCAGCATCAGCGACTCGTTGAGCAGCTGGTTGATGCGCTCCCGGTTGGGTTCGATCCCCACCGCGCAGTGTTCGTTAAAGCTCTCCATGCCGTCGGCCAGCAGCCGCACCGACTGCAGGAAGTTATGGATAACCATCGGACGATAGACGTTGAGCTCGAAGTTGCCGGAAGCGCCGCCGATATTCAGCGCCACGTCGTTGCCCATCACCTGGCAACACAGCATGGTCAGCGCTTCGCACTGCGTCGGGTTGACCTTGCCCGGCATGATCGATGAACCCGGCTCATTCTCCGGAATCGCAATTTCGCCGATACCGCAGCGCGGGCCCGAGGCCAGCCAGCGCACGTCGTTAGCAATTTTCATCAGCGACGCCGCCAGCCCCTTCAGCGCGCCGTGGGCGTGGACCAGCGCGTCGCAGGTTGCCAGCGCCTCAAACTTATTCGGCGCGGTAACGAACGGCTGGCCGCTACTCTGCGCCAGCTCTGCCGCGACCCGCACCGCGTATTCGGGATGGGTGTTCAGTCCGGTTCCCACCGCCGTACCGCCCAGCGCCAGCTCGCTCAGATGCGGCAGGCTTAGCTCGAGGTGGCGGAGGTTATGTTCGAGCATGGCGACCCAGCCGGAGAACTCCTGCCCCAGCGTCAGCGGGGTGGCGTCCTGCAGGTGCGTACGGCCGATTTTAACGATATCGCTGAACGCGGCGGATTTATCGCTGAGCGTTTTTCTCAGCACGTTAAGCTGGGGAATGAGCGTCTCGCGCAGGGCGATAATGGCCGCCACGTGCATCGCCGTCGGGAAGACGTCATTGGAGCTTTGGCTCTTGTTGACGTCATCGTTCGGATGCACCTTGCGCTCCATGCCCCGCACGCCGCCCAGCAGCTCGCTGGCCCGGTTTGCCAGAACCTCATTCATATTCATATTGCTTTGGGTGCCGGAGCCGGTCTGCCAGATAGCCAGCGGAAACTCTGCGCTATGCTTTCCCGCCAGCACTTCATCGGCGGCCTCGACGATGGCCTGCGCTTTTTCGCCGGCCAGCAGGCCTAAATCCTGATTCACCTTCGCCGCCGCGCGCTTGGTTAACGCCAGAGCGTAGATAAGTTCGCCCGGCATTTTTTCCGTTGAGATACGAAAATGCTCCAGCGAACGCTGGGTTTGCGCGCCCCATAGCCTGTCGGCAGGAACATCAATCGCGCCCATAGAGTCTTTTTCACTGCGATGCGTTGTCATTACTGTCTCCTTGAATCAAAAGTAGGTAATTACGACAAAGCCCACTGGCTTAAAAGCGTTAAGTATTGGTCAGATTTATAATTTGTTTTAGTCGTTCGTGCCGCTAAGCGGCATAAATAACCGCACCGAGGAGCACAACAGCGGCGGGTAAGCGGTGCCTGCCGGCAGATTAACCGGCAGGCACTCAGCCAAAGGCGGGGACGCTTATTTCACGCAGCTCGCGCACTGCGAGGTCTGGATCTGCTGGAAGAAGTCGTTGCCTTTGTCATCCACCAGAATAAACGCCGGGAAGTCTTCTACTTCAATTTTCCAGATAGCTTCCATTCCCAGCTCCGGCCAGGCCACGCACTCGAGGCTCTTGATGCTCTGCTGCGCCAGCACTGCCGCCGGGCCGCCGATGCTGCCCAGGTAGAAGCCGCCGTGCTTGTGGCAGGCGTCGGTCACCTGCTGGCTGCGGTTGCCTTTTGCCAGCATCACCATGCTCGCGCCGTGCGACTGCAGCAGATCGACGTAGGAGTCCATGCGCCCGGCGGTTGTCGGCCCCAGCGAACCGGAAGCGTAGCCGTCCGGCGTTTTGGCCGGACCCGCGTAGTAGATCGGGTGATCTTTAACGTACTGCGGCAGCGCCTCGCCGTTATCCAGCAGCTCCTTGAGCTTCGCGTGGGCGATATCGCGGGCGACAATAATCGTGCCGCTCAGCGACAGGCGCGTTGACACCGGATACTGCGACAGCAGCGCCAGGATCTCGCTCATCGGCTGGTTGAGGTTAACCTTCACCGCCTCACCTTCACCCGCCTGGCGCAGCGCCTGCGGAATATATTTGCCCGGATTGCTTTCCAGCTTCTCCAGCCAGATCCCGTGACGGTTGATCTTGGCCTTAATGTTTCGGTCGGCGGAGCAGGAGACACCCATCCCAATCGGGCAGGAGGCGCCGTGGCGCGGCAGGCGCACAACGCGGATGTCGTGAGCAAAGTACTTGCCGCCGAACTGCGCCCCGAGGCCGAGTTCCTGGGCGGCCAGCAGCAGCTCCTGCTCGAGCTGCACGTCGCGGAACGCCTGGCCGTGCTCGTTGCCCTCCGTTGGCAGACCGTCGTAATAGTGGGTGGAGGCCAGCTTCACGGTTTTCAGCGTCGATTCCGCAGAGGTCCCGCCGATAACAAAAGCGATGTGGTACGGCGGACAGGCGGCGGTGCCGAGGGTGCGCATCTTCCCGACGAGGTAGTCCTTCAGCTTCGCCGGGGTGATCAGCGCCTTGGTCTCCTGGTAGAGGTAGGTTTTGTTGGCCGAACCGCCGCCCTTGGCGATACAGAGGAATTTATACTCCTCGCCGTCGGTGGCGTAGAGGTCAATCTGCGCCGGCAGGTTGGTGCCGGTATTGACCTCTTTATACATATCGAGGGCAGCGTTCTGCGAATAGCGCAGGTTGTCCTGAATGTAGGTGTTGTAGACGCCCTGCGCCAGCGCGGCCTCATCGCCGCCGCCGGTCCACACCCGCTGGCCCTTCTTGCCGGTAATAATGGCGGTGCCGGTGTCCTGGCAGGTCGGCAGAATGCCCTTAGCGGCGATATCAGAGTTACGCAGGAACTGCAGGGCGACGTATTTGTCGTTTTCGCTGGCTTCCGGGTCGCTGAGGATATCGGCCACCTGCTGCTGATGCGCCGGGCGCAGCATAAAGGAGGCGTCGTGGAAGGCATGCTGGGCCAGCAGGGTTAGCGCCTGGGGTTCAACTTTAAGGACTTCCTGACCGGCGAATTCGCTAACGGAGACGTAGTCACTGCTGAGGAGATAATACTCGGTGTCATCCTTTTTGAGGGGAAAAGGATCCTGATAAACAAACGGTTTATTCGACATTGTGCTCTCACTTACTGCTTGGCTGATTATATTTCAGGCAGACACTCCATTTGCCTGTAGAAAAGCGAGTCGATCGATTTTACACAATTTTTTAACAAAAACTGAGACAAGGTCGACTTTTTCTTTCAGCAGTTGATTCTCAGGCGTTTACTGGTTTAATAGAGCGATTACTATCAAGTGGAAACAGGGATTGAGAATGCAGAAGCTCGTTAACTCAGTACAGAACTATGCCTGGGGAAGTCACACCGCATTAACCGAACTTTATGGAATTGCTAACCCCAACAATCTGCCGATGGCGGAGCTGTGGATGGGCGCGCACCCGAAAAGTAGTTCACAGATCCTCGATGCCAGCGGCAGCCCGCGCTCGCTGCGCGAATTTATCGAGAGCGATAAAGCCAGCCTGCTCGGCAGCAAGGTCGCCGAGCGCTTCGGCGAGCTGCCGTTCCTGTTTAAAGTGCTGTGCGCCGCCCAGCCGCTGTCGATTCAGGTGCACCCGAATAAGCAGGCCTCTGAAATCGGCTTTGCCAAAGAGAATGCCGCCGGGATCCCACTCGATGCCGCAGAGCGCAACTACAAGGATCCGAACCACAAGCCGGAGCTGGTATTTGCCCTGACGCCGTTCCTGGCCATGAACGCCTTCCGTGAATTTGCGGAAATCGCCGCGCTTCTGCAGCCGGTTGCCAGCGCCCATCCGGCGATCGGCGAGTTCCTCAGCAGCCCGGATGCTGAACGCTTAAGCCAGCTGTTCGCCAGCCTGCTGAATATGCAGGGCGAAGAAAAATCTCACGCCTTAAGCGTCCTGCAGTCTGCGCTCGACGCCGAACAGGGCGAACCCTGGCAGACCATTCGCCTGATCGCCGAGTTCTATCCGGACGATAGCGGCCTGTTCTCTCCCCTGCTGCTTAACGTGGTGAAGCTGAACCCTGGCGATGCCATGTTCCTGTTTGCGGAAACGCCGCACGCCTACCTGCAGGGCGTGGCGCTGGAAGTGATGGCCAATTCGGATAACGTGCTGCGCGCCGGCCTGACGCCGAAGTACATCGATATTCCGGAGCTGGTTGCCAACGTTAAGTTCGAAGCCAAACCGGCCGCCGAGCTGTTGACGCAGCCGCATCAGCACGGCGCCGAGCTGGACTTCCCAATCCCGGTCGATGACTTTGCCTTCTCCCTGCACGCGCTGTCGGCACAGGAATCTACTCTCGCCCAGCAGAGCGCCGCGATTATTTTCTGCGTCGAAGGCGAAGCGACGATCCGCAAAGGCGAGCAGGCTCTGATCCTGAAGCCCGGCGAGTCGGCGTTTATTGCCAGCGATGAATCGCCGGTTGCGGTAAGCGGCAGCGGCCGCCTGGCGCGCGTCTTTAATAAGCTCCAGTAAGTTACTGAAGTTTTTAGCCGCTCTTGCTAGACTTTGACCCATCATGACAGCACAACCAGGCGGCTTCTTGCGCCTGGTTTTATTTATGGACAAATACTATGAAGAAATCGCTGGTCGCAGCAGGAATTATCGTGGCCCTGGGCGTGGTCTGGACCGGAGGCTCCTGGTATACGGGCAAGCAGCTGGAAAGCCGGATCGCCGAGGTGGTACAGCAGGCCAACGCTCAGCTACAAAACAGCGCCCCGGAAGCCGGGCTGGAACTGGGCTGGCAGAACTATCAGCGCGGCCTGTTCAGCAGCCACCTGCAGCTGGTTGTGAAGCCGGCCGCGGGCAAAGAGAGCAGCTGGCTCGCTGCCGGACAGCCCCTGGTTTTTGACGAAGTCGTCAGCCACGGGCCGTTCCCGCTGGCGGCGCTGAAGAGCGGCCACTTTGGCCCGTCGATGGCGTCGGTCAAAACCACCCTGGTCAATAACGAAGCCAGTAAGGCGCTGTTTGATATCGCTAAAGGCAGCACGCCGTTTACCATTGACACCCTGATTGCCTACAGCGGCGACAGCCGGTCGGCTATCGATCTGCAGCCCCTGGATTACAGTAAAGGCGACGAAAAGGTCACCTTTAGCGGCGGCCAGTTCCAGCTCAATGCCGATCGTGACGGCAAGGCGATCGCGCTGACCGGTGAAGCGGGCAGCGGCCAGATCAACGCGGTCAACGAGTACAATCAGAAAGTGCAGCTGAACTTCAGCAATCTAAAAACCGACGGCGCCACCGAGATGACCAGCTTTAACGAGCGCATCGGCAAGCAAAAAGTGTCGCTTGAGAAGCTGGCGATTGGCGTCGAAGGCAAAGAGCTGGCCCTGCTGGAAGGGATGAATATCGACGGCAAATCGACGCTGACCGAAGACGGCAAGGGCATCAACAGCCAGCTTGATTACACCGTTAACAGCCTCAAGCTGCAGAACAAGGATCTGGGCAGCGGCAAGCTGACCGTGAAGCTGGATAATCTCGACGGCCAGGCGTGGCACCAGTTTAGCCAGCAGTACAATAGCGAAGCGCAGGCGCTGATGGCGAAGCCGGAGCTGGCGCAGAATCCGGAGCTTTACCAGCAGGCGCTGACCGAGACCTTCTTTAAGGCGCTGCCGGTGCTGCTGAAGGGCAGCCCGTCGCTGACCATCGCCCCGCTGAGCTGGCGCAACGCGAAGGGCGAAAGCACCTTTAATCTGTCAATTTTGCTGAAAGATCCGACCGTGGTAACCGCTCCGGCGCAAACCCTGGCCGACGAGATTGACCGCAGCGTGAAATCTCTGGACGGCAAGCTGGTCGTTCCGGTAGAGATGGCGACCGAATTTATGACCCAGATTGCGGGTCTGGAAGGCTATCAGCCGGCTGACGCAGCCAAGCTTGCGGATCAGCAGGTCAAAGGCCTGGCGGCTATGGGACAGATGTTCCGCATCACCGCCATGGAGAATAACGCCATCACCTCCAGCCTGCAGTATGCCGAAGGCCAGGTCACCCTGAACGGACAGAAAATGCCGCTGGATGAGTTCGCCGGGATGTTCGGCCTGTCGGTTCCCGCGGCGCCAGATTCCGCGCCGCAGAGCGCGGAGCCGGAAGAGCTGGTCCCGCCGGTGACGCCGCAGCAGTAAGACGCGAAACAGCCCTCTCCGGAGGGCTATTTTCTGGTCACCAGCCGCGGCGGCATGATTTGGTTGCGCGCGGACTCCGGCCCCTTTTCAAGACGACGCAGAATACACCCGGCGAGGCTTTTGCCCATCTCTCGCGCCGGCGTGGTCACCCAGGTTAAGGGCACGTCATCCAGCGCGGCCTCCGGCACTTCGGCGAACGCCGCCAGCGCAATGCGCTGCTCAAAATAGCTTTCCACGCTGTCTTCACCGCTCTGGCGCCCTGCCCGCATCAGGCCAAACCACGCGCCGGTGGCGATGACGCTGTTGTAGCACAGCACCGCGGTGATGGTCGGATTTTGCCGCAGCAGTGAAGCCATCGCCTCCGCCGCCAGCTTTTGGCTCGACTCGCACTCCACCACCCATTCGCTATGAAACGGCAGGCCATACTTCAGCAGCGTCGCGCAGTAGCCGCCCACCCGCTCGGCGCGGGTTAACGACGAGCTTTGCCCGCCCAGCCAGGCAATACGCTGATGCCCGCGGCGGATAAGATGTTCGGTGACCATCTGCGCGGCCTGCATATTATCCGGGCGGATTAAATCAATATCCTCGAGGTAGCTGGCCCGGGAAGCAAACACCAGCGGCATGCCGACCTCTGCCGCCCGGTCGCGCAGCTCGCCGCCCTGGTCGATAGCGCCGGCAATAATCACCCCGTCGACCCCTTGCGAAACCAGGGTTTCAAAACGCTGGAGCATTTTTTCGCCCCGACGCCCGCCCTGGGTGAGGAAGACCATCTTGCCTGCGGATTCAAGAGCGTCCGTCAGCCCCGCGGTAAGCTCCGCGTAGAAGGGCTTCGAGAGGTCGCTGACGATGAGGCCAATCACGTCGCTCTGCCCGCCGCGCAGCGAGGCCGCCTGGCGGTTGCGGACAAAGCCCAGGTGCTCAATGGCCTGATTGACGCGTTCGCCGGTGGCGGACGAGATGCGGCCTTTACCGCTCAGCACCAGCGACACCGTGCTGACCGAAACGCCCGCAGCCTGGGCCACATCGTTAATGGTGATCTTTCTTGCGATAGCCATGCCTGCAACCGACTCCCTGTGGCTGTCGATAAAACGTTTTATCAATGAGTGACCTTTATAAACGTTATTATCGCGTGATTATGTGATTTTTATCGCACTAAAAATTGGTAAAACGTTTTATCTTCCCATGACGTTACATCCTACCAATAACCTCAGCAGCAGGATTCGTGTTATGACGGCGAAAACAGCCCCAAAAATTACGTTGTGGGAATTTTTCCAGCAGTTAGGGAAAACCTTTATGCTACCCGTGGCCCTGCTCTCATTCTGTGGGATCATGCTGGGCATCGGCAGCTCCCTGAGCAGCCATGATGTACTGACCCTCCAGCCGTGGCTCAACACCCCGCTGCTGCAGGCGGTATTCGTCTGGATGAGCAAGATCGGCTCTTTCGCCTTCAGCTTCCTGCCGGTGATGTTCTGTATCGCCATTCCGCTGGGCCTGGCGCGCGAAAATAAAGGCGTCGCCGCCTTTGCCGGCTTCGTCGGCTATGCGGTAATGAACCTTGCGGTCAACTTCTGGCTGACGGCGAAAGGCATTCTGCCGACCACCGATGCGGCCATTCTTAAAGCCAACAATATCCAGAACGTTATCGGCATTCAGTCGATCGATACCGGGATCCTCGGCGCGGTGATCGCCGGGATTATTATCTGGATGCTGCACGAGCGTTTTCACAATATCCGCCTGCCGGATGCGCTGGCCTTCTTCGGCGGCACCCGCTTTGTGCCTATTGCGACCACCGTGGTGATGGGGCTGGTTGGCCTCGCCATCCCGCTGGTCTGGCCGATCTTTGCGATGGGTATCAACGCCCTGGGCAACGTCATTAACAGCGCGGGCAACTTTGGTCCGATGATTTTCGGCACCGGCGAGCGTCTGCTGCTGCCCTTCGGCCTGCAGCATATTCTGGTGGCGCTGATCCGCTTTACCGAAGCGGGCGGCACCATGGACGTCTGCGGCCACAGCGTCAGCGGCGCGCTGACTATCTTCCAGGCGCAGCTGAGCTGCCCGCAAACCCACGGTTTCTCCGAAAGCGCCACCCGCTTCCTCTCCCAGGGCAAAATGCCGGCGTTCCTCGGCGGCCTGCCGGGCGCGGCGCTGGCCATGTACCACTGCGCACGCCCGGAAAATCGCCACAAAATTAAGGGTCTGCTGATCTCCGGCGTCATTGCCTGCGTCATTGGCGGCACCACCGAGCCGCTGGAGTTCCTGTTCCTGTTCGTCGCTCCGGCGCTGTACCTCATCCACGCCCTGCTGACCGGCCTCGGCTTCACCATCATGGCGGTGCTCGGGGTAACCATCGGCAATACCGACGGCAACGTGATTGATTTCGTGGTCTTCGGCATCCTGCACGGACTCTCGACCAAGTGGTATCTGGTTCCGGTGGTCGCCGCCGTTTGGTTCGCGGTGTACTACGGCATCTTCCGCTTCGCCATCACCCGCTTTAACCTCAAAACGCCGGGTCGCGATATCGAAAACAGCGCCGCCTTTGAGAAAGCCACCGCCGGTAGCGTCGGCAAGTCCGGCTATAACGTGCCGGCGATCCTTGCCGCGCTGGGCGGCGCAGAGAACATCACCTCCCTGGATAACTGTATTACCCGCCTGCGCCTGTCGGTCAGCGACATGAGCAAAGTCGACGCCGCCGCGCTGAAGGCCAACCGCGCCATTGGCGTCGTTCAGCTTAATCAGCATAATCTCCAGGTGGTCATTGGGCCGCAGGTCCAGTCGGTGAAGGATGAGATGAGCGTCCTGATGAATACCGTCCAGGCATAAACGCCGCGCCCCCTCCCGTCAGGAGGGGGTTTCAGATTAAGGAAGTTCCGATGTTTGATTTCTCAACGCCCGTCGATCGCCACGGTACCTGGTGTACGCAGTGGGATTACGTCGCCGACCGCTTCGGCACCGCCGACCTGCTGCCCTTTACCATCTCCGACATGGATTTTGCCACCGCGCCCTGCATTCTTGACGCCGTCAGCCAGCGCCTGGCCCACGGCGTTTTTGGCTACAGCCGCTGGAAAAACGACGAGTTCCTCGGCGCCGTTAGCCACTGGTTCGCCAGTCGTTTTCAGAGCCCTGTCGAGAGCGATGCCATCGTCTACGGGCCATCGGTGATTTATATGGTGGCGGAAATCCTCCGCCAGTGGTCCGAGGTCGGCGACGGCGTGGTGGTGCATACGCCGGCCTACGATGCTTTCTATAAGACCATTGCCGGCAACCAGCGCCGGCTGGTCCCGGTCCCGCTCGTCGCTCACCCCGGCCAGTGGCGCTGCGATATGGCCGAGCTGGAGCGGGCGCTGGCCGAGCCGCGCAATAAAATCCTGCTGCTCTGCAGCCCGCATAATCCCACCGGCAAGGTGTGGAGCCGCGACGAGCTGGCGACGATGGCCCAGCTCTGCGAAAAGCACGGCGTCAAGGTTATCAGCGACGAAATCCATATGGATATGACCTGGGAAAACCACCGGCATACGCCGTGGTGCGACGTCGCCCGCGGCCCGTGGGCGCTGTTTACCTCTGCGTCAAAAAGCTTCAATATTCCGGCGCTGACCGGCGCCTATGGCCTGATTGACGACGTTACTACCCGCGAGGGCTACCTCAACGCGCTGAAATCGCGGGATGGCCTCTCCTCGCCCTGCGTCCCGGCGCTGGTTGCCCATATTGCCGCCTATCGCGAAGGCACCGGCTGGCTGGACGCGCTGCGGGCCTATCTGCAGGAAAATCTGCGCTATATTGCCCGCGAGCTGAATCAGGCTTTCCCGCAGCTGAACTGGCAGCCGCCGGAGGCGACCTATCTGGCGTGGATTGACCTACGGGCGCTCAAGGTTGACGACAGCGCCCTGCAGCAGGCGTTAATCCACGAGCAAAAGATTGCCATCATGCCGGGTTCGACCTACGGCGAGGAGGGCGTGGGGTTTGTGCGCCTCAACGCCGGGTGTCCGCGGGTGAAGCTTGAGAAAGGGGTTCAGGGGCTGATTGCCGCCCTGCGTTCGCTGACGTAGCGCTTCACGAAGCGTTACGCCAGGCGCCGCGTAACGCTCATCCACGCGACCTCACAGGCCCTGTAGATTAACCGGCGCGAAGCTGAAGCGAAAGCGCATCTCCATGTTGTTGTACGGTTTATTCTTTTCAAACTCCCACTGCGCCATCGCCTTCACCACCGCCTCGTCAAACAGATAGCGGGGCTGTGAATCCGTAATCCGCAGCTCCTCAACTTTGCCCTGCGCGTTGACATCATAGACAACCTGAACGTAGCCCGTCAGACGGTTGGCGTAAGCCACAATCGGATAGACCGGCTGGCTCTTTTTCAGCAGTTTCGGCTGCGCTAATGGCTTTTTAACGCCGTCGGTCGCGCAACCCGACAGCAGCAACAGCAGCAGGCCCGGTACCAGCAGTGCGCTGAGTTTCGTCATTCCATAGCTCCTTATTGAGAATCCCTCTCAATAAGATAGCGCAGGCCGGCGCGGCGGTCTTCTACCGAAAATAATAGCTGACGTCTAAAGATCGTCCCGCCGCCGAAAGGCCAGATACCCGGCGCCGACCGTAAAGATGCCGACAATGAGCACCAGCAGCATAAAGCCATGATGGTTGGCCGACAGCGGGATGCCGCCGACGTTCATGCCAAAGAAGCCGGCCACGATGTTAATCGGCAGCGCCAGGACGGTAATCACCGTCAGGGTATACAGCGTGCGGTTGCTTTGCTCCATTTGCCTGGCGGTAATCTCTTCCTGAAGCAGGCTGATGCGCTCAATCAGGCCAGATAAATCATTCAGCACCACGGTAAACTCCTCCGTGAACTGGCGAAACTCCTGAACTACCGCCCGGTCAATCCATGCCGGAGGGCGATTCAGCAGACGGAACATCGCCGCCGGTTCCGGCGCCAGCAGGCGCTGAAAGCGCAGCAGCATGCGGCGCAGGCGCGCCAGATCGGCACGGTTGCGCTGAACGTGGTTGCTGAGCAGCCGCTCTTCGATGGCATCAACGTGGCGGCTGGCCTGCCTGACCACCTGCTCCAGCACCTCCTCCTGCTCTTCCAGCAAAAAGGCCAGCAGCTCGGTAGAGGAGTTTACCTTTAGCGCTGCCAGTCGCGGCAGCATCCACTCAATAAAGCGCAGCGGCTTATAGCGCGCCGTCACCACCAGCTTCTGGCTGCAGTAGAGCCACAGCGTTGATGTTTCAGAGGTGGTCTCTTTGGGGTTAAACAGCACGTCGTTGAGAACGGCAAACAGGCTGTCGCCCTGGCGTTCGATGCGCGTGGTGTGGGAACCATCGCGGATCTCCTCAAAGAAGAAGTCGTCGACGGGAAAATGCGCCATCAGCCATTTTTCGGCAGTGGCATGATTCAGGTTGAGGTGCAGCCAGACGAAATCATTTTCGCCCACCAGCTCATGATATTCGGCGCAGACCTCATTCGAGGATATTTTTCGCGGCGCGTTATCTTCACGGAACAGATAGCCATAAACCAACCCGGACACTTCCATATCAAAATCGGGCTTTAACATTTTTAACGTAACGTCTTGACTCATATATCCCTCAGGATCTCATTGAGCAGTATTCGGGCCCGAACGCGGTCATCTTTCGCTATTTTAGCCACCTTGGCAAGGTTAATGATTTGGTCATAAAACGGTAGCCTGAATGACATATTTTCTTTATCCCGCGGGCGCTAATTGTGAGCAGGAAAAATAGGCCTTTTGATCCCGTCGAGCGTTTTGTCATGACCACCAGCGTATTATCCCCTGCTCTTAAACCCCGTCGGGGGTGATTTACCTTCTGAGTTCAGAGGCCTCTCTATGACATGGCAGCAGTTCAAACAAACCTACCTGATTAAATTCTGGGCACCCGCTCCGGCGGTTATTGCCGCAGGTATTCTTTCGACTTATTACTTTGGTATTACCGGCACCTTCTGGGCCGTTACCGGCGAATTTACCCGCTGGGGCGGGCAGCTGCTGCAGCTTGCCGGCGTGCACAGCGAGCAGTGGGGCTACTATAAGCTCATCCATCTTGAGGGAACGCCGTTAACCCGCATCGACGGAATGATGATTATCGGCATGTTCGGCGGCTGTTTTGCCGCCGCGCTGTGGGCGAATAACGTTAAGCTGCGCATGCCGCGTAGCCGAATCCGCATTATCCAGGCCGTCGCTGGCGGTATTATTGCCGGCTTTGGCGCCCGTCTGGCGATGGGCTGTAATCTGGCGGCCTTTTTCACCGGGATCCCCCAGTTCTCTCTGCACGCCTGGTTTTTCGCTATCGCCACCGCTATCGGCACCTGGTTTGGCGCCCGCTTCACCCTGCTGCCCATTTTTCGCATTCCGGTCAGGATGCAGAAAGTCTCCGCGGCCTCGCCGTTAACCCAAAAGCCTCAGCAGGCCCGGCGCCGTTTTCGCCTCGGTATGCTGGTCTTTTTCGCCATGATAGCCTGGGGTCTGCTGACCGCGGTCGACCGGCCGAAGCTGGGGCTGGCTATGCTCTTTGGCGTCGGTTTTGGCCTGCTTATTGAACGGGCGCAGATCTGCTTCACCTCGGCGTTTCGCGATATGTGGATAACCGGCCGGACCTATATGGCCAAAGCCATTATTTTCGGCATGGCCGCCAGCGCAATAGGCATCTTTAGCTACGTGCAGCTCGGAATGGAACCGAAGATCATGTGGGCCGGCCCCAATGCGGTCATCGGCGGTCTGCTGTTCGGCTTTGGGATCGTTCTCGCCGGAGGCTGTGAAACCGGCTGGATGTATCGCGCCGTTGAAGGCCAGGTTCACTACTGGTGGGTCGGTCTGGGCAACGTTATCGGTTCAACCATTCTGGCCTACTTCTGGGACGACCTGTCGCCAGCGCTGGCCACCCGCTGGGATAAGGTCAATCTGCTGACCACCTTCGGTCCTTTCGGCGGCCTGCTGGTCACCTATCTCCTGCTGTTTATCGCCCTGATGCTGGTCATTGCCTGGGAAAAACGCTTTTTCCGTCAAAAATCCGCCGCCCTTGCCGGCGCTAAGGACACCGCATGAAAACTATCGTTCCTGATTACCGCCTCGATATGGTCGGCGAGCCCTGCCCCTATCCTGCCGTCGCGACGCTTGAAGCAATGCCGTCCTTGAAGAAGGGGGAAATTCTCGAAGTGGTCAGCGATTGCCCGCAGTCGATCAACAATATTCCGCACGATGCGAAAAACTACGGCTACACCGTTCTGGATATTCAGCAGGACGGGCCGACCATCCGCTATCTGATTCAGAAATAGGTCGGTAAAAACGGCAGGTCGCCGGCCTGCCGTTCGGCCAACAAAGCAGCGAGGCCAGAAGGATAAGCGGCTATTTTTTGGCTACGATATGATTTCGATCGCGATTCCCACGCATTATTTCGCCCGCAGGGTAATTCGCCTGGCGAACGGACGTCAATAAGACGCCACGCGTGCGGCAACCTCGCCGTACAGCGACCCGTCCCCGTTCCCCCGCGGTTTACCTGAAAGCTATTTGTAATACAATTATCCTACTTTTAGTAGGAGGTACGTAATGAACATATTTCAGGCCCAGCCCCAGGATGTCGATAAAATTCTGCCGCTGTATCTTGGCTATCGTAATTTTTATCAGGTAGAAGCCCAGCCGGTTCAGGCCCGTGAGTTTATTCTCAAACGTTTAGAGCTGAATGAATCAGTTATCTTTTTCGCGGAAGTTGACGGCCAGCCCGCCGGCTTCGCGCAGCTCTATCCGCTGTTCTGCTCATTAGAAATGAAGAGGATCTGGCTGCTGTACGATCTCTACGTCGATGGCAAATCGCGCAAGCACGGCGTCGCGCAGAAGCTTATCGAGCGCGCAGAGCAGCTGGCGAAGGAAACAGACTCAGCCTTTATCATGCTCAGTACCGCCACCGACAACGCTCCGGCGCAGGCGCTGTACGAACGCAACGGTTTCGTGCGCGATACGGACTTTTTTGTCTACAATAAAATGCTCAATAAATAAGCGACATTCGGTATCAGGGCGTGGCCCTGATACCGAAAAAGAGATTACCAGCCTTTAACCGCATCGCCTTTATACTGCTCCTCTGCAGCCGCCGCCACCTCATCGGTTTGATACGCCTTGACCAAATTTTTCACCTTCTCGCTGTCTTTATTATCGATGCGGCTGGCAAAAATATTGACGTACGGCGAGTGCCTGTCTTCGACAAACAGCCCGTTACGGCTCGGCGACAGTCCAACCTGGCTGGAAAATGTGGTGTTGATAATCGCGAGGGATATTTGCCTGTCGTCCAGCGCGCGCGTCAGCTGCGGGGCCTCAATCTCAACAATTTTTAAGCGCTTCGGATTGTTGACGATATCCAGCGCCGTCGGCAGCAGGCCGGTGCCCTCTTTAAGGGTAATCAGCCCCTGCTTTTGCAGCAGAAGCAGCGAACGGCCAAGGTTAGTCGGATCGTTCGGCACGGCAACCTGCGCGCCGTCCGGCAGCTGGTCGATAGCGGTAATCTGCTTCGAATAGGCGGCGATGGGGTAAACGAAGGTGTTCCCCACCGCGACCAGCTTATAGCCGCGCTCCTGAATCTGCTTATCCAGATACGGCTTATGCTGAAAAGCGTTGATGTCGAGATCGCCATTATTGAGCGCCTCGTTCGGCAGGACGAAGTCGTTAAAGGTCACCACTTCGACGTCGAGGTTGTACTTCTCTTTCGCCACCTTTTGCACCACCGACCACACCTGCTGGTCAATACCGGCGCTGATCCCCACCTTGATATGATTAGGATCCCCTCCCGCGGGGCCGCAGGCGGTCAGCAGCAGAGAGCCGGCAACGGCCAGCGAAACAGCAAATTTTTTTAGCGTGAATACCATAGTCCCAGAGTCCTTTTTAAAATAGCCTGCCATTCATTGCAGGAAAAGTAGCACCTGGAACTATAGAAAATCCCATCGCCAAAATTAAATACTGATTCACTATGATTAATAGCGTTTTGCTATGAGCGCGGAAGGCAGACTGCCGTTGGCCCACACGCTCTGCGGCGCGGCCGACGCTGAACGCTAAACGCTAAAATAGCAAAACCCCGGCGATGGCCGGGGCTGGATGTACGGTTGCGGTTCGCACTGAAGACTGCCAGATGCGCGAGCATAAGCGCCCAGCGAGCATTTGAATCCTGCCGTGGTGGAAGCTGGCACCGTCGCACAGATGTTAAAAGACCCCTTGCGGGGCCTTTTGATTAATTGCGTAATCCAGATACGGCGGCTTTTGCCGAAATATAGGGGGCAATATTATCAAATGTAATCATCGAAGATTTACAAAAGATACATTTCGCACCGAATGGATTGCTTTCAGATACATCATAGTTTGATGTTCTGTACTGTGACCCATGGCAGCATGGGCACCTGAAATGAATGTGGTCAGTCATGATGTTAGCCTTTTATTTGCTACAACATTCACTACCGCAGGGGCATTTAGCCATATTTAACTGAAGGTTCTTCTTGACCTTCAATGACAGCGGAAATCACTGTTCGAATGGTTGGTAAAACAAAGACGTCATTGTCATTATTTCTTAACGATAAATCTGAAAATCACTTCAGATCAAACCATGTTACTTTATCAGCGATTATTTTGGATGTTGTTAGTTTTTAATTTGCCCGCAGGCGTACGAAATACAAAAATTTACACAATGTAAAACAGTGTCCTGTTTCAGGAGGCGGTCACTCCTTTTACGTACGTTAGCTCAGGGTGATGATTAAGTTGCATCAGCCCACAGAACTCTTCACGCTACAGCACAACATACGGCATTCAGCCTGCTGAAATTTCAGACAAAAACCAATCTACCGCATCGATTAAAGCCAGCAGATACTGCCGACTTAGCTCAACCGCTCGCATTTTTTATCAATCTGACTACTCGGGATTACACCGTCATCGTTATCGCAGATTCATAAAAACGCAAAATTAATTAGTCGCGCAGAACGACATTACCGGCAGCAGGACCTTTGGCGCCGCTCTCGATAGTGAATTCGACCTTCTGCCCTTCAAATAAAGTTTTAAAGCCATCACCCTGCAGCGCAGAAAAATGCACGAAAACATCTTTGCTGCCGTCTACTGGAGAAATAAAGCCGAAACCTTTACTTTCATTAAACCATTTTACTAAACCAATCATCTTACCAGACATAAGTATTATCCCAATATTCAAAGCCTTGCGGCGAAAAAGTTCGCATCACAGAAATTAATTAATAACGATAAGGAGGCTCGAAAAAAGGATTATTTAGGAATAACGCTTGAGATGAGGACTGCTTTACTAAACCGCTTTATTGGTTCTGTGTACCAAACCGACCTGCTATTGATCACATAGATAACCATTGATAGCAAGCATTATTTTCTGTTCCCACCGAGAAGCCATGAATATTTAACGCAACCTGCAGGTAAACTGCTGCTCGATGATCAGGCTTCCCCACTGATCGCCCTGCCACTCTTTGGCCAGCGTAAAGCCAAACGATTCATATAGCCGACGCGCGGCCGCAAGCTTATTGAAGGTCCAGAGCTGAACGGAACTGAAGCCGCTCTCTTCACAGAACCTCATCGCTTCGGCGATAAGTTTTCTGCCCGCTCCGCTGCCGCGGCATCCGTCATCGAGGATGAACCAGCGCAGATGCGCTTCGCCGTTGCCAAGATCCTCGCCGTCAATCGCCACAGAGCCCACGATGCGCCCGTTCAACACGGCCAGCCATATCTGATTACAGGCTTTATCCAGACGGCCCGCAAAATCAGCCAGGCCAGCGGCAACTTTGGATTCAAAGAAAACGCCGAAATGGTGCTCTCTGGCATAGTAGCTACCGTGCATTTCCGCGATGCGCCCGATGGTGCCGGGGTGATAGCCGGTAATAATTTCAAGCGAATCCCGGGCAGCGATCTCGCTGTTTTCGCGACAGGCGGCCAGGGCACTGGCGTAGTATTTAAGCCCTTGTGACACGGTCTGCTGCTGATGGGGATTCATTTTTTTCAGCGCGGCGATCGCCCGTTCGCTACCGTACTGATTAATTTTCGCCACCGTTTCCCGGCCTTTTGCCGTCAGGCCCAGGTGTTTGACCCTCGCATCCTTCGTCGACGGCACCTCTTCCAGCTCGTTGGCGCTGACCAGTTTTGCCAACATGCGGCTAACGCTGGACTTCTCAAGCCCCAGAATCTGCACCAGCTGCGCCGCCGTCATTTGGCCCTGCGCATGCACTTCGAGCAGAGTATGCACTATCGAGGGGGAGTATGGGCTCGCGGCCAGAGTGTTGTTCATGAATCCGAGCTCCCGCACCATCTGCCGGGAAGCCACGCGTATCTCTTCAACGATCTGCATTTCAGTATTCATAAAACCGCCCTGACAACATAGTTGTACAATACAACCATAATCACCAGCGTGCTGTCAACGCCCTCACCGGCGCCGCGATTGCTGAAAATGCGCGCGCAGGCAGAGATAGACGCGCGGCAAAGGCGGGGACAAAATCGCCATGCGGGATCTTAAACAGAGCCAGCGGTTCCCACAGCGCCGCCAGATGCTTGTATAGACAGGATTTTTTCAATACTTTTAAACAGTTATAACCCTGTTGTATAATGATGTGCACTTTTACTAAAAAATGAGTGCGACCATGATTGATTCAACTTTGCCATTAACCGACATTCATCGCCATCTTGACGGCAACATCCGGGCCCAAACGATTCTCGATCTTGGCCGCCAGTTTAACATCGCGCTCCCGGCAACCACCCTCGATACCCTTCGTCCTCATGTCCAGGTCACCAGCAACGAACCCGATCTGGTGAGCTTCCTTGCCAAGCTTGACTGGGGCGTAAAGGTGCTCGCCTCGCTGGAAGCGTGCCGTCGCGTCGCGTATGAAAACGTAGAAGACGCGGCGCGCAACGGCCTGCACTACGTTGAGCTGCGCTTTTCCCCGCGCTATATGGCGATGACCCACCAGCTGCCGGTCGACGGCGTGGTTGAGGCGGTCATTGCCGGCGTGCGCGACGGGAGCCGCGATTTTAACGTTGAAGCGCGGCTGATTGGTATTATGAGCCGCACCTTCGGCGAGGCCGCCTGCCAGCAGGAGCTTGACGCGCTGCTTGCCCATCGCGACGGCATTACCGCGCTCGACCTGGCCGGTGATGAGCTCGGCTTCCCGGGTACCCTGTTTATGCAACACTTCACCCAGGCCCGCGACGCCGGCTGGCGCATTACCGTCCACGCCGGAGAAGCCGCTGGCCCGGAAAGCATCTGGCAGGCCATTCGTGAGCTGGGCGCTGAGCGTATCGGACACGGAGTCAAGGCTGTGCAGGATCCGGCGCTGATGGACTTTTTAGCCGAGCAGCGTATCGGGATTGAATCCTGCCTGACTTCGAATATTCAGACCAGCACCGTCGCGTCGCTGGCCGAGCATCCGTTAAAAACCTTCCTCGAGCACGGCGTGCTGGCCTCGATTAACACCGACGATCCGGCGGTACAGGGCGTCGATATTATTCATGAATATAACGTTGCCGCCCCGGCTGCGGGTCTCAGCCGCGAGCAAATCCGCCAGGCGCAAATCAACGGTCTGGCGCTCTCCTTCCTCAGCGCGGAGGAAAAAGCGGCGCTGATCCAGCGCGTGCAGCGCGTCTAGGTTCCTGCCCGGCAGCAATCCTGCCGGGCGTCTCATCTTAAATCAGACCTGTTAAATCAGGCCTGTTAAATCAGACATAGCGTCGCCCGATGCTTTGCTGATTCAATCCCCAGCTCAATCAGCTCCATAATCTGAATAGCCTGACTCGCCGGTACCGGATTCTCGCCATTCCCGTTTAGCGCATCGCGGATGGCGGCATAGTACGCCGGATAATGGCCGGGCAGCGTAAGCCAGCTCTCCTCGCTGCGATCCTCCCCGTCAACGCGCGTCAGAATGCCATCGCGCATATCGTACCCCCAGTCCTCCTGCGGAAGGCGCTCGCCGTTTTTTAGCCGCTCTTCCTGCGGGTCGAGGCCGTATTTGATATAGCTTCCCCGCGATCCGTGCACGATAAAGCGCGCCGTTTCCGCCGCCGCCAGCATAGTGCCGTGGAGGATCACCCGGCGCTGCGGGTAAACCAGCACCGCATGGAAATAGTCGGTAGACTGCGCCCCCGGGCGCAGCTGGGCGAGATCAACGGTCATGCTGACCGGCAGGCCAAACAGGCAGATCGCCTGATCGAGAAGATGGGGGCCAAGATCGAACCAGATCCCGCTCCCCGGGCCGCCCCGCTCCCGCCAGCGGTCGCGTATCCGGGGACGATAGCGGTCGAAGTGCGATTCGAAATAGCAGACTTCCCCCAGCAGCCCTTCGTTAATCAATGATTTAACGGTCAAAAAATCGCTGTCCCAGCGGCGATTGTGGAACACCGAAAGCAGCCGTCCCCGGCTCCTGGCAACGGCATCCAGCTCCCGGGCCTGTGACAGTGTCACGGTAAAGGGTTTATCCACCACCACGTGCTTTCCCGCCTCCAGCGCGGCCTTTGCCAGCGGAAAGTGGGTATCGTTCGGCGTAGGGATCACGATCAGGTCGATGTTGGGGTCGTCGAACAGCTGGCGGGGTTCGGCCACAACCGGCACCGCTGGCCAATCGATCCGCACCTTACCTTCATCGCTACTCGACACCGCGGCAAGCGTCATTCCCGGCGTACCGCTTATCAGCGGCGCATGGAACGTTTTACTGGCGTACCCGTAGCCAATTATTGCGACGCGAATATTGTCACTCATCTTGCAACCTCTCTGGCGAAAAGTTCGGGAATTCACCATAACTATAAGACCCAAACGTCTTATTAGCTTTGCTTATGCATTATCGACCGCTCACTCTTGCACCAGTCGTGAAAACTTCGCCAGCTAATGCTTGCGTTGTTCGCGGCATTTAGTAACATTTAGCTCTGTTTTAACTTTAAATAGCAGAATTATGTCAGCCGTTTTCAGCAGAATTGTAGAGCTTATAGGTTGGGTTGTTCTTGGCGTTTCGGCCCTGCTTTTGGTTATCGCGCATCACATTGATAACTACCAATCCCCGCCTCCCGCTAATGTTGTGCAGACAAAATAGCGTTAACGCTAAAGAGTGACCCGCTTCGCAAGTATGCAACCGGTTTCTGAAACCGGTTGCATCTCCGTATAACCCTTTATTACACTCTCCTTATCATTTGCTAAGGAGCTTTTCTCATGGCCGCATTTCCGCAAAATTTTCTATGGGGCGCCGCTACCGCAGCCTATCAGGTTGAGGGCGGCCACGATGCCGACGGGAAAGGGCCGTCGATCTGGGACATCTACTCTCACCAGCCGGGCGCTACTTTCCAGGGAACCAACGGCGACGTCGCCGTCGATCACTACCACCGCTTTCGCGAAGACGTCGCGCTGATGGCCGAAATGGGCCTGCAGAGCTACCGTTTCTCCATCTCCTGGCCGCGCCTGCTGCCCGGCGGCCGCGGCGAGGTCAACGAAGCCGGCGTTCAGTTTTATAGCGATCTGATCGACGAGCTGCTGGCGCACAATATCGAGCCGATGATCACGCTGTACCATTGGGATCTGCCGCAGGCGCTTCAGGATGAGGGCGGCTGGGAAGCCCGCAGCACGGCGGAGGCCTTCGCCGAATACGCGCGCCTGTGCTACACGCGTTTCGGTTCTCGGGTCAAGCTGTGGGCCACCTTTAACGAGACCATCGTTTTTATTGGTCATGGCTACATTAACGGCTGCCATCCGCCGGCGGTGCGCGATCCGGCCCGCGCCATTCAGGCCTGTCACCACGTCTTTGTGGCCCACGCGATGGCGATTAAAGCGTTTCGTGAAATGGGTATTAAGGGTGAGATTGGCTTCGTCAACGTTCTGCAGCCGCATACGCCGCTCACCGATAGCAAAGAGGATCGCCTGGCGACCGAGATGGCTGACGCTATCCATACCCACTGGCTGTACGATCCGGTGTTAAAAGGCACCTATCCCGAAGGGCTGCTGCAGCAAACCCAGGCGCTGTGGGGCGTGCCGCGCTTTGCCCCCGGCGATGACGCGCTGCTGCGTGAAAACCACAGCGATTTTATCGGCCTGAACTACTATCGCCGCGAAACCGTTTCAGCCCATCCGCAGGAAGGATTAAGCGGCGGCGAGCCTGGCGTTGAGGGGCTGTTCCACTTCGTGCGTAATCCGCAAAGCACCTATACCGAATGGGGCTGGGAAATTTGGCCCCAGGGGTTAACGGACGGCATTATGATGATCAAGGAGCGCTACGGTGATATTCCGATTTACATCACCGAAAACGGCCTGGGCGCCAAAGATCCGATTATTGACGGCGAAATTGTCGACGATCCGCGTATCGACTATCTCAGCGCCCACATTAGTGCGCTGGAAAAAGCGATCGACGCCGGCGCCGACGTACGCGGCTATTATCCCTGGTCATTTATCGACCTGCTGAGCTGGCTGAACGGCTATCAGAAACAGTACGGCTTCGTTTTTGTCGACCATCAGCAGGGGCTCGCCCGCAAACGGAAAAAGAGCTATTTTTGGTATCAAAACGTTATTGCCAGCCGCGGCCAACAGCGTTAATCTTCTCCTCCAGGCGCCGTCCGGCGCCTGATTCAGCGCTAGAATATTCTTAAATTTCTTGTTACTACACCAGGAATGTAATCAGTTCTTGTCTTTAGTATTTACAACCGAAATAATTCCGCCCAGGCACCGCTAATAAGGTGCCGCTGGTTTAGAGCAGGTTTACTGAAAGTTGGTAATATTCGACTTAGAGGCGATCCCGCCGGGTAACGGTGCCGCTGTTTGTGATACCGGGAGCGTGGAACAACCGCAGCGCGCGCGAAGTGCGTGAGGATGTGAGCACGGCCCTGGGCCAAAATGGCAAATCAAATAACCTAATGGGACAGGCTCATATTTATTCCGATTATAAAATGGATACGCAAATGACCGTTCAGGACTATTTATTAAAATTTCGTAAAATCAGCTCGCTGGAAAGTCTGGAAAAGCTTTTTGACCACCTTAACTACTCCCTGACCGATAACGAAGAGATTGTTAATATGTACCGCGCCGCTGACCATCGCCGGGCCGAGCTGGTTTCTGGCGGTAAACTGTTCGATATTGGCCAGGTTCCCAAGTCCGTCTGGCGTTACGTGCAATAAAAACTGTTCTGAAGCACGCCAGTTGCTTATACTCCCGCCCTTGATTTTGATCCGTACCTGAACAGGTTGAGCGCCGGCCCGCCGGGCGAGCAGCGCGAATGTACAGACGCTTGCGCAGGCATGCGCGCGCAGCCTGACGCTCAACGGGTATTTCACTGGCGTTAAATCCGGGAGAAAGTATGTCCTCTGACTCTGCAGAACGAATTGGCGGATGGCTGCTGGGGCCGCTTGCGTGGCTACTGGTTGCGCTGTTAAGCGCTTCGCTATCGCTGCTTATCTTTGCCAACGCGCTCATGGCGCCCCAAACGTTCTCCTTGCTGAGCGCAATGAGCGCCGGGAATCTTATCCTGTGGATTGCATCCCTGCTGTTCGCCGTCGCCATGTGGTACTACACCCTGTGGCTGACGCTGGCCTTTTTCAAACGGCGGAAGGTGGTGCCGAAGCACTATATTATCTGGCTGCTGATCTCTCTGCTGTTGGCGATTAAAGCTTTTGCCTTTTCGCCAATATCGGACGTTCTGGCCCTGCGCCAGCTGCTGTTCCCTCTTCTTGCTGCCGCGCTGCTGGTTCCTTACTTCAAGCGCTCCGAACGGGTTAAGCGGACCTTCGTCAATCCGTAATAACCCCACAGTTAACCTGTTGTCGCCGGTATCGTTTTATTCGATAATAGGCGGCTTTTTCCGTTTCAGGTCGAATTGATGGCTGATTATTTACTGCTCTTTATTGGTACCGTCCTCGTTAACAACTTCGTGCTGGTGAAGTTTCTTGGACTGTGTCCGTTTATGGGGGTTTCCAAAAAGCTGGAGACCGCCATGGGAATGGGGCTGGCCACCACGTTTGTGATGACCCTGGCCTCTATCTGCGCCTGGTTGATTGATACCTGGATTCTTATTCCGCTGAATCTGGTCTATTTACGCACGCTGGCTTTTATTCTGGTCATTGCGGTGGTCGTACAGTTCACCGAAATGGTGGTGCGCAAAACCAGCCCGGCGCTGTACCGCCTGCTGGGTATCTTCCTGCCGCTGATCACCACCAACTGCGCCGTGCTCGGCGTTGCGCTGCTGAATATTAACCTTGGGCATAATTTTTTGCAGTCCGCGCTGTACGGTTTTGCGGCGGCGGTCGGCTTCTCTCTGGTAATGGTGCTGTTTGCCGCCATTCGCGAGCGTCTGGTGGTTGCTGATGTCCCGGCGCCGTTTCGCGGTAACGCCATTGCGCTGGTGACGGCAGGTTTAATGTCGCTGGCATTTATGGGCTTTAGTGGTTTGGTGAAGTTGTAATATGAGCGCTGTCTGGATAGCCGTCGTTGCGATCAGCCTTCTCGGGCTGATTTTCGGCTTAATTTTGGGTTACGCCTCCCGCCGCTTTGAGGTGGAGGACGATCCGGTCGTTGAGAAGATCGACGAACTTCTTCCGCAAAGCCAGTGCGGCCAGTGCGGCTACCCCGGCTGTCGCCCCTATGCGGAAGCGGTCGGCCTGCAGGGCGAGAAAATCAACCGCTGCGCCCCCGGCGGCGAAGCGGTGATGTTAAAAATTGCCACCCTGCTGAACGTCGACCCGCAGCCTGCTGACGGCGATGCTCAGGAGGCTGAGCCCGCGCGTATGCTGGCGGTCATCGACGAAAAGAACTGTATTGGCTGCACGAAATGCATCCAGGCCTGCCCCGTTGACGCCATTGTTGGCGCGACCCGCGCGATGCATACGGTGATGAGCGACCTCTGTACCGGCTGTAATCTTTGCGTCGCGCCCTGCCCGACGCAGTGTATAGAGATGGTTCCGGTTGCGGCGACCACTGAAACCTGGAAGTGGGATCTACACACCATCCCGGTGCGCATCATTCCTGTGGAACAACATGTTTAAGCTATTTTCCGCGTTCAAAAAAGACAAGGTCTGGGATTTCAACGGCGGTATTCATCCCCCGGAGATGAAAAACCAGTCAAACGGTACGCCGCTGCGCCAGGTCTCCCTTGCGCAGCAGTTTGTTATTCCGCTTAAGCAGCATATTGGCGCAGAGGGCGAGCTTTGCGTGCAGCCCGGCGATCGCGTCCTGCGCGGCCAGCCGCTTACCCGCGGCTGGGGAAAAATGCTGCCCGTTCACGCCCCGACGTCGGGTATCGTCAGCGCCATCGCTCCGCATTCGACGGCGCACCCCTCCGCGCTGGCGGAGATGAGCGTTATCATTGATGCCGATGGTGAAGACCGCTGGA
Organism: Klebsiella sp. BIGb0132; assembly: GCF_024810075.1. Taxonomy (NCBI): domain Bacteria; kingdom Pseudomonadati; phylum Pseudomonadota; class Gammaproteobacteria; order Enterobacterales; family Enterobacteriaceae; genus Klebsiella; species Klebsiella sp. BIGb0132. Next base: position 385,897 of record NZ_JANUDW010000002.1, on the reverse strand, counting down.
TTGAACGCGACGGCTGGAGTGACTACCAGAGCAAATCCCGCGAAGAGCTTATCGAGCGCATCCACCAGTTCGGCGTGGCCGGGCTGGGCGGCGCCGGCTTCCCGACCGGCATCAAGCTGCGCGGCGGCGGCGACAAAATCGACACCCTGATTATTAACGCCGCCGAGTGCGAGCCCTACATTACCGCCGACGATCGTCTGATGCAGGACTGTGCGGCGCAGATTATCGACGGCATTCGCATCCTGGCCCATATTTTACAGCCGAGCCAGGTGCTGATCGGCATTGAAGACAACAAGCCGCAGGCAATCTCCATGCTGCGTGCGGTACTGAGCGATGCGCACGGCATCTCCCTGCGCGTGATCCCAACCAAATATCCCTCCGGCGGCGCGAAGCAGCTGACGCAGATCCTCACCGGAAAGCAGGTGCCCCACGGCGGCCGCTCTTCCGATATCGGGATCCTGATGCAAAACGTCGGCACCGCCTACGCGGTTAAACGCGCGGTGATCGATGGCGAACCGCTGACCGAACGCGTGGTGACCTTAACCGGGGAAGCGGTTTCGCGCCCGGGCAACGTCTGGGCCCGGCTGGGCACGCCGGTACGCCATCTTTTGGATGATGCCGGTTTTTGCCCCAGCGCTGAGCCGATGGTGATTATGGGTGGCCCGCTGATGGGCTTTACCCTGCCGTGGCTCGACGTGCCGGTGGTCAAAATTACCAACTGCCTGCTGGCCCCATCGGCCAGTGAAATGGGCGAAGCGGAAGAGGAAAAGGGCTGCATTCGCTGTAGCGCCTGCGCCGATGCCTGCCCTGCCGATCTGCTGCCGCAGCAGCTGTACTGGTTTAGCAAAGGCCAGCAGCACGACAAGGCCACGACCCACAACCTGGCCGACTGCATTGAGTGCGGCGCCTGCGCCTGGGTCTGCCCGAGCAATATTCCGCTGGTGCAGTACTTCCGTCAGGAGAAGGCCGAGATCGCGGAGATTCGCCTGGAAGAGAAGCGTGCGGCGGAAGCCAAGGCTCGTTTTGAAGCACGCCAGGCGCGTCTGGAGCGCGATAAGGCCGCGCGCCTCGAGCGGCATAAACAGTCCGCCGTGCAGCCCGCCGCCAAAGATAGCGCGGCGATTAACGCCGCCCTCGCCCGCGTGCGTGAAAAACAGCAGGACGCGGCGCAGCCGATCGTCATTCAGGCGGGCGCTAAGCCGGACAATAGTGAAGCCATCGCCGCGCGCGAAGCGCGTAAAGCGCAGGCGCGCGCCCGTAAAAACGAACTGGCTGAGTCCGCGCCCAAGCCGTCGGCCGACGCAGATCTCGACCCGCGCAAGGCCGCGGTAGCAGCCGCCATCGCCCGCGCTAAGGCCCGCAAGGCCGAGCAGCAGCAGGCGGAGGCCACTACTGCCGCCCCGGAAGCCGAAGCCGTCGACCCGCGCAAGGCCGCGGTAGAAGCCGCTATCGCCCGCGCCAAGGCCCGCAAGGCCGAACAGCAGCAGGCGGAGGCCACTACTACCGCCCCGGAAGCCGAAGCCGTCGACCCGCGCAAGGCCGTGGTAGAAGCCGCTATCGCCCGCGCCAAGGCCCGCAAGGCCGAACAGCAGCAGGCGGAGGCCACCGCTGCCGCTCCGGAAGCCGAAGCCGTCGACCCGCGCAAGGCCGCGGTAGCAGCCGCCATCGCCCGCGCCAAGGCCCGCAAGGCCGAGCAGCAGCAGGCTGAGGCCACTACCGTCGCGCCGGAAGCCGAAGCCGTCGACCCGCGCAAGGCCGCGGTAGAAGCCGCTATCGCCCGCGCCAAGGCCCGCAAGGCCGAACAGCAGCAGGCAGAGGCCACTGCCGTCGCCCCGGAAGCCGAAGCCGTCGACCCGCGTAAGGCCGCAGTAGAAGCCGCGATCGCCCGCGCCAAGGCCCGCAAGGCCGAGCAGCAGGCGGCCGACGTCGGGTCCGCCGCCAATGACGATCCGCGCAAGGCTGCAGTTGCCGAAGCAATCGCCCGAGTTCAGGCCAGGAAAGCATCCCGGCAGGCAGTTAACGAGGATTAAATGGTTTTCAGAATCGCAAGCTCTCCCTATACCCACAACCAGCGTCAGACCTCGCGGATTATGCTGCTGGTGCTGCTCGCCGCCGTGCCCGGCATCGTGGTGCAGACCTGGTTTTTCGGCTGGGGCACCGTGCTGCAGCTTATTCTCGCCGCCTTAACCGCCTGGGGCACCGAAGCCGCTATCCTCAAGCTGCGCAAGCAAAATGTTGCCGCCATTCTGGCCGACAACTCTGCGCTGCTGACCGGCCTGCTGCTGGCCGTCAGCATTCCGCCCCTTGCCCCCTGGTGGATGGTGGTACTGGGTACCGCCTTTGCCGTGATCATCGCCAAGCAGCTGTACGGCGGGCTGGGGCATAACCCCTTTAACCCGGCCATGATTGGCTACGTGGTGCTGCTGATCTCCTTCCCGGTGCAGATGACCTCCTGGCTGCCGCCGCAGGAGATTGCGGCCCACATTCCAGGCTTTAGCGACGCGCTGCGGGTCATTTTCACCGGCCACACCGCCGCCGGTGGCGATATGAACGCCCTGCGTCTCGGGGTCGACGGTATCAGCCAGGCCACGCCGCTGGACACCTTTAAAACCTCGCTGCACGCGGGCCACGAGGTGAAGGAGATCCTCCAGTACCCGATTTTTGGCGGCGCTCTGGCAGGGCTTGGCTGGCAGTGGGTGAATATTGCTTATCTGGTCGGCGGGCTGTTCCTGCTGTGGCAGAAGACGATCCGTTGGCATATCCCGCTCAGCTTCCTGCTGAGCCTGGCCGTCTGCTCCACGCTCGGCTGGTTTTTCTCACCGCAGAGCCTGGCCGCGCCGCAGATACATCTGCTGTCCGGCGCCACCATGCTCGGCGCGTTCTTTATTCTGACGGATCCGGTAACCGCCTCCACCACCAACCGCGGGCGCCTTATTTTCGGCGCCCTGGCGGGCCTGCTGGTTTGGCTGATTCGCAGCTTCGGCGGCTATCCTGACGGCGTAGCCTTCGCCGTGCTGCTGGCGAATATTACCGTTCCGTTGATTGATTACTACACGCGGCCCCGCGTGTACGGCCACCGCTGAGGACCCGTCATGTTAAAAAGCATGCGCAAACACGGCATCACGCTGGCACTTTTCGCCGCCGGCTCCACCGGCCTGACGGCGGCTATCAATGAGCTGACCAAATCGACGATTGAAGATCAGGCGTCCCGACAGCAAAAGGCGCTTTTTGACCAGGTGCTGCCGGCAGAGCTGTATAATAACGATCTGCTGAAGAGCTGCTATCTGGCCTCCGCTCCGGCTCTGGGCAAAGGGCAGCATAAGATCTGGATCGCTAAAAATAACGACATCCCGGTGGGCGCGGTCATGGAAACCACCGCGCCGGACGGCTACTCCGGGGCGATTCAGCTGCTGGTTGCCGCAGATTTTAAAGGCACCGTCCTCGGCACCCGAGTCACCGAGCATCACGAAACGCCGGGCCTCGGGGATAAAATTGAGCTGCGTCTTTCTGACTGGATCACCCATTTTGCCGGCAAAGTTATTCATGGACAGAGCGACAGCCGCTGGGCGGTTAAGAAAGACGGCGGCGATTTTGACCAGTTTACCGGTGCGACCATTACGCCGCGCGCGGTCGTCAACGCGGTTAAGCGCGCCGGCCTGTACGCACAAACGCTGCCAACGCAGATTCCCGAATTCACCGCCTGTGGAGACTAGACCATGAGCGAAGTAAAAGACGTTATTGTCCAGGGGTTGTGGAAAAACAACTCGGCGCTGGTCCAGCTGCTGGGGATGTGTCCTCTGCTCGCCGTGACCTCCACCGCCACCAATGCGCTGGGGCTAGGGCTGGCAACCACTCTGGTGCTGACCCTCACCAACCTGACCATCTCCAGCCTGCGCCGCTGGACGCCGGCCGAGATCCGTATTCCTATTTACGTGATGATCATCGCCTCGGTGGTGAGCGTCGTGCAGATGCTGATTAACGCCTACGCCTACGGCCTCTATCAGTCGCTGGGGATTTTTATCCCGCTGATTGTGACCAACTGTATTGTCGTCGGTCGCGCCGAGGCCTTCGCGGCGAAAAAGGGGCCGGCCCTTTCGGCGCTGGATGGTTTCTCGATTGGCATGGGGGCCACCTGCGCCATGTTTGTCCTCGGCTCGCTGCGTGAAATCATTGGTAACGGTACGCTGTTTGACGGCGCCGATAGCCTGCTCGGCGGCTGGGCAAAAGCGCTGCGCATCGAAGTCTTCCATACCGACACCCCGTTCCTGCTGGCGATGCTGCCGCCGGGGGCGTTTATCGGCCTCGGGATGATGCTGGCGGTCAAATATCTCATCGATGAGCGCAGCAAACAGCGCAAGGCCCGGGCGGCAGTTGCCGAAGCCCCGGTCGTCGCGCCCTCTGATGCCGCAGGGAAAGCCTGATGAATAAGAGTAAACGTCTGGAAATTCTGACCCGCCTGCGGGATAACGATCCGCATCCCACCACCGAGCTCAACTTCAGCTCGCCGTTTGAGCTGCTGATCTCGGTGCTGCTCTCGGCGCAGGCGACCGACGTCAGCGTCAATAAGGCGACGGCAAAGCTCTATCCGGTCGCCAATACTCCGGCAGCGATGCTCGACCTTGGCGTCGACGGGGTTAAGTCATATATCAAAACCATCGGCCTGTTTAACAGCAAGGCCGAAAACGTCATTAAGACCTGCCGGATCCTGCTGGAGCAGCATAATGGCGAAGTCCCGGAGGACAGAGCCGCGCTGGAAGCGCTGCCCGGCGTCGGGCGCAAAACCGCCAACGTGGTGCTCAATACCGCCTTCGGCTGGCCGACGATTGCGGTCGACACGCATATTTTCCGCGTGTGCAACCGGACGCAGTTTGCCCCGGGTAAGAACGTCGAGCAGGTCGAAGAGAAGCTGCTGAAGGTGGTTCCCGCCGAATTTAAGGTGGACTGCCACCACTGGCTTATTCTCCACGGGCGCTATACCTGCATTGCCCGCAAGCCGCGCTGCGGCTCCTGCCTGATCGAAGACCTCTGCGAGTTCAAAGAAAAAGTCTACGCAGCCTGAAACTCGACAATACCATTACCCTGCCTGGGGTAATGGTACTGTTAAGCCCCTTTCCACCCTGCCACTTTCGCCATAATTTCGCCAGTTAACAGGGCGATCATCTGCTTATATAACGCTCAGCCAGGTTAATCATTTTTTACGAAGAAAAAATTTCTATACATTTGTGATCCAGATCATCTGCGCAACTTAATGTTAATTTGTTGTTGCTCACTTGATAACGAAAGCCAGCAATTGCCATAGCGCAGCCCTGCTTATCAGGACAATACCCCATCATTTTTTAGGATTATGGCCTATATCACTAGGTTCAAGGCTAATCAGCAGAATATATCGCCTTTATGCGTCATCCTGCGGATGCAGACAGATAAAAATATCACCAATAGCAAATCGGTGAAGTTTAACTCTGCATAACATTTGAATGACCGGCGCATTATAATGCATTGGTTATGTGTAACAGATTATTACAAAGGTATTGCCTGAACGGTCAGGATAGTGAACATTACCTGCCGTTTTCCCTCCAGAATAACTATAAAGGCGGCGGTCATCGAAGATTGCGCCCCGAACACCCCCCGTTAATATGGGATGTAAAAAAAGAGGTATATGTGTCAACTGCAAACAATAAACCAGCAGAAAGCGTGAGTTTGAACGCTTTCAAACAGCCGAAGTCGTTCTATCTGATCTTCTCGATCGAATTATGGGAGCGTTTTGGTTATTACGGCCTGCAAGGGATCATGGCCGTTTACCTGGTCAAACAGCTGGGTATGTCAGAAGCGGATTCTATTACACTCTTCTCCTCCTTCAGCGCGCTGGTCTACGGCCTCGTGGCTATCGGCGGCTGGCTGGGCGATAAAGTGCTCGGCACCAAGCGCGTCATTATGCTGGGGACTATCGTCCTGGCTATCGGCTACGCGCTGGTCGCGTACTCCGGACACGACGCCGCTATCGTTTATATGGGTATGGCGACAATCGCCGTCGGTAACGGCCTGTTTAAGGCGAACCCGTCCTCCCTGCTCTCTACCTGCTATGAGAAAGACGACCCGCGCCTGGACGGTGCATTTACCATGTACTACATGTCCATCAACATCGGTTCGTTCTTCTCTATGCTGGCTACTCCGTGGCTGGCAGCGAAGTTCGGCTGGAGTATCGCCTTCTCCCTGAGCTTTGTCGGCATGCTGATTACGCTTGTGAACTTTATGTTCTGCAAGAAATGGGTGAAAAACTACGGTTCTAAACCCGACTTCGCACCGGTTCATTACGGCAAACTGCTGGCGACTATCGTGGGCGTGGTTATTCTGGTAGTGATTGCCACCTGGCTGCTGCATAACCAGGGCATCGCCCGTATGGTTCTGGGCGTGGTCGCGCTGGGTATCGTCATCATCTTCGCCAAAGAAGCTATCGCTATGAAGGGCGCCGCGCGTCGTAAGATGATTGTCGCCTTCATTCTGATGGTGCAGGCGATCGTCTTCTTCGTCCTTTACAGCCAGATGCCGACCTCTCTGAACTTCTTCGCTATCCGCAACGTTGAGCACGCGATTATGGGCATCAGCTTCCAGCCGGAGCAGTTCCAGGCGCTGAACCCGTTCTGGATCATGGTTGGTAGCCCGATTCTGGCCGCCATCTATAACAAGATGGGCGACCGTCTGCCGATGCCGCACAAGTTCGCTATCGGGATGATCCTGTGCTCTGGCGCATTCCTGGTGCTGCCGCTGGGCACCAAGTTCGCCAGCGATGCCGGTATCGTGTCGGTAAACTGGCTGATCCTGAGCTATGCGCTGCAGAGTATCGGTGAGCTGATGATTTCCGGCCTCGGCCTGGCAATGGTTGCCCAGCTGGTTCCGCAGCGTCTGATGGGCTTCATCATGGGCAGCTGGTTCCTGACCACCGCGGGTGCGGCAATTATTGCCGGTAAGATTGCTAACCTGATGGCCGTTCCGGAAAACGTGACCGACCCGCTGGTCTCTCTGAACGTTTACGGCCACGTCTTCATGCAGATTGGTATCGTGACGGCGGTTATCGCCGCGCTGATGCTGCTGACGGCGCCGAAGCTGAATCGTATGACTCTGGACGACGATAGCGTCGCGAAAGAGCGCGAGACAGCAACCGCCTAATCGCGCCGGGAAAACCCTTTAATTTAGCCGCTAACCTTTCGTTAGCGGCTTTTTTTTTGCCCCTGGGCGGACTAACATACAGAAAACTGCAGCCACGAGGAGTTACCGATGAAACTGTTCTACAAACCCGGCGCCTGTTCTCTTGCTTCGCATATCGCCCTGCGCGAAAGCGGGCTGGACTTCACCTTACAGGGCGTTGACGTGATGAAAAAACGCCTTGAAAACGGGGATGATTACCTGCTGATTAACCCGAAAGGCCAGGTTCCGGCGCTGCTGCTTGACGACGAACTGCTGCTCACGGAAGGGGTGGCGATTATGCAGTACATTGCCGATCGCGTCCCGGACCGGCAGCTGCTGGCTCCGGTGGGCACCGTTGCCCGCTACCAGACTCTGGAATGGCTCAACTACGTTGCCACCGAGCTGCACAAAGGCTTCACCCCGCTGTTTCGTCCGGATACGCCGGAGGATTACAAACCGACGGTACGCGCGCAGCTGGCGAAGAAGCTGCAGTACATTGACGAATCGCTGCAGGATAAGCAGTGGCTTAACGGCCATCGCTTCACCATCGCCGATGGCTACCTGTTTACCGTACTGCGTTGGGCGTACGCGGTGAAGCTGAATATGGAAGGCTATCGTCATATCGAGGCGTGGATGAAGCACATCGCCGCACGCCCGTCGGTGGCGGCTGCGCTGGAAGCGGAAGGTCTGAAGTAAGATTGATGTCCCTGCCCGGACGCGATTCCGGGCAGGCTATCGGCGCCTAGAGCTGCGTGGCGCTGAAGAGATGCTCCGGCTGCGCAATGCGATCCTGCGCCGCCACGACCTGCAGCTCATACTCCTGCATTCCTTTAGTCGCCAGCATAATTTCGTATACCGCAGCGGTAACGTGCTCCAGCGCATCGCGCAGGCTGGCCCCCTGCAGCAGCTTCACCAGCAGCAGTCCGCTGGTCACATCCCCGACGCCTACCGGCTGACGCAGGCCAAAGTCCACCAGCGGACGGCTGATATGCCAGGCTTCGTCACGCGTCACCAGCAGCATTTCAAAACGATCCATGCTAATCCCGGCGCGCGAGAGATGCTTCACCAGCACCACTTCCGGCCCCTGAGCAATCAGCTCGCGCGCGGCGGCTACCGCTTCGCTGACGTTCGCCACCGGATGCTCGCAGAGAATTTCCAGCTCCAACAGATTCGGCGCAATAATGTCGCTGGCAGGCAGCGCATGGCGCACGTGAAACTCGGCCACGCCCGGCGCGACGATGCAACCCTTTTCAGGATGGCCCATCACCGGATCGCAAAAATATTTTGCCGCCGGATTGGCCGCTTTCACCTGACGAACAATCCCGAGAATGTGTTCGCCTTGTTCCGCCGATCCCAGATAGCCGCTGAGCACCGCGTCGCAGCGCTGAAGCTGATTAATATCAGCGATGCCCTGCACGATTTCGCTCAGATGCGCCGGCGGCATAACGCAGCCGGTCCATTTACCGTACTGGGTATGGTTTGAGAACTGCACGGTGTTGAGAGGCCAGACGTTGGCGCCAAGACGGCGCATCGGAAACTCGGCGGCGCTATTGCCGGCATGGCCAAACACAACGTGGGACTGGATGGCGAGGATATTCTTCATCTTGGATACCTGACAGCAAAAAATAAGGGGCGTGGTTTCCCACGCCCCTGCCTTTACGCAATTACTTCCAGCAGACCAGACAGTAATTTTTCTTACCGCGGCGCAGTAAGGTATAGCGACCAAACAGACGGTCGCCATCGCCGAAGACGTACTCCGGGTCGGCCTGTTTTTCACCGTTGATGGTCACCGCGTTGGAGGCGATGGTTTTACGCGCCTGGCCACGGGATGGCTGCAGCTCGGAATCCACCAGCGCCTGCATCAGGTCGGCGCCCTGTTCCATTTCAATCATCGGCACACCGTCCTGCGCCAGCTGCTCGAAGTCCGCTTCGCTCAGCTCGCTCAGGTTGCCGTTAAACAGGCTCTCGGTAATGCGTTTAGCGGCGATCAGGCCCTCTTCACCGTGAACCAGACGCGTAACCAGTTCCGCCAGCACGTACTGCGCGCGCGGCGCCTTGCCGCTGTTCTTGTCTTCTTCCTCGAGGGCATTGATCTCGTCAATTTCCATAAAGGTGAAGAACTTCAGGAAGCGATAGACGTCGGCATCCGCGGTGTTGATCCAGAACTGGTAGAATTTGTACGGACTGGTTTTCTTCGGATCCAGCCATACCGCGCCGCCTTCGGTCTTACCGAACTTGGTGCCGTCCGCTTTGGTGATCAGCGGAACGGTCAGACCAAATACCTGGTTCTGATGCAGGCGACGGGTCAGGTCGATACCGGAGGTAATGTTACCCCACTGATCCGAACCACCGATTTGCAGCGCAACCCCGTGCAGTTCGTTGAGGCATGCGAAGTCATAGCCCTGCAGCAGGTTGTAGGAGAACTCGGTAAAGGAGATGCCCTGATCGTCACGGTTCAGACGCTGCTTAACCGCTTCTTTATTGATCATCTGATTGACGGAGAAATGCTTGCCGATATCACGCAGGAAGGTCAGCACGTTCATGCCGCCAAACCAGTCGTAGTTATTCGCGGCAATAGCCGAGTTGTCACCGCAGTCAAAGTCGAGGAAAGGCGCGACCTGTTTGCGAATTTTATCAACCCACTCCTGCACCGTGTCTTCGGTGTTCAGTTTACGCTCGGCGGCTTTAAAGCTCGGGTCACCAATCAGACCGGTCGCACCACCCACCAGCGCCACAGGCTTATGGCCTGCCTGCTGGAAGCGTTTCAGGCATAACAATGGAACAAGATGCCCCAAATGCAAGCTGTCGGCGGTAGGATCGAAGCCGCAATAGAGCGCGATCGGGCCTTGCGCCAGTCGCTCTGCTAACGCTTCCTCGTCCGTCACCTGGGCTACCAGCCCCCGCTCTTGCAATTGTTTAATCAAGTTACTGCTTGCCATCAAATTCTCCATCTATAAACGACTGCACCTTTGCCGGTACACGACTTTTCGCCAGACGCGAAAAAATACTGCACAAAATGATTCAGGCTGCATCACAGCGGCACGCGTGGGGATCCTCTGGCGCTTACGCGGGTAAGCTACCGGAGCGAGCAGGCACGGATGGCTACGATGCAGCGTGAAAAATGAAGCCTATAGAATAAAGCGCCGGGGAACGTAGCACCAGCGCTTAAAACAACATTTTGCGTCCTTTATGGCGCCAGACGGTCGATTTGCCAGCCTGCGTTTTGCCGCTGGTACAGAAAACGATCGTGCAGACGATGCTCGCCGCCCTGCCAGAACTCCATCTGCTCGATGTTGACGCGGAACCCGCCCCAGAAGCTCGGCAGCGGCACTTCGCCCTGCTGGAACTTTTGCTTCAGCTCAAGGAATTTGCTTTCAAGGATGCCGCGGGCAGAAATACGGCTCGACTGCTGGGAGACCCAGGCACCGATCTGGCTATCGCGCGGGCGGCTGTGGAAGTACTTCACCACTTCCAGCGTCGACAGACGTTCAGCTTTGCCGGTGACCATCACCTGGCGCTCCAGCATATGCCACGGAAACAGCAGGCTGACGCGGGGATTTTTTTCGATCTGGTGCGCTTTACGGCTGCCGAGGTTGGTATAAAACACCAGCCCCTTTTCGTCATAGTGCTTTAGCAGCACGATGCGCTGGTAGGGCTGGCCGCTTTCATCAACGGTGGCCACCACCATCGCCGTGGGGTCGGCCAGGCGGGCATCGCAGGCCTGTCGGAGCCAGCGCTCAAACAGCGCCAGCGGTTCGGCGGGAAGATCGTGGCGACGCAGGCCGCCACGGGTATACTCTCGGCGCAGATGCGCGATTTGCTGCAATTCGTCGTTGTCTGACATGGCCATTGAGAAAAGAGTCTTCGGGTGGCGTTATTGTGCGCCCCCGGGACGGAAATCTCAACGTTTGGCGGTTTGCAGCTGGCAGTTTTCCAGCACCACGCGGTCGTGCTTGTAGACGGTAGCCCCGTCGCCTTTTGACCAGAAGACGTAGACGCCGTCGGTGTAGCGAGCCCCCGACGCCGAGAGCCCCTGCTGCAGATTCAGCTGCTGGTTATCGTAAATGAAGCTCACCTGCTGGCGGACGTTATTGAGATGAACGGTCAGCGGTTTCTGATCGCACTGATACTCCAGCGTATCGGTCTGCATGCGCTCGGCAAACTGATTGTAATAGCTGCAGCCTGCGAGCATAAAAGGGATCACTGCGATAAGGATTTTTTTCATTTGGTTGCCTTCGACTTTCCCGGTCCGGGAGGGTGTTGACCCTCCACTCACTTCATCCAGTTTACCGGTTAATAAAATAGAGCGAGTTCAGTTAACTCTGATTCTGCGGCGCATTCGCCGGGAAAATAGCGCCAAGAACGGAGGCTTCACTGGCGCCGGTCACCGACGGCAGGTTACCGGGCAGCCCGGAGATAGTCCGCCACGCCAGCCACGCAAAGGCCAGCGCTTCCATATCGTCACCGCTGATCCCCGCCGCGTCGGTGGTAGAGACCTCCGTACCCGGCAGCAGCGCCGCCAGCCGCGCCATCAGCAGCGGATTACGGGCCCCGCCGCCGCACACCAGCAGGCGTTCGCAGCCGCCGCTGAGCAGCACCTGCTCGGCGATCGTCACCGCGGTAAGCTCCGTCAGGGTGGTCTGAACGTCCTGCGCGCTAACGCCGGGATAGCGCGCCAGATGCCGCGCCAGCCAACCGTAGTTGAAGTATTCGCGACCGGTACTCTTCGGCGCGGGCAGCGCGAACCACGGATCGCTGAGCATCTCCTGCAGCAGCGGCAGCAGCACCTTGCCTTCGCTGGCCCACTGCGCATCTTTATCGTAAGGCTTGCCGCACTGGCGCCAGATCCACGCGTCCATCAGCATGTTGCCCGGACCGGTGTCGTAGCCGCGTACCGGCAGGCCGGGCGCCAGCAGCGAGAGATTAGCGATGCCGCCAATGTTTAGCACCATCCTGCGCTCGACCGGATGGGCCAGCAGCGCGTGGTGAAAGGCCGGAACCAGCGGCGCGCCCTGGCCCCCAAGCGCCATATCGCGACGGCGAAAATCCCCCACCACCGTGATGCCGGTATGGGCGGCAATCTGGTTGTTGTCGCCGATCTGCAGGGTATTAGGCGCATCGCCCATCGGCTCGTGCCAGACCGTCTGCCCGTGGCAGCCAATCGCAACAATCTCCGAGGCCTGCAGATTTTCCTGGCGCATCAACGCCCGCACCGCATCGGAAAACAGCCGCCCGAGGCGCGTATCAAGCTGCCCCAGCTGCGATAAAGTGAGCGTCTGTCCCTGGCAGATGGCCAGAATCTCTTCTTTTATAGCAACAGGGATGGGATAGGACAGGCTGGCCTGCTGGGCCACAATACTTTCATTAATTACCGCCAGAACAACGTCGATGCCATCCAGGCTGGTGCCGGACATTACGCCAATATAGCGACCTGATTTCATACGCCTTCCTTCATTCCATGACTCTGGTATAGCGACACTCCATCATAAAGACGGGGTCATTGCTATGGGACAATAATTTTTTTTAACACGAAAACGGATAAACCTTAAATCATTCCCGCTGTCAGATAATCAGGTTTTAGCCGCTTTCAAACGGCGCCAAAGCCTGAGCAGAGAAGCCCGAAGCCTCGTGGTTATCAACGCGGCGTTTCGCGTAAAGCGCGTACGTTTAGCTATGGTTAAGACGTCTGTGCTTATTATTTTTTGTATTGTCCACGCGGAAGCTATGCCAGCTGACGCTTAAATGCCATATAATTGACCACATGGAAGTTCAACAGAACACTATTTGGTGAAGGAGATTCATAAATGATTTTACGTGTTTTGGCTGTCTCGATGATTGGTTTTACTCTTGCGGGCTGCGTGAGCAGCAGCGGCCTTTCCGGTGATGTTTACTCCGCATCCGAAGCCAAACAGGTCCAGAGCGTGACTTACGGCACCATCGTGCATACCCGCGCGGTACAGATCCAAAGCGGCGATGACAGCAACGCCATCGGTGCTATCGGCGGCGCAGTTCTGGGTGGATTCCTCGGTAATACCATCGGTGGCGGCACGGGCCGTTCGCTGGCAACGGCAGCAGGCGCGGTGGCGGGCGGCGTAGCCGGTCAGGGCGTGCAGGGCGCAATGAATAAAACCCAGGGCGTTGAGCTGGAAATCCGTAAGGACGACGGCAACACCATTCTGGTGGTCCAGAAACAGGGCAGCACCCCGTTCTCCATCGGTCAGCGCGTGGCGATTGCCGGCAGCGGCAGCCAGGTTACCGTTTCCCCGCGTTAATCTTTTTTCATGCGGCCCTGCGGGGCCGCATTATTCCCAAATATCAATCTATTGACCCCACTTTTTCTCCTTTTGGATTCAGCTCGCCGCGGCGTTAACGAACGGAGATTTGCGCTGGCGCAATATTAAGCGCACGCGTGGCCTTATTATAACCCCTGCCCCACATCATCATGCGCGACAATGACGTCGCTCCGTGCCGTATTATTTTCCAGGGATGAAGAAGATGCTAATTAACTCACGGCCTTTATTAAACAAGGTGTTACTCTATTTACTTATCTGTATTATTGCCACCGGTCTGATACATTTATTTGCCTCCTCATTAATTAGTCGTACATCTACGGCCAGCCCGGTGCTATTGCCGGTGCTAACAATATTTTTATTGATATTACATCTCACGATTTCCTGCTTCATGATAATGAAGTACTGGTGCGTTCGGGAGCGCCTGTACCTGACCGCCATTGCCTGCGCCTTCGCCGGGTCGGCGCTGCTGATGTTGGGAACGCTAAGCGGCCACACGGGCTGGTTTCTCTGCAGCCAGGGCCCCATGCCTAACGCCAACGACGCGCTGATTTTCTTTACCTTCCGCAACGCGATGATGGTAATACTCTTCACTATCGCGATTGTTTTATATCGCTTTCGCCATAGCCCGCGTCTCACCAAAAGGGTACATGCGCTTATTCTGACGGGCTGCCTGAGTTTTACCATCCTGATAATTACTCTGTCGTGGCTTTATTCAAGCAATCATCCGCTATTGAATATCGCGCTGGTCGACAATTTAAGCCATCAGTTCTCCCCGCTTTGGCATAATTTTATCGGGCGAATTTTAGTCGTCAGCTGGCTAATAACGCTGACGCTGTTAATTTATATAAGCCAATTGCAAAATATATTCTGGTATAGCGGCGCATTCTTTTGTTCGGCTTATATATTCACGCTGCTGGTGCTCATGCCGCAGAGCGACATGCTGTATTCGTGGTATCACGCGCGGACGTTCGAAGCCATCAGCACGTTATTTATGTTGTTTGTCCTGCTGTGTGATGTCTTTACGCTGTACCGTCACTCCAACGATAAATACCTGACGTCCTACCAAAACTCAATCCGCGACCCGCTGACCCGCCTGCATAACCGCAGCTATTTCTACGACGCCCTCAACGCACAGCTGACAAAAGCCTCGGCATCCCAGCCGCTGTCGGTGATTGTCAGCGATCTCGATTACTTTAAGCGCATTAACGATAGCTACGGGCACGTGCAGGGGGACAAAGTCATTCAGTTTACCGCCGACGTGCTGCAAAAAAACGTTCGTCCGCAGGACGTGGCCGCCCGCATTGGCGGCGAAGAGTTCGCCCTGCTGCTGGTGAATACCGGTCCAGGGGACGCCGGCGCTATCGCCGAGCGCATCCGTCTCGCGGTCAACGAGCGACAGGACGCCCTGCCGGAAAGAATGACGATCAGCGCCGGGGTATTTACCGCCGTTGACGGCAGCCTGAGCGCCGAGGAGTGCGTGAAGCGGGCGGATACGGCAATGTATGAAGCGAAAAGCGGCGGACGCAACCGCGTCGTCGTGTGGAGTGAGGTGAAGTAAAAAAAGATGAAGGGCCTTGAGAGATCAAGGCCCTGGACAGGTTAATCTTTTGCCTGGAGATCCAGAATATTGTGTTCCAGTTTGCGAATCAAACCGAGCAGCATTTCAACCTCTTGCGTCGAGACGCCGGCCAGAATTTCATCGCGCGTTTTGCTGATAACCTCTTCCATCTCATTGATCAGCGGCTCCGCTTTTTCCGTCAACCGAATACGCTTCGCCCGCCGGTCGTTGGCGCAGGTCTGGCGAGAAATGAGCCCTTTCTCCTCCAGCTGATCCAGCGTACGCACCAAAGAGGGCTGCTCAATTCCGATGGCTTTCGCCAGCTGAATCTGCGACTGCTCGGGCGGCAGCTGATGGATGTTATGCAGCGTGACCCAGTGCGTCTGCGTTAACTCCAGAGGTTTCAGGCGATGGTCGATCAGCGCGCGCCAGACGCGCACTAAACGTGCCAGATCAGAACCCAGTGGCGATTCCAATTTCATCTCCTTATAATTAGCTTGCTAAGTTATTATACTGATTTTAGAATAGTGTGCAGCATTTAAATAATCAAAACAAATGAATTACCTGATTCACTAATATGAAAACAATGATTTACAATGCAAATAATAGCATTACCTGACATTCTCCCTGCAACGGCAAAGGATTTTTGCTTGTGAAACTGAGTCTTAACGCTTGCGGATTGTCGCTCCAGGACCTGGTGTTTGGCGCTTCTATCTATTTCCCTCCCTTGTTTAAAGCCGTCCTGCTGGGATTCTTTCTCTGGCTGATACTACATCGTCAGCTGCGCGACTGGATGTACGCCGGCGACATCTGGCATCCGCTGCTGATGGATCTCTCCCTGTTTGCGCTTTCAGTGTGTCTTGCACTGGTTCTGTTGACCGTCTGGTAATGTTAACTCAATGAAAAAACTAAAATACTTCTCAACTTTACTGATTGTTGCGCTGGCGATTATTGCCGCCTGGCTGGTCTGGAACTACTACACCCAATCGCCGTGGACCCGCGACGGCAAGGTGCGCGCCGAGCAGGTCGGCATCACGCCTCAGGTCTCCGGCAGCATCCTGCAGCTCAACGTCCGCGATAACCAGCTGGTAAAAGCCGGGGAGGTGCTGTTTACGATCGATGACACGCCCTATCGTATTGCCCTACTCGACGCCCAGGCGCAGCTGGCCAAAACCCGCGCGGAGCTGGCAAAAGCTAAGGTCGCGCAGTCGAAGGCCGCCAGCGACGCCGCCCGCCGCCGGGACCTGTCGCGCAACGTGATTTCCGCCGAAGATCTTGAAAGCGCCGGCACCGCGCTGAGTACCGCGAACGCGGTCCTCGACGCGGCCAAAGCCGTAACCGGCGTCGCCCAGGCCAGCCTCGAACACGCCCAGTGGCAGCTCAGCCAGACCGTGATTAAGGCGCCGGTTGACGGCTGGGTCACCAATCTCTCCACCCGCGTGGGCGACTACGCTTCCGTTGGCCGCCCTCTGTTCGCGCTGGTAGACAGCCATTCGTTCTACGTTATTGGCTATTTTGAAGAAACCAAGCTGCGCCATATCCGCGCCGGCGATAGCGCCGAGGTTATTCTGTATAGCAGCAAGCAAAAGTTACAAGGTCACGTTTCCAGCATTGGCCGCGCCATTGTTGACCAAAGCGTTGAAAGCGGCACCGGGCTGGTGGCGGATATTAAGCCAAATATTCCCTGGGTTCGCCTGGCCCAGCGGGTGCCGGTACGCATCGAGTTGAGCGGCCTGCCGCCGGAGATAACGCTTATCTCCGGTACCACCTGCACCGTCTCCATTGGCCGACCATAGTGAAGGTGCAGGCCCTGTCGTGGCGGGCGCTTCCGTGGGTTAAGGCCAGCCGGGCGCAGTGGCGATACGCCCTGCGCAACGGCATTGCCATGTGCCTGGCGCTGAGCGTTGCCTACTGGCTGAACCTGGACGAACCCTACTGGGCAATGACCTCGGCGGCGGTGGTCAGCTTTCCTACCGTCGGCGGCGTTATCAGCAAAAGCTTTGGCCGCATCGCCGGCAGCCTGCTCGGCGCCTGCGCCGCCCTGCTGCTGGCCGGCCATACGCTGAACGATCCGTGGCTGTTCTTATTCAGCATCTCGGCGTGGATCGCGGTCTGCACCTGGGCCTGCGCGATGTACACCAACAACGTGGCCTACGCTTTCCAGCTTGCCGGCTATACCTGCGCCATTATTGCCTTTCCGGTCATCAACGTGACCGACGCCAACGAGCTGTGGACCATTGCCCAGTCGCGCGTTTGTGAAGTCATCGTCGGGATCCTTTGCGGCGGGGTCATGATGATGATCCTGCCCAGCACCTCCGACGGCACCACGCTGTTGACGGCGCTGAAAAATATGCACGCCCGCCTGCTGGAGCACGCCAGCCTGCTGTGGGTGCCGGAAACCACCGATGCGATTCGCACCGCCCACGAAAGCGTTATTGGTCAGATCCTCACCATGAACCTGCTGCGCATTCAGGCCTTCTGGAGCCACTACCGCTTCCGCCGGCAGAACCCGCTGCTCAACTATTTGCTGCACCAGCAGCTGCGTATGACCAGCGTCATCTCCAGCCTGCGCCGGTTGCTGGTTAACTGGCCCGATGCGCCAAAAAATACTCGCGCGGTGCTGGAGACCCTGCTGAGCGAGCTGGCCAGCCCGCGCGCCGATCTCTACTCCGTCGCGCGCATTATTGCCCCGCTGGCGCCCGGGGCCGCCGCCGACTATCGGCACCTGGCGTTCTGGATGCGCCTGCGCTACTTCTGCCGCCTCTATCTGCGGAGCAGCCGCTGGATAGCGCGGGTGGAAAACGCGACGGCGGTGACCGAATTTAACGTCCCATCGGCGCCCGCGCTGGCCCGCCACACCGACCAGGCGGAAGCGCTGTGGAACGGGGTGCGAACCTTCTGCGCGCTGGTGATGGTCGGGGCATGGGGCATCAGCACCCAGTGGCAGTCCAGCGCCGCCGCGCTCACCCTCGCCGCCATCTGCTGCGTACTCTACTCCGTCTCGCCCTCGCCGTTTAAATCGCTGACGCTGCTGATGCGCACCCTGGTGCTGCTTTCGCTATTCAGCTTCGTGGTGAAGTTCGGCCTGATGGTGCAGATAACCGATTTATGGCAATTTTTGCTGTTTCTTTTTCCGCTGCTCACCACCATGCAGCTGCTCAAGCTGCAGATGCCGAAACTGGCGGGCCTGTGGGGGCAGCTGATCGTATTTATGGGCTCGTTTATTTCGGTGACCAACCCGCCGGTGTACGACTTTGCCGCATTCCTTAACGATAACCTCGGGAAAATCATCGGCGTAGGCCTTGCCTGGCTTGCCTTCGCGGTGATAAGCCCGGGCTCGGATGCGCGCAAGAGCCGTCGCCACATCAAAGCGTTACGGCGTCACTTTGTCGACCAGCTTAGCCGCCATCCGCAGCACAGCGAGCACGAGTTTGAGTCTCTGGTTTATCACCATATCAGCCAGCTGAGCAACAGCCAGGATGCTCTGGCGCGCCGCTGGCTGCTGCGCTGGGGGGTTGTGCTGCTTAACTGTTCGCACGTGGTGTGGCAGCTTCGGGAGTGGGAGACCCGCTCCGACCCGCTCTCTCAGGTGCGCGACCTGTGCATCAGCCTGCTGCGGGACGTGATGAGCGAGCGCGGCGTTCAGCAGCGGCCGCTGGCGTCAACGCTGCTGGAGCTGCAGCGCATTTGCGACACGCTTAATCATCACCATCAGCCGGCGGCGAAGGAGCTGGCGGCGGTTATCTGGCGCCTCTACTGCGCGCTGTCGCAGCTGGAGCAGGCCCCGGTTGCCGGAACCATAGAAGAGAGAACCGCGTGAGGCGCTGGCGCTAAAAGAAAAAACCCGGATGCGGCGCGGGCCGTATCCGGGTTTATCGGGCATATCACCGGCGCCGCGAGCGCTCTGGCTGCGCTTACGGGACGTCGTATCCCAGCGCGGCTTTGCGGATGCGGAACCACTGCTGACGGGACATATTCAGCTTTTCCGCTACCAGCGCGGAGCGGACGCGCTCAATTTTGCCGGAGCCGATAATCGGCAGCGGCTGCGACGGCAGGCGCAGGATCCACGCGTAAACTACCTGCTCAATGCTTTCGGCATTCAGCTCCTGAGCCACCCGGGCCAGCTCATCGCGCAGCGGCTGGAAGCTTTCATCATTAAACAGACGACCGCCGCCCAGGCAGGACCACGCCATCGGCCTGATGCGCAGCTGCTGCAGCTGATCTAAGGTGCCGTCCAGCAGCAGCGGCTGATGCACCGGGGAGATTTCCAGCTGGTTAGTCGACAGCGTAAACGGCAGGCGCGATTGCAACAGGGTAAACTGGGCCGGCGTGAAGTTAGAGACGCCGAAGTGGCGCACCTTGCCGCTGTGGTGCAGCGCAAGGAAGGCTTCGGCGACCTCATCGGCATCCATCAGCGGGTCCGGGCGATGAATCAGCAGCAGATCCAGGTGGTCGGTGGCCAGGTTGCGCAGCGACTGCTCGGCGCTGAGCACAATATGGTCGCGATCGGTAATGTAGTGACCAATGGTGTTTTCCGCCCGCGCCATCGTGGCGATGCCGCATTTGCTGACGATCTCCATCCGGCTACGCAGATGCGGAGCCAGCTTCAGCGCTTCACCAAACGCCGCTTCGCACTGATAGTCGCCGTAAATATCCGCATGATCGATGGTTGTGACGCCAAGATCCAGGTGCTGCTCAATAAAGCCGACCAGCTCTTTGGCGGACATTTTCCAGTCCATCAAACGCCAGTAGCCCATAACAAAACGCGAGAATTCCGGCCCCTGCGGGGCCATAGCAATACGCTGAACCATAACAACGTCCTCAACAAAAAAGTGCTTTGAGTATACCCATTTTTGCCATTAAAACAGTGAGGGTTGCTGCGGTTCTTCCGCTGTTTCCGCCTTAGCCGCGCGTAATTTGCGCAACAGGCGCTGACGACACAGCCGCAGAACGTCCTGCTTTTGTACGTCGCTCATCGTTTGCCAGCCGAAACGCTCCTCTCGGCTGCGCAAACAGCCGCGACAGTAGCCGCGTTCGTCCGACTGACAAATTCCCCGGCACGGACTCTGTACCGGGAAAAACTCCAGCTGCTCTGCCACCTCACGCCTCCGGTCACCTCGTTCTCTCTCTCATTGAAGACGTTTCATCCGCGGTTGGCAACTTTTGTTGCTCAGCCTCTGCGCCACGCATCATTTAAAATTATCGCTTGCATTAGACCAATCGGTCTACTACAGTGAGCGGCATGAACAAACATAGCGAATGCGATACCCGCGAACATATCCTGGCCACCGGCGAACAGCTGTGCATGCACCGCGGCTTTACCGGGATGGGCCTGAGCGAGCTGCTGAAAACGGCGGAAGTGCCGAAGGGCTCTTTCTACCACTATTTTCGCTCGAAGGAAGCTTACGGGGTTGCGCTGCTGGAACATCACTACGCCGGCTATCTGCAGCGGCTGGTGGAGCATTTCGCCCACGGCGAAGGCAACTATCGCGATCGTCTGCTGGCCTACTATCAGCATACGCTGACCCAGTTTTGCCAGCAGGGCATTATCAGCGGCTGCCTGACGGTGAAGCTGTCGGCGGAAGTTTGCGATCTGTCGGAGTCGATGCGTACCGAGATGGATAAAGGCGCCAGCCAGATTATTTCGCTGCTTGGCGAAGCGCTGGAAAAGGGCCGTCAGGAAGGCAGCCTGGTCTTCAGCGGCGACGCGTTAACGCTGTCGCAGGTGCTCTACTCTCTGTGGCTGGGCGCCAACCTGCAGGCCAAGATTACGCGCAGCGCAACGCCGCTTGAAAGCGCCCTTGCCCATGCCAAAAGTATTATTGCCGCGCCTGGCGTTTAACAGGCGTTTTTATTTAACGAATTACGAGACGACCGGTCTACTCAGGAGTCATTATGTCCGAATCAAAATTGTTTACCCCGTTGAAAGTGGGTGCGGTCACCGTACCTAACCGCGTGTTTATGGCTCCGTTGACCCGCCTGCGCAGCATCGAGCCCGGCGATATCCCGACTCCGCTGATGGCCGAGTATTACCGCCAACGCGCCAGCTCCGGGCTGATTATCTCCGAAGCGACGCAGATTTCCGCCCAGGCTAAAGGCTATGCCGGCGCCCCGGGTCTGCACAGCCCGGAACAAATCGCGGCCTGGCAGAAAATCACCGCCGGCGTTCACGCCGAAGCGGGACATATTGCCGTACAGCTGTGGCACACCGGTCGTATTTCGCATAACAGCCTGCAGCCAGGCGGCGCGGCGCCGGTTGCGCCTTCCGCCATCAGCGCCGGCACCCGTACGTCGCTGCGCGATGAGAACGGCCACGCCGTGCGCGCCGATACCTCGATGCCGCGTGCGCTGGAGCTCGATGAAATCCCGGGGATCGTCAACGACTTCCGCCAGGCGGTAGGCAACGCTCGCGACGCCGGTTTCGATCTCGTTGAGCTGCACTCGGCCCACGGCTACCTGCTGCACCAGTTCCTGTCACCAACCTCTAACCAGCGTAGCGATCAATACGGCGGCAGCGTTGAAAACCGCGCGCGCCTGGTGCTGGAAGTGGTTGATGCGGTCAGTAAAGAGTGGAGCGCCGATCGCATCGGTATCCGCGTATCGCCAATCGGCAGCTTCCAGAACGTCGATAATGGCCCGAACGAAGAAGCCGACGCCCTGTATCTGATTGAAGAGCTGGCTAAACGCGGCATCGCCTATCTGCACATGTCCGAGCCGGACTGGGCCGGTGGCCAGCCGTACAGCGATGAGTTCCGTCAGAAGGTTCGCGACCGCTTCCCGGGCGCCATCATCGGCGCGGGTGCTTACACGGTTGAAAAGGCTAACGATCTGATTAGCAAAGGGCTGATTGACGCCGTGGCTTTCGGCCGCGACTTTATCGCCAACCCGGATCTGGTTGCCCGTCTGAAGCACAAGGCGGCGCTCAACCCGCAGCGTCCGGAAAGCTTCTACGGCGGCGGCGCAGAAGGCTATACCGACTACCCTACGCTGTAACGCCCTCTTTTATAGCGACAAAACAATAGCGGCGGCCTGACGCCGCTATTTTTTCATCTGCCCGCCCGCAATCCGCTTAGCGACGCGTTCATGCCGGCTGCTGCAGCTGGTAGCCTCCCTGCTCCCGCGCTATAAGAACCGGCAGGCAGCCTAGCAGCCGCTGCGTATAGGCATGCTGAGGATTATCCAGAACCTCATCACTCCAGCCGCTCTCGACCAGAACCCCCTTTTCCATCACCAGCACCCTGTCCGCTATCTGCTCCACGGCGCCGAGATCGTGCGTAATAAACAAGCAGGCGAACCCGTAGTGCCGCTGGAGCCGCTTGAGCAGTTCGAGAATTTGTTTCTGTACCGTCATATCCAGCGCTGAAGTGGGCTCATCGGCAATAATAAAGGCCGGGTGCCGGACAATCGCCCGCGCAATCGCCACCCGCTGGCGCTGTCCTCCCGAAAGCTGATGAGGATAGCGGGACATAAACAGGTCTCCCAGCCCAACCTCATCCAGCACCTCGCGCACCCGCTGCTCGCGCGCGCTGCGGTTCATCGTTGCCACCAGCAGCAGCGGCTCTTCGATAATTTGCGCGACGCGCATCCGCGGGTTAAGCGAGGAGAAGGGATCCTGCTGGATCATCTGGCACTCCCGCCGCCAGGTGGTCATCAGCGCCTTATCCGCCGGATTGAGCGCCCGCCCGCGAAACGCCAGCACGCCCTGGCTGGCCTTTAGCATGCCCGCAATAAGCTTACCGATGGTGGTTTTACCGGAACCGCTCGCGCCGACCAGCGCCACCGTCTCGCCGGCGCGCACGTTAAAGCTGATCCCTTTGACCGCGTGCGTCACCTTTTGCGGGCGGAACCAGGACTTGCGGCCTACGTAGCGGATATCGACATCCGTCAGCGCAATCACGCTTTCCGCCGCCAGCAGCCGCTGGCGGTCCGGCGCCGGCTGGCGTACCGGCAGCGCTTCCAGCAGGCGCCGGGTGTAGGCGTGCTGCGGTTCGGCCAGCAGCCGCTGGCTGTCGTTCTGCTCAACGATTTCGCCTTGTTCCATCACCATAATGCGCGACGCATAGCGTGCAACCATCGACAGATTGTGGCTAATCAGAATAACGGCGCTGCCCTTTTCGGCGGTGAGCGCCAGCATCAGATCCATAACCTCATGCTGTACCAGCACGTCCAGCGCGGTGGTCGGCTCATCGGCAACGATCAGCTTCGGCTCAAGCAGCATGACCGCGGCGATCATCACCCGCTGGCGCATGCCACCGGAAAACTCATGGGGGTATGCGCCTAGTAATTTCCCGGCATCCGCCAGGCCGACGCGCTCCAGCATCGCAATAATCTTTGCCCTTCGCGCGGGCTCGCTAAGGCGAGTGTGTAATGCCAGCCCTTCATCAAGCTGACGGCCAATGGTCATCGCCGGATTTAGCGATGTCATCGGCTCCTGAAAAACCATACCGATGCCCGCGCCGCGCAGGTCGCGCAGCTGCTCCGCGGTAAGGTGATTGAGATCGTGGTCGTCAAAGATTAGCGAATCGGCAAAGCTGGTCACTCCCGTCGGCAGCAGCGAAATTAAAGAACGCATCGCCAGAGTTTTACCGCTGCCGGACTCCCCGACCACCGCCAGCACTTCGCCGGAAGCGAGCGCAAATGAGATGCCTTTTACGACCTCTCGCCCCGCGACGCTAACCCGCAGGTTGCTGACCTGCAATAAGGCGGTTGTATTGTTCATCACTGCATCCTCGGATCGAGATAATCACGTAACGCGTCACCCAGCATGTTTACCCCCAGCAGCGCCAGCGATATACAGAGGCCCGGCAGGAGCGCCAGCCACGGCGCCTGGGCGAGATAGCTGCGGCTGGCGGCCAGCATATTGCCCCACGTCGGTTCCGGAGGCGGCACGCCGAGACCGAGAAATGAGAGCGCGCTTTCTGAAATCAGCACCCAGCCCAGCATCGAGGTTGCCAGCACCGTCAAGGGCGCCAGGCAGTTGGGCAGAATATGACGGCGCAGGATCGCCCATTCGTTATGCCCCATGACCCTGGCCGCAGAGACAAACTCCGCCTCGCGCAATCCCAGCACGGTCCCGCGAACGATGCGCACCACCGAGGGGGTGTAGGCGAGGCCCAGCGACAGAATAATGCCGTAGCGGTTGTTGCCAAGAATGCTCAACAGCGCCAGCGCCAGCAGGATGCCGGGAAAGGCCAGCAGCGCGTCGGTCACCATCATAATCAGCCGGTCCACCGCGCCGCGCAGGTAGCCGCTGATAAGCCCCAGCGTAATACCGACCAACAGCGCAAAGCCGACCGTTACCAGGGAGATAGTCATACTGGCATTCGCCCCGGCCAGCAGGCGGCTCAGCACGTCGCGGCCGTATTCGTCGGTGCCCAGCAGGTGACCCGCGCCCGGAGCCTGCAGCCGCGCCAGAATATTGATCCGCGACGGATCCAGCGGGGTCCAGAAAAAGCCGATGATGCCGGCCAGCGCGATGGTGCCAATCAGCGCGATTCCCAGCAGGGCGTTTGGCGCGAGGACGATATTTTTTCTCTTCACGCAGAAACCCTCGGATTGAACAGTGGATAGAGCGCATCAATCAGCAGATTGGTGAGCACATAGAGCGTGGCGATAAACAGCATACATCCCTGAATAACCGGATAGTCGCGGGCGTAAATGGCGTCCACCAGCAGGCGGCCGAGCCCCGGCAGGCTGAAGACCGTTTCCGTCACCGCCACTCCGCTAAGCAGGTTGCCGAGCGTCAGGCCAATCAGGGTCCACGTCGGCCCGAAGGCATTCGGGAAAACGTGGCGCGTTAACACCGCGCGCTCGCGCAGCCCCTTCGCCCGAGCGTGGGAAACGTAATCCAGCCGCAGCACCTCCAGCGTACTGGCCCGCATCATGCGCACCAGCGCGCCGATCTCCACCAGCACCAGCGTCATCACCGGCATCAGCAGATACAGCAGCCCCGCCTTCAGGTCATCGCTCAATGAGACGTAGCCGACAACCGGCAGCCAGCCCAGCTTCAGGCCGAGCAGCAGCAGAATAAGCAGCCCCATCCAGAAGCTCGGGATCGACAGCAGAAAGGTAGAGAACATCACCAGCCCGGTATCCAGGGAGGAGTTCTGTTTCCATGCCGCCAGCATTCCCGCAGGCACCGCAAGCAGCGAGGCGATAACGATGGCCACCAGCACCACGCTTAGCGTCACGCCGAAGCGCTGCAGAATCAAAGGCAGCACCGCCTGACCGCTCTGGATTGAGTGGCCAAAGTCACCGTGCAGCACGTTTGTGGTCCAAATGAAGAACTGCTGCACGATCCCCTGATCCAGCCCCATGCTGTGGCGCAGATCGGCGAGGCTGGACTCCGTGGCCATATCCCCCAGCATCAGCAGGGCCGGATCGCCCGGCACCATGCGCGTCAGCAGAAAGACCAGCACGGTCACCAGCAGCAGCGTCGGAATAGCAGTCAAAATACGGGTAAGCAGAAACTGCAACATGCGCGTCTCCTTATCTCATCAGGCTTTGCTGACGTTCCACAACCGCGCAGCGGCGGCGAGCCAGGATTTATAGCCGCTGATAGCCTTACGGTGCGCGACAATATCCAGCCCGGGATAAAAGATGATCAGCGGAACATCAGCAATCATCTGCTGGTGCAGCTTATCGGTGATGGCCTGGATCCGCGCCGGATCGTCGACGGTGGCCAGCTCATCGGTCATGGCGATAGCCTGCGGATCGCCCCATACCTTGCGTTTCTGCTTCGTTTTATCGCCCACCAGCTGCTCAAACGCCAGCGCCGGGTTAAAGCGTGCGGAGTAGGTGAAGGTCATCATCTGATAGCGCCCTGACTGATAGCGCTCAAGCTGGGTCGCCCACTCCATGGTGGTGACGCGGGCGTTAATTCCCGCCGACTGCAGCATCGCCTGGATAATAATGGCCATGTCAAAGCTCGGCACGGTCGCGCGTTTATTGGCGATAATCTCCAGCGGCTCGCCTTTATAGCCCGCCTCTTTCAGCAGCTGAGCCGTGCGGGCCGGATCGTACTTATAGCCCTGCTTTTGAATATTGCTGTAAAACGCTGAGGCCACGGAAATGTTGGAGTTGGACGCCTGTGCCAGATTCTGGCTGGTTCCCAGCGCGATCTGTTCGCTGTCCAGCGCAGAGGCTATCGCCTGGCGCAGCTTGACGTTTTTCAGCAGCGGGTCGTCGGTCTGAATCAGCATCACGTGACGCTGGGCGTTCGGCGCCACTTCCAGAGCGATATTGGGGTCTTTTTTCAGGTCGATGCCGTCAATCGGGCTCACCTGCGCCAGATCCACCGCTCCCGACTGCAGGCCCGCCTTCACCGTTGCCGCATCGGGGATCGCCATAAAGCGCACTTCGTCCACCAGCGCCTTTTTGCCGCCGACAAAGCCATCCGCCTTCCCCGCCAGCGCGCTGTAGTCGGCAAAACGCTTCAACGAAACGTATTCGCCATGCTTCCACTCGCCGAAGCTGAATGGCCCGGTGCCGATCGGCGCAATCCAGGCGCCGTCCGCGGCAACCGATTTAGGGCTGATAACCGCGGCCGCGCCGCAGTCGGTGCGCGCCAGGGTGTCCAGAAACAGCGCCACCGGTTTTTCCAGCGTCATGACCACGGTATGCGCATCCGGGGCGCTGACGTCGGTGACATGAATCAACCCGCTGCCGTCAAACTCGCGCAAACATCGCCACTGGGTTTTCGGGTCGTTCCAGTGCTTCCAGCTCCACACCACGTCCTGCGCCGTCATGGCGTCGCCGTTGTGAAACTTCACCCCTTCACGCAGATGGAAGGTATAGGTTTTACCTTCATTACTCACGTCCCACGATGACGAGAGCATCGGCCCCACGGTACCGTCTTCACGGTAGCCCACCATACCTTCCACCACGTGCATCAGGACATCATCGGTGTTTCCGTCCCGGTTGACGCCCGGCTGGCTGCTGCGGATATCCTGATTCAGCGCAAAACGGATAACCTCGCCATCGGCCGCCTGCGCCACCATGCCCGGCAGTAACAGGGCAACAGCTGATAATAATTTTTTCATACCAATCTCTCTGTTAATCGAGCGTGTAGCGCGTGAAGTCGCGGTTAAGTGCCGGAAGCGGGACCACATCCATCATCCCCTCGGCGGGGGTCATCACGATCATCGCCACCGTGGCGGATAAATCGCTACTGAACCCCGGCCGTGGCGGACGGCATACGGAATAGGGGGAGCCGAAGTCATCGAAAAAGGCGTTTTTCATCTCCTCTTCTCCCGGTTTTGCATGGGCATTAAGTAATTCATGGACGCGCCAGCTGCGGTACAGCGAATCCGGCGAGGCATCGATGCCCTCTTCGCGAACTTTGCAGCGTGCGGGCAGGCTCTCCCAGTGGTTGGCATGCACCAGCAGGCCATTTTGCGGATAGAGGGTGAAGCTTTCGTCCGGGGCGCATTCAAAATCGATGGCAAAGCCCTCTTTTGTGCTGAGGATCATATTGTTGGAGCACGACTTCGGCGTGGTGGCGACCACCTTCATCGCCAGCGCCATGTGCTGCTGTTCCAGCGCCTTGCGACGGATCAAGGACAGCGGGACGCCCTGCTGCTGATAATCGCGCTCACAGCGCAGATAGTTCGCGGTGATGGCGATACCGGCGCTGTTCATACCGCTGCGGCCAAGCCCCCCGGCCTCCACAAAAGTCAGGACATCCGGCCCCTGCTGACGCTTAATTTTCACCACCACCGAACTCTCCGCGCACTCCGCGCGCCAGTCCCAGTTTTGACCATGAATCAGTTTTCCGTGCGGGCTGCGCTGCGGCAGGATCACCGCGCCGGTACAGCCATCTTTTATGCTGTCGTCGTGCGGCGTCTGGTACTGCTGCAGGCTGCGCGCCTGGGCGATAACTTCGGTACGGGCGTTGATCATCACAATCGCTTCCAGCGAAACCCCGGAGGCGCAGGCAATGCCGCGCATTTCGTCGAGATAGTCTGCGTCAAACTCGCGGATGATGGCGCTGAAGCTATTAATCAGGCGATCGCGCTGTTCCTGGCCGATCCGCAGGGCGTTGAGCTGGTCGCCGTAAATGGCCACGCTGGCGTGGATCCGAGCCTTAGCCTGCTCACCGTACTGGCAGCCCCGCTCGTACGGCGTGCCGGAAATTTCGATTAAGGGAAAAGGTTGCGTCACGTTATTCGCTCCTCAGCGATTTGCCTGCAGTACGCGCAGGAAAAAGTCTTTTACTTCATCCAGCACCTTCATGCCGTCGTGGCCGACGTTTGGCACGATCTCTTGTTCCGCCTGCACGCCGTGTTCACGTAGGCTGTTGAGCAGCGCGGTATTACGTTCGATACGGGTAGCGCCGGCATCATTGCATCCCGGCAGATAGTACCGGCCGCCGGGCTGATGGGTGATCTCCCAGGTTTCCAGATCGACCTTGCCGACCACCAGCTGCACCGCCACCTCTTTTAAGGCGCGGTAATCCAGAGGCCTGCCAAAGATTTGCTCAAAGTTCTGCACCCCCGGCCACCAGGCCTTGCTGTCGTCCAGCAGCGTGACGGAACCCGGCGCGCCAATGGAGACCCCCAGCAGCTTTTCCGGGTGAATGTAGAGGAATCGATGGGCGAAATGACCGCCTCCCGAGTAGCCGAACAGCAGAAACTTGCCAAAGCCGTAATCCAGCAGCTCGCTCACTTCATCAATCATCGCCAGCAGCGCCAGGTCATAGCGAATATCCTGCTCAATGATGTATTTAAAGCCGTGTGAATTCCCATCCCCTAGCGGCCCAACGGGGAACAGAGGAGCCAGAACAACGCAGCGGTTGTAGCGGGCGAACTCGGTAAAAGCATCCCGATATTGCACCATCGAACGGCCGGTACCGTGCATCGCGACGACCAGGCGATAGCCGGTTTTGTCACCATCGAATCCGGGCGGGACGTACAGGCAGTACTGGAAGCGGGGATCGTGTCGGCTGGAAAAAATCGTCGTGCTGCCGCGATAGTAAAGCGCCTGGCTACGCCCGGCGGCATGCTCAGAATCATTCTTAATTACTGATAGTTGCATAAATTGTTTCTCGTTCATCGGCTGTTCAAAATTGATTCAAACACAAAACCAAAATTGGCGCCAATTTAATAAACAATTTATTAACAAAAGATCTGGTTCATGTCACAATTCAGCTTTGGGTCAGAGCAAAAGCCAATAGGCAGACGGTTTAAACTGGTGCCAAAGCCGGGAACCGTTCATTATCAGGCTGCAAAAAATCGCGGGAACCAGGACAAGGAGCTGAGGATATGATGCAAAGTAAAAGCACTCTGGTGCACGTTGCCAACCTGCTGGCGATGGACATTAATACCGGGGTTTTCCAGCCAGGCGCCTGGCTGAAACAGGTCGAACTGGCGGAACGCTATGAGTGTACGCGCAGCGATGTCCGCCGCGCCCTCGATCAGCTGGTCATTGAACGGCTGGTGCAGCATGTTCCCAATCGCGGATACCATGTTTATTCGCCCGACGTGCAGCAGCGCCGCAATATTTCGCGCATCCGCGCGGTGCTGGAGAGCGCATCGGCCAGCGATATAGTCGAGCATATCCAGCCCGCACAGCTAGCCGCGCTGCGCCAGAGCGCCGAATTGTTTGACCACTACACTCAGTTCGGCACCATCCTGCAGCAGTATGAATCCAACCTCGCCTTTCACCGCGCGCTGCTTGCCCCCTGCTCGAACAAAGACATGATTGAACTGATTTTCGAACTCCGCAGCCGGGTTCCCTCCGCGGCGCTGGGGCAATGGAACTCGCATGCGAGGATCGTCCAGTCTTCACAGGAACATTTCGCGATGGTCGAGGCGATAGAACGAGGCGACCCTTCAACCCTGGCGACGCTCCTGCGCCAGCATATCCTGCAGGACGACGATCTGCCGACGAACGCCCAGGCAGCGCCGCCTGCCCCAACGGCCGGCTCAATGCGATGAGACAAACGCGGAGGGCGTAACCGGGGCGGGCAGGGAAAAATTGCGCTTCATGCGCTCAACTTCACGCACCGGCGTCAGGCCAAAAAGCCGCTTAAACTCGCGGCTGAACTGAGAAATGCTCTCATAGCCGACCCGCACGCCGGCGGCGGAGGCGGTCAGGTTGTGGCGCAGCATCAGCAGCCGGGCCTGATGCAGGCGCGTTGATTTGAGGTACTGCATCGGCGAAGTGTTGGTTACCGCCTTGAAGTGGCTGTGAAAGGTCGGAACGCTCATCCCGACCTCTTTTGCCAGGGCGCTAACGTCAAGGCTCTCAGCGTATTGCGCATGGATTTTTCGGATCGCTTTCGCCACCTTGCCAAACTGGCCCTGCATCCGCAGGGCGCTGCGCAGCGCCGGTCCCTGCTCGCCGGTAAGTACCCGGTAATAAATCTCCCGCAGCATCGACGGTCCGAGCATTTCCGCATCCAGCGGCGAAGCCATAATCTGCAGAAAGCGTAACACCGAGCCGCCGACCTGCTCATCCATCAGGCTCGACATCATGCTTCGCGGCGCAGCGGCCGCCGACGTGCCGCGGCCGTCAAGCTCCAGCAGCAGATCGGCGGCTAAGGTGAAGTCCAGGCGAATGTAAATAGCCAGCATCGGCTCGGCTGCGCTGGCGTCGGTCTCCATGGTAAACGGCACCGGTACGGAGACCATCAGATAATGCCGGGCATCATACAAATAGACATCATTGCCGAGAAACCCCTGCTTTCTCCCCTGCACCACAATAACGATCCCCGGTTCGTATAAAACCGGCGTGCGCTGCAGCGGTCGGTTCGATCGCAAAAAGCGAACATCGGGCAGCGCAGTAAGGTTGTAGCCCTCCTGCGGAGTCAGGCGGTCCAGCAGCATCACCATTTTCCGGTCATCAGTCGTTGTCATAAAGCCTGCGTTAAAGAAGCGGGAACCTGCGAGAAGTGTGACACTCCCAGCCCGTCGCGTCCAGACGGCTCATAGGAACAGGCAAAGACTAAAGAGGATCGGGGCTACGCCATACCGCCGTTCGGCCCTATTCTGCCTGCTCAATTTAATGAAGGAGAAGCCGTATGCATTCAGCAAAACTATTTTTCATCACCGGCGTCAGCAGCGGATTTGGCCGGGCTCTGGCCGAAGAGGCGCTCAGCGCCGGGCATCGGGTGGTCGGAACGCTACGAAACGAGAGCGACCGGGCGCAGTTTGAGGCCCTGTCGCCGGGTCAGTGCTTTGGCAGGGTGCTGGATGTCACCGATTTTGCCGCCATCCCGCCGCTTGTTGATGCCGTAGAGCGGGAAATAGGCGCGGTTGACGTGCTGGTCAATAACGCCGGCTACGGTCACGAGGGGATCATGGAAGAGTCGCCGCTCGAGGATCTCGTGGCGCAATTCAACGTCAACGTATTTGGCGCGGTGGCGATGATTAAAGCTTTTGTACCCTGGTTCCGCGCGCGCCGCGCCGGTCACATTCTGAATATCACCTCAATGGGCGGATTCATCACCATGCCCGGCATCAGCTACTACTGCGGGAGTAAGTTCGCCCTGCAGGGTATTTCCGAAACCTTAACCAAAGAGCTTAAGCCCTTTAATATCGCGGTGACGGCGGTTCAGCCGGGATCGTTTCGCACCGACTGGGCCGGACGCTCAATGGTGCGCGCAGCCCGCAGCATTGACGATTACGACCGCAGCTTCGGCCCCATTCGCGAAACGCGGATGCAGCGCAGCGGCCACCAGCCGGGCGATCCTCGCAGGGCGGCGCGGGCAATGCTGGAGCTAATTAATCATCCGACCCCACCGACGTCGCTGTTGCTGGGGAGTGACGCGGTAACGTTTGTTAAAGAGAAGCTTCAGCAGATGAGCGCCGATATCGAAGCCTGGGAGGAGATCAGCCGCTCCACGGATGGCTAAAATACGCCGGGGTTCCGTCCAGGGAAGGACGCGAACCCGACCGCCGTTTAACGCTCCCCACCTCCTGCCCCTCTGCACAACCCCCTGCCGCGTGGCCCGACGTTTCGGCTAAACCCACATGATTAATGATAATACGAATGATCTTGATAATCATTATCATTGTTACATATAATTCTGAAAAAATACTCAGCATAAAAATAAATGCTAACAATAAAACAGAAAACGGATATTTATGTTTAATATGGAATGCTTGTTAAAATCTCTGGTTGTTAGCGGCGCGCTGGCCCTGACGGCATGCCACGGGGCCTCCTCGACGACGTCAGCCCCGGCTATCGCCCCGGTTCAGGACTGCACCTGCATTGTGGATACGGCCTCCGGCAGCACCCTGACGCCGGCACAGCTTATCGCCAGGATCCGCAGCGCCCCGATAGTCATCGTCGGCGAAGAGCACACCAACGTCCGCCATCATCAGATTGAGCAGTGGCTGCTAAAAAATCTGGCGCAATCCCGCCCTCAGGGCAGCGTGCTGCTGGAGATGATCGATATCAGCCAGCAGGAGGCGGTCAACCGGGTCAAGCAGGCCAGCGCAGCCGGAGCGCCGGTCAGCGCCACCCGCGCGGCGGAAACGATGCGCTGGAACAGCGGCTGGCCGTGGGATCTCTATCGTGACCTGGTGATGACGGCCCTCGAGGGCCCCTGGCCGCTGATGGCCGCCAACATCAGCCGCCAGCAGGTCAACGAGCTCTATCAGCGCCCCGCTTTCCCGCGCGGAGAGCGCTCTTCTCGCCCGCAGGTGCATGAAGCCCTGTCGGCTATCATCTTCCTGATGCACGACGGTCAAATCAGCGGCGAGCAGGTTACCGCGATGATGGCCATTCAGCAGAATCGCGATCGCTTTATGGCCAAACAGCTCATCCAGGCGCCGCGCCCGGCGCTGCTGATTGCCGGCGGCTACCATGCCGCCAAAGATGTCGGCGTCCCCCTGCATCTCGCCGATTTAGGCGCGGAGAAGCCGCTGGTGGTGATGCTCACCACCGACGGCACCAGCCTGACGGCCAAACAGGCTGACTATATCTGGCCCGTGCCGGCGGCAAAATGAAGAGCCCGATGAATACACGCGCGCCGTGGATAAAGGGCGCTGCAGGCAGCGTGCTGCTCCACGCGGCGCTGGTGCTGCCGTTTATGCTTCATTTTTCCCTCAGGCAGCCCGAGTCGACGCCCGCCGCGGTGATGATTGAATACGCGCCCGAGCTGGAGGTCTCCTTCATTCGCCCCGAGCTGCCGCCGGGCGTCAGCCAGCAGCGCAGGGTAGACGCCATGACCGAACGCGAGTCGCTCCATAATAAAGAGCTGCCGAAGCTGCGCGAGCACGAGGACGCTGAGCTTAAGCTGGCGGCAGCAACGCCGCAAAAAGAGCGCAAAAAGAGAACGGAAAGAAAGAAGAAATCGGCCCGGGAGCGTAAAGAAGAGAAGGGAAACTCGACCACCACCAGCCTGGCCGCCCCGCCGGTACAGTCCGTGCGGACGCAGCGCAGTGCGGCGCCGCTGGATACCGACGCCGCCAGCATCAGCCAGAGTAAAATCAGCTGGGAATCGCTGGTGAAGGGCAAAATCAACAAAATGCGCAACTACCCCGACGACGCCAGGCGGCGCAAACGCACCGGGACGGCCATTATCGCCTTCAGCGTCGATGAGCGCGGCGAAATACTCAGCACCCGGCTGGTCACCTCATCCGGCACGCTGTCGCTGGATCGGGCGGCGCTTATTGCGCTTGAAAGCGCCCGACCGCTGCCGCCGCCGCCAAAAGAGATGCTCAGAAACGGCGTCCAGAAGGTCACGCTTCCGGTGGAGTTTGGGCTATTAAAAATATAACCCTGGGCATTACCGGTATTAACCGCCGGCCGATTAATAAATTTAAATAGCGTCATTTAATTGATTCATTTCTGCATCACCGACCGCGGCAGGGAAATTAACCCTGCCGGTGGCGGAGCTTTTATTTTTTTATGCGCAATTTATCGCGCCGCGGTCGTTTGGCTGCGGCGGGTAATGTTGCTCATTTGCTGCGTTGATAAAATACAAAAACAGGATTTGATTATGGAAAAATCGCAAATCGCCAAAGGGATTATGGCCGGGCTTATTATCGTCCACGGCCATAGCTTTGCGGCAGAAACCGAGGGAGAGTCGGTCTTCTCTCCCCTCACGATTACCGATAACCCGCTGGCCGAGAAAAATCAGGTCGGCTCCTCTGAGGAGAGCTATACCCGCCCCGGAGCCTACAGTTCGCGTACGCTAAATAAAAACTTGCAGAGCCTGGATGCGTCGCTGCGCAGTATGGCGGGGACCTATACGCAAATCGATCCGCTGCAGGGTTCGATCAGCGTCAATATTCGCGGCATGAACGGACTGGGCCGGGTGAATACGATGGTCGATGGCGTGACCCAGACCTACTTTGGCATGGCGCCCGCCAACTATCACGGCGGTGCCAACACCGCCGCCGGCGTTCCGCTCGACCCGAACTTTCTTGCCGAAGTCGACGTGACGCGCGGCAGCAGCGCCGGCTCTCAGGGCGTTAACGCCCTCGCAGGCAGCGCCAATATGCGCACCATCGGCATCGATGACGTGCTGCGCGAGGGGCGCCAGACGGGGGTTCTTTCCCGTTTCTCGGTAGGCGATAACGGCCTTGGCCGCACCGGTATGGTGGCGGTTGCCGGCAAGACCGATACCTTCGAAAACGGCGGCGCCCTCGGCGCGCTGGTCGGCATCAGCGGTAGCCGAACCTATGCGACCTATAAAAACGGCGGCGGGCGCAGCAGCGAAGATTTTATCGGCGAAGATAATAAATATTTGCGCCAGGAGCCACGCTCCCAGCTTTATAAGCTGAACTTTAACCCGGACCAGTTCAATAAAATTGAGTTTTCCGGCCGTAATTACAGCAACAGCTTTACCCGGCGCGACATCACCAGCGACGATTACGCCCTGCGCTATAATTACGCCCCGCTGAACGAGCTGGTGGAATTAAACCTGCTGGCCAGCACCAGCCGCGGAAATCAGGCGTACAAGCCGGAATCGCTGTATAACTTCAACAGTTCTTCAACCACCAATAAATCCAACGCTATCGATATTAGCAACACCAGTCGATTTAAAATAAGTGAGGATCTGTTTACCGTATTCCAGGTTGGCGGCAAGTTAATGGATACCCGCTATACCCGGCGCTTTGAGCAGAATACTGAAACCGACCACAACGCCTTTGCTCCCGCCGGCAAGCAAAAGATATCGGCCCTGTACAGCAGCCTGACGCTGAACAAGGATATTTATCAGCTGGATCTCAATCTTAACTATACCCGCAGCCAGGTGACAGGCTTCAAGCCCGCCTGCGCGGACAATGAAAAGTGTTTCCCGCAGGGCGAGAGCCATCTCAATCTTGATGATAACAGCCTCAATCCTTCGGCGACGTTTTCGGCCCAGGTCACCCCGTGGCTGCAGCCCTTCGTCAGCTGGAGCCGCTCCTCCCGCGCGCCAAACGTCCAGGAGGTCTTCTTCGCTAACGAGGGCGGCGCCTCGATGAACCCGTTCCTCAAGCCGGAAAAAGCCCAGACCTGGGAGGCCGGTTTTAATATCAATAAGCAGGGCCTGCTGCACGAGCAGGACAGCTTTCATCTAAAGGCGCTGGCCTACCGCACGCGGATTAAGGATTACATTAACAGCGAGTCCTTCCTGCTGTGCAACAACGGTCAACTCTGCAAGGATTTCAACAACTCTCTGGGCGGCTTTAACGCCAACGTCTATGTCAACACCACCTCAGAGGTCACCAGCAAAGGTTACGAAATTGAGGCCGGATATGATATCGGCTTCGCCTACGCGAACCTCTCCTGGAGCAAGCAGCACACCGATCAGCCCACCTCGATCGCCAGCACGGTTTATAGCTTTGCCTACAGCGACCTCAGCGACCTGCCCGAAAGCTACGCCACGCTCGACGTCGGCGGCCGCCTCTTCGATCGCCGGTTAACCGTCGGCAGCCTGGTCAAGTTCACCGGTAAAACCAAACGCCTGAGCACCGAGGGATTCGGCGACGACAATACCGTACCGAAAGAGGGCATACCGAATATCCCGACCATCATCGACCTCTACAGCAGCTGGCAGGCGACCGACAACGTCCAGCTGCGCCTCAGCGTGCAGAACGTCACCAACCGCGATTACGCCGAAGCGCTGAACCGCATGAACCAGAGCCTCGATAACGCCCGGGAGGGGACGTCGGTGAATACCACCGCCCGCGGGCGAACCTGGATCTTCGGCGGGGAGATCCAGTTCTGAGTTAAAACCCGGTGCCGGATAAAGCCCTGGTTTTGTCCCGCGCCCTCACTGTTCATATCAGGAATAAAAAATGAATCGCTCCAACTTAAGCACACGACTGGGATGCCTGCTTATTGCGGCCCTCCTGCCGGCCTCGGCGTTAGCCATCGATCCACCGGCGCGCGAGACTTCACGCTTCGCCCTGAAAACCAATTATCTCGAGCAGGCGGATGAAGGGATTTACGAACTGGCTTTCGATAACGCCCATCAGTACGTCTTTGCGGCGGTAACCGATCGCGTGAACCGCGAGGCGAACAGAGGCTATCTATACGCCTTTAACCCGACGTCATTGAAAATTGAACATCGCTACGAGATGCCGTACCGGGCGTTTTCTCTGGCGATGAATCAGCCGCAGCATCGGCTCTATATCGGCCACACCCAGTCGGCCTCGCTGCGGATAAGCCTGCTGGATACCGCCACCGGGAAGCTAACCAAAACCAGCGACAGGCTCAGCTTTAAAACGCCTAACGCCGCCGATTCTCGCTTCGAGCATCTGCGCCATATGGTCTACAGCCAGGATGCCGATACCCTGTTCGTCAGCTACAGCAATATGTTGAAAACGGCGCAGGGTACGCAGCCGCTGCACAGGCTGCTGATGCTCGACGGCACCACGCTGGCGCTCAAAGGCGAGGTCAAAGA
Source organism: Klebsiella sp. BIGb0132 (assembly GCF_024810075.1). NCBI lineage: Bacteria > Pseudomonadati > Pseudomonadota > Gammaproteobacteria > Enterobacterales > Enterobacteriaceae > Klebsiella > Klebsiella sp. BIGb0132. Next base: position 349,020 of record NZ_JANUDW010000002.1, on the reverse strand, counting down.
GGCTTATAAAGGCACGGCCTATGGGCTGACGCTCGATGAAAAAACGCAGAAAATCTACGTTGGCGGCCGGGATTACATCAACGAGATCGACGCGAAAAAGCAGCAGGTGCTGCGCACCATTGCCCTCAAGAACACGCAGCCGCGGCTTCCCAGCGCGCAGAATCTGGCGGTAGACGCCGACTCCGCCAGGGTCTTTGTCGTCGCCTTCGACCATGACGACCGCAGCGGCCCCCGCGACGGGCTCTATATTTTCGACCTGCGCGACGGCAGGCAGCTGGGCTACGTGCGTACCGGCGCCGGGGCCAACGCGGTAAGGTACAACCCGAAATATAACGAGCTCTACGTCACCAATTTCACCAGCGGCACCCTCAGCGTTGTCGATGCCACAACCTATGCCGTAACCCGTGAATTCCGCACGCCGGTCTATCCAAACCAGATGGTGCTATCGGCGGACGGGGATACTCTGTACGTCGGTATAAAGGAAGGATTTAACCGCGACTGGGATCCTGACGTATTTGTCGAAGGGGCTAAGGAACGCATCCTGCGCATCGATTTGCGCAAATCGTAGCCGACCGGCTCGCGCTCAGGGCCCGGCGGCCATTCGTTTTTAGCGCATGATGCCTCTTATCGGACGGGCGGCCTGAAAAGGCCGCCTTTTTACGTTATAGTGCTCCGGTGCCGGAAACGCCCTGTCCGTTTCTGATGCCATTCTGGCCATTTTCAAATACGACGGCCAACAGGCTGTTGTAAAACAGGAGTATACAAACATGCGCTTACTTCACACCATGCTGCGCGTTGGCGATCTGCAGCGTTCTATCGAGTTTTATACCAACGTGCTCGGCATGAAGTTGCTGCGTACCAGCGAAAACACCGAATATAAATATTCGCTGGCCTTCGTTGGCTACGGCGAGGAGAGCGATACGGCGGTTATCGAGCTGACCTACAACTGGGGCGTGGACAAATACGATCTCGGCAGCGCCTACGGCCATATCGCCCTGAGCGTGGATAATGCGGCAGAAGCCTGCGAGCGTATTCGCCAGAACGGCGGCAACGTCACCCGCGAAGCCGGCCCGGTTAAAGGCGGCACCACGGTTATCGCCTTCGTTGAAGATCCGGACGGTTACAAAATCGAGCTGATCGAAGAGAAAGACGCCGGAAAAGGCCTCGGCCACTAACGGTTTCGGGCGCCAATCGGCGCCCGCTGTTTTATCCCCTGACTGCTGCAAGGCACGGCAAAATTTGCCATAATGCGCGCTACTTTTTTCCAGTAAAGAGAATCTGATGTCCGAGAACGTTCAACTTAATGGTCTGTGCGACCGTTTTCGCGGTTTTTATCCTGTGGTTATCGATGTCGAAACCGCCGGGTTCAATGCCAAAACCGACGCCCTGCTTGAGATCGCTGCCATTACCTTGAAAATGGATGAGCAGGGTTGGTTGATGCCGGACGAAACGCTGCATTTTCATGTTGAACCTTTCGAGGGTGCGAACCTGCAGCCCGAAGCGCTGGCATTTAACGGCATCAACCCTAACGACCCTGAACGCGGCGCGGTGAGCGAGTACGACGCGCTGCACGCTATTTTCAAAATGGTCCGCAAGGGGATGAAGGACAGCGATTGTAATCGCGCCATCATGGTGGCGCACAACGCCACGTTCGATCTCAGCTTTACCATGGCTGCCGCCGAGCGCGCCGGGCTAAAACGCAATCCGTTCCACCCTTTCGTCACCTTTGATACCGCCGCACTGAGCGGGCTGGCGCTCGGTCAAACCGTGCTGTCCAAAGCCTGCCTCGCCGCCGGTATGGAGTTTGATGGCACCAAGGCGCACTCTGCGCTGTACGATACCGACCAGACTGCCCAGCTGTTCTGCGAGATAGTTAACCGCTGGAAGCGCCTTGGCGGATGGCCGCTGCCGCTGCCTGAAGCGGAATAAGAGACAAAAAAAAGCGACTTCATCGGAAGTCGCTTTTTTACGGGTAGCAAAATTATTCTGCTTTCGGCTCGTCAGTTTTATACTTCGCCGCCGTTTCTTTGATCAGCTGCTGGAGTTCACCGCGCTGATACATTTCAATCACGATGTCGCAACCGCCAACCAGCTCGCCATCAACCCACAGCTGCGGGAAGGTCGGCCAGTTTGCATACTTCGGCAGCTCCGCGCGGATGTCCGGGTTCTGCAGGATATCTACGTAGGCAAAGCGTTCGCCGCACGCGGAGAGCGCCTGCACGGTCTGAGCGGAAAAGCCGCAGCTTGGCAGTTTTGGCGATCCTTTCATGTACAGCAGGATCGGGTTTTCAGCGATTTGACGTTCGATTTTTTCTACGGTAGTGCTCATTGTCATGCTTCCTTAACTTCTATACGGCAGTAATTTGTCATTGTAGCGTCCTGAACGCAGGACAGATAATAACATTTTTTTCACTCTCTATATTTTATCTTCTGTGCCCAGAAGTTGCCTTATAAATATGACTTTATCAGCTGGCGCGCCGTTGCGCTGCGCACTTTCTGTACAAGGCGGTCAATGTCTGGCATATTTTTTTGCAATTGTTAATCAAACGACACTTTAGATACAAAAGTGAAAACAAAACACATAATACGCATATAAATCATAATGTTATAATAATAATAGATTAAAAAATACACTGCAGTTCACCACATTGCACCACAAATCCAGTCACTATTTATCAATAACTTAAGACCCTTTTGTGACCTGCCTACAGCAGCATTTTCCCTGCCGTGCCTCTTAGTTACGCCACAAAGCCATCAGTATCAAATCGGATAGTGACTACAACCGCCGACCAAGAGCTGATCGATATTCACGACCGCGGGCCGCTCGTACTGGTTCCAGAAGCCGCTCGTGAATGGATGAGACAGGATATTGGAGGTAAGGAAGCCGGGGAGATTGCCGCCGATGGAATTGTGTCTGCAAAACATTTCATCTGGCATACGGTATCGCGCACAGTTAGTAATATGAAAGACCAAAGCTGATTACCTAGCCTTAGATAAGAACCATAAAAAAAAACTTAAAAACAATGTGTTAAACAATCATTCATGACATAACAAATATAAATAGCAAGCGCCAACATTAAAAAGATTAAATTTTAGCCAGACATGGTAGACTAAAAAACATTCATTGAAAGGTTAATCATCATGTCATTTCTCGATTACGCAATGAAGCTCATCGGTGGAACGTCCACCGCCACCTGCCCCATCTGCGGCTTAAAATCCCCCCAGCCTGCATCAAAGATTCGGTTAAAGCAGGCAATGCTATGCCCGGGATGTAAGGCCCTTTTTGTCTCGCCACGCTAACCCCTTACGCCGGCTCACGTACAAATCGGTGTTCTATACTGAAATAAAGACCGGCAGCTGTTAAATCCCTGATGCCTTACGCCCATCCTGAGAGAACGTTTCTGAACTGATTTCGCAACTGCTCCTGCGCGTTAATGTCGCATCAGAGCAACGCTATGAAAATGAATCCCCGGGCATGGTTTAGCCGCTCCCGTATGTCTACGAAAGCCCCTGAACTGGTGCCGTCTCCTGCCAACGACTCAACAAGCGAAAATAGCTTGCGCTCTGAGCTGTTTTCGACGCCTCAGATGGAACGTTACGGCCAGAAACTGGCGCATACTCATAAGTTGTCGCCGGACAAGCTGCCTTACTATCTTCTTAAACGGCTGGGGGATAATGAGGCTGCGATCACGCAAAACTGTTATGCGCTCAATGCCGGGAAAAAATCGAGCATCATGCCCGCGGGTGAGTGGCTGCTTGATAATTACTACCTGATTGAGGAACAAATCCGCATTGTCCGCCAGCACCTGCCAAAAAGCTTTGGCAAAGGCCTCCCGTCCCTGGCATCGCCTCACCACTGCCCGCGCATTTACGATATTGCATCTAAAGCTATTGCCCACGGAGACGGGCGCTGGGATGTGGCCAGCCTGACCAGCTATATTGCGGCCTATCAACAGGTGACGCCGCTGACGTTAGGCGAGGTCTGGGCGCTACCGGGCATGCTGCGTCTGTCTCTAATCGAAAATCTGCGTCGCGTCAGTATGGAAGTAGTAAAAGCCCAGCAAGAGCGCAGCCTGGCAGATACATGGATTACGCGGATTTTCGAATGTGCCGAGAATACTCCGGCAGACTTAATCATGGTGGTCGCCGACATGGCGCGCGCGCGGCCGCCGCTGAGCAGTGCGTTTGTCGCAGAACTGGTACGCCGCCTGCAGGGGCGCGGCAATGCGCTGGCTCTGCCGCTGACCTGGGTGGACCAGCGTCTTGCTGAACAGGGCGTGACAACCGAGGTTCTCATTCACCGCTTCAATCAACAGCTTGCGGCCAGCCAGCTTTCCGTCAGCAACAGCATCGCGGGCTTGCGTTTGCTGAGCGAAACGAACTGGGCTGATTTCGCCGAGGCAATCAGCGTCGTAGAACAGACATTGCGTCTCGATCCTGCCGGCACCTATTCCCGTATGCACTTTGATACCCGGGATCATTACCGCCACGTCATCGAGATCCTGGCCAGAGACAGTCGTTTCAGCGAGTCAGAGGTAGCCAGCCGAGTACTGGCCCTTTCTGTGGAAAATGCGCCCGGCACGCCGGGGCATCATATTGGTTATTATCTGGCCGGTGGAGGCCGCGAGCTGCTGGAAGTACAGCTTTCCGCAGATACCTCAGGGCTGATACGCCTGCGGCATAGTTTCAACAAAATCCCCTTGTTGTCATGGCTTGGCAGCCTGAGCCTGCTGACGACAGCGGTGACGGCCGGAGTTTTGCACGAAACCGCGCAGCAGGGAATGGGCTGGATGCTGATACTTTTGGCATTGCCGCTTATTTTGGCGGTCAGTCAGTTAATGAACGATTTGTTGAGCGAAGCGACCACTCGCTTTCGAATACCCCGACCGCTGCCGCGAATGGATTTTTCCGCTGGAATTCCGGCTGATTGCGCGACCCTGGTAGTGGTCCCTTGTATGCTGACAAGTCACGAAAGCATCAGCAAGCTCCTCACCAGCCTGGAAGTGTGCTGGCTGGGTAATCAGAACGAAAACCTCCGCTTCGCCCTTCTCACCGATTTTGCCGATTCCGCCGTTGAAAAACCGCCAGAAAACAGCGGGCTGCTCAGACAGGCCATCGCGGAAACTGAGGATCTTAACCGCCGTTATCCAGCCAGCCGCCCACGCTTTTATCTTCTGCACCGACAGCCAGAATGGGCCCCCACGCAGGAAAAATGGATGGGTTATGAACGCAAACGGGGAAAGCTGGCGTTGCTGAACAACTGGTTGCGCCATCCCGCGGCACAATTTTCCAGCGTCGCAGATGCGCCAGCGCATCTGTTGCCGGGTCATATTAAATATGTCATCACCCTGGACAGCGATACGGTGTTACCGCGCGACACGGCGCATAAGCTGGTCGCGACAATGGCGCATCCGCTCAACCTGCCAGAGTATGATCCGCTACGGCAGAGGGTCGTCAAAGGGTACGGCATTTTACAGCCCGGGATGGCGGAGGAAATGCCGCGCAACGGACAGGGACGCTATGCCGCCATGCGCAGCAGCGTGCCGGGTAATAATCCCTATTCGATGATGTCTTCAGATATCTATCAGGATCTCTTCGGCGAAGGATCGTTCGTTGGTAAGGGCATTTATGACGTCGATATCTTTGTCCTGGCCACCGCCAACGCCTGCCCGGAAAATCTGGTCCTCAGCCATGATTTACTCGAAGGGTGCTACGCTCGCTCCGGGCTACTCAGTGAAGTTTTACTCTACGAGCAGTACCCGAACAACTATCTGTCAGACGTTGCCCGCCGCACCCGCTGGATCCGTGGCGACTGGCAGCTGCTTAACTGGCTCAGCCCGTACATCAGAAAGGCGGATGGAACCCGGGATAAAAACCCGCTATCGGCGCTTTCCTGCTGGAAGTTATTCGACAATTTACGCCGCAGTCTGGTCAGCCCGTCTTTGCTGACGCTTCTTTTTTGCTCCCTGCTGCTGGTCCCCAACCCGCTTTATTGGCTTGGCGCGCTGGCGCTGGTGTGGTTATTGCCTTCAGCGCTGAGTATCAGCCACGACCTTCTGCATAAACCGCTTCGTCGCCCTTTGCGGCTGCATATTCCACTCGTCGCGGCCGGGGCGCTGAAACGGTTTTCCCGTATCGGGCTCAATTTTGCGATACTGCCGCATGAGGCCGGATACTCATTGTACGCCATTGCCGTGACGCTCTGGCGTCTTGGCGTCAGTCAGCGCAATCTCATCCAGTGGACCAGCCACAGCCCCGACGGCCATCAGCCCGGCGTTTCGGTGATTCGTTTTTATCGGGCGATGTGGCTGAATGTTGTCGCCGGGGCGGCATTGACGATGATGACTTTTCATTTTTCCCCACGGCTTCTGACTATCGCTCTGCCCGTCGGCGTTCTATGGTGTCTGGCCCCCCTGCTGCTGAGCTGGCTAAGCCGCCAGCCTGAACGTAAGGCGATTTCGCTGAACCAGGAACAGAAGCAGCTGCTGCGTCAGACGAGTCGCGAAATCTGGGCCTTCTTTGAAACCTTTGCCACGGCAAAAGAGAACTGGCTTCCACCGGACAATTACCAGGAAATACCGCAGCCAACCATCGCACATCGCACCTCCCCCACCAATATCGGACTTTCCCTGATGGCCAACCTGACCGCCTGGGATTTTGGCTACCTGCCCGGGGGAGAGGTTTTACAGCGCGTGACGATGACTCTCGACTCAATGGATAAAATGGAACACTTCCGGGGCCATCTCTTTAACTGGTATGACACCCGCACGCTCGCGCCCCTCAGCCCACGCTATGTTTCGAGCGTTGACAGCGGCAATATGGCCGGCCATTTACTAACATTGCGCGAAGGCCTGTCCGCCATGCGTCATCAGCCGGTTTTGAACAGCGAGCAGATCCTGGCCGGACTGAACGATACGATAATCATTCTGGAAAAACACTGGGGTCAGAACGCGCCAACCGGTCTGCGACTGCTGCGCAAGCACTGCCTGAACGCAGCGTCGCTGCCTCCGGCGCAGCTGTTCAACGAACTTAAAAAAATGCGCGCCCAGTGTAACCATCTGACGACGCAGTGCGCTCAGGAGAGCAGCCTTGTGGTGCGCTGGACAGGACACCTTGAGCATCAGCTGGTGCAGCTTTGCCATGAATGGTCGCATTTGCTTGGCTGGATACCTCAGACGTATAGCGAACAGATGCTGCCGACATTGAGCTGGCTTGCCGGCGCGAGCTATTGCGGCGAAGGAACGCCTCCGGCATCGGCTACGGCGCTGGCCCGCATGCGGCTGAAGATTATCACTGAACTTGAACAGCGGCTGAACGATCATGCGAGAATGGATTTTGCTTTTCTGTACAGCGAGGCGACCAGCCTGCTCAGCGTCGGCTACAACTGTGATACGAACACACCCGATAAAAGCCATTACGATCTTCTGCCGTCTGAAATCCGTCTGACCAGTTTTCTCGCCATCGCGACTAACCAGCTGCCGTTAAAAAGCTGGTATGCCCTGGGACGGTTGTTCACCACCATTGACCATGAAACCGCGCTGATGTCGTGGAGCGGTTCGATGTTTGAATACCTGATGCCGAACCTGGTGATGCCCACCTGGCCCGGTAGCCTTCTCGATGAAATGAGCCAGTCCGCGGTTAAGCGTCAGATACGCTGGGGCAAAGAGCGTGGGGTGCCGTGGGGGGTATCGGAGTCCGGTTATCATGCTTTTGATGTTCAGCACAATTATCAGTATCAGGCATTTGGCGTACCGGGCCTCGGTCTGCGGCGAGGACTTGCTGACGATATGGTCATCGCCCCGTATGCGACACTGCTGGCGCTAACGATCTCTCCGCAGAAAGCCTGCGAGAATCTGCTCAGCCTGGAAAAAAACGGCGCGCGCGGCGAATACGGTTTTTATGAAGCGCTGGACTATACTCCCTCCCGCCTCGCAACCGGGCAGCTGTATGCCGTCGTGCAGTCCTGGATGGCGCACCATCAGGGGATGGCATTTCAGGCGCTGGCTCACGTGCTGCTTAACGCCCCGATGACGGAGCGATTCATGTCCAGTACCGTCTTCCGCTCGGCGAGCCTGCTGTTACAGGAGCGCGTGCCGGATGCGGTCGATCTCTACAGCCCGCGCCGTCATTTCGAATCCCATGAAGGAAGGGTCAAACCCGTTCGCTACGAACCGCGTATTTTCACCGGAGCAGATACGCCGGTGCCTGAAGTTCAGCTGTTGTCCAACAGTCATTACCATCTGATGTTGACCCCCGGTGGCGGTGGCTATAGCCGCTGGAACAATATTGCCCTCACGCGCTGGCGCAGCGATACGACCCGGGATAACTGGGGAGCATTCTGCTATATCCGCGATTCGCAAACGGGCGAAGTCTGGAGCAATACCTGGCATCCCACCGGCAAAGACGCCGATAACGGCGACGAGACGATCTTTACCGATGCCGGCGCTGAATACAGGCGTACTTTCGGATCGCTGAGTGTCAGAACCCAGATTGTGGTCTCCCCGGAAGATGATATTGAACTACGGAGGCTCACGCTGGTACACAGGGGGCGAATGCCGCGCGACCTTGAACTGACAACCTATTCCGAAGTGGTGCTGGCGTCCGACGCCAGCGATCGGGCCCATCCGGCATTCAGCAATTTATTCATCCAGACCGAGATTAACCCCGATCGTGACGCGATCCTGTGCCATCGCCGCCCGCGTTCGCTGGACGAACAGAACCCGTGCATGTTTCACATGGTGGTCGTGCATGGCAATAACAGTAAGAGCATCTCGTTTGAAACCGACAGGGCAGCATTTATTGGCCGCGGCAGAACCCCTTCAAATGCGCTGACAAGCGTAAAAAAAGGACCGCTCAGCAATACCTCGGGGGCCGTTCTTGATCCGATACTGGCGATTCGCCACGCTATCACGCTACTGCCGGGACAGCCCGTCACTATCGATATCGTTTACGGTATCAGCGAAAGCCGCCAGCACAGCCTGGCGTTGCTTGAAAAATACAGAGATCACCCCATCGCTGACCGCATCTTTGAACTGGCCTGGTCCCACAGTCTGGTGGTGTTACGCCAGATGAACGCCAGTGAAGATGATGCCACGCTGTTTAACCGTCTCGCCAGCGCGGTGCTTTACCCCTGTCACGAGCTGCGCGCCGACGGCCAGATTATCAGCCGTAACCGGCGAGGTCAGTCCGGCCTGTGGGGCTGGGCGATTTCAGGCGATCTGCCGATAGTGCTGTTCAGTATCACCAGCGAAGAGGGTATCGCCTCGGTAACAACACTTATTCAGGCGCACCGATACTGGCGCCAGAAAGGGCTGGAGGTCGATTTGGTGATCCTCAATGAGAGCCCTGGCGGTTACCAGCAGGCGCTGCAAAACCAGATTATGGATTTGATTTATGCCAGGTCGGGAGCCAGCCTGCTGGATAAATCAGGCGGGATTTTTGTCCGTAATGGCGAGCATCTCTCCGCCGAGGATAAGCAGCTTCTGATGAGCGTCGCCTGCCTGTACCTTGATGATCGAGCCGGTGGGCTAAGTGAACAGCTTAACCAGCGCATTCATACCCTAAAACCCCAGGCCAGGTTGCTAATTCCGCACCCTGCAGCGGAGGGCAATCGACATACCGACTGGACGCCTGATACCCATCAGCTGCGCCATTTCAATGGGCTCGGCGGCTTTTCTCAGGATGGTCGGGAGTATCAGATTGTCCTCAGGGAAAACGAGCCGACGCCAGCTCCGTGGTCAAATGTGCTGGCAAACGCCGATTTTGGCAGCGTTATCTCAGAGGCGGGACAGGCCTACAGCTGGTATGAAAATGCCCATGAATACCGCTTAACGCCCTGGGAAAACGATCCGGTGAGCGACCGCAGTGGTGAAGCCTTCTATCTGCGTGATGAAGAGAGCGGTGCGTGCTGGTCGCCGACGATACTGCCGGTGCGCGGCCACGGCGACTATTTGACCCGTCATGGTTTTGGCTACAGCGTGTTTGCCCACCGGGAGAGCGGGATAGACAGTGAGTTGACGATACTGGTCGCCGAACAGGCACCGGTTAAACTGGCGATCCTGACGCTCAGTAATAATTCGGGACGAACGCGTAAACTGTCCGTCACCGGCTATGCGGAGTGGACGCTTGGGGATTTACAAACCCGTTCGGCCTCCCATATCGTTACGTATCCAGTCAACATTTCTGGCGGTTGCGGGGTGATGGCCAACAACTTTTACGGCGCTAACGGCGGCGAGCGCACGGCATTTTTTGCCGTCAGCGGCTCCGACTGCTCGCTGACGGGCGACCGCCGCGAGTTTATTGGCCGAAACGGTTCATTGCAAAATCCGGACGCCATGAAGCTGCGCAGGCTCTCGGGTAAAACGGGGGCCGCGCTGGATCCCTGCGCAGCAGTACAATCCGCGGCCACGCTAATTGATGGCGACCAGAGAACGTTTATTTTTGTCCTTGGCGTGGATGAAAATCATAGCCGGGCTCAGGAGACCCTGGCCCGCTATCTGAATGAGGATACCGTCCGCCAGGAGCTGAACAACGTTCACCGCTATTGGCATCACGTACTCGATAAAATGGTGGTCAATACCCCGGACACCTCCGTGAACTTACTGGTCAACGGGTGGTTGCTGTACCAGACGATAGCCAGTCGCCTTATGGCGCGTAGCGGTTACTATCAGTCCGGCGGCGCATTTGGTTTTCGCGATCAGCTGCAGGATACGCTGGCGCTCAGTCACGCCGCCCCGGAAAGGATGCGCGAACAGATAGTGCTGTGCGCAACACGACAGTTTGTTGAGGGAGACGTGCAACACTGGTGGCACCCTCCTCACGGTAACGGCGTGCGTACATGCTGTTCGGATGACTATCTCTGGCTCCCGCTCGCAGTCTGTCACTATGTCGAAACGATCGGGGACACGGAAATACTGGAATTGAATATTCCTTATCTGCAAGGTCGCCCGCTCCATCCGGGTGAAGAGTCCGTCTACGACACGCCGGTCATCAGCAGCACCGAAGAGACGCTATGGTTACACTGCGTCAAAGCTATTCAGCATGGATTACGCTTCGGGCAGCACGGTCTCCCGCTGATGGGGGCCGGCGACTGGAATGACGGGATGAACCAGGTTGGCATTGAGGGGAAAGGTGAAAGCGTCTGGCTGGGCTTCTTCCTGTACGATATTTTACAACGCTTCGCTTCGCTTGCCGATCGGCGACAGGATGCCAGCGTCGCTTCAATGTGTCGTTCAGAGGCGCTGCGCCTGCAAAAAAATCTCGAAACCTCGGCATGGGACGGTGAATGGTACCGGCGAGGATATTTTGACGACGGTACTCCCCTGGGCTCAAAAGCGTCGCAAGACTGTCGAATTGATGCGATTGCGCAAAGCTGGTCGGTACTGTCCGGGGTCGCCAGCCGGGCGCGTAGCGTCATGGCGATGCAGGCGCTGGATAAGCATCTGGTGGATAACGAGGCCGGGCTAATCAAACTGTTAACGCCACCTTTCGATGGGCACGGGCTGAATCCGGGATATATCCAGGGCTATCTGCCAGGAGTGCGGGAGAACGGGGGGCAGTATACTCATGGCGCCATCTGGGCGGTGATGGCGTTTGCCCGGATGGGGAATGCAGAACGCGCGTGGCAGCTGTGGTCAATGATCAACCCGATAAACCACACGCTGGATGCCTGTGAAGTGGAAAGATATAAAGCGGAGCCCTACGTCATGAGCGCTGATGTGTACAGCGTCGCGCCGCATACGGGTCGTGCCGGATGGAGCTGGTATACCGGTTCCGCAGGCTGGGCATACCGTTTGTTGACAGAGGAGCTGCTGGGGATAAAACGTTGCGGTACTTCCCTTACCGTTCATTCTCTGTTGCCGGACAACTGGCCGTCGTTTTCCATGACATATCAGTACGGCGACAGTCAGTATCACATTAGCGTTTCACGTGGCGTCGGGAAATACCAGGCCACTCTGGACGGCATCATCCTCCCCGATGACAGCATTCCGCTGATGGATGACGGACAATTCCATACCATTGATATCATTCAGAACTGACGCTGGCTTAGCGTGCGCATTAACGTCTGCCGTTAGTGCGCTGATTGTCCCGGAGAACATCAATTGCGGTCTTCATCGCGGTTTTGTCATCCCTTCTTTTTTGTTTGTCCTGCATCACCTGCAGGTACTCAAGCAACGTCCGGGTGTTAATGGGGCGCCCCTGTTTGCCGACGGCCAGCACGGCTTCACCAAGGATAATTTTCACTGGCGGCAATTGCGCCGGGTACCAGTCGAGGATGTCTTCTGATTTCATTATAAATTTCTCACGGAAGGGTATTATATCACAAATCACCTAGGTGGTCTGCGGGTCTGACTTGCTGATTTAGTAATAAATCCACATAACATTATCTAAATAATCTTGTTTAAAGGCGTATAATGAATATTACATTCCATAGAGTATCAATTTATGTCTTATACAAATGGACTCAGGCATTTTAAAGAAAGACCCGTTCACGTGGCTTGCCCGGTATGTGCCCACCGGGCCGATCAGAAAGCAGGTAAATTACGGAAAAATGCGGTTCTGGAGTGCCCTGCCTGTGGGCTATTATTCAGACCATCAGAATGTTGGTGTATTGGTGGCTGATCAGCACTTTCGCATTTGAACAATACAGAGTACTAAAACAGCTTATCACTGAGATGAAGGAAGGTTTATGAAAAGCAGGAAAGATGTTTTTATTGAAGGGGATATCATTGCCAGCCGTGTTCTTGGAGACGTAAACCAACCTTTCTGCATCCATAGAGTCAGGTTCAGCAATGATAAATATGCGATTATTCGGGCAGCAACGGGGTTATGCTTCCATACCGGGGGAGTAATTGAACGGCATGATAATGCATGGTTTTACAACCAAGTTAAAATTCGTTTGTTCGGCTTTGAATACCTTGGTGAAAAGGAGTCCATCAGACAATTCTTTGAAAACTCTTGACACATAACCTTCAAACCGAAGATTATTCCCTGAAAATGTGTTATTAAAATTTTAAATTAATTGGTTTATCTTTCTAAATTTAGATGTGCGAGCATTATAAAAATTGTCGTGTAACGTCACATCTTAATTCATCCAATCATCCTCTTAAATAATTACATTTCAATTCATTACAAAAACATATGACATTTCAGTTAAACACCTGTCGGTTCATCAATCTATAGCAACCGGGCCAAGATATAATCATGTCCTTTTGCTTGAAATACGGTTCTCAGGTGAGCATCCTTACCCCGCAGGGAAATATTTGTAAATGGTCTTCACACCTACCCCGATCAGGTCGGCCACCTGCTGCCGGGTCGCGCCGTTATCCAGCATTCGTCGCGCCTGCTCGACAACCTCCGGAGTCATCACCCTCCGGCGGCCACCGTTCCCGATCGTGGCGGAGAGCCACTGGATACCTGGCGCCAGATGATGGCGAAAAACGATGAGGTTCGGAAAAACATCATTCCGCTGGATAAACAGCGTAAAGACCTGCCCGAGGCTCAGGCCGATATCGCGAATATTCCTCCGGGTTCGACGACCTACGTCCGCAGCCCAGATGGCAGCGCGCTGGCTATCGAGTACATGAATGTTGGTGGTGTGCTGACGCCCACCGGCCGCCGTATGTTTTCTCAGAGAGCGGTTGAAGGCATCATTCCCAGCCTGGTGGGTCCTGGGGTGAACCTGTTCAACAAGGGTGCGGTGATTAAAGGCTTTTATCTGTTTGAGGGTACCGGCGTCCCCCAGGCAAACGCAGATTATTGCTATTCGGAAAAAATCATTGCCGTTGCTGGCGGTGTATATACCTCCAGAACGCTGACCCGAGTGGTCAGCTGCTTTGACAGTAATGATAATTTGTTATCTGATTTGTCATCGGTTCTGGCGTTTACTGTTCCTGCTGGTACTGCATATTTCATTGTTTCCGTACCTCTGGTAAATATTGATGCTTACCAGGTAACGTTCGGTGCGGGTGAAATGCCCTACCGTACATACCAGTCTGTATTGCGGAATGAAATCAAAGGCGCGCCAACAAATACGTATAAATCTCTGGGGTTTGCTACCGGGAAAAATTTGTTTAATCCTGGTGAGACTATGCCTGGCGTGCATCTTTCAAGTATCGGCACCATCCTGACAGACACCGATACCACCATGACCGTATCAGGATATATTCCTGTCGATCCTGCTCAACCGTATTGTGTCGATCACCAGTGGAAAGCGGCAGCATACTATGATGCAAAAGGCATGTTTATCAGTCGCCAGTATGATTCGACTTACTCCACCAAACCTATCAATCTGCTAAGCATACCGCCCACAGCGGCTTTCATGCGCATTGAAGTTCCGACAACCGTAGCAGCTGTCACTATGGTTGAGAGAAACGATAAAGCGACGGAGTTCGAAGAATACTGCTCAAAGGCACCAACGGAATTTTCAGGAACTCCGCTCATTTTTGCTGAAGAAGTCCAGCCTTTAACAGAGCATGATCTATACGGGTCAGGCACTAATATTTTCAATAAAAACAAGTCTGTAGATGGATATATAAACGAATATGGCGCATGGTTTCCGGTGCCATCTGGGAGTGGTTCCGTTTATATCACATCTGAGTATATTAAAGTCGCAGCGGGTGAAGGGATACGCTCAAACCTATCAATGCGCTTTATTGGCTTTTATGATGTGAATAGAAAATATCTTTCATCCATGACTGCAACAACCAGCGTCACCGTCCCCGAATCAGCAGAATATATCCGTGTTACGACGCTACTATCGAATAAAGATGCCATGTTTATCGCTAAAGCAGCAGCACTGCCACCGGCTGAAGGGTTTGTGCATGTCATGCGGAAATCACTTTCTGACGGTTTTCCGGTCCGTATACCTGGTGACATCGTCAATGCTGATGAACTGGATATTAACTTTGTTTCACATGGCTTAATGGCGCTCGGGAAAAACCTTTTTAACAAAGAAACCGTTCAGTCCGGGTATATCAATGAATCGGGAACAGTCATATCCCCTGATTCACGATACGTGTATTCAGATTATATCTCGCTCGAATATAACACTGCCTATGCGCTCTTAGTTGGCGCTCGCTTTATTGCGTATTACAACGCCAGTAAAGCGTTTATCCGCGCTGACGCATCATCTGTGCAGGCGCTGACATCATTCGTGACTGATTCAGCAATCGCGTACGCACGGATCACTTTTGGATCTGACCGATATAACGATGCTCAGGTTGAGAAGGGGGCGACCGCAACCGCATTTGAGGAGTATGCGTACTATTACCTGTCTGAGATGCCCGACGGAACGCCGGTCAAAATGAAAATCGACGGTGAGGTCGCGACAGAGACTATCCCTGATGTTTTCGGCATTGAGCGCCTTCGCGAAACGCATATGCGAATTACAAAAATGACGTTTGGCGATGCTGTACGTCAGGTTGTGGCAATGTTCGGCGACAGCTACACCAGAACGTCGCCGCGTTACGTGCTGAAAGTCGCGCAGATATTATGGCGCTATTTCAACAATGGAGGAATTGCTGCGACGGTGCCGCCAATCGGTTACGGCTGGCGCTCATTCGGGTATGACGGAAACGGCGATAACACCGATGTTATCGGCACATCTGTTACTCAATCAGGTTTTACCTGCGCCTATAACACCGGCCACGGCCCTGATATTTCGTCCGTGACGGCAACCGCCAGCGGTGCGACGATTTCATACATCCAGAATTTTGCGCTGGGCTTTGATTCGTTCCTGTTCGCTGAGGGCGGCTCCGGGGTGATTCAGTGCCAGGCTACGGGGGGTGAACCGGTCACGATTGACCTTTCGAGCTATCCGGTGGGGATGCAGATTTTACCGCTGGCGCTGCCGACAACCGGTAGTGGCACAGTAACGTATACGGTCATCACTGCGCCTGTAACACTCTACGGTGCGAATATCCTTAATCAAACCGCGTCGGGTGTATTAGTTCATAAAATGGGGGGGAGTGGCTCGCATAGTAACCACTGGGTCAACGCGATGGATCAGCGCTGGCTTGATGCGTTTGAGAATCTGGGTGCCGATCTCGTGACGATAATGCTGGGAACTAACGACCAGGGCGCGCAACTCTCCGCCTCAACATTCCGTACCAATATTCTCACGATGATTGATCGGGTGCGTTCTGTGCGGCCGACTGCCGATATTTTACTGATTTGTCCGGCAGAGAATAACCGACCAACGGGAAATTCAATTCCTATGACAACCTATGCGGAGGTGATGTACAAAATTGCGCGGGATGATCGTGATGTGGCCTTTCTGAATCTGCAGGCGTCCTTCGGTTTAAATCATGAAGATTACGCCGCTGGCTCAGCCAGACCGTGGATGATAGGTGACGGGTTGCATCCTGATCCGTCAACGGGAGGCTACGCTATCGCGGGTGCAATCGCGCGAGCGTTAGGGATACCTATATTTTTGAAATAAAGATAAGCGGCTATCGATGGTGATAGCCGCTAAAGGATTTTTTACGCCTTGGGTGCACTCCATATTCCTGCCTCTACACCCACAACATTGCGTAGCCAGTTCATTACTGCTGTCATATTAGCGCTACCGATATTGCCGTTATAAATTAGAGCAGCAGATAGATCGATGGATGCGGTCAGGAATGCTGACTCTGAATATGTAGTCCCCATCCTCAATGTTCTGGAGGATACCCCTCGACCAGTCATCAGAGTATCGGTGTGTCCGGGGGCCGATACTTCGCTCATAGTCCATGCACCTATCG
Organism: Klebsiella sp. BIGb0132; assembly: GCF_024810075.1. Classification (NCBI taxonomy): domain Bacteria; kingdom Pseudomonadati; phylum Pseudomonadota; class Gammaproteobacteria; order Enterobacterales; family Enterobacteriaceae; genus Klebsiella; species Klebsiella sp. BIGb0132. The sequence goes on along the minus strand of NZ_JANUDW010000002.1, from coordinate 332,278 downwards.
CCAGCCCGCTAATGAGAGCGCCATAGACATGGAATTCTCCTGCAGAAACATCGGTATTTCTTGCGGCTTGTGTTACTGCTGTTGCAGATGACTGAGCGTAGAACGCAACCTGAGCGTCAGCTCCCGACCATCTGTCCATCAGTGTATCTCCTGTCGTCCCGGACGCATCATTGAGGTACGACGAAATAGTAATCCCTGTTGATCCAGATGATGGTTGCCGGCTCAATGCAATGAGGGTGATATTTGTTTCTGAGGGGATTCCGGTATCGTAAAATCCTGACTTGGATAGGGTCGCGTATTTGCTTTGGGTTGGAATATCACCGACAGCCAGAAGTGGCAGGGACGGATTAGCAAAGTTATACGTTGGGTCAGCATTCCTGTTCCCCAGGAAATATGAGCCAAGCAAACCCTCTTTAGCCGGATTGCTATCCATTATATCGAATAACATAAATTCACTAAGTGGCGGTCCACGAAAAAAATCTGCACCTGTAACAACCAGAGCCATATTAAACCTCCAGAAAATGACTGTTAATTTGATTCATCAGAAAACGAGCGCCGATATCGTTCAGGTGCAGTGAGTCTGCCCATAATCCCTGCGCGTTGCTTTTTTCGTACGGAACATTCAGGAAATTAAACATTGAGTAATATTCAATATTTAATTCTCGCGCGACGGTTTGCATGATGTCCCTGAAACCATACAGCGGATTATCGCCTGTCGCGTTACACTGCGGCGGTGTGACCAGAATAATCCCCGTATCAGGACACGCCGTTTGCCAGGCCTGAATCCAGGTGGTTAGCGTGGTTCTGAAACCAGACAACGAGACACTGGTTCGGAAATCGTTTGTCCCAATAATCAACACCAGCAGATCAGGATCAACGAATGCTGCCGTCTGCGCCAGGTACGGTAACGTTTTTGTATAACGCTCTGCCGTAATTCCCCCATTGCCCATTTTTTCTATCTCGACGCCGTTCCCACTACCCTCCGCATAGAAACCGTAGAGAACTACGGTCCCGGCATTCCCGGTCAGGTCAATTGCGAGGCTCGTTGCAGAACCGATGGTCAGCCCTGAAACTAAAACGCTCTTGATGACGTTAGTCCCGCCGGCAGAGACAGAAACAGCCGTGCCGCCATTTACGCTATATCTGAACCCCCCCACACCATCGTAATAAAAAATACGTATCGAACTGGCAAACACATTGCTCAGTGTCAGGGTTGCAACAACCCCGGAAGCATAGATATATTGCCCGTCCATCGATGTTGGGAAGCCAGGCGAACTTGTGGTTGTGGACGCATCGTAGACCGTCCATCCTGTGCGTGACAGACTGACACCATCCAGCAGGTTGTTTCCATCTATATTCAGCTGAATCCAGCCATCTCCAGCTTTCCCATATTTGCTTTTGAAATAATTCAAAAACACCTTAGGGATCGCCATTTTTTCCGTCCATGAATCGCCAGAAAAGCCGATTTTCAATTTACTGGCAATGCCGCTATCAAGTTTTCCTTTTTTTGCGCGGTAGCGCCATAAAGTTTGACCAATCATCTGCGGAGGAATTTTATCTAATACCTCAGCAACAATCGGATCGGTTAAATCGGGGTGCAAAGGCATGCCGTTCAGGAACCCATTTTCTGACCAGAGCGCCACCCTCTGCGGTGAGGCATTGTCCAGGATAAGCGGCATTTTTTTTGATGACGTAGGGATGTCCTGTAAATTCTTGTCGATCGTTTCTTGGGTAGCCAATCCATCGCGGGACTCAGCAACAATCGGATCGGTTAAATCGGGGTGTAATGGGGCACTGTTCCAGTATCCGTCTTCAGCCCAGGCAATAACGCCACCGCGGGCAGTGTCATCCAGAATAATAGGCACCTTCCGACTAATGGTCGTTAGATCGGGGATTCGCTCGTCTACATAACCTTGAGATATCAGCACCCTGCCGGTAGCCTCCAGCGTTCCGCCGTTGTTGATGAGCTCGTCCGCCAGCGAAGCATCGCCAGCATTTCGCGCCCACGTTACTGCGCCAACTGGAATTTTCCCTTCATCTGCCGCGGCCTGAGCTTCTTCACGCGTCGTGAATGGCAAGCCCAAGATGGTAATGCTGTCCTGGGCTTCTTTAATAGAAGCGTCGTTCTTCTTCATCATACCGCGCCAGGTATCCAGTGGCTCTCCGCCACGATCGGGAACGGTGGCCGCCGGTCCATTCACCAGTTCGTCGGCCCGTTTAACGTTTTCCAGGAAAATATCGGGGTCTGTTGTCTGCCCCACGGGTGGAACATAGGCCATGTTTTTGCTCCAAAAAATAGCGTTCGCGCAAACGAGGGTTTGTGCGAAAAGAGTTAATCGGGGGTTTTAGTGGGTGTTACGCGACGTTGCCGAGGTAGGTGGCGTTATCGTACTGATAGAAAATCTCGGAATATTGGCGAGCAGTTATCGCGCAGGTGCCGTCTGACGGCGATCCTATTTCGTCAAAAATAGCGTCGTAGTAACTGCGCGTGGAGCTACAGAAAATCAGTCTCGGTGGTTCGATGCACGGATCGTCCAGGAGGATATCGTCAAAGGCCGGCTGCCACGGAACCGTAAGCTCATAATCCCCTACCCGCGTGGCCACCAGCAAACCGGAGGCAGAACCATTCTGGTAACGTAAAATCGCCCGCGGGTTTTCAAACGACCAGTCGAGCGGCTCTGTCACCAAAAAGGTGGTCTGCCCGCCATCGGTAGTCATATCGACGACAAGAGAGCTCACCGTTTTATTGCCAGGAATATCATCGGTGAGCAATATGCGATCGCCGAACTGATAAACGAGAGCATCAAGCTCCGTACTAGTCGTGTGCCCAAGGCGCTGATGCATATACTTCATCAAGCGGCGCATGCCAATTCGATAAGCACGATCCGGGTCCAGGACGCCGTCGAGCGTATATTTCTCCACCTTCATCGGCGTCGGGTTGTCCGGAGTCCGGCATTGCACCGTTTCCTCCGCCCAGGTTGTCCCGTTGATGTATGTCACATCGACGCCATCGTAATCATCCGCCGACGGCGCAGAGAACGTGGTTTGTAACTCTTCCGTCATTTCATGGGGGCTGATAATGCCGGACCAATTTTTGATCCCCTCCCGGCCAACCGATGCCAGCCCGTCGCTAAGCAGAAAATATGATTTTCCCGCATTAGTGATTTTCTGCAGCATCTCGAGCGAAGAAATACTGTCTCCGGTGGCGTAATCAAAATACTCGCTGCCAGGTGTCCAGTAGGTTGATTCCAGCACATCGATCGCCTCAGCATCCATCACCAGTCCCAGCGAGCGGCCTACGTGATACAGCGCGCCGGAAATACTGCGTGCTGCGCCAGTTTCATAAATTCGCGTGCCGACTACACTAACGCGCCTGTCTGACTGTGCCGCCAGCACGCCACCGGTTTCAACCGTGGCTGCCATCAGCATCACGCCAGCATAGGATGATGGCCGGGCCAGCAACCGCCCTCTCAGGGCGTGCCAGAACATCGAATCCCTGGCGTTATTCGAACCCTGCTCATTCCGCCGGCGGCAACGGACCTCAACGAGGCCAGGTGATTCAAGGTCAAACCGTTCAGTGAACCCCAACCCGTTGACGTTCTGCAGGGCATAAACGCCCTGTTTACTTGTCCAACCAGCTCCTGAACCATAAACCCGGTACTGAATTTCCCACTCGCAATGGCGAATTCGTTTTTTGCCTTTGCTGTCGAAACCGCAGATACCTGACGGAAACGAAAAATTCACCTCGAATGCGTTAACGACTTCATTGTCAGGGCACGCTAAAAACGGTCCCATCCAGCTGTCGTTATCGCTGATCCCTGTTGCGCTGTAATCAATCATCGTGCGAGTTGAGAACCCCGGCCATGATGAATCAACAACACCGCCAACAAGACGGGCTACCGAAGCAGAGACGCCGTCCACCTCGATTATCTGGTATTCACCGCCCTGGTGCGCCAGTGACATTCGCTGTGTGCCCTCAGGGATGCCTGAGAACGCCTCACCCGAGGCACTGCCATACGCCAGCGTCACGTTAGCTTTTATCGCAGGACTGCCGCCGGTAGATGCCGTTCCAGAAGTGAATACCGGCGCACCACCAAAAACGGAAATCGGCAGTGCTGAGGACGTGATGCTTCCGCCCTTCCACGGACTGGAAATTTCTACGATACGCACTACCCCGGCATCATCATGCGCAATCAAACCCGAGCCCGTCAGGCCGCCGTTAATCGCAACCAGCATGTCTGGCATCGTGCCATAGTTTGCTACCAGCGAGATGGTATAAGTGATTCCCTGCCAGTGAAGATCGAACGTCTCCCCGCTCACAGAAAAATCATACGTGGTCGGCGCAGCGTTTCCCCGTAAACTTGCCGCCGTTCCACCAACACCAGGGACCGCATTTTGATGGGGCGTGTACGCTGCGATAACCAGATCGTAATCTGCACCATTGATAGCCAAAGTAACCGGCATGCCGGAATACGGATCAAGTTCGGCTAACGTATCGCTGGCGATAACGCTATAACCCGAAGATGTCGAAACAAGATAATTAGCCGGGGCGTTGAGGGTCACTATCGCCCCAGGCACCCATGAATCCGGAAGCGTGTTTGTTTCAGGGAGCGTCCCTATGCCTCCACCTGATGGCGGATTGTCGTCGATCAGGCCGCTGAACGACACCAGGGGCCCTGATAGAGTCATGCTGTCAGCGTTAATATCAGACGACTCAGGCGACGTTTGGGCCATATCTAGCCCGCTACCGCTGGACGTGCCGCCAACTTCGGTTGAGTTAAACCAGTTTTCGCTACGATGATCGCCGGACACGTCCGCACCAGGCGAGAAAACGTTACAGGAGAATTTGGTGCCAAGCGAGGTTGCAGGGCTCGAACCAACGCGAATATCACCGTTTGTAAAGGCGATATTACCCACCCCCAGGCAAACAAACATTTCAACGATCATGCGAGTCGGGTCATTTGGGTCAAACCGTGTAACCGGCTGCACCACGTAATCAGGGTAAATGCGATAGCGGCCAAACAGCTCGCGGATCGCATCGCCCAGTTTTGCGGTGTTTGCTTTTGCCGGGTTTAAATCGAGTCCAAGGCCATTTGTAGATGAATAACCTCCCCCCTTATCCATCGTGGACATCATGTAAATGGAATAGGCAGCAGAAGCAACCGCGACGGCTATCGCTGCCCAGGCAGCAATTTCAAGGCCAGTACCGTAGGGAACCGGAAACATTTTAATATCGCTTTCTGGCTTTAACAGGCACAAAGGCCACTCATTTGGAGGAAGGGGCTTACCATTTAATTCAACGGCAATCGGATGTTTGGTTGCCTCCGCGTAATCCTTGACGTTTTTCAACATCCAATCGTGCAAAGTCAGCGTACCATGCTCGTGCTTCTCCAGCGGCTCACCCGGCAGCCGGGAAGGAAAAATGCGGATCGTCATCGCCAGAACTCCACCTTGATAAACCGGCGCTTAAACCGCCATACGGGCATAAACGTTACGTTTGAACCGGGATTGCATTCGGCGACCTGCAGCTGATTGTCCAGCATCACCACAACGCCTACGTGAGTCACGATGGAGCCTGAGTAACAAGCCACCCCTGCACCCTCGCAAGGTTCGCAGCGCTCGAGGCGAAGCATCAGTTTTCTCGCCTCGCGGTCGAGGCCACCACCATCTTTCGTCACACCGGAAAAATCTGGCCATTCGGGTAATCCGAGATCCTGCCGGATATCATTCACGATGCCAAAGCAGTCGAGCTGCGGGTACACTCTGCCGCCCTTCAGCCAGGTGACTGAACGGTATTTGTCAGGGTTGAACATTGAGGGACCTCAACTCATGTAGCGTAAACCGGGGAATTCATTCAGCGTGTAGCGGAAACGGGGCCATGCGGTATCGAGCACATTCATGTAGCCGGCGGTGATTTGCGCCTGTATTGCCGTCCAGGAGCCCGATTTGATCGCCAGGGTGTATGGCACAGTCGCCGGCGCACTCAGGTCAGTGGAAACATACTGCCGATATGTCAGCGAGCCGATTTCAAGATTTGCGAGGGCTTTACGAATAGCAGTACTCACCTCGCCATCGATATTACTGATAGCAAACTGCAAATCCTGGGTGCCGTCACTATTTCTAGCTGGTAGGGCGATATCAATGCCCGCAGCAGAAAAGGTAAGCACATCACCATTTTCAACCGTTGCTGTTATATCCTCATAACCCTTACAGAAAAAATAGACTGTAGAACCAATATTAATTTGCAGGGTTTCAATGATGACCTCAGAGCCACTACTGGCATAAAGCCGATTAAGAATCGTCATGTTTAGGCCACTCCCTATTAAGCGCGATATCGAGTAATGAGCTGCCAATAATCCACTCAGGATAATTCCCCCACGGAACCGGAATAAGAGGACGTTCCCACAGCTCCAGCGTCGCTGAATACCGCCAGGAAAGCGGGGGCACCAGCACTGGCCCTTGATAGATATCCTTAAAACGGCATTTGTAGAACTTAACCCCTGCAGGGGTTTGCAGTTTCATCATGAACCACGCAGCACCATCGGAAAGCGTATCCCGGAACCAGGATTCAAATGCCAGCCCCTGAGCATCCGTTTCCATAAACCATGCAACATTATTTTCGGTAGGTGTTGAGGTATATCCCCGGCGCTGGCGCGAACGACCTGTGGTAAGCGGAGTCCGTTTTAACGGGCTGATCGGCTGGAATCCGTACCCATCCTGAAGCGGCATGGGGAGGGAATCGTGGGGGTAGTAGATATCAGGCATTATCCCTGCCTCCTGCCAGTGTTATAGCCACCAGTTAGCGCCTTATGTACCTGCCCAACCCCTTTAGCGAGATCATTAGCTACCTGCTGATAACCTTGCTTGGCACCATCGCGAGCGGCCCGTTGTACAAGCATCACAGTCGCATCAGACGGGTTCCCGTTAATGGTTATTGGCGGCACAGTAACGGTAGGCTGGATTACAGTCGTTTGCTGATTATTGCTGACGTTCTGCACGCCTGTACCGTACCCAGAGCGCCCCAAGGTTGCATCAAGCGGTTGCCCGTTTCGTAGCGCTTCAAGGTTTGAAACCCCGATCCGGTTCGTGGATGCCTGATCAAAGATATATTCCCCCTTATGGACGACACCAGCAGGCTGATATTTACCACCGGGACCGGTATAGCCACCGGCAGCAAAGCCTGTATCGGCAACGGCTTTAATATTGGAAACAATGCTTGCGGTTTCCATTGCCACCGATGCCATTGCTATCAGGTTTGATGGGAAAGGCATATTTGCAGCCTGTGCAATACCAGCGTTAATAGACACTACAGATTGTGCAATGGCATAAGCTTTACTGGCCGCGAATGCAGCTTTGTATATTCCTGATTGCTCACCAAAACCATTAGCCAGAATACTCAACCCGCTATCCATCATGCTTTGCGTAGTGCTGGTAATGATGGCGTTTTTCTGGGCTTCTATAACCGCAGCAGCATTTGCAGCATCAGCACGGGTTTTTTGCATCCTGGCCTCACCCTCGGCCGTTATGACACTGGCCTTTACATATGCCTCTTCCTGACGAGCAAGCCACGCGTCCAAATCTTTTTGGGCCTGATCGAGTTGGCTATATTGCTGTTGCATCCCTCCAAATGTGCCAGACAGTTGCCCGCCGGTCGGTGTGGCATTGCCCACAACGCTACGCACTGTAGATGGCAGTTGGTTATCGGTGTTTTGATAGATATCTGCGCGGGTCTTTTCGTATTCACCGGGCTTCAGCCGCCCGGTTGCTTTTGCCTTCTCCAGAAGCTCAAGGCGGGTTTTAAGCAGATCGTTAGTCTGTTCATCCTTAGACTTAACCTGCTCCTGCATTTTCCGGTAGTCGTCCAGCGTCTTGACAGAGTTTTGCAGAGCCTCCTGCTGCTTATAGGCCTGCAAAATTTCATCAGAACGGGAAAGGATCGACTTCTGGTCGGCTGTGAGCTGCGTTTTAGATTTGAGGTCAGCGATCTGCTGTTCGAACTTAAACCGTGCCTGCGTCGCGCTGTTCAGCTTGTCGCCGGCGTCTAGCTGCGACTGCATAGCGGCAGTCTGCTGGTTTATCTGGTCAAGGAGTCGGGTTGCAGCGTCCTCGGAGTAGGATTTACCCTTTGGCGTTTTTGGTGCTTTTGGGTCTTTATACATCTCGTTAATGCGGGAAACGTTTTTAGCGTATTGCTCCGCCGTGATTGCGCCAGCCTTCAGGAACTCGCTCTGCTGCTTGATGGCTTGGTTGCGTTTATCTGCATTGCTGAGATATTGCTGATTAACACGGTCCGCCTCCTGCTGAGTTTTAATGCGCTTCTGTTCTGCTTTGTCGTGGTCTGACAATATTCCATTTAGCGTATCTTCAGCTGTGATTTGCGACTGAATGGCGTCCCTTTGCTTGAGCATTTCAGGAAGGTTGCTAAATCGAGCATTAAACCCATTCCAGAACCCACCTTCAGCCTGTCCTTTCTGCGCTTCAGCGATATTTTCGTTTAAGGTGGCTAGCTTATCGGCGAGGGTTTGCTCACGTCCGACATTAAGCATGGCATCCCAGGCACCTTTCGCGGTTTTACCCAAAGAGTCCCACGCGCTTTCAAGAAGACCTAAATTTTCATGAATGTCACTTGCCCGTTGCTGCATGGTGTTGGCGTAGGCATCAGTCGCGACACGAGCGGCCTCCTGCTGATTTCCCTCGTCCTGCAGGGCTTTAATCTGGTTGTACGTTGCCAGTGTAAGAAAGTGGTACTCATCGTTTAGTTTAGTGATGGCTGCTACCGGGTCAGAAGCAATATCGTTGAAGTCACCCACAAGCTTTTCAGTGGCGATACCCGTTGCATCACTGATTTTAACGACGGCAGTAGTCACGCGCTCCAGTGAATCTCCAGCCACTTTCCCGGCAGATACAAGTTGGTTAAGGACTGAAGCCGCAGCTCCGGTAGTTGAGTCGGTAGTCACGCCAACGCGGGCAGCCATATCGGCCAGTTGACCGGATGTTTTGCCGACCTGATTACCGGTCATGGTGAGAGACTTATAAAACTCATCCTGTTCTTGGGAGCCTTTGTAATACGCCAGGCCCAATACACCTACAGCCGCAGCAGCCAAAGTGAAAGGATTGATCAGCCCAGTGACGTAGCCGCCAACACCTTTAATCGCCGGTCCAATGCCGCCGAACATATCTTTCAGTTGGCCGCCCTGCTGCATGAGCACCATGAACGGGCTTTGACCGGTTGACAGGCCGACTACGATATCAGTCATCTGAGCGGGGATCATGCGCATAGCGTTGGCAGTCTGAGCGGCAGACTGTCCCGTCCTACCCAGTTGCGTCTGGGTTTTCTCCAACGCATCACGGGACTCCGAAAGTTTGCTGTTCAGGCGATCGTATGCCAGTGGTGACAACATCCCTGATGCTTTGGCGCTATCTAACTGCCGCTGCTGTTCGTTCAGACGTCGAAATGCTTCCCCTACGGGATCTATCTGAGCCTCCAGGCGTCGCAGCGCGGCAACCTGCTCGTCATGAGCTTTTGCAGCTTCACGTTCCGCCTGAGCAGCCCCGTTTACCTCCCGGCGAGTCTCCTGTAGTTTTTTGCTGTAGGTATCGTATTGCGAAGGATTTATTTTCCCAGACTCAAGAGCCGCGTTCAGGTCACTTTGCTGTTGATCTAAATTACGAAGGGCCGCTGTCAGCGGGTCAATGCGGTCAATCATGCGCTGGAATGCCTGCGCCTGAGCCTCCTGCTGTGCGGCTGCTAATTTTCCTGCCTTTTCTGCTTCGCGCTGGGCTTGGGCTACACCGCTTAATTCCTCAGTGGTGTCGTTCAGCATTTTGGATAATGAGCGAAACTCTTCTTCGTCAATTAGCCCCTTATCAAAGTATTTTTTTAGCTCGCTAAAACGACGACCGACGGTATTGATAGCGGCGCCGATAGGATCAATAGCGGCACGCAGCTTATTAAGAGCTTCCTTTTCTTCATCAGTTGCTCGGGATACTTTGGTGATGGTGGCGACAGCCTGATCCCCGGATTGGGTCATCTTATCGAGCGCAACCGCGAGGCTGTCTGCTTTTTTCTCAGCCCCTGAGCTGTCGATAATAATAGCCAGACGGGATGTTTGTTCTGTCATTTATACCTTTCTCCGGGCAATAAAAAACCCGCAAATTAAGCGGGTTACGAAATGTATAAGCAATGATAATCAGTGAAGGTTATCTACAGCCCCGAGTGAGCTACTGCAACTTAACCCCTCCCATAACAAACCGTTTATCATCTCTGTTATAGGCTTCAAAATTTAAGGATTTTCCTTCGTTGGATCTCACGACATTTACTTTGCCATGCTCTCCACCTACGCCTTTCATCGTGAAAGAAGTGGTCTCCTGGCCGGCAAAGGTGTTACTGCTGATATCACTTTGATAGTAAGCATTACCGTCAATAATCATATCTGCCCGCCCACTATTATGCAGGTACAGCTTGGTATGATGCCATTTTCCTGTCCCGGTCAAATCGCCAGTAAGAAATTCGCAGTTAAAAGAAACATCACCTTTTTTACATTCGGAAGCCATTTCCTCTTGACCGGTGGCTATCATCTCAGCAATAGATAGCGGATCTTTAGGGGAAAGCAACTTTGATATTTGAAACTTGTCATCACAGCCCAACAATGCCATTAAACTAAGCCCGACCACCAAAACCTTTTTCACGCCCCTTCCCCCATAAGAAAAAGCCCAACCATGGGCCAGAGTTACTAATTTGTATTAAAGTTTTTCGTCAGTTTAAAGGTAATTGATTGATTATTGGCATCCATTACGTCCAGTATCGCACCCTTATAACGTATCGTTTTGGACTCAGAAAGATCGTACTCGACTTCATTAGAGAAAGCGGCCCGAGCCATCCCCCCTTGGAACTCTCTATAACCAATATTAATTTTGTTACCCACCTTTCCGTTGTAGATAAGGGTTTGCTGGAAGGAGGATTGTTGCTCAGTCTGGAATTTTACTTTCGTAAATGGCTTACCTGTATCGCACTTGGTCCCACCGTAGATCGTGACAATACAAATTTCGCCATTCTTCATGAGCTGTATGCTTTGTGTGGGATCATTAACCATGAAACGGTTTGGAACTACTGCACCAGATGTTCTTTCTACATTGGAGAAAAATTCGGATTTTGAATCCTCTCCAATCTTGACGTAGTCCCCTGCCGGGATTGTATAAACACCGATTGAGCCTATAACCACAGCCTGATTGAAATGAATTGCATCGATGCTAGCATCAACTCCCTGCCTAACCATATCCTCACCAACATAGGTAGTTGTTACGGTGTTTAACGGCGGGATACTGATTTGCTTAGTTTGAGGTACATAGTTGCGGGCCGGCGTTGTACACCCAGATAAAAGCACCGCCCCTAATGCCACTGCCATTATTTTTTTCATTCCATGCTTCCTTTGATTACAATCGGAAATATCCTAACACATGAATTATGCTGGGCAACGCGATGATCATTTGGTTTTACTCTGCCGCTTCTGCTCTGTCGCCCAGACATCGCGCCAGGCATCATCCAGCGCCATTATCGCAGCATCGAACTCTGTACGGTCAATCAGGACAGCGCGCGAAGCCAGGTAGCTCTCAATATCGCCCAACGAAAGCGGCAGCGGCACGCCAGCCATGCCGACGTATTGCCGCGATCGGGATATGATGGCGTAGGCGTTAAGAACTTCTGCTGTTACACCGTCGATCTCAGGTTCGGGGATGGCAGGTAAGCCAAGTTTTTCGCGTTTCCACTTAGCCTTATCTCCCCTTTCCCCAGCAAACTCACTTAACCATTTCTGCGCCTCTAAGGCTTTCCCACGGTCTCCTGAGTTTGCTGCTCTTTACCCTGAGCAATGTTTGCGGCCTCAGCCAGTATCAGCCAGTATAGCGCCGGGTGCTGTTTCAGCATGGCGGCCCCGAGTTCCGGTGTATAGTCGATCGCAACCTCCACACCATCCACCAGCTCGCCGACGCCTTCCCACCCTTTCAGCAAATAGCGGGCACAGTTATCGATTAGCAGATCATCAACTGAATCGATGTCGCTGACGGACGCGAGATCAAAATTCTTGGTACCGACCTGATAACCGGCGTCCATTTTATCGATATGACGGCGAACGAGCGCGTTACGTGATCGATATTGAGGATTCTCGCTACTGGCCACCAGCAGGCGGAGTTTAAACAACGACTCTTCCTCAGGGGTGTATTTCCTTTTGCTGTCCTCAGGCTTTTTGTATGGGAAAAACCAGCGCTCGCCGTTGAGGTCAATTTTCGGGGTGATGATCAGCATAAAAACTCCATGAAAAAGCCCGAACCGCGATACTCAGCGGAACGGGTCAGGAAAATTAAGGGGCCGTGACGGTAATTACTGAGGTTGCGGTAAAGGTCCGTGCTTTGCCGGTTATAGTCGCGGTACCGGCAGCATTACGCGTGACTTGTGCTGTTTTCTGGCCGGTTGAAACCACGCTGGCAATCGCTGGATCCGAAGAGGTCCATACAACGGTGTCACTAGAGTCCGCCGGAGTTAAAGTGGCGGTAAGGTTCACAGTGGAGGCAATAGCACCGGAGGACGTCGCCGGCGCTACGCTAATGGCCGTTGCCGGTACGGTAGGAACGCGGGTGATCGTCGGCGGCGTATTGGCTGCCGTGATATCGAGTTGAACCTGAACGATATCGGTATTGCCAGCGTCCGGCCAGTCGCCGGATATCTGAACCTCAGGAAAATCGAAGGTATATTTTCCTTCAGCATTTCCCAGGGTGAAGCTGAACGGCACCGTTTCGCCGGTGAAGGTTTTTTTATAGACCTCCCAGGCTGCTTTTGACCACGAAAGCGTGACCTGCCCGGAGGGCGTAAAAGTCGTTTGTATGTTGGCGCCGGCGAACGCCGAACCAGTGCCGACACAGCGCTGCACCTGCATGTTGTTGTTGAACTGGATATTGAAGGTATCGACGCAGAAGCCGGTACCGCCATCAACACCATTCAGCCTGATATTTGTGACCTCCTTGAATGAATATCGCAGCGCGCCGGCGGTATCCACTGGCGTGGTGAAATAGCTGGTGTCATCCCCTTTCGTTTCCCAGTCCAGACCGGCAAACGTGATGGTCGCGGTAATGTCCCCATCGCCCGGGATTTCCATCTGGAAAGTACCGACCTGGCAGCCGCGGGCAATCTGAGCGATCCCCACGTCGCCGGCATAGGTAGCCACTGAAAAAGTGATGCGCCCGTTGCCCATAGTCAGCACGTTGTTTATCCATTCAGCGCCGAAGCAACTGGCAAGAAAATCATCGTGCTGATTCCAGCGAAACCTCGTGCCAACATCGCCGCCGACATCTACCGTACCGCGGGACACGCCCTGCGCCATGCGGTCGCCGCCGATTTCGTCATTATCATTGGTGTTCTGCGTTGGCTTCACACCAAACGAGGTACGGCGTAGCAGACTCCATGAGCCCGCGGTAGGTGTGATGCCTGGGGTTGTCTCGCGAATTACCGCGGATACTACTTTTGCACCTGAGCTCACAGGAGCCTCCTGTTTTTTGTGCGCTACAGAGCGCGATAAGGGATTTGAAGATTTAGCTGTGACCAGCCATCGGTTTCACCGGCGGGCACAGCTGAGACGGCGAAATAACTCAGCCTTCCGTCGTCCTGAAACTCGAAAAGCTCGGTTAATTTGTCTGCCGTCTGGGTAGTCATAAGCGTTCCGGAGCCTGCCGGGACGAAGAGCTGGATAATGAGTACACCGGTCCTGTGAACTACCGGCCCCGCCCCGATTTCGGTTGCACCTGCCTGCCCTGATATGTTGGTGAGACGGGCCCAGATGCTGCGACCGCTGGGGTCGAATACCGGGCCATTGGGGTAATCCACTGCATCAGAGGCAATAGCGGTTTGCGCCGCCATTCGGGAAATGACAGCGTTTCTGATTTCTGTGAGGGTCATTTGTAGGCCTGAATCACACCATTAAACGAAACGGCATAGACGCCAGTCGGCGCCTGTGTTGAGTGACCGTTCTCCAGAGGCACGGAGTACGGGAGGTTTGACTGGATATAAATCACCGAGTAGGCCGGCGCCTGGTCGATGATGTTTTTTCCGTTGAGAAACGTCATCGTTCCTCGCGGGTCAGGTTCGACCGGTACCGAATAATCAGGCGCGCCAATACTCACGAAATGTGACGCCCTGAAAGTACCGGCGCGGTATTCTGCCGGGCGTCGGATATCCATCCCATCATTAACCTGCACTTTCTTCCTGAGCCGCCCGGTTTTCGTCAGGTTGGCAGGATCGGCATATAGGGATTCGTTCCACTCGCCCACCGCTTTGTTGTACTGGACTGCGGTGGCATTAATGGCCCACAGCTCAGGGTTCCCTACCGGCGACCGTTGCACGATTTCATTCAGCAGTTGAATGGCGATAGTTCGCTGGCGAAGCTTGATATCCTCGGCCACCAGCCCGGCAAACGTCGCCGGGTCGATACTCCAGCCCTTAGCCATATCACGCCCTCCGCAGTTGAATGGAGTACGCAGCCCCGGCGGAATCGGCAGCGGCCGTTATAACTTCATAGCGCTGTAGCACCTTGGTAATCGGGTCCGGCGCCGTGATGAAATGCCCGACTGCCGGCTTATCGTTCACTTCGTTAACCAGGGCGGTTAATTTAAGGTCACCGTGAAGAATGTTAACGCCATCGATACGGCGGAGTTTGTACCGCGCCAGAACACCGCGCCCTGAATAGGCCACCACCGTTTCGCTACCGGTTTCCGTTACCGGATCCCATGCACCGCGAACGGTGTAACTGCCGGTGAACACCTTAACCGCATCCTGCAGGTCGGTATCGAATGCTGCGGCGACTTCTCCCTGCAACTCATCACGTATACCCATCGCATTCACCACCGCTATGACGGAATGTAACGATCACAGAACCGCGAAGCCTACGGGTATAGATTTCACCATTTCGTTTAGCCCGCAATGGATGAGGTGCAAACTCAACAACCCCCTTTACCAGGTTCGCGTAAACGACATAATTGATCGGGTTTCCATTCACAAACACATCGCGAGGGCCGAGCCCATCACCGGCATAATGCACATCAGGATTTTGCATATCCCCCCCTTACCACCCGCACCTGAGACTGACTAACGCCATATGGCTTTAGCATTGCAAGCGCCAGCTGCAGATCAGAATCAAGCAATGCCGAGCTGTTGGTAGCGAGTTCTGCGAAGGTCTTCGAAACGCTGACATCGTCGGCATCCACTGTCTTACTCAGCAGCACGCCAGAATCGGTTTTCTGCTGATAAAGACCGCCATTTGAGGCCGCTAGCGCTGCGTAGGCTCCGGCCTGTGTCACATCGTCAGGAATGATGGTTTCGTGAGTTGCATTATTGCATGGCAGTTTCAGATTGAGGCCATTCATCCAGGTATTAGCCATCAGCACAGATTTGGCTTTTTTGCTTTCATCCGTCCAGGTGGCGCCCAGAATCGAATCGACGGCTTCTACGGTGATGAACGTAATCATGTATCACTCCGTTTCTTTCCAGCCGTGCGCCTTCCAGTTTTCCACTTCGTCAGGATGAACGTCTGCGGTGGTCGGCGCGCCGGGGAATGCTATGAAATCGGTAACCATCACCACCAGCTGCGGTGCCTGCGGTGCAGGAGTATTGGTATCAACCTGCGCGGTCGCAAGCTTTTCTGCTGCGCGTTCTGCGCGCTGTTCTTTGGTTAATCCAGCCATAATTACCCCAGAAAAAAGAAAGGGGCCGAAGCCCCATAATTGTTAACCAAGCAGCAAAACAGAATGCTCAGTTTTCACTGCCGCAACGCCCCAGGACAGACCAACTTCGTAACGCACCTGGCGGTACTGACGGTAGAGCGCAACCTGGTAAGTGATACCGGATACCGGGTCGGTAACGTTCATTACGTCATCAGCAGTATCCCCGCCCTGCGGCATCGCCGGGGTACGAGCCGCCAGCAGGAACGCATTGCGGTCAAATGCCATATTTGCGGTGTAGGAACCACCAGCAGTAATAGCGGCATTATCGGCCAGGGCCTGACGTAAGCCCGGAGCTGCCAGGGTGATGGTCGTGGCGGTCGCGGCAGCAACCAGGTATTTGTTGCTGTCGCCGGCAAACGTCACGATGTCACCGGCGCCAAAAGCACCAGTCCCGGTATCAATCGCAATCAGGATTTCGCCTTCAGCTTTTTCACCATTCACCAGATACCCGGCAGCCTGAGATGCAGCACGTTTCTTAACATGTGCAGATTCGTGGATGTTGAAACCTTCCAGACGCCCCACGATACCTTCACGCAGCAGCGCATCAGTGCCGGACTCGTTCACCTTGAACAGGACAGACTGTTTACCGCGGAGGTTAGCGATAGCCGATGAGCCGAGGATCATTTGCAGATCCGTAGTCGGGGAGCCGTTATCGGACAAGACCTGGCGCGCGTTTGCCGCATCAGACAAATCACCTGCGACCCCGAACGGAGCTGTACCGGCCGTACCGACAGCACGGGAGGAAGCGAAGTACAGAGCTGCAAGATCCGCGTCCATCTCATTTGCCAGCGCACGGAACGCCTGCTTGAACTGATCCGCAAGGATGGTGTTGTATGAACCCGCCGGCCCCAGCGCCAGCTGTTCCTCACCGTTCCATTTGACCGGAGCCATTTTGGATTTAGTGATTTTGACATCAACGGTGCCGATCGTCTGGTCGCCGTCATTCGGCGCCGTGGCTCCTGGCGTAATATCGACAGTAGTTGCCGCTGGCGCAACAGGAGCGGTTACTGTCTGGTCTTTCGCCGCCGCATCAGCTTTGGCATTGCGCGATACGGCCGGGATAAAACCGACCTGCTCGCGAGATACGGTATCCAGAGCCGTAAAGATAGTCGGGATCAACCCGGTAAGCGTGTTAGCCATGTGCATGGTTTCCTTGGAGATTAAGATTTAGGGTTGTTGAGCTATCCAGCTCTGGCACCAGCCGCCATCCGGCGACTGGCAAAAGAATTAATCGACGACGGTAATACCGTCTTTGAGGGTCGATTGCTGCTCCACCGGGCTCAGACTGGAGAACGCATCGCGTTTCATCGTTTTCTGCCCGAGTGCATGTTGAGACTGGCGAGAGCCACCACCCTGATTCCCGCTGGACTTCAGGATGTGGTCTTTCTGCGGGTACTGCTCTACCAGGAATTCCAGCGCCTCATCAAAGGCCGCCAACTCGCCCGGCTTAGAGCGGGAATAAATTTTGTTGCCTGTACCGTCGTAGGCAACGACTTTGCCATCCTCGACCTTGAACGATTGACCAAAGCGGGCCTGAAGCATGTCGGACGGAATTGCCACTTTATCTGCGATGAATTTCGAGCCAGAGAACCGACCGCCGATCATTTCCTGATAGAGCTGGCCTTCAAGGGTGGTCGCGCGCTGAGTGGCTTCATCGAGCTGAGTCTGGAACGATGCGGTGATATCCGCTTTCACCTGGTCAACGGCGCCAGCATCGATCAGCTTTTTCTGGTCGATTTTAGTCATCATGTCGAGCGCTTCGAGAGCCTTAGTTGGGTCACCGATTTTGGCAAATTTAGCCAGGTTGGCTTCGGCAGCCTCTTTGGCTTCACGATGAGATTTTGCCTCACCATTCAGGGCTGAAATTTTCCCCACCGCTTGGACGGCATCAAAACCGACCTCCTGGCCGTCGTCGTGGACGTAGACGGGCAGACCGCTCGCGTCAATTTCTGCATACTGCTTGCCGTTTACTTCTGCTGTCTTCAGTTTCATGTTGATACCTTTTCAGGGTCATCCGACCGTTGCACCGCTCACCATCCGGATTGCGGCAATAAAAAAGGCCGCCTGGAAGCAGCCTGTTTGAGGTTGTATGGAGAATTAAAGCCTGGCGTTACTGAATGCCTTTTCGTCATGTTCCCGTAGCTGGTCCAGCGTCAACCATTCGCCCCTGTCGTTGTAGAACTCATCAGGAGACATGCCTCCATCACGAATCAGCCTGGCGCGCGTCACGCCGACAATCTGGGACTGCCGCGTGAATGATTGTCGCGAGAACCAGCCCTGATAATCGGTATCCGCAGGCACCTGACCATCCATGCTGGCGCGGGAGCTATCTGATATTTGACCTACGGCAATACCGAGCTCGTCCGCAGATTTAAGGATGTACGTTTCGACGCTGCGACAGCAAAAGTGAATTTTCCCCGGCCCCTGCAGGTAGGGGATTTTGTGGCCGATGGGTTTACCATCCAGGGTGTATTTGAGGCGGTCACGAATCCGGCAATCTTTTGATGTCCGGTTATCCAAAGTGGATAGCCACTGCTTGCCCTTCAGAATGTCGTCGTTCGCCGTCGCAAAACTCTGGCGCGCAGTTGCCGCCAGATGCCCTACAGCTGTTTTGGCAATACTGCCGGCGTTTGACCGGCTCATTTGCAGCGCGCCGTCCTGGTAGCCACGGTTAGCATGGCCGCGAACCTTACGCGCAATCTGCTCCGTTGTATCGCCCAGCAGGAAGCCCTGCCTGACGGTATTGGTGATGCGTGTCATACGGTCGGCTTCAAGGCTGCTGGCCCACTCGCTTAGTAACCGCCCCTGAAACGGTCGGGCCATTGCCGCGGCATAAACGGCGTCCGGGGAAATGCCCACCAGCGGATGAAGCGCCAGCACATCATCAGGGATCGCAAACTGGAAGAGACTTAACTGAAATCCTGCCTCATGATGCGCCAACTCCTGCAGCTCACCGGCAAGGCTTTCGCTCATCGACTGCACCACATCACGATTTAGTGCCCTGACGCTGACCAGCAGAGATTCGAGCCTCGACACCGTGAAACTTTCAGCATCGAGAGTATCCATCGCCACCAGCAGCCGGACCGTCAGTTCTGTGTCGCTGTCATTCAGGATTTTTATCATCCTGTCCGCGAAGCCAGTACTGTACTGACTCACCCAAATCGCGTGAGCCAGGCTTTCGTCACTGAGTTTTTCATTCGCCGTTGCCATCTCAACCACCTGGATTATTCAGGCCGCCGGCCAGCGTCACCTGCTGGTTCCTCAGTTCGTCGATCACCTCTTCCGGTTTCGCGTCCGGGTCGATGAATTTCAGTGCCTGAAGCACGCGAACCGCATCAATTTGGCGAATATCTCCACCCTGCCGAAGTGACTGAACCGCCGTCGCGGTCGCAGAGTCGAATGTCTGTGCCGAAACATCCAGCTCGGTACGCACATCAACATTACCGCCCTCTTTTTCGTCCAGCCATTCCGCCATGATCTGCAGGATGTTATCTAGTGCGTCTTCCAGTGAGCTTGCCATCGTATAAAGAGGTGAATTCTCCTGCATGTGCTCTTCATGCGTCTGGTCATCAGATTTGGTTGAGGTGTTTTCGGCGCGCAGCAACTTTGCCCCAGCCTGGCGCATCTGGTTTTCCAGGTCTTCCAGTGAGTTTTTCCCGGAGCTGATGGCCGCGCCAGTATGTTCGACATATTCCAAGCCCTGCCGCTGGCGGTCTTCGAAACGAGTCGCAGTAGAAGAGCCGATCGTTAACGTTTCGTTATCGGCCAGACCGTAAGCCACCAGCAGCGGCACTCGCGCAACATGCAGGATATTGTCTTGCTCGCTCTGGCTCTGCCAGTGTTTGATGTTCAGCAATGCCAGATTCAGCAGTGGCGGAGAGCCCCGCATAAATCCTGTTCGCTTCGTGTAGAGCGTCACCAGGGGAATATCATCACGGCTGGTTTCCCACTCCTCGTGAATTTGCCACTGGCTTTCGCCGTTATCACCCTTGTTACGACGATAAATTTCGACTTTGCGGGGCATGATATGGCGAATTTGCTCTACCTTTGTCTGCCCGTAATCAGCGCCATCGACAACGATCACCTCTTTAATGCGCAGGTCGGTCAGTACCACCTTCCCTTTGTCCACTTTCGACTTCCAACCGATAACCTGCCGGGGATTGAGCATCGTGGCATATGGGCGTGAGCCTGCTGCTTTTTCGTCGGCTTTGGTTTTTACTGCCTCCGGGTCAACCTTCGGGAAATCCACCAGCGCATGCACCAGACCATACTGGAATCCGATACTGAAAAATTGCTGTGCCCAGACATCGATCCTGTTTCCTTCCATATCAATATCAGGCGCCAACTCCTGTATTGTTTCAGGCGTGTCTTCACTCAGAACCGTGGGCTCAGCAAATACCCGCCCAATATTCTGTTTAATGGCTTCTTCATAGGCAGGGAGCAAGGTTGCAACCGCTAATCGTTCTTTGTAGCTGTCAGGGTCTTCATTAGGCCACTTAGGGAGATACGTCGCCCCCTGGCGCCGCATTTCGAGCGTGCCGCCCATCAACGCATCGTTGATATCCCACGCCTCTATCATGTCGTTGTAATCGAGATTGGGTGTTGAAATATCTGGCATGGTTTTACATCCGAAGTGGTGTTGATTTGCCTGTCGGTTTGATGATCGGGAACTGTTTCACGATGAAGTAGCCGCCGGCATCGTTGGGGTGATCGTTATCGGCCGATTTATCCGGCTCCCCGTTCTCGCCCCATACCTGCTGTTCGAGCGATTCCGTATAGACCGGACACCGCTTCACATTTACTTTGTAGCGACGCTCACCGTTGCCGTTACAGAACATGGCATTCATCGAATTGATACGGTCTTTCACCGGCGGGTTTGAATTGTTCACAATCACGTTAAAACCAGCCTGCTTGAGTTGGGCGATATCCGTAGTGCTGGCATGAGCTGATTTCCGAGAATCGCCAGAAGCGTCTGGGTAAATGTAGATTTCACGCACCTTTCGGTAGTCATGGCCGTCATACAGCCAGAACCGCTCTTTGATGATGCGAATGATGTCCGGGGTGTCATAAGCCTTGATGATTTCCGTTACTGCACAGGGAAGCCCGAGGCGGAGAACGTGAACAATGCCGGCCATTTTCCCCACGTTAAAATCCATACCGATATAAAGCGGCTCGCCGGGCTGCTCTTCTTCTTTGCAGTTATTCAACTTGCGGTCGAACTGGTGGTAAATCGTGCCGCTGGTCAGGTTGGTGAACAGGCCACGCAGGTACGCTTTAATCAACTCAGGCGGATAAGACTCCATCAGGGATGGAATGTAGTCCGCCGGCAAGTTCTTTTCGTTGTCGAAGGTTGAGGCCTGAACCAGTCCATATAGCGTTGAGAGCGAAGGTTTATCGCGCACCGCTTTTTTGAACTGCTGATAGACGAACTTAAACCCTTCCGGTGTCGTGGTGACGTCTATTCCGTTTCGCAGACCGGGAACGTTGTAACGCATACGGGCAATGATTTTCCGCCAGGCTAACTGCGCCTTTTTGGCGGGCATCACGTCCAGCTCATCAATCAGCGCGTTACCGATTTTAAAACCCACGATGGTTTGCGGTTTTTCCATCGAGCGGCAGATCGTTGTTCCGCGATACTGTCGCCCGGCATAGAAGTGAACCTCTTTGTTCCCCTCGTTGATTTTGACATTCAGCCCCCAGTCAAAGGCCACCTCTTCAACAGTGGGATAAAAGATGTCGCGGATCTGCGGATACGTCGGGGCAAAGTAGCCCTGGTTGATTTTAGGGTGTTCCCACATCCCCTTGCAGATACCGCCGCAGCCGACCCACGTCTTACCGCTGTTATGATGAATCGCCCCGTCAGCAGTAACGTAGCAGTTATTGTCGAGCACCTGGAGGTCAAAATATGGCTCAGCTTTCGACAGCCGTGATACACTCAATATGTTGCAGGTTTCGATTAAGGAGTTTAATTTTGACCCCTCTAGACCATGTAATTTGCGATTTGGCACATCCAGACCGAACTGTTTCGGAAGTGGCTGCGTTAGCTGGTTGTGACCGCAGCCATGTTTACCGCTGTATATCTCGGTACGGACTAACCCTGAAACAGCGTCAGAAGCCAGCCCCGCGGGAAAGCGCGAAAGACAAAATTCTTGCTCTTGCTGATGGCTGCAGAACGTCAGCAGAGATCGCAGAGAAGGTTGGTTGCACGGAAAAGCACGTTCAAAACGTTCTCCGGGTTCACAATGCTGACCGCCTACCTCAAGGTGCCCGAAGCGGGGAGCAAAATCACGGCTTTCGCGGCGGCCGTATTGTTGATCTGGATGGGTATGCCATTGTTCAAGCGCCAGCGAATCATCCACATGCGCGCCGTACCGGTCTGATATCAGAGCATCGTATGATTGCTGAGAAGAAACTCGGGCGTTATCTGCTGCCGACAGAAGTAGTTGACCATATCGACGGGCTTCATCTGCATAACGCCCCAAGCAATCTGCGAGTTTTTGATTCAAACGCTGATCACCTGCGTGCAACGATCTCGGGACAGAGGCCAAACTGGTCAGCAGAAGGCTTTGCGAAGATGCAAATACCTTCACCGATTCGTCCAAACTATCCACAGATCGATAGCTACCGTCAGCGCAGAGAATGCGGTGATGTCCGCTTGCTACAAATTCTCCTCGCTGCGTCACAATTCGGTATAGATTCGCCACACCTTTTGGGTACGCACCACCACTTAGCGAAAGCTCAAATCGATTATTCTCAGCCGACCATGATAAAACTCTCATTGGCCGAGTTATTTCCTGAATGGGCATAATCCCAAATTCTGTAACTATAGGCGTACTTCCCCGCAAGCATCCAAACCCGGCCACGTAGGCTTTAAATTTGTGCTCCATTGCGAGGAATCGGGCCTGAGGGATGTTAAGCGTCGGCGATATCATCGTCTCCCTCCACTCTCGCATCCACGACGTTGATATTGATCGCTACCGGCGTTGGTTCGTCATCCTCCGGGTCAGCAGCCAGCTCTTTGCGTAATTTTTCAACCTCCAGCTGCCGGCGCTCAATTTCAATCAGCTGCAGACGCTGGGCGAATTCACTATCAGCCAAGCCGAGACGTTTCATTACCGCCTCGTACATACGCTCACGGCTGATGGCGGTTATCTCCACACCGTTCTTTCCGAGCTTCACGCCGGAATAGGCAAGCGCAGCATCAGGCGCCAGTTTGCGCGTATCGGCGAAGAAAGGCTGCCCTATGCCATCGCCATTGCAGCGGGGGCATTCCGGGTTAGGTGCGCTGGTGTGGTCGTAACCGTAGCCGCCATCATCCAATGGCTCGCGACGTTTTCGCTCAAGCGCTTCGAGCCGCTTCTCTTCATACTCCACCGCATCGCGCCATTGATACTGGTGACCGAAGCCCCAGCAGTAACGACAACTTCCGCGGCGATATTGTGAAAGCTGATTGGCATCGAAGGTGGCAAGCTGCCACATCTGTTCAAGCACTTCATCCGCGCTGCCGAGCATGCGCACAATAGACGCTTTCTGCTGCTGCGCAATGGCCTGCGCAACTGAAGTTTTCTGAAGCAGCTGATAACCGATTTGTTCTGCGGTCTTTTTGCTGTACCCGGCGCGAATGGCGGCCTGCGTGGCGTTATTGTCCTTCAGGTATTCCGCGACAAATAGGCGCTGCTGAGCGGTGAGACCATCATCATCCACCAGCTCTTCTGCGCACTTTTCCTTTTGCGCAGTGCGCAATTTCTTTTGCGCTGGTTTTTGCGCAGTTTGCGCAGAAGGTTTTTTGATATATCGACGGGCGGTAGCGTAGTTCAGTCCCTGCGCTTCACACCAATCCTTCGGTGATACGCCGGTTACGGCATGATCGGACAGGAACCGTTTCTGAAGCTCGCCCCAGTCCGGTTTTGCCATAAATATCCCTAGCCTTTATGAAGTTGTCAGTACATATTGGTTATGCAAATCAATGGGATGCTAGTGACGGCGAAACACTAATTTGTAAGTTATGATCATGCATTATTTTGATATGGAGGACTAAATGTCTGAAAAATTGGAAGATGGCACTGTTGTCCAACTAAAGTCTGGTGGACCACTGATGACCGTAAGCTACTTTGATGATGAAAGAGGTCAATATTATTGCGAATGGTTCGTTAAAGATGAACGGAAATCTGGTTTTTTCAGCGGAACCTCTCTCGCCAAGTCTGATTACTGAGAATCAGTAATCTTAATGCTACATTATCGAAGCCACTCTTCGGAATGGCTTCTGTAATGCCAATAAAAAAGGCCGCATCCGCGACCTTGGTCTTTGTATATTTTTCAAACCTTACTGGCTCAGTCATGTATAGAACCAGCCCAACACACCAACAACAATTGCAATGATGATAAACGTGATTGCTGTTTTCCTCATTAACACACCGAAAAATGCAAATGACATCCCGGCACACAGAACTATCAAAACTGGCCACATGCTGAGTAAAAGCAATAAGTAAGCCTCGATGTTGCTGTGAATAATCATATTTACCCCAAAAATCCGAAAATCTGACCTTCCATAGCTCTTACACTTCATCACATGAGAATATGTAACTGCCCCTGATGTAATTCGGACATTATCACAGACACTCAGTGAAAGCCTGTTGTAATGCCATCAGCCGTTTTGCTTAGCATCAAACCGCGCCAGGGTCTCGGTAACAACCTTTCCTCTTCCAAAATTAGCTTTAGTCATTTGTTGCCATATCCCTCGCACAAAAAGCAAGTAACCACAGGGCAAGGAAGGTTATAAAGTGAGCTATCCCCTGTCCTATAGTGTATGGTTAGCAATCACTCACTAAGGATAAACTCCATGTCGACGCTCAAAGACAAGATACGTACACTCAGACCTTTAAAAAGCACCTGCCCTCACTGCTCTCGCCAGTCAACATACACACTATCGAGAATAAAAAATGATGTAACGTTAATCTGTCCCTACTGCGGAAACATTTTCCTTCCCTCTGAAAGTAAACCTATTAAGTAACTGATTAACTGTTCTCCTGAAGCTTGATCGGCACTTAGGCTTCAGTTCAGGTAAACGAAACTACTGTCCACTTTCAAGATTTAAACCGGCACTCTCTATACGTTGTGGAGAACATTATCGAGCCAACTCGCAAGGTGGCTCTGTAATGCCCTACTCAGCCGGGATGATATCGATGAAATACTCTTTACCCTGCTCAAACTGTTCTGCTGCTGCAGGG
The DNA here is from genome assembly GCF_024810075.1 of Klebsiella sp. BIGb0132. Lineage (NCBI taxonomy): Bacteria > Pseudomonadati > Pseudomonadota > Gammaproteobacteria > Enterobacterales > Enterobacteriaceae > Klebsiella > Klebsiella sp. BIGb0132. The sequence goes on along the minus strand of NZ_JANUDW010000002.1, from coordinate 307,286 downwards.
TTAGAGATGACCATTTGAAGTTGACCGCTGGGGGTATACTTCGACCAGGTTTCGTTCTCCGTGCTGCCAGTCGTTACCGCGATAAGGTGGACAACAGCCGAAGAGTTATCCGGCGATTTATTGATGCTGTTACATTGAAATTTTGCACGTACTGACATGGCTTTATCCTTGAGTAGGTATTGCTGGTTTGTTATCCCTTAGTGGGGTTAACGGCTTGCGCTGCTCTTTCTTTTTCCGCCTTCCTGATGTCGGCTTTATCAAGGTTGCAATGGCCCAGCGCCGACAGCAGGCTGACGTTCAAATCCAGGCTTTGGCCCCACGTCATTTTGTCGGGGATGTCGGGATATGGCGTTTCAGCTGTCAGGCTGGCCGGTAGTGGCACCACCGGCACCTTGACGTAAACGGTCTTTGTATTGCTGCAACCGCTTAACTGCGCTAACAGGAATATCACGGGGAGCGCAATCATCATTCGCAACAGAAACTCGGATGTCAGCCGAGGCTCCCGATGCGTCCAGTACGATCTGCTCTTTAGCATGCTGGTTAGCCTCTGCGATGGAATTGAATATGCTCATGGTGGTCAGGACGTTTGAGGTGATGTCCTGCGCTGTGTTTACCTGTTGCTCTGCGGTTTTAGCTCGGGTTTCCTGCTCCGCAGCGGCGCTGTGGTAATGCATCGCCAACCACCCAAGACAAACGATCAGGCAGATAATTACTGCGCTGATAATGGCGGTTAAGCGGCTCATTTCACACCGTCCAGACAGAGCTGTTTTTCTGCTGCTCGACGGGTCACCAGGCCGGGGAGGACTTTCCCGCCGCCGTATACCCAGCGAGGGAACTGGTTACATGCCTGCGTCACCTGACCTTTTCCCAGCAGCGCAAACAGCGTTGATTTCTGCATATTGGCGCAGCCGGCATTAAAGGTTATCGAGGTGACAGCTGAAAACGTGTTGTCGCTTAGCCGGCGGCCATTACTGTAGGTGTTAACGCAGCGCTCAGCCTCAAGGATATTTCGCTCCCAGTCAGCGGCGATCTGTTTGTCGGTTTTGCGAACGCCGACCTTAACACCGTGGGTATTTCCGATGCCATCAGTCAGCACGGCAGCCGGGCAAACATACGGATCACGCCGACAGCCTTCAGCATTACCAATCAGCTCGAGGCCTCGCTCATTGGTCCGCACGTTACCGGCATTCAGCACAATTGCGATAATCGCGCCGACAGAACAAACCGCACCGGCAGTACCGGCTCTCTTAGTCAGTTGCGCCATCGTTGTTTATCCTGTTCATTGATTCGGTAATGACTTCCGCCGATGAGGGCCTCTCATGTACGGGCTTCTGCTGCGCGCCATGGAGATAATCAGCTAGCAGTTGCGTGCGTTTACTGTCTTCGCTGCGCTCTTTCCTCGCATCCATTCGACCCAGCACAAACGACGCGAGAGAAATCACCACGCCGATAAAACCAAAGAGGATATAAACCATGTCCTGGGTAGTAATCCCCAGCATCGAGGCAACAGCAGCCAGCCACGCAAAGAAATGGGTAACGATATTCTCGTTCTGGTTATTCATTTTCATGGTCTCTCACCTCGCGTAGTTAGCGGGTGCTGTCTGTAGTCAGGAAAGGGTCAGGCTTCACGGGGCTGGAAGCTTGGCTGCCCCAGTTCTTTCCCCGTTAGCCTTATGCATGGAATGGCCGCCAGATGGATTTACGACAAAACACAGAGTGAGTGACGTTCTGGCGACCAGAATAGAAAAGGCCCGCAGATGCGAGCCCCAGAAAAGCAAAAATCCCGACGGGTGGCAGGGTTTCGATGATTAGGCGGTGTGTCGAAGTGACCACTCCTAACAGATTACGATAGTTTTTGCGTACGCGTTAGCAATTTATTACAATTCTCCCGTACTGATTCTAACCTAAGGTCATTTATGAATTTCTCTAACTCTAAGAAAGATGGACTGACAAAAAAATGTTTAGTCAGGGGTTTCAAAGTAAACACAACATCCACTGATATTCTCTTTGACCAAATCGCAAAGTCTACAGCCTTTAAAGTCGACGCGGTTATCAAGATCAGTACAGAGAAACACCTCATGCTGAAGGCATTTGAAACTAGCAACAATCTCCACTATCTTCACCTAGCCCTTTACAATCCGAAAGCGCAAGTTTCAATCACCCCGCTAAAAAAAGCAGCAAGCGATCTGCTTGATGTAGAAAACCTCGATGACCTTCATGCATTCTTAATGATTAAGGACAACCGAATTGCATCATTAATGCAGATCTCAACTAATTGGTGCGAAGTTAAAATTGCAAAAATCCTTAAGGGATTTGGCATATCAGTAACTCCAACATCTATTTTGAAAAATAATGTCATCCAAAAAATTAAAGACGACAAATTAAAGGCTCTTCATCTTAACATTGACGTAGAAGAATCGGATTTCGTTAAGGCTCCTGGGTTGATAGAATCAATCTTTAATAAAGAGCCAAAAATCAGAGCTAAGGGAATATCTGGACACTTAACTATCGATGCCAAAGGAAATGCCGAATTAGCTCAATCCATAGAAAACGATACCGCAAACTGGGTTAATGATCTTGATAGAGATTTTTACATTGAAACGAAAAAAGGTGATAAATTTTATAGCGACGATCTGAAGCTTACCAGAACATACTTTACAGTCCCATATGGTTCTAAGTCTATAAATGCTAAATATGCAAAAGAAATCCTAGAGGATTTTGTAACAAAAGAGCTATAATGATAGTAAATTAAATGGAGGCTAAGATGCTAAAAAACATAAACACAACAGGGCTGATTGTATCAGCACTAAACATCATAGCCTCCTTAAGCTTCTCTGTTTTCCTAACGGGTAGCTTGACTAACAATACTGATGCTTTGAATCTTGTAGCTAACGTATTTTCAATTCTGTCTGGCTTTTTACTTTTAGTTATTACTATGTCCGGTGAAAACTCAACATTACTTAGCAACATGAGTGCGTTGGATGCTGCTAATCAAGAAAAAAGATTCTTGATGCGTTTTAACAAATACTATGCTCTCTTTTTACTTTACATACTTACATTGGCATTAATCTTTATCTTTTATTTAATAACAAAAGATAAAACAAACACCTCAACAATATTATCGAATATAAAATCCGTGATTGGACACTCAATTGCCTTCCTGACATGCTTCTCATTTATACAGTCAACTTTCATTCCACTTAAAATAAAAGAACTATTTAAAGAGAAGAGAGAATTTAATAAGAAGTAAGCTAAACCTTCAGCTTACTTCTCTTATGGTATATTTTGGTTATGTATATCAAAGCATATGTAGTACGCCGTCAACAAACCCCATTGCCGTCTGCAATTCCTTCCGGATGGTACCATCAGAACACTTTCGTTTCTTCGCAATGGTACGTAGTGAGATGCCAATTATAAAGTGAGCAATAATCAACTCATACTCTTCAGGCTTATACTTACGCAACCGAGATACACATCCATCAATCATGATCCCTTCATCATCATCGCACTGCAGGCGCGATTTTTTCCCATGAGGAAGCAGGCCTTTAAATCCCGCAGCTATTGGCTGCCAGTCAACACCGTTACCGTCAGCAGCAGCCCATGCGCCCCAGCAGTCTAATACTTCATACATATCACGCATTGTTCTGTACTCCTGTTTTATTCATGCTTTCGCTAATCTGCATGCCCTGGGGGCTGAAGTGTTTGAGTGATGCTTCGAGTTTCATGCTTTCAGTAGCCCCTCTTTTTTCCATATGGCCAAAGTCCTGAGCACACCTTCTGCATGCATCAGGCGTAATTCATCGTGGGTGTAATCGGTGGTTTTTTTTCTGCCGTCGATCAGGTCATGACACCCGCAGCAGGCTATTGCCGCTTGGGTGTCATCGGGTTTGCACCCGGTACCACACGTCCCCGCCAGACGGTAATGCGCGAGAACACTGGTTTCCGGGTTGCCGTTGCAATAACCGGGGATCCGAACGGTACATTCGCGGCCACGAGCCGCTTTGCGAAGGTTTGCCATAATCACTCCCACATCCGATTACGCCAGCGGGAATCCGGGCGCGGAGGGTTCTTGTCCTCCACCAGCTGCGCGCTTACGGTCCAGGTTAGAAAGTCTGGGTTTAAACTGCGTTCAACCTTGATCCCCCGCTGCCGGTATTTAGCCACCAGCTCGTCTGCCTGGGCTGTTGTGCATTCGGTATGTGCGAACCATGATTTCTTCATAGTCATCACCCCGCGAAGCTCAGTAACTGGTTTGCGGCGTTCTCGACTTCTATCTGGCTGTTGAATGAACGGGAGAGTATCCAGCGCCAGAGAACATCCAACGACGCCTTGTACAATTCATGGAATTCGGTGTCGTCCATGCTGGAGAAAGAAATGCTACGGGGATGTTTTTTTAGCGTTCCGTCCGGCAGTTGTATGGCGTCATAATGCCCTGCCTCGACAATGACCCACGTCCGATAGGCGTCAAATGATTTACAGATGCTGATGCTACCGGCGCGTTTCTCGGCTACGCGATCGAGGTATTGTTCTGCGGCATCAAGGAGGGAGGATTCGTTACTGCCATAGGCGGCTAGAAAACTGGCGTAGCCATACACAAGCTTGCGCTCATTGGATGAGATCGCTCCGCCGGTAGGTTCCCAGTAGTCAAAGCCGAGATTGAGTAAAGCAAAGTAGCGGCGATGAAACGCCGGGTTGCGGACGAGTTTATAGTCGGCTTCCAGGACGGCGCCGAGCCTGCATTTTGATTGCAGAAATTCGCTGGTCTCCTGCGTTGCAGGGATCAGTATGCCTTGTGACTGCTTTATTAAGTGCAATTGCGCCATGGTTTCTCTCCGTGGCGCAGTAGGTTAACGGCTGTTCAGACCGTTGATTTCATATTATCAGAAGGTGTGATAATGCGGTAGCCAAGACGTTCAGCAAACCTCATAAATCCATTGAGCGTAAAGATTTCTTCGTCGGGCAGCAGTGGACGCATAGAAACCACTCCATTCGCCCTGTAAATTAAATGTCTTCCTGCGGAGGGGAAGCTAAAAAGAATAGCTCCATCTGATCTCCTGACAACATCATACCAGGAATGATCATCTGGAACCTCTAAACCATTACTCACATTACCCCCCCAGAGCGGCATGCAGACGCATTTAAAAAGCATGGTAGCAGCCAAAAAGGGCAACGCTTACTGCGACACTTTGGGAAATGCCCGCCACCATAAAAAGTGAATCAGTAAAACCAGTCGTCGGCGCTTTCCCACGTTTCCTGCAGGATTTCTTCAATCGTTTCTTTATCGCCGTCAATACCACCCAAAACACTCAATCCGTCAGCCCCTGCGCGGCGAATTGATAATTTGCAGCCATCATACTTCTGGCTGAACCGCCGCAGCAGTTCAGCTTCAAGGGCAGGCTCAGCACCATCTGGCAACACCTTCTTGCGGTCGATTGTGATTTCAATTCTCATAGTAACCTCGACATCGATATACTGTATAAATAAACAGTACACCCATGCCGATAAATGTTCAATATCTTAAGAGAACGAATTGTTAACTTTTCTATCAGTAGTTGCATAAAAAAACCCGCCGTAGCGGGTTGAATTGACAAGGTTTATTTTTTGTTACGGCCGGACGTATCGAAGTAGTACGCGTCACTGGCTCGTGGTATCTGGAGCCTTGATCCACATTTGTAGCGCACTCACATTCCGTAAAATGTAAGAGAGTAAAGTCCGCTCCTGGCACACAGCAGACAAACACGTGACGCTGTAGGTCTCCTGAGAGCGAAAAGCGGACGCCCGCAAAGCATTAACAGGCGTCCGATATTTTGAAGTGGGCAGATTACTTAACCCGTTTCCCCATTTCGTCAATGACTTTCTCGCCATCCTCTTTGGTAAACACTCCTTTCTGACCTTCCGGTAGAATATCCAACACTATTTCTGAAGGGCGGCAAAGACGAGTGCCAAGCGGCGTAACGACTACCGGCCGATTAATCAGGATCGGGTGTTGAAGCATGAAATCAATCAACTGCTCATCACTAAATTTCTCTTCATCAAGACCCAACTGTTCATAGGGTTCGACGTTCTTACGCAGCAATGCACGTACTCCAATACCCATATCTGAAATCAGTTTGATAAGTTCATCACGAGTCGGGGGAGTATCGAGATAATAAATAATGGTTGGTTCGTTACCGCTGTTACGGATCATCTCCAGCGTGTTACGTGAGGTCCCACAGGCCGGATTGTGATAGATGGTAATGTTGCTCATATCTGTATCTCATTACAAAGTGACGGAGAGCCGTAACGCCAGCGCGGCCAGAGTGACAAACAGCACGGGCAGAGTCATGATTATGCCCGTGCGGAAGTAATACCCCCAGGTGATGGTCATGTTTTTCTGTGCCAACACATGAAGCCATAACAGGGTTGCCAGACTGCCTATCGGGGTGATTTTAGGACCTAAATCGCAGCCAATCACATTGGCATAAATCATCGCCTCTCTGGCTATGCCGGACGCAGTGCTCCCGTCTATAGACAATGCGCCAATGAGTACCGTCGGCATATTGTTCATCACAGACGCCAGGAACGCAGTCAGGAAGCCGGTACCGAACGTAGCAGCCCATAAACCTTTGTCTGCCAGCATATTGAGTACGGCTGAAAGAGACTCAGTCAGTCCAGCGTTACGCAGGCCGTAAACGACCAGATACATACCCAGCGAGAAAATCACTATCTGCCAGGGCGCACCGCGCAGCACTTTCCCGGTATTTATGGCATGACCACGCTTTGCTACCACGAAAAGCACCGCAGCCCCAACTGCTGCTATCGCACTTACAGGGATCCCCAGCGGCTCCAGAACAAAGAAACCGGTCAGCAAGAACAGTAAAACAACCCAGCCCGCCCTGAACGTCGCTGGATCTTTAATCGCGCTGGCAGGCGTTTTGAGCAGTGAAACGTCATATCTGGCCGGAATATCGCGGCGGAAGAAGAGATGGAGCATGGCCAGCGTTGCAGCGATGGCCGCAAGGTTCACAGGGACCATCACGGAGGCGTACTGCGTAAAGCCCAGATCGAAGAAATCCGCCGAGACAATATTCACCAGGTTGGAAACTATCAGCGGCAGGCTGGCGGTATCGGCAATAAATCCCGCAGCCATAACAAAGGCCAGCGTCGTCGCCTGGCTGAACCCCAGTGCGAGCAGCATTGCAATCACAATTGGCGTCAGTATCAGCGCGGCACCGTCGTTAGCAAACAGAGCAGCAACAGCTGCGCCAAGCAGTACTATCCAGGTAAACAGCAGGCGGCCGTGCCCGTTACCCCATCTGGAAACATGCAGCGCGGCCCATTCAAAGAAACCGGACTCATCGAGCAGCAGGCTGATGATGATCACCGCAATGAATGCCGCTGTTGCGTTCCAGACGATGTTCCAGACTACAGGGATATCATGAATGTGGATAACTCCCGTTCCCAGCGCCAACACTGCTCCGATACTTGCACTCCAACCGATGCTTAGACCTCTGGGCTGCCAGATGACCAGGACCAGCGTCAGTATAAATATACTCCCTGCCAAAATCATTTCAGGTTCCTTTGCATATGGTTATGTATATGTGATGAAAAATTCTCAGCATGATGTACAGGCTGATTTTGACAGCCATTCACCCACATCTTCTCTCATACATTGCCAGGTCGTCGTGATCGTCTCAGCCGCCCACGCTGGCATGTGGGTAGACAGACGGTAGTGAATCCATTTGCCTTCCCGGCGGTCAAGCACTAACTCTGCTTCACGCAGAATAGCCATATGGCGAGATATTTTGGGCTGTGACTCAGTAGTGACCGCACATATATCGCATACGCATAGTTCGCCGGACTCCCGGAGAAGCATGACAATGGCGAGACGTGTTTCATCCGACAGGATTTTAAAAAGCTGAACAGGCTGTAGCATTGATTACTCCGTTCCCTTCAGAATATACATATGGTAAACCATATGCATTAGCTTTGAAATCACCGTAATATCCCGGAGGAGAAATAATGGAACACTTTCCTGCACTGAACGCTGATTGTTTCGATAAAAAGATTGCTGAGCACCTACAGCTCAATGAATCTCCACGCATTCTGATTCTGTATGGCTCGGTAAGAGAGCGTTCGTACAGTCGTTTTGCAGCAGAAGAGGCGGGTCGCCTGCTGACGGCGATGGGGGCGGAAGTCAGGCTGTTTAATCCTTCAGGTTTACCCCTGCCGGATGATGCTCCGGATACACACCCAAAAGTCATAGAGCTGCGCGGACTGGTCAGATGGTGTGATGGAATGGTGTGGAGCTCTCCTGAGCGGCATGGGGCAATGAGTGCGGTGATGAAGGCCCAGATCGACTGGATCCCGTTAAGCGAAGGCGCGGTCCGCCCTTCTCAAGGCAAAACTCTCGCTGTAATGCAGGTATGTGGCGGCTCGCAGTCTTTTAATGCGGTGAACCAGATGCGAATTCTTGGCCGCTGGATGAGGATGTTCACTATTCCTAACCAGTCTTCAGTCGCTAAAGCCTGGCAGGAATTCGATGAAAACGGGCGAATGAAACCTTCGTCCTGGTATGACCGCATTGTCGATGTCGCCGAGGAGTTATTTAAAATCACTCTCCTGTTCAAGGGGCAAAGCAGTTACCTTGCCGATCGCTACAGCGAACGAAAAGAGAGCCATCAGGAACTTTCGTCACGCGTCAATCAGGAGAAAATATAACGTTAGGTAGTTCAAAATGTCCGCTTATGGCACAAAGCTGCCTGTCAGCTGAGCTTAAGCTCTGTATCGTAAGAGCGCTAGCTCAGATCTGAGTTACAACACATAAATATTCACTAAAAGACTTCGGTTATTCTCTCATAATCATCTTTGCGACCACAGGCATATTCCCGTAAAGGATCCACTATTTCACCTCCTGCTGGGCGGCTGCGAGCACACTACGAACCGCGTCGAATGCTGGGGCTACAAATCCAACATCTTCGGTACAAACAGCGTCGAGGTTATTCAGCGTATCGCCCATGAATTCCATCGCGGCCAGTGATTTGAGCAGAGCGTCGCGGATAGAATCCGGAATTACCAGAGAGTTGCCTACCTGAAGCACGGCGGCGCGGCGAATATCAGTTTCCAGTTCCTTGGCCCAGTCCAGCCATTCATCAGGCAGCCCGCTTTTGCTGCTGGCTATGTGATTAGCGAGTTTGTATAAATCCTCGGTCTCTACCCGCGCTGGCTGCGCGTGGCGGTAGAGCGCGACATCTGCTGGCTCTGAGTTCTGCTCGCCCCACAGATGCGCTGTATCTCTACCCTGGTTGATATAGCCTATGTTTCGCTCATCGGTATAGGCTAGTGGGTCCCTGTCCTGCTCAGCCTTGCGGCGTTCCTGTAGCTCGCGCATTGCTGACGCTATATCAGCGTAATCTGTTAAAACAGAGTCGTCGCAAACTTCTGCGCGAGCGAGAATTTCAGCGATACGTTTTTCAGTTAAGTTTCTAGTCATTTGTTGGCCTCTGGCTTATCGACATAATGACCGCCTTCCCGCTGCTCAGCTCCTTCAAAGACAAAGCGCCATTTACGTTGTTTGCTCATTTGCCTGCTCCTGAGCTCTTACGATAACTAAATCTGTTGAGATCAAAATCAATGGTTGCTCGTTGGTCTCGAAACAACCCGAGACGCCCATAGCGGACGACTTTTCCGGAACGCGCCGCAGCACGAAAATGTTTTCCTACGGAATCACGACACATATGAAGTTCGGCGCAGGCCTCTTTCACCGTCAGGCGGCCTCTCGCCAGAGTCAGTTCGATAATTTTCTGAACGCTCGCCTGCTGTTGTTCGCGCGATTTGTTAGCCATAATCTCCTCACTTCACAACGCGCAAATGGTGCACATTTTTGCGGTGACTATCCCAGTCGAAATTGACCCAGATACCGCTATCCATCTGGAGACGGTCGAGGATCCGCGCGCCGAGGGTTTCCACCAGCGATTCGTAATTCAGGTTGGTCAGGACCCCTACCGGCCGCATCGACGAAAGCCGGCGATCGATAACCTGGTTCAGAATGACTTTCTCATTCCGGCTATCGCGCTGAATGCCCACTTCGTCGAGCACCAGCAGGTCAACCCGGCAAAGGTCGTCCAGCAACTCAGCTTCCGATTTTCCGGTGTCGTAGCATTCCCGAACCCGTAGCATCAGGTCAGGTATTGTGACCACCAGAACGGTATGCCCGCGCTGCAGCAGATAATTCCCGATCGCCGCAGCCAGATGATTTTTCCCGGTCCCCGGCTTGCCACTGAATACAAAACTGGTAAACCCGTCGCCGAAGTTCTGCGCGTAACTTTTTGCCAGCGTTAACGCCCGGCGCTGGCCATCGCCGTTCACTTGGTAATTTGCGAACGTGCAGCTGCGGTGCAGATCCTGAATACCCGCGCGCCCAAAAATTTTCTCAGCGCGAGTCTTCTGGTTTTCCTGCTCCAGTTCCTTGCAGCGCTTCCGCCCTTCGGACTCTTGCCAGGAGCGCCATTCTGCGACTGTGCCGAATTTTGGTTGCACACTCGCCGGAATAATTCGTTTCAGGCGCTCCAGCGCGCTGCCGGTACCAACAATGTTTTTCATCGCTACCCCTTGAATCCCGATGGGATGGTTTTGTCAGGCTCCGAGATCTGATTGGGATCTCGTGTGCCTGGCGCCTGCTGAATCGCCCACGGTTCGCTGAAGTGCATACCGGGACCAAAAAAAGTTTTCGCCTGTTTCACGTACTGCGTGTTCAGGTTTCCCTCAAATTTCACAAAAGCCGCGTAGCGCTCCACGCCTGAGTAAATTTCCTCAGCAGCTGTTCCCTCTCTGATGCGAGCATGCCAGGCCTTGTACGCATCGGACTTACTGTTTCCCCCTGCACGCTTTGGATAAATCGACCAGACCAGTTCGAACTCATCCGGGTATGTTTTTTTCTGTTCAGGGTTATCGCCTTCGCTCTGACCCTGATCGCTTGGGGGGGTGGCGTAGCCATGCCCCGAACTATCTTCTTCCTGTTCCTGTTCCTGTTCCTGTTCCTGGTTAAGGAAGGGTTGCAGAACCCTTTCGGAACCCTTTAGTTTCGAGATGCTGATATGGGATATGGCCGAGGCCATGACCCGCGCCAGCTCTGGCTTAACCGAGGATTTGTCCGGTACCTGATCAAACAATCGCAGAGCTGCAATCCCCTGGTTCGGGTTCTCCACCGAATTCCAGGCCAGAAAGTTACGTATCAGAACCCATTTCGAGGACGAATCACGCGTTGCGAAACCGTTCGCCGACAGTTCATCAAACCCTTTCGAAACCCTTTCAGGAGTCCAGGCAAGGTCTTCCGAAACATACCCATCAGGTAGCCGGAAACACCCAATCATGTTCGTGTGTTGACCAGTGAGCAGGTACAGTGCAAGCAGCCGGGCATCATCAGAAACCCGCCGCATTCCATCGCTAATCCAAAATGATGTATGCACCTTGCCGTAATCACGCATAGAGACCCCGTTGTTGCTTAAACTGGTGTGTTTTCATCACCAAGCACCCACAGCAAAGCCGCGGCGAATTCGCCGCTTGCGGTTTGAAGTGCCTGGGTGATTTCCTTACGGGATTTGAGACGCGGCTTTGTGTCACCGAGAACCTGGCGCTGCCGACGGGCTTTCTCATGACCGGTTACCCCCTCTGCTGCCGCCTCTAACTGCTTGACTGTCTCACGCTGTTTTTCCGGAGGCATATCGACGAGCTGGCGAGCTTGTGTGACCGTAACTTTCCCGGACTCAACAGCAGTTTGAACAGCCTGCGTTGCATCCAGGAGCGCCACGGTAGCCTGGACAGTTTTAACGCTGCAGCCGAAAAGCAGAGCAACATCACTTTCGTCATGCCCGTACTCCATCTGCTGAACCATTTTTTTTGCCCGGCCCAGTGGCGTATCTGGCTGCGTTATCTCGTTTTCACTGACCATGTATTTGGCCATTTGAATTGCTGACCCGCGTTTAGCAATACCCGGTATCGGCCAGGGCTCCAGCCCTTCCCGCTTACGCCTGGTATTTGCTTCTGTGGCGTTCTTCACGCGCTGCCGCCCTGCCACCACGCACGTTCTTCCGGACTCAGGGTCCTTCCACACGATAATGGGTTCGATTACACCGAGTTCCATAATGTTGAGGATCACCGATTCACTCAGCGGCAGGTGTACGCGCTCGTCATATAGCGGGTGTGATACATCGGTTACCAAATGCAGATTTTCCGGATCGAAAAAAAGCACGTTACTTTTGCCGCTGGCACCGTAAGCGTCGATTGAATTTTTAGCCATTGGCGCCCCCATTATTGATATTGGTATATTTCGTGTTCATAATTGCCCCTGTGAATTGATCCAGTTAATTCGCATAGAAAGCCGTAGGTGTTACCGCACCGCGGCTTTCGCCTTTTTGATACCTGCCATTACAGAGCTCCCAGCATTGAAGTAACGATTGCCATCAGTGGCGCCGTCAACTCCGGATCAACCCGGAACATCTCGACAATACCCTCACTCAGTTCTTTCAGTTTTTGGTGGTGCGGAGCTCCCATAGCAACAGCCACCTTTGCTTCGCTGGTTTCTTTTTCCAGACGAGCCAGACGGGACATAAAACTGTCTTCAGGCAATAGACGGTGGCGGTATTCCAGCGGAAGAACGGCCATGATGGCTGGCGTCAGAAGACGCACATTCGCGCGATACTTTTCCGAATCGACCTCGTTATCCAGGTAACGGAAAAGCTTCTGGCGGGCGCGGCTGATGTCAGCGGGAAATTCAATTTCATCCCCGCCCTGCTGGCGCCACTCATCGATGATGTATGTCGAAACAGCATCCTGACCTTCAGCTGCAGCCCAGGCGCGAACGGCTTCTCGAACCTTCCCAGGTAATACGCTTTGCGCTGGCTGATAACAATTTATCAATGGGTTAGCGGGAAACGCTGTATCCTGGTTAAACGTAAGTGATTGCATGTTGCTTTCCCTTTCGTAATTAGAACGGCCCTTTAGGCCACTTTTGGCTTACTGATTTCAAGAATCTGGGTGGTGGTAAAGCGACCTCCAGAGACTTCAGCAATTTTCGATGCATAAGCCGTCTCGCCGGTGTAATCAGTACGAGGCAAACATCCGCTATTAATCCATTTGTAAATTGCTCGCGGAGTTCGCTCGCATGCTTTGGCCACAACTGGTACGCGAATCAGCTTGATGATTTCGCCAAGGCTTGTTGGTTGCATTTTTTAACCCTCAATTTGTACTTTGAGTACACACTATATCGGAACTGATAGTTCACGCAAGAGATATTATGATTGAATCTATGGTTCAGGAAGAAAAAGCGCGAAAAGACTTTTCCCATAGGCTAGCGCTGGCCTGCGATAAAGCTGGTTTACCGGTTCATGGTCGTCAGGCTGAGATAGCCAAAAAGATGAAGTTGACACCAAAGGCCGTAAGCAAATGGTTTAACGGGGAATCAATTCCAAGGCGCGGGAAGCTGCAAGAGCTTGCTGCGAGTATTGGCACAACTTCAACTTACCTATTAGGTGACAGCGAGGCTGATGGGATCTCGGAGGGGCGCTTGCAGAAATCGACAGAAACATTTCGTATAAATGTTCTCGATTTCTCTGTTAGTGCGGGGCCCGGAGTCATTAACAGTGAGTTCGTGGAGGTACTGCGCTCCGTGGAATACTCCGTTGAAGATGCTCGCCAGATGTTTAACGGTCGCAAGCAAGAACAGGTCCGAATCATCAACGTTCGCGGCGACAGTATGTCTGGCACGATAGAGCCTGGTGATCTGCTTTTCGTCGATATCAGCATTCAGCAGTTTGATGGCGACGGCATTTACGCCTTCATCTATGACGATACATCGCATGTAAAGCGCCTGCAGAAGATGAAAGACAAACTTCTGGTTATCTCCGATAACCCTACTTATCGACCGTGGGAGCCGATTGAGAAGGAAGAGATGAACAAAATTTTTGTCTTCGGCAAAGTAATCGGCAGTATGCCGCAGACATACAGGAAGCATGGCTGATATATATTCACGAATGTTTAAATAGCTTACGGAGTCAATATGTCATGACTGAAAGTATTCATAGCGATTATTTTAAGTGGTGGTGTGGCACAGTTGTAGTGGGTGCCATTCCTATTTTCATAAGGCTAATCGCTTATTTTTTAACAGATAACAACCTTGAGTTATTTAATATAACTGAACTCGTTGGCTTTGGATTTGCTATACAAATATCAAGTATTTATTTTGGTATTGGGCAACAAAATATAAAAACTGAAAACATCTTAATTATAAACACAACATTCTCATTAGTTTTTGTAGTGATCTTTTCTATCATCTATATAATAAGTTTAATTTCAGCAAACACATTAAACCCAGCCACAACAAAGACATTCGTTATAATAGCCTGCCTAATATCTTTGTATGTTGGGCAGAATTCTGTCAAATGCGCTATAATGAATAAAAACTGTGTGGAGGGGTGAGCAATGCAATCATCTACAATTATTATGTTTTTATTAACAATTGTAATACCGATTATTATCGCCATTATTTCAAAGAGGAATCTTAATAAAACCATCAATCGATTCGAAAAATTAAGAGAAGAAAATAAAAAGAGCTTCAACGACAAAAAAGAAGATTTCAAGTTTCGTTAAATGGAAATAAAAATGTCTCTAAAAAATATAATTTACATTGATTATGAAAAGGTTTACTCTCTTAGTTCTCAATTATTTGAGGGTATAACTCAATCGGCATTGCAACATAAAGAGTCAACTTTATCCAACTCCGATGCTATTGAAGTTAAAGCACAGCATAAATCAAGCGAAAGCAGTGATACTCAAAAACTATCTACCATAATCAACCCACATGATTATCATTACTTAAAGTTCGAGAAAGAGCTTTATAGCAGAGGAATAATTACAGATATAAACACCTCAATTCCATTCGAAAATATAAACCCTAGTTCTTTCGTGAAAGTTAAATGTCAAATTCAGTTTAATGATTATGAAAAACTTAAAGACACATCAAAGCGTTTTGCAGAAATAAGTTACGCAATCAACTATGTACACAAAACAGACGATATAGACTCATTAGCACAATTACTTAAGGAGTTGAAACCAAAATCATCTGAATATACTCTTATTAAACAAAAACAATCTGAGTTAATGAAAGAGCTTGATGACTTGGTTTCAGATACAAAGAAAAAATTTTTTGAAAAATTATCTTTAGTTTTAGACTATGCATATGGTACTGAGATTGAGATCTCTCAAAAGTTACACAATGTAAAATTCACATCATTTCTGATTAGAGAATTTTTAAAGATATCCCCTGAAATGTTTGTTAAACTGCATTCTCGACGCTCCGCATCTGAATTCAGTGTTGTAGGAATTATCACCAGACCCCCAAAATCACCAGAAATGGATGATAGAGAAGAACGTATCATAGATGGCATCAGAAGTGCTGCATGGAATATGAATGATGCCTTATTCGATCTCGAATCGACTTTTTGCGCACCAGACTCGCATGAGTATTTTATTGAGCCAATAGCGATGTATCATGAACTTTAGACCATATCCCGGCTATGTAGCCGGGATATTTATTACAAATATCTAGTCTTGTTTCCGTTTTTCATTACATTATCTATTACATAGTATTGCCCTTTCAATCTCGCTAACGATTAACGCTGCGCAATCTTCCAGATAGCTCATCTCGTTCCATATCCATTCCTAAACCCATGGCAATAGCTTTTTGGCGTTTTTTTGAGCACATCGGGTTCAACGGGAAAAATAAATCCCTTTAAAGTTCATGTTGTTATGTGTTTATGAACTTTCCATATCGACACAATGTACTTTTGGTACTTTACAATAATGAACTTATAGTACATCATCACTTCATCGCGAAACACAACGCGCAGTAGGTTTAAACGTTCCGCTACCCGGCGATAAGGGCTAACTAAACGAGGTGACCCATGGAATTCAAAAATCTCCCCCTAAAGGTGCAGGAAATCGCAGCGCAGTGTCTGGCAGATAAAATCTGTTTCGTGTCAGGTTTCGCGGAAGGGGCAGTGAAAAACGAGCCTGCGAAAGACCAGGCCCGCCAGGTAAGAGAAGCGTTTATTGAGCTTTATTGCGAAGAATATCAGGGCGAAGAAGAAGCTAAACAGTTCAAGCTGTATGGCCTATTTCCTCATCTCCGCAAAGTTATGAGTGAGCTGGAGCGCTCCCCAAAAGGTAAGGAAACAAATGATCGCTTTCTTGCTGAATTAAAGTTCGTCGAGACCCAACTGAAATAGGTCTTGAATCTCAACAACAACAACCTTTGGGTTAACTCTGACTTGCTCCGCAATTGACCTAGCGAGAAAGCCTATAGAAATGGGGTTGTCCAGGCCTTCAGAGCTATAAAAATGATATTCAGCATCAGGAAGGCGCAGAAAGTTGTCGTTACCGGGAAATTTGGCAAATTTATAGAAATGCTTCTCAGCCATTTTTGTATGCAGTTCTTCGTAATCTGCAGGCTTTGAATCTCTGAGTTCGATGCGAACGATAAATCTTGTCATTTTGGTTTTCCTTGCTGGCTGTGTGAGAACTCCAGCATACCACCGAGCCTGAAGTGGTGAAAAGACAGGCAACTACAGGCTTTGCAATGCGGTGAATGCGGCTATGCGCACGCGGCTCAGTTAAAGCAAAAGCAGTACCGCCTTGTTTCCCGGGTGGGGTGGAAAAGAAGCTGTCGGCAGTAGTTGTTAACTGGCTACCGTCACCGGGAGGCACCCGGCGCCGCATTGCAAAGCCTGATTAATGGTTAGTCAGCACGCAACGTTAGCCGCGTTAAGGCTGGAGCTGAAATGAGTAAAAACGGCATTCGCTCTCTGGTCATTTCGGTAATCGTCGGCCTTCTGTTTTGGGCCGCCACTTACAAACCAATGGTAGGGGTAATTTCATGGTTGATTATGCTCGCCAGCCCGCTCGTCAGCAGGCTGTTCGCCTGACGCAAAGCGAGGCTTTTGCTCGCAGGGTTTGTTATCTGATCGCAAAAACAGGCTCTTTTTTCTGCCACCTTTTCTGCCGTCTGGTTGCGCTGTTCGCGCAAAAAGGTGATCCGTCATGAGCACGATGTTCGCGCTGATGCTCACCGTCGGCATGTTAACAGGCGGAAATCAGGATGTTTTGCTCGGCGTTTACGACAGCGAGCTGGAGTGTAAGAAGGCAGCTGTTGAACAAGGAATTCAGGGCGAGTGTTACCCGTTGAAGGGCGTTTTAGAAGAGCACCCCGCCGCATTTACGGCGCAAATGTAGGAGGCACGATGCAAAAGAAATGCGCGTACTGCCGCATGCCGATCGAGGAAGGCACTGAAGTAAACATGACCATCCTCATCATTCACGGCTCGCAGCTGGCGCCACGAGAAAGAACGTATTGCTCTAAGAAGTGCGGTCAGTACGACCAGATGGCCAACGAGGCATAACGTAAAACCCGCCGAAGCGGGCTGTACGTCCGGTGACACCGACCAAAGTTCCACCGGAAATTACCAAAAACCAATGAACACACAATGGGCGCTATCAATGGCCCGTGGATTCTAACATCCAAAATCGAGGCAACGACATGGAATTTTTTAATCTGATAAGGGCCACTCAAAAATCAGGTAAGCCAGACGGCGTTATCTGGCGCACCGCGAAATCTGAAGCTCGCGCTAACCTGCAGCTCGAAGTAGACCTGGAAGATGCGGGAATCGAAACGGGCCGTGGTCATGACTACAATAAGCCGATCCGCACCGATTTCCCGGTATTTAACGACCTGCCGGCTGAAGGCGTGCTCGATTTCGGATGGTGCAACCGTTACGAACTCGCAGACGACCAGCGCACCTGGCAGTTGAAGGCGGGCGCAGTTCCTGCCGACGAATTCCACCAGGAAGAAGAGAGCCAGGACAACGGGGCTGTCATCGTGGATGGTGTCGACACGTCGACAGGTGAAATTCTGATTGGTCAGTCCAGCGCCGGTAATGCCGATATCACTGAAGACGACGATCAAAATACACTTTATCCGGTCGTGAAACTTCGCAGACCACAACTCATTATCTCTCAGTTCATTAGCAACGCTGTTGCTCACCATGTCACTCAGAGGCAGCGTATCCAAATCGGCGCGCTGGAAATGGATACTGACAACCACTACATCCAGAATCTGTTGCTGGCGACACGAAGCATTCCTGAGATCGACGAACTCACGACAGCCAATCTCTGGAAATTAACCGACGCTGTTAAAAAGGTCTTTCCCGAAGATAAGCGGACTGAGCTCGGCTTGTTGCTTAATTTCCTGAAAGTCTGGATAGAAACCCCGCATATTGACCGCGGCATTTTGGTCAAAGAGTGGGCTGGCGGGAATCGTATTTCAAGGGTTCAAAAGCAAGAGACACAAACCACTACTGAATCCCCACGCTACAAACGTGCTGTAACTCAGAGCATGGCGAATCTTGGCATTGAGATCGCCATTGCTCAACTTTATCCCGATGCCGAACCGGGAAAAATTAGCCGCCCCCAGCTCATTGGAGCG
The DNA here is from genome assembly GCF_024810075.1 of Klebsiella sp. BIGb0132. Taxonomy (NCBI): domain Bacteria; kingdom Pseudomonadati; phylum Pseudomonadota; class Gammaproteobacteria; order Enterobacterales; family Enterobacteriaceae; genus Klebsiella; species Klebsiella sp. BIGb0132. The sequence continues at coordinate 288,772 of NZ_JANUDW010000002.1, read as the reverse complement.
AAGGACCTGGTAGACCGGAAAGAGGATATTCACGTAAAAGCGCTGAAGATCCTCGGCAAAACCACCGACATTCTCGACTACGACGCTCACAGCATTTTCGGTGTCACCCGAGCCATTAAATGGAACAGTGAGGAAGATACCTCAGAACTGCGGGCGATGGTTCGCAACTGGTTTACCGAAAATGGCATCTATGAAAATGGTGAACCCTCTAAAGGTTATCCGGAATGGAATGATGCCCCCCGAGGGTCCGCCCATTCAAGCGCAGATACAAAGACCTTCGATGATGTTGATAAACAGACGACCACAGAACACGGTGAGTTTGGCGAGGTCGTTAGCCACCCGACGGATCCAAATGTGGTCTCAGCAGAGCTGGCGAAAGCAGAACAACCGCAAGTCGCCAATCTCGGCGCTGGCGTGTTCTCCATCGAAGGCCTGATGGACACTCCTGTCCCAACAAACGCTAAAGAAGAGGCCACCAGCAATGTGCAGATGGAAGCGGCTCAGCCGGTCAAAGTCGAAGTTGAAAATGCGATATCAGCAGGCGAAAGCGCTGATGCAGCTGCTGCGCAAACAGATGCCGTAACCCCGGCGGAAGCACAGCCTGAACTCAGCGCGACCGCCGAAGAGTTAAAGGTGGAGTGGCCGGAATACTTCGAGCCAGGGCGCTATGAAGGTCTGCCGAACGAGGTTTATCACGCAGCCAACGCTACCAGCTCCACGATGGTCAAGGATGCTCGAGTATCCCTGATGTATTTCGATGCACGCCACGTATCCAAAACCATTCAGAAAGTGCGCTCTCCGGTATTGGATATGGGCAACCTTGTGCATGCACTGGCGCTGCAGCCTGACGACATGGACAAAGAGTTCAGCGTCGAGCCCGAAATCCCTGAAGGTGCGTTCACTACCACCGCGACGATCCGCTCTTTTATCGATGAGTACAACGCTACCCTGCCGGCACTGTTGAGCAGTGACGATATCAAAGCATTGCTGGATGCACATAACGCCACCCTGCCCGCGCCGTTCCCGCTTGGGGCATCCGTTGACGAATCCTATGCGTCATATGAGCAACTACCGGAAGAGTTCCAGCGCATCGAGAATGGGACTAAGCATACTGCTACGGCAATGAAGGCCTGCATCAAAGAATACAACGCCACCCTGCCCGCGCCGGTTAAAACCAGCGGCAGCCGCGACGCATTGCTGGAACAGCTGGCAATCATTAATCCTGACCTGGTCGCACAGGAAACCCAGAAGCCGCAGCCGCTGAAAGTCTCCGGCACCAAAACGGATCTCATTCAGATTGTGAAATCCGTTAATGCTGATGCGGTATTCGCCGACGAATTGCTGGATGCCTGGCGCGAGAACCCGGAAGGAAAAGTGCTGGTTACCCGTCAGCAGCTAAGCACTGCGCTGGCCATTCAGAAAGCACTGTTGAATCATCCGACCGCCGGCAAGTTGCTGACACACCCGAGCCGCGCCGTCGAGGTGAGCTATTTCGGTATTGATGAAGAGACTGGCCTGGAAATCCGCGTGCGCCCTGACCTTGAGATCGACATGGGAGGCCTGCGCATTGGTGCAGACCTGAAGACCATCAGCATGTGGAATATCAAACAGGAAGGCCTGCGCGCCAAACTGCACCGGGAAATCATCGAGCGCGACTACCACCTGAGCGCAGCAATGTACTGCGAAACCGCAGCCCTCGATCAGTTCTTCTGGATTTTCGTCAACAAAGACGAGAACTACCACTGGATCGCCATCATCGAGGCATCAGAAGAGCTGCTGGAACTCGGCATGCTGGAATATCGCAAAGCGATGCGCGCCATAGCTCACGGTTTCGACACAGGCGAGTGGCCGGCGCCAATTACCGAAGACTACGCCGAAGAGCTCAACGATTTTGATGTGCGCCGTCTCGAAGCGCTGCGCGTACAGGCTTAAGGGGGAAATAACTATGTCCAATTTGATGACTACGACTGACAACCAGACCCAGAAAATCGACAACATTTCTATTCTGACGAATGGCGAATTATTCAACCGCCTCCTGAAAATCTCTGAGGTGATGGCAAACAGCGGTAATTTCGTTCCTGAACATTACCGCGGCAAGCCTGATTCCTGCATGGCAGTCGTTATGCAGGCTGCGCGCTGGGGAATGGATCCTTTCGCTGTAGCGCAAAAGACTTTCATCGTTGGTAACTCCGGTGTGCTTGGTTATGAAGCGCAACTAGTTAATGCAGTGATCAACACCATGGCTCCGACAAAAGACCGTATTCACTTTGAATGGTTTGGCGCATGGGAAAATATCGTCGGACGCTTCGTCGAGAAGACAAGCAGCCAGAACAAGAAGTACATCGCTCCGGGCTGGAATTTGAAAGATGAAGCTGGCGTGGGCGTTCGCGCCTGGGCAACCCTCAAAGGAGAATCAGAACCTCGCGAGCTTGTCCTGATGCTTTCGCAGGCACAAGTCCGCAATTCTACTCTGTGGGCGACTGACCCCCGCCAGCAACTGGCCTATCTCGCCGTTAAACGTTGGGCGCGACTGTACTGCCCAGATGTGATCCTCGGGGTCTATACCGCCGACGAAATTGACGAGCGCGAAGAGAAGGTAATAAACCCCACTCAGGCTGAAAAAATCACGCTGAATGAGATCACCAGCACGGTAGGTGCTACGGCCAGTGCGCAGGAGTCGGGAACTAACGTTGATACTGCTGCCGACGAAATACGCGATCGTATTGATGCAGCAAGCTCCGTTGATCAGGCCAAAGCTATCCGTGCAGATATCGAGTCACAGAAAACCTTGCTTGGTACTGCTCTGTTCACTGAATTGAAAAATAAGGCAGTGAAGCGCTACTACCTGGTCGATGCTCGTAACAAGGTTGAAGCCGCGATTAATTCCGTTCCTAACCCCGGCGAACCGGAGGCGGAAGAGTTATTTGCTAAAGCGGAAGGCACACTCGCCGCCGCGAAACGCCATCTCGGTGATGAACTGTATGACCAGTTCCGCATCACTCTGGACGACATGAAACCGGAATACGTGGGCTAAGGGAGGCGGGAGGGTTCGCCCTCCCGGTAACGATATGACGAAAATTACTGAACGCGGAATGATTTTTAACGCTGAGATGGTGAGGGCTCTGCTTGCTGGCCGCAAGACGCAGACACGCCGCCCAGTGGGACTCCCGGTACATGATAAAACCCTTGGGTGCGAGCTGGCTGGCAATGAACTGGCTGGAGAGCTGGCGGCGGGAAACTATTTGAATAGCGCATTTGGTAAGCCGGGTCATCGTATTTGGGTGCGGGAGACATGGACGCCCGAAAGCATCGATGCTGAGGATGGTAGCTATTCCCCTGACTATCGCGCCACGGCCAACGGCCAGCCTCTTGATGGGCGATGGACACCTGCAATTCACATGCCGCGCTGGGCCAGCCGCATCACGCTGGAAATTACCGATGTGCGCGTTGAACGGTTGAACAGCATTAGCGAGAGCGACGCTATAGCCGAGGGACTGGAGAGGTACAACGACGATGGAATTATCTATTACGGCCCTTTCGGGCGAGGAGATTGCCGTCCCGAGGTCGCGTATAGAGATTTATGGCTGTCCATATACGGCGCCGAAAGCTGGCAGGCCAATCCATGGGTTTGGGTCATTGAGTTCAAACGCGTTGAAGGCGGTGCCGCATGAGCCTCAAACATCGATTACCCGAACTCGAAGCCAGCATTGACCCCGCAGCATTACGCGTTGCAGCTGATGAGTATTCCGATCTGCTGCTGACCTTCTGCCTCTGTATGAAGATGGCCGGCCCCACCCGGGCGAATGTGCGCGCCTGCGCCACTGAATTGAAGAAACGTCTGACGACCTGGCATAGCCAGAAGGAGCTCAACGCGATTCTGTCCAGCTGGGATCCGGTTGGTTATGTGCTCGGCCTGCGGCGAGAGGCGAACGACAACGCTCGCGCCGCCGGCGATCCCGTTGACGTCTTTGTGTGAGGTGAGTATGCGACTGATAAACCGAAGCAAGCAGTCTCCGCTGGGGCGCCAGGCATGCGATGCGGCATTGGCCAAACATGTTGAGCTCTACGGTGAGTATGGACGCCAGAAAATGAAGCGCACCTACACGGTTATCGTTCAGGGTTCGAAAATTACGGTCGAGGTCGTGAACCGGCATTGCAGCTACGTGGCCACGGCCATGAACTGCGCCCGGCGGCTCCGGAATTTACCCGGCCAGGTTTCCTGATATCGATTTATCAATTTATTAGTCCGGCCTGGTTTACTTTATAGGCCGGTAATGAGGTAACCATGGCCCTTATTACTTTAAAAGAATGGAACGATCGGCAGCCGCGGCCGCGCAGCCTTGAAACCGTTCGCCGTTGGGTTAGAGAAAGCAAAATTTATCCGGCCCCGAAGAAAGATGGTGTGGAGTATTTGTTTCAGGAAACAGCCATTAAGGTTGAATCGGCTCAATCATCAACCTGTGGCCTTTTACGGAGAATGACTAGTGGGAAGAAGAAGAAACCATGAGAGGCGCGATTTGCCTCCTAACCTCTATGTCAGAAATGAAGGCTATTACAGTTATCGCGACCCCCGAAACGGAAAGGAGTATGGTCTGGGAAGGAATCGACGACTTGCCGTCAGTGAGGCAATACAGGCAAATATCGAGTTGCTCGGGGATACTGGCCACATCCCTCTCAGCGCGCGAATAAGCCAGGTTGATTCCGTAACTTTTCATTCATGGCTGGAGCGTTACGAAAAGATCCTTCAGGCCCGGGGGCTGAAGCCAAAAACACTCATCGATTACGCGAGCAAGCTAAGGTCTATAAAGGAAAGAATGCAGGACAACCCAATCGCGGAAATAACCACCAGACAAATAGCCATGATCCTCAACGATTATGCAGCTGAAGGAAAGAACGCAATGGCAAAGCTGATTAGGTCGACGTTAAGCGATATTTTTAGGGAGGCTATAGCGGAAGGTCATATTACGGTTAACCCCGTCACGGCAACGAGAACCGCTAAATTCGAGGTAAAACGCACCCGATTGATGCTGGACGAATTCCGGGCAATTTACCGGGCAGCAGAGGCGCTTTCTCCGTGGGTAAATCTGGCGATGGATCTGGCTGTACTTACCGGGCAGCGCATCAGTGATTTATGCGCAATGAGCTGGGAGGATGTGCGGGAGGGGTATCTTTACGTAGAGCAGAAAAAAACCGGGGCCAAACTAGCGATACCTGTAGCATTGAGGCTTGATGCGTTGGATGTGTCTCTCGAAGGAATTCTGGCGAAATGCCGCAATCTGTCCGGCGGGAAAAACATTATTTCATCGACTGCAGGTAAGGCACTTTCACCCGCAACAGTATCGGGTAATTTCAGGAAAGCGCGCGAGCTGTCCGGGCTTAGTTTCTCTGGCGAGCCGCCGAGCTTTCATGAGCTACGAAGTCTGTCAGCACGATTGTACGATAAACAGGCTGGAGAGGACTTTGCGCAGCATCTTCTGGGGCATAAGTCGGGTGTCATGACAGCAAAATATCGCGATGACAGGGGAAGGGAGTGGGATAAGATCGAAATATAGTTATGAGTTTGTTTTGAATGATTTTGAATTGACCAATTTAACCAATTGATTCTAATGAAGAAAATTATATATGCACTTTAGATACAAAAGAGTATTAACTTTCAGGGTTTTTATGCATTAGAATCGTTGGGTTTTGTCATTCATGGTCAGGTATGTGTACATGTCTGTAATTAATCAGGGGATTGCTCAGTGGCGCGGCTAAACAAAATCGCGATTTCGCTCTGCGCATTACTGTTTACATCTATCTCATTTACACCACTGGCGCATGCTTCAGGGCATACGCACGCCTCCGCCACGCCGAAAGCGCATCAGGCAAAGGGCACCAGCGAACGCAAGAAAAAAGTCTCCACTCAGAAAACAAAATCCAGCGCCAAAACCTCCAGCAAGAAAGCATCGACCTCCTCCCGCGCCAAACACCCTACCCGCACCACCGCCTCGAGCCAGACGGCATTAAACCGTCAGGCCGCCGGTGGAACGAAAAAATGCGTGTTGCGCAAAGGCTATAAAAAACAGTGCGCGGCCTCGGCTAAATCCGCTATCGAGCCGACGCGGGCGATGGCCAGCGTGAAGCAGAAGTGCGTCGTGCGTAAAGGCTATAAAAAGCGCTGCAAGCCGGTCGCCGAGGAAGAAGTGCCGCTGACGCTGGCCGATGCGCATAAGGTACGGGTGCAAAAAGCACAGAGCACCGCGATGTCGAAGCTGATGGACCAAATTGGTAAGCCCTATCGCTGGGGCGGCACCTCACCGCGCACCGGCTTTGACTGCAGCGGGCTGGTTTATTACGCCTATAAAGACCTGGTGAAGATTCATATCCCGCGCACGGCGAACGAAATGTACCACCTGCGCGATGCTCGCCCCGTCGATCGCGGCGAGCTGCAGAGCGGCGATCTGGTCTTCTTCCGCACCCGCGGTCGCGGCACGGCGGATCATGTCGGCGTTTACGTCGGCAACGGCAAATTTATCCAGTCGCCGCGTACCGGACGCGATATTCAGATTACCTCGTTAAGCGAAGATTACTGGGTTCGCCACTACGTTGGCGCCCGCCGCGTGATGACGCCTAAAACGATCCGCTAATGTCCCCCTGCCGCGCCTGCGGCAGGTTAACTCTCTCTTTTGCCACATCTTTTAATTTGCTACTATCTCCCTGTGCACTACATGGTTATTGCACGCATTAATATAATAAGGAGAGTAGCAATGTCGTTCGAATTACCTGCATTACCATATGCTAAAGACGCCCTGGCGCCGCACATTTCCGCTGAAACCCTGGAATACCACTACGGTAAGCATCACCAGGCCTACGTCACTAACCTCAACAACCTGATCAAGGGCACCGCTTTTGAAGGCCAGTCTTTGGAAGAGATCGTTCGTTCTTCCGAAGGCGGCGTCTTTAACAACGCGGCCCAGGTCTGGAACCACACGTTCTACTGGAACTGCCTGGCGCCGAATGCCGGCGGTGAGCCGGAAGGCGAACTGGCGGCAGCCATCGCTAAATCCTTCGGCAGCTTCGCTGATTTTAAAGCGCAGTTCACCGATGCGGCGGCGAAAAACTTCGGCGCAGGCTGGACATGGCTGGTCAAAAATGCCGACGGCAGCCTGGCGATTGTCTCCACCAGCAACGCCGGCACGCCGCTCACCGGCAGCGCTAAACCGCTGCTGACCGTGGATGTCTGGGAACATGCTTATTACATTGACTACCGTAACGCCCGTCCGAACTATCTGGAGCACTTCTGGGCGCTGGTAAACTGGAAGTTTGTCGCGGCTAATCTGGCGGCATAAAACTGCACCGCAGAAGGGTTTCCCCTTCTGCGGTGATTATTAGCGGCTGGCGAAGGCCTCTTGCGGCCGTCCGCGACCGCTGAACAGCACCAGCATCAGCGCCACGCCGGCGATGATTGCCCCCATTACCGGAACAAATGCATAGCCCAGCCCGCCGGAAATCACCGCCCCCCCGGCCGCCGCACCCAGCGCATTGCCGAGGTTAAACGCCCCGATATTCACCGAAGAAGAGAGTCCCGGCGCTTCGTGAGCCACGCGCATCACGCGCATCTGCAGCGGCGGCACCACGGCGAACGTCGCCGCGCCCCACACCACCATGCTGATGGCCGCGCCGACCTGCGACTGCGCCAGCAGCGGGATCGCCAGCATGATAACCATCAGCAGCAGTAAAAAGCCCTTCAGCGTGCCGGAAACCGAGCGGTCGGCAAATTTTCCGCCAAGATAATTGCCCAGAGAGAAGCCGACGCCAATCAGCACCAGCATCGCGGTGACGAACAGCGGCGAAGCGTGGGTAATGGTATGCAGCACCGGCGAAATATAGGTATAGAGGGTGAACATCGCCCCGGCCCCGAGCACGGTGGTCAGCAGCGCGGAGAGCACCTGCGGCCGCATCAATACCGCCAGCTCCTCCTTGACGTTCGGCCGCTCCCCTGCGCTGCCTTTTGGCAGTGAGAACCACAGGCTGACCATCGCCACCAGGCCAAGACCCGCCGTGGCGAGGAAGGACATACGCCAGCCGATGGTCTCACCGAGCCAGGTCGCCGCCGGAACGCCACCAATATTGGCGATGGTCAGCCCCATAAACATGGTCGCTACCGCGCTGGCCTGCTTGTGCTTAGGAACCACGCTCGCAGCCACTACCGACCCGAGGCCGAAGAAGGCGCCGTGGCTCAGGCTGGTAATAATGCGCGAGAGCAGCAGCGTGGTGTAATCCGGCGCCATTGACGAGAGGACGTTGCCAAGGGTAAAAATAGCCATCAGGAAAATCAGCGCGCTGCGGCGCGCGCGGTGCGACAGCAACAGCGTCATCAGCGGCGCCCCGACCATCACGCCGATGGCATAGGCGCTGATCAGCATCCCCGCAGCGGGAATGGACACATCCACGCCTTTGGCGATAACCGGCAGTAATCCCATCGGGGAAAATTCGGTCGTACCGATACCAAACGCCCCAATGGCCAGCGCTAACAGGGGAAAGTTGATCTTCATGCAATGACTCCAGCAGACCGTCCTCAGCGACGGTATCTCATCAGAAGCCAAAAGCATGACATCAATCACAGAAAAACAAAAGTAAACGAAATGGCAAAAGATTTTTGCGAATTTGATAATAATGCGCGGAGATAGGGGGAAAGGAGCCTCTCCCCCGAAAAAATTAGTGCAGTACGGCGGTCAGCGCTGCGGCCACGATCAGGCCCAGAACAATAATCGTCGTGGTCAGCGAAAACTTTAAATCTGTATCCATCAATTTTCCCCCTGATTATCCCCACAAGAAAAGTGAGCCTGCTCATTTTTGCACAATATTGTATAAAAATCTTCTGAGATTTAGGGTGATGCACATTTTTACTCTTCCCCTTTGCCGCAAGATCGGACAAAATCCCACGCTAATTTGAAAGCGTATCGGCCATTGACCCCTTCCTGTCGTTCTGTGTCGTTTCCCGACGTGATGCAATGTTGAACATTGTACTCAGGGTGTGTATAGGCAAACGTTTCCGTATCGATAATCAGACGATCAGGTCAAGGTCTGGAGAGAGAAGTAATGGCAACAATTAAAGATGTAGCGAAGCGCGCAAACGTTTCCACTACAACAGTTTCACATGTAATTAACAAAACCCGTTTTGTCGCTGAAGAGACGCGCAACGCGGTATGGGCTGCCATCAAAGAGCTGCACTACTCTCCGAGTGCGGTGGCGCGCAGCCTGAAGGTTAATCACACCAAATCGATCGGTCTGCTGGCCACCAGCAGCGAAGCGGCCTATTTCGCCGAGATTATCGAGTCCGTTGAGAAGAGCTGCTTCCAGAAGGGCTACACCTTGATTCTCGGCAACGCCTGGAACGATCCGGAAAAGCAGCAGGCCTACCTGTCAATGATGGCGCAAAAGCGCGTCGACGGCCTGCTGGTGATGTGCTCCGAATATCCGCAGTCGGTGCTCTCCATGCTTGAAGAGTACCGCAACATCCCGATGGTGGTGATGGACTGGGGTGAGTCCAAGGCCGACTTTACCGATTCGGTTATCGATAACGCCTTTGAAGGCGGCTATATGGCCGGTCGTTACCTCGTTGAGCGCGGCCACCGTGAAATCGGCGTGATCCCGGGTCCGCTGGAGCGCAACACCGGCGCCGGCCGTCTGGCCGGTTTTATGAAAGCGATGGAAGAAGCGCAGATTAACGTCCCGGAAAGCTGGGTGGTTCAGGGCGACTTCGAGCCGGAGTCTGGCTACCGCGCGATGCAGCAGATCCTCAGCCAGCAGCACCGTCCGACCGCCATCTTCTGCGGCGGCGACATCATGGCGATGGGAGCGATTTGCGCCGCCGACGAAATGGGCCTGCGCGTTCCGCAGGATATTTCGCTGATTGGCTATGACAACGTGCGCAACGCCCGCTACTTTAGCCCGGCGCTGACCACCATTCATCAGCCAAAGGACTCTCTCGGCGAAGCCGCCTTCAATATGCTGATGGACCGCATCGTCAACAAGCGCGAAGAGTCGCAGTCTATCGAAGTTCACCCGCGGCTGGTCGAGCGCCGCTCGGTGATCGACGGCCCGTTCGTCGACTACCGCCGCTAATCCTGTCGGGCGTCGGCTATTCCGGCGCCCGCAGCCACTCCCGATTTAACGTTTCGCTGTCGCCAAGGTAGTCCAGCAGCCATGAGAGCGCTGGCGAGATATCGCTCTGCTGCCAGGTCAGGCAGCAGGCGGCGTCCGGGAACGGATTTTCCAGCGCCAGCGCCGTCCACTCGCCGCAGTCGATCCACGGGCGGGCGAAGTGCGACGGCACCATGCCGATGCAGAGCCCGGCCGACAGGCAGGTTGCCGAGGCATCCCAGTCCGGCACCACCACCCTCTTCTGATTATCCAGCAGCCACGTCGTGCGCTTCGGCAGCGATCGGGAAGTATCTTCCCTGACCAGCGACGGCCAGTTGCGCAACGTGTCATCGCTCAGCGGGCCGTTCATTTTCGCCAGCGGATGGTGGCTGGCGACGACGCAGTGCCAGCTCAGCATGCCCATATCGCGAAAGGCGTAGCGTCCACCGACCGGAATCGAGCGGGTCGCGCCGATGGCCAGCTCCACGCGGCCGTCGGCCAGTGCGTCCCAGACGCCGTTAAACACCTCCTGGAAGACAATCAGCTCGACGTCCGGAAAGTGGCGATAAAAATCGACAATCATCTGCCGCATCCGCGCCGGCTTCACGATATCGTCAACCGCGATAGAGAGCTGCCCGCGCCAGCCGTTGGCGATCTGCTGACACTGGCGGCGGGTGATCTGCATTTTTTTGATAACAGAACGCCCTTCCTGTAAAAACCACACCCCGGCGGGGGTGAGCTCAACGTCGCGGTGGCGACGTTCAAAGAGCGGAACGGCCAGCCACTCTTCGAGCTGACGCACGGTGTAGCTGACCGCCGAGGGTACACGATGCAGCTCCTGAGCCGCTGCGCTAAAGCTGCCGTTGCGCGCAACCGCATCAACCACTTCAAGGGAGTATTCGGACCACATATTATGCCTGCAAATTTTTTGAACGCATGTAACAAATATTAGCGTTTCACAAGCCAGAATGCACTCCCTACACTCTGCGGCATCTTACCTGCATCAGAAGAAAGAGAACTTTATGCAACAACCTGGGAAAGGATTTTTGGTTTGGCTGGCGGGCCTCAGCGTGCTCGGCTTCCTCGCAACCGATATGTATCTGCCGGCGTTTTCGGCTATCCAACAGGATCTGAATACGTCAGCGGCCTCGGTCAGCGCCAGCCTGAGCGTGTTTCTCGCCGGTTTCGCCCTTGGCCAGCTGTTCTGGGGCCCGGTATCCGATCGCTATGGGCGCAAGCCGGTGCTGCTCAGCGGCCTGGCGATCTTCGCCGTCGGCTGCCTTGGCATGCTGTGGGTCGAGGACGCGACCCTGATGCTGGCGCTGCGATTTGTGCAGGCCATCGGCGTCTGCGCGGCGGCGGTCACCTGGCAGGCGATGGTCACCGACTATTATCCTGCCCAGCGCACCAACCGCATATTCGCCACCATCATGCCGCTGGTGGGCCTCTCCCCGGCCCTGGCGCCGCTGCTCGGCAGCTGGCTGCTCGCCCATTTCGACTGGCAGGCTATCTTCGCGACCCTGTTTATCGTCGCTCTGCTGCTGATGCTGCCTGCATTACGCCTCAAGTCGGTGAGCAAGCCCGATAGCAGCACGCAGAAAAAACTCACCTTCCTGGCGCTGCTGCGCTCGCGCGAATACAGCGGCAACGTGCTGATCTACGCCGCCTGCTCCGCCAGCTTTTTCGCCTGGCTGACCGGTTCGCCATTTATTCTGCACGACATGGGCTACGGGCCAACCGCCATCGGCCTGAGCTACGTACCGCAGACTATCGCCTTTTTAATCGGCGGATACGGCTGTCGTGCCGCGCTGCAGAAATGGCAGGGACAGCAGCTGCTGCCGTGGCTGCTGGTCGTTTTTGCCATCAGCGTTGCCGCCACCTGGCTGGTGGGCCTGCAGCAGGATGTCTCCATCGTCGCGCTGATGGCACCCTTCTGCGTGATGGCTATCGTTAACGGCGCCATTTACCCGATTGTCGTCGCCCAGGCGCTGCGGCCGTTTCCTCAGGCGACCGGTCGCGCCGCCGCGCTGCAGAATACCCTGCAGCTCGGACTGTGCTTCCTGACCAGCCTGCTGGTGTCGACGCTGATCGCCACTCCGCTGCTCACCACCACCAGCGTGATGCTGGCCTCCATCGTGCTGGCCGGACTGGGATATGCGATGCAGCTGCGGAGCGCCCGTCTCAGCACCCAGTCGTCACATGCATAGAATGGTTTCAGTGATGTTAAGGTCCAGTAATTAGCCTGCTAATATGTTTTTATTGAAAGCCTTAAAATAGGGGCCTATACTGGATCCCGTATCACATAAATAGAAAGTTTATCGATATTAACGGGGGCAGGACGCCTCCCGTTTCACCATGGAAGGCCTTTCGGCAAGGGTTATCTCCCTTCCTCTGTTCTACGTCGGATAGCAGCTTCACGGATTTTCCGTGAGATTTCTCACAATGCCAAAAAAAGCGTCTACGCTGTTTTAAGGTTCTGATCACTTGGGCGTGATGGAGAAGCTATGAGTTCATCGTGTATAGAAGAAGTAAGTGTACCAAACGACGACTGGTACCGAATTACAGCTGAGTTGCTCGGTCGTGCGGGTATTGAAATTAATGGCCCCGCTCCCTCCGATCTACGGATAAAAAACCCCCTCTTTTTTAAGCGCGTGCTGCAGGAAGGGTCTCTGGGGTTAGGTGAAAGTTATATGGACGGCTGGTGGGACTGCGAGCGTCTGGATATTTTCTTCCACAAGGTGCTGCGCGCCGGGCTGGAAAACCAGCTTCCCCGCCATCTCAAAGATACGCTGCGTATTGCTGCTGCTCGTCTGTTCAATCTGCAAAGTAAAAAACGTTCCTGGATTGTCGGCAAAGAGCATTACGATCTCGGCAACGACCTCTTTAGTCAGATGCTCGACCCCTATATGCAATACTCCTGCGCTTACTGGAAAGAGGCGCAATCTCTGGAAGAGGCTCAGCAGGCTAAATTAGATCTTATTTGCCGTAAGCTGCAGCTGGAGCCGGGGATGCGGGTGCTGGATATTGGCTGCGGCTGGGGCGGTCTGGCCTATTACATGGCAAAAAATTATCACGTTAGCGTGGTTGGCGTTACCATTTCTGCCGAACAGCAAAAAATGGCCCAGCAGCGGTGTGAGGGATTAGACGTCACTATCCTGTTACAGGACTATCGCGACTTACATGATAGTTTTGATCGTATTGTTTCCGTCGGTATGTTCGAGCACGTGGGGCCGAAAAACTACGCCACCTATTTCGATGTCGTCAACCGGAATATGAAAGCTGACGGTCTTTTTTTACTGCACACCATCGGTTCAAACAAAACGGACCTCAGCGTCGATCCGTGGATCAATAAATATATTTTCCCTAACGGCTGCCTGCCGTCGGTACGCCATATTGCAAAAGCCAGCGAAACGCATTTCGTGATGGAAGACTGGCACAATATAGGCGCCGATTACGATACCACGCTGATGGCCTGGTACGAGCGGTTCCTCGCCAGCTGGCCGGATATTGCCGATAACTACACCGAGCGTTTCAAGCGCATGTTTAGCTATTATCTGAACGCCTGCGCCGGTGCCTTTCGCGCGCGCGATATTCAGCTATGGCAGGTGGTGTTTTCTCGCGGTGCCGAGAGCGGCCTGCGCGTGGCGCGCTAGATCCTGACCTGCACTCAACATGCCTGCCGGTGTCATCACCGACAGGCATTTTTTTTCCCCATCCCGTAGTTGTTTCCGCAACAGCGGGCGTTCAGCGATGAGAAATGGCGCCGCTGAAATCGGCGAGCCGCAGGCTGCGACCGGGAGCTAAACGGCAGCCCCATCGTAGCGAGCAGCCCGCGACTATGACTCTTGCGTCGCCTTTTGGACGGCTTCTTTCGCGGCCAGCACCCGCTCAACGGTATCGACCACCGCCTGCGTCTGCGGGTCAATCTCGATATTGACCCGATCCCCCAACTTTTTCACTCCCAGCGTGGTGCGCAGCAGCGTTTCCGGGATCAGGTGCACGCAGAAGCGCGTTGGCGTGACTTCGCCAACCGTCAGGCTAATGCCGTCAACGCCGATAAAGCCTTTATACAGAATGTACTTCATCAGCGCCGGGTCCTGGACCTTGAACCAGATCTGGCGGTTATTTTCCGAGGTCAGGATCTTAACCACCTCCGCGGTGGTCATAATATGGCCGGACATCAGATGGCCGCCAATTTCATCGCTGAACTTTGCCGCGCGCTCAACGTTGACCACGTCCCCCTGACGCACGGCGCCGAGGTTGGTGATGCGCAGGGTTTCTTTCATCAGGTCAAAACTGATGCGCGCGCCGTCGATCTCGGTGACGGTCAGACAGCAGCCGTTGTGTGCGACCGACGCACCGGTTTCCAGTCCGTCGAGCATGTGCTCAGGCAGTTCCACCACGTGGGTACGAAAATTGGGCTTCTCATCGATGGACACCACTTTAGCGGTCCCCTGCACAATGCCAGTAAACATGCTTTGCTCCTCCAGGAATGGCTCACAATATATTAATCGGAAACAATAACAGGTGGTAAATAAGGTTGCCAGCACGCATCGTGCCCTACCATTTTTTCACTGGCTTAATGGCTAATCCTCGCTACAATAGACTGGCTAATCCCTCTGCTTTTTCTTCTTGCTGCCATTAACGGCGGCTTTTTTAGTCTTAAAATAACAACAATATAAAGGTGTACAGGTGCAGAAGTACTTCATTGAAGCGCGTCAGTTGTTAGCACTGGCTATTCCCGTCATCCTTGCGCAGGTGGCCCAGACCTCAATGGGCTTCGTCGATACCGTCATGGCGGGTGGCTACAGCGCCACCGATATGGCGGCCGTTGCCATCGGTACCTCCATCTGGCTGCCGGCGATCCTCTTTGGCCATGGCCTGCTGCTGGCGCTAACGCCGGTCGTCGCGCAGCTCAACGGCTCCGGGCGCCGTGAGCGCATCGCGCACCAGGTGCGCCAGGGTTTTTGGCTGGCGGGGTTCGTCTCGGTGCTGGTGATGGTGGTGCTGTGGAACGCCGGCTATATCATCAGCTCAATGCATAATATTGACCCGGCGCTGGCGGATAAAGCCGTCGGCTACCTGCGCGCGCTGCTGTGGGGGGCTCCGGGCTACCTCTTCTTCCAGGTTGCGCGTAACCAGTGCGAAGGCCTGGCGAAAACCAAGCCGGGGATGGTCATGGGCTTCATCGGCCTGCTGGTGAATATCCCGGTCAACTACATCTTTATCTACGGCCATTTCGGCATGCCGGAGCTGGGCGGCGTGGGCTGCGGCGTGGCAACGGCTTCCGTGTACTGGGTGATGTTTTTCAGCATGATCTCCTGGGTGCGTCGGGCGCGCTCGATGCGTGATATTCGGGGCGCCGAGGGGTTCAGCAAGCCGGATTTTGCCGTCCTCAAGCGCCTGGTCCAGCTCGGGCTGCCGATCGCACTGGCGCTCTTTTTCGAAGTGACCCTGTTTGCGGTGGTTGCGCTGCTGGTTTCTCCGCTGGGCATTATCGATGTCGCCGGCCATCAGATTGCGCTTAACTTCAGCTCGCTGATGTTCGTTTTACCGCTGTCGCTGGCGGCGGCGGTTACTATCCGCGTCGGCTTCCGCCTCGGCCAGGGTTCAACCCTGGATGCGCAAACCTCCGCCAGAACCGGCGTCGGCGTTGGCGTCTGCATGGCCGCGATCACGGCGATTTTCACCATCCTGATGCGCAAACAGATCGCCCTTCTCTACAACGACAACCCGGAAGTAGTGGTACTGGCCTCCCAACTGATGCTGCTGGCGGCAATATATCAGGTCTCCGACTCCGTCCAGGTCATCGGCAGCGGGATCCTGCGCGGCTATAAGGATACGCGCTCCATCTTCTTTATTACCTTTACCGCCTACTGGGTTCTGGGACTGCCGAGCGGCTATGTGCTGGCGTTAACCGATATTGTCGTCCCGCGCATGGGGCCAGCCGGCTTCTGGTGCGGGTTCATTATCGGCTTAACCTCTGCGGCAATCCTGATGATGCTGCGGATGCGCTTCCTCCAGCGTCAGCCGTCGAGCGTCATTTTACAGCGCGCAGCGCGCTAACCGGCAGCGGTGCCCCGCTTTCGGGGCGCCGTTTCTCAGCGCTAGCCGGGCCCACCCGGACCCAGCGCCTCTCTCAGCGCCTCAACAAAGCATTTGATTTTGGTCGTGCGTCGGCGTCCTGCCGGCACCAGCACGTGCATCGGTCGCGAAGGGCCGGAAAACGCCGATAAAACCTGCACCAGCCTGCCCGCCTCAACCTCAACTCTCAGCACCTCTTCCGGCCCGAGGGTGATGCCGTGCCCGGCGAGAGCGGCGTTCATCAGCGCCTTCCAGTCGTTCGAACGGAAGCGCCCGGCGGGTTTAACCTCCACCGTGGCGCCCTCCCTGGTGAACTGCCAGCGGCAGGCGTTCATGGCCGACCCGTGGCCGTAGACCAGGCAAGCGTGGTGCTGCAGATCCGCCGGCGTCTGCGGCTCGCCGTGGCGCAAAATATAGCCAGGAGAGGCGCAGGCTATTAGCCGGTAAGGGCGCAGCGGCCAGGCGACCATGGTGCTGTCGGCCAGCTCGCCGATGCGAATAATCACCTCGAACTCCTCTTCTATCGGGTCGACGATGCGGTCGCTGAGGGTCAGCTCAACCTGAACCTCGGGGTAGCGGGCGAGATAGTCGGTGATAAACGTCGAGAGCGCGTGCGAACCAAAGGTAACCGGCGCATTGACTCTGATAATGCCGGAAGGAGTTGCCTTCATCTCCAGCGCCAGCGCGTCGGCCTCAGCGACTTCGTCCAGCACCACGCGGCAGCGCTCATAGTAGCTGCGGCCGATATCGGTCAGGGTTTGCCGCCGCGTCGTTCGCGCGATGAGCGAGGTGCCGAGATGCGCCTCGAGGGCCGCTACGTGGCGGGCAACCATCTGCGGCGAAAGCTGTAGCTGCTCGGCAACGGCGGCAAATGAGCCGGTTTCTGCCGCCTTGATGAAAACCTTCATGCTGGTGAGCTGATCCATGATTCACTCATTTGAGTTGTTTATCATGCAACCATCTTACGATTTATCTTCTGTGACGAGGGAATTAAATTTATTTCCTCAACGAGACAATTTGTCAGGAGTCAAAGATGAAGATCGGAATAATAGGCGCCGGGTTCGTAGGACGCTCCATCGCTAAGCTTGCGCTGCAGGCTGGCCACGACGTGATGCTCAGCAACTCACGGGGGCCGCAGACGCTGTTCAGCCTGCGGCCGATGATCGGCTGCCAGGTGGGCAGCGCGGACGAGGCCGCCGAATTTGGCGAGGTGGTGGTGATTGCCGTCCCTCTCAGCGCCATCAACGCGCTGCCGGTCGCCGGGATTAAAAATAAGCACGTTATTGATGCGGTCAATTACTACCCGCAACGGGACGGCGACATTGCCGAGCTCGATTCCGGGCAAACCACGACCAGCGAACTGCTGGCGCGGAACCTGCCCACCGCCAGAATCACCAAAGCCTTCAACGCCATCCCGATGACGCAGCTGGAAAGCGATGGCCTGGCCGCCGGGGCGGAAAATCGCCGGGCGCTGCCGCTGGCGGGCGATGACCAGGAGGGGAAAGCCATCGCCGCCGCGCTGTACGACGCCTTTGGTTTTGATGCCCTCGACGTCGGGCCGCTGAGCGAAGGATGGCGCTTTGAACGCGGCACGCCCGCCTATTGCGTTCCCATGAGCCGACGGGAGCTCGCCGCGACGCTTGCCCAAACGACGCGCGGCTAAGCCCGTCCCTACTCCGCTAACGCTTCCTCGTTAGCGGAAACCCTCTTATGCCCTCCCGCAGCCTGCGTCGTACATTCGGTTACCTGCCGATACCAAACACTCACTGAACTCGCGCCATGACCGGCATATAGTTGTTTCAACAGCCCCGCAGTGGGGTTAACTGAAGAAACATTTTCGAGGATATCAGAATGAAAAAAGTATTAGCTCTGGTCGTTGCCGCTGCTATGGGTCTGTCTTCTGCTGCTTTCGCTGCTGATGCAGTAAGCACCACTCAGGCTCCGGCTGCTGCAACTCACAGCACCGTTGCCAAGACCACTCATCACAAAAAACATCACAAAGCCGCCGCTAAACCGGCTGCAGAGCAGAAAGCTCAGGCTGTGAAAAAACACAAAAAAGCAGAAGCTAAACCGGCTGCCGCTCAGAAAGCCCAGGCCGCTAAAAAGCACCACAAAGCCGCAGCTAAACCTGCCGTAGCCCAGAAAGCTCAGGCTGCTAAAAAGCACCACAAAGCCGCAGCAAAACCGGCCGTAGCGCAGAAAGCTCAGGCTGCTAAAAAACACCACAAAGCTAAACACCACGCTGCCGCTAAACCGGCTGCACAGCCGGCTGCATAATTAATCCGGCTCGTCTGGTATCGTAATAAATCGGCGCTGCTTCAGCGCCGATTTTTTTAGGAGAGCACTATGCTGCAACGCTATCGTTTTGAGCTCATTCTGATCCTGCTGATAATCTGTGCCCTCTTCACCCTTCGCCTTATATTTAAATAACAGCCAACGCTTTCCTTAATTAAAAAAGGCCGCAGCAGCGACCTTGTTGATATCAAAATACAAAAGCGTTACGACGATGCTTATTATTAAGTACGACGCGTCACTTCAAATACCCCTGGCGCAACCTCAATGACCGCGAACTGGCTGTATGAAGTCCCGGTTGAGGTATACGGCTTCGCCTGTACGTCCCGGTCTTCAAGCTGCACTACCGCATTAATCCGCGTCAGCAGGCATAGCCCGCGGGCAAAAGACTCCTGCGCCCCGGCCCGCAGGTTAAAATTGTCGGTGCTGCAGGCGGCATATTTTATCTCACCATGCACGCGATAGCGGGTGGTATTCACCACACAGGCCTTCGGGTATGCGCCATCTAACTCTTCGTTTTTTAAATCCTGAACTTCATGTGTGCTCATTTTCATTTCCCTTGATTGTTTAGTGAGTGCGAGAACCACGTTACGCCGTTAATAGCCATAAATTCGTGACCAAAATCAAATTTAAACTCGCGGGGGAAATAATCATATTAATATCGTATATAAGAAAATGCCTACACCATAAATAAAACCCACGCAAATACATTGACCACACAAATTATTACCGAAGGTTAAATGCATTTAACTAATAAATATCGCATGAAACAAGCGCGAGTCTTTTTTCTATTTTCATCCAGGAGAATAGTTAGCCGACGCCGGCTATCCGCCGCGTCCCCCTTTGCGTCCGCAACGGATTTACGATACCGCGCCCGCCCGTCAACAGGCGCCCCTCCAGGCGGGTGGAAGCGCTCCTCATGGCCGTTCCCTAAGGCCTTCCGGGGAAAAATGGGCAAGAAATATCCTTGATCATCAGCAAAATATAGACAACATGAGTAAAACTTCCGCAATCGCGTCTGTTCTGCAAGAAAAGTGACGTTTGCCTCTTGCCACAACCTCTCCCGATCGCTAATATGCGTCCCCGTTGTCACCACAACATTGCGTTCATAGCTCAGTTGGTTAGAGCACCACCTTGACATGGTGGGGGTCGTTGGTTCGAGTCCAATTGAACGCACCATAAAGCGTTTATAGCTCAGTTGGTTAGAGCACCACCTTGACATGGTGGGGGTCGTTGGTTCGAGTCCAATTAAACGCACCAAATGCGTCCGTAGCTCAGTTGGTTAGAGCACCACCTTGACATGGTGGGGGTCGGTGGTTCGAGTCCACTCGGACGCACCAGATTTTCTTAATCTGGTGCATTTTCCTCGAAAGAAGCGCTTTCTACAGCCGTTCAGCCCTACTCAATATCCCCTGTTCCACGATATTCAAATCCGTTTAATACCCGACGCCTGATGCTAACCAGAGATTCCAGTCCTGATCGGTTCCGTCAGCGGCACGGACCGCAGGTGCTTTAGCGCCAGCAATCCGCCCGGCAAACGTTACGGACAACTCATCAAGCTGCCCTTTGCCGTTTTAGCTGACGGCAAAAAAGCCGGAGTAGCAACCTATTCCGGCCCGTGATTGATGATGTTTTAGAAATGCGTATTCACGCTCACATAGAACGTCCGCCCCGACTCGTTGTAGGTTTCCGCGCCGGCGCCATACAGATAAGCCCCGGTTGTCGAGTTCCCCGTGGTCTGCGCATTACCGGCGCGATAGTGGCGAATATCAAACAGGTTATCCACGCCGCTGGTCAGACTCAGGTTTTTATTGACGTCCCAGGTCGCACTTAGCCCAACAATGCTGTATGGACTGACTTCGTTTAGCTCGCTTCCGGACACCGCCTCACCTTTATAGTTAAAGCGCTTCGGTTTCTGGCGGCCATACCAGGTGAAGGTGCTCTGTAAAGAGAGATCGTCACGCACCTGCCAGCTAACGGTCGAGTTCAGCGTGAACTGCGGAATTACCGACAGGCGATCGCCGGTGGTCTTGTTCTTACTCTGCAGCATCCACGTCAGGTTGTTGCTCCAGCTGACCGTTTCGCTCACCGGCAGGCTTAGCGAGCCTTCCAGCCCTTCTACCAGCGCCTTCGGCACGTTTTCCCATTGATAAATATTGGTCGTGCCGTTGCTGGCCGTGCCTACCGCCGAGTAACCGGATTCAATCTTATTGCGGTAGTCGTTGCGGAACCAGGTCAGCCCCGCCTGATAGCCCTCGTGCTTATACTCAAGGCCGATCTCTTTGTTAACGCTGGTTTCGGCCTTCAGATCGCTATTACCCATCAGGTAGCAGGCGGAACTGCTGGCGTAGCAGCCCTGGCCGTTACTGTACAGAATGTAGTTCGGGTTGAGCTGGTAGAGATTCGGCGCTTTATAGGCGCGGGCAATCCCCAATTTCAGCGTCCAGTCATCGGAGAGCCCCTGGGAGAGGTTCAGCGATGGGCTCCAGTTATTGCCGACAATACTGTGGTGGTCAAAGCGCAGGGCCGGCGTCAGCATGGTGCTATCCGTCAGCGCGATATTGTCTTCGGTAAACAGCGAGAAAATTTCGGCGCTGGAGTACGGACTGCGCCCGGTTGCCGAGAGGCCGTCGATGGAGCCATAGGAGAGAGACTGGGTGGTCGACACGCCATCCTTCATCCGCTGTTGGTTCCACTCGGTGCCCAGGGTCAGATTCTGCTCAACCCCGAGGGTAAACGGAATATTCACTTCACTGTGCAGCAGCACGTCCGAGAGGTCGATATCCGAGAATTCGCTGCTGGAGAAGATGCCCTCCGTTCCGCCCGCCAGCCCTTCGCTCATCCGCGAGTTGCGGGTATGTTCATACTGGGCATAGCTGTTGCTGGTCACGCCATTATCCCAGCCGCCGGTCCAGGTCACGCCGTAGGTCTGGCGATAGAGGCGGTTGGTCTCCTTGCCGTACATGCTTTTCACCAGCGTGCTGGTGTTGGTGTTCTGCGTGTCGCCGGCGTAAAGGTTGCCCTGACGGCTGTAGCCGGTTTCGAACTCCAGCGCCTGCATCGGCGCAAACTCCCAGCGCAGCTTGCCGTGAATATCTTTATTCACGACGCCTTCGCGCCCTGCAGGATAGGATCCCGCATAGGTACCGGTTCGTGCCGCTTCATGGCCGGAATTAATATCCTGGGCATCGGCCTGCGTCTTGCTCAGGTTACCCCATAAATTAAAGCTGACCGCATCCGATAGCGGACCGTTCAGGCTGAAGTTCGTGCGCTTCGTTGAGCCCTCTTTACGGTGCTGAGGGGCGTTCATATAGGTATTCCAGGAACCATGCCACTCGCTGCTGGTCGGTTTAGTGACGATGTTCACCACGCCCCCCATCGCGCCATTGCCGTAGCGGGCCGCCGCCGGGCCGCGAATAACGTCGATATGGTCAATCATTTCCGCCGGTACCCAGCTGGTATCACCGCGCGTGTCGCGGTCTCCGCGCCAGCCATAGCGCACGGAGTTACGGCTGGTCACCGGTTTACCGTCCACCAGTATCAGCGTGTTCTCTGGCCCCATCCCGCGAATATCGACCTGGCGGTTATTGCCGCGCTGACCGCTGGTGGAGTTGCCCGTCAGGTTGACGCCGGGCTGGGTACGAATCAGTTCGGAGACGTCGCGGGCGGGTGGATGTTTGCGGATTTCATCGGCAGTGATGGTGGAGACTCCGGGGGCCTGGAGAGTCTGCGCGGCCGCGGTAACCACCATCGTTTCGTCGTGGTTCTCCGATGCGTTTGCCGCAGCGGATTTCTTCGTTTCGTCTGGCGTGCTGTCGTCAGCGGCCTGCGCTGGCAACCCCACTCCCCAGATAGCCATATGAATCAGCACGGCCAGCGAGTAGTGTGAATAATTTTTCATGGAATATGCCCTGTTTTCTTATTTTGCCGTCGGGGCACGCCTTCTTCATCCGTCAGATAAACAACGGCAGCGACCTCCAGGCACAGAACATCTTCTCTGGTTTTGGCGTAAGCAGGCGCCTCCCGATGTTATATCGGGATATCAATTAACCCTTTTCGCCAAAAAATAAAAATTCCGCCCTGGAAAAACGAAGAGACAAACGCGCCACGCTATTCTTTGATAGCGTATTCCGAACAGCGCTCAATAGGATTATTGTGCCGCTCTACGTTATTAAAAATGAGATTCATTATCAAGCCCATAATTAACAAGCAGAAAGAAAAGAAAAATACAACAACAAAAACAGTTAGATACGAATATAATCAAGGTTAGTTAATTACACCACATAAAATTAAATGAATGACATCCACATTAAATAAACACAATTTAATCATAATATAATCACAATCTTTAAATTCGGGGTTTATTTATTCACTCAAAGAAAATACCGTCCGCGTTAATTATTAAGCCCCCTCCTTTCGAGAATTTGCAGTTCCTCATACCGGCATCCCGGGCAGGCTAACGCTGCGCAATTGACAGCACCAAAAGATGATTTTAAGTCCCCTTCAATGAAAGGAAGCTCCCGCCGCTTCCGCCAACTATTCGCTAGCAGATACAGGCACTTTACCGCTACCCCGCGATCCCTCGTTTATACTTTGCTCTGTGCCCTTAGTTACACCTTCAGCGTCAGCCAGATAACGGATGGCTGCGCCAAAACAACGAGCCCATATCAATGAAGAAAATTGCGATTATCGGCGCCGGACCGACGGGAATTTATACTTTTCACGCCCTTTTACACAACGCGGTGCCGCTTGCCGTCTCCATCTATGAACAGGCCGACCGGGCCGGCGTCGGGATGCCCTATAGCAAGGAAGACACCGCGCGAATGATGCTGGCGAACATTGCCAGCATCGAAATCCCCCCCATTTTCTCAACCTATATCGACTGGCTGCACGGGCTGAGCGCTGAGCATCTGGCGCGCTACGGAGTGCGTAAAGAGTCTCTTCATGTCCGCCAGTTCCTGCCGCGCCTGCTGCTGGGTGAATATTTTCATGACCAGTTTCTGCAGCTGGTGGCGACGGCCCGCCAGCGCGGATTTGAGGTCGCGATCCATGAATCCTGCCGGGTGGAGGATCTGCACGTTACCTCCGAAGGCGTGATGCTCTGCGCCCAGGGGGTTGCGGAACCCGCGCATTTTGACCTTGCGGTTATCGCCACCGGCCACGTCTGGCCTGACGACGACAGCACCCCGCGCGCCCACTTCCCGAGCCCGTGGTCGGGGCTAATGAGCGCGCGCATCGCGCCCTGTCGGGTCGGAATTATGGGAACGTCGCTCAGCGGCATCGATGCCGCCATGGCGGTTGCCGCGCAGCACGGGGAGTTTGTGGAGGCGGAGGACCGGTCGCTGAGCTTCAGGCTGGATCGCGGCAGCGAGGCGCTGGAAATGGTGATGATGTCCCGCTCCGGGATCCTGCCTGAAGCCGACTTCTACTGCCCCATTCCCTATGAACCCTTAACGATCGCCAGCGACGAGGCGATTGCCCGGCACATCGCCGCCGGAACCGAGGGGCTGCTCGACCGGGTCTTCGCGCTGATGGCGCAGGAAATTGACGTCGCCGACCCGCAGTGGAGCCGGGAGATAGCGCTGCACTCGCTTAACGCCGACAGCTTCCACGATGCCTGGTTCGCCGCGCGCAGGAAGAGCGATCCTTTCCGCTGGGCTGAGGCGAATCTCATCGAGGTCGAGCGCAACAAGCGCGACAGGCGCACGGTGGCCTGGCGCTACGCAATCCTCAGACTGCATGAAGCGGTCCAGGCCATCGTCCCTCATCTCGACTCACGGGACGAGGAGCGGTTTAGCGCCGGCCTCGCACGGGTGTTTATCGATAACTACGCGGCGATCCCGTCGCAATCCATTCGCCGGCTGCTGGCGCTGCACGAGGCCGGCGTTATCAGCATTCTCCCGCTTGGGCCCGATTACGCCATCGCCATTGAGGATAACCTGACGGAAATAAGCGTTGGCCAGTCCAGGTATGCCTTTGAGGTCTTTATCGATGCCAGAGGGCAGAAGCCGTTGAAGACCAAAGACCTGCCGTTCCCGACGCTGCGCCAGCAGATCCTCGCCGCCGGGGATGCTATTCCCGACGTCGGGGAAGACTACACCCTGCTGGAGCCGGAGATCGTTCGCGGGCGCATTGCGTTTGGGGCGCTGCCCTATCTCATGCATGACCGCCCGTTCGTTCAGGGGCTTACGGTCTGCGCGGAAATTGGCGCCGCGATGGCTAAAGCCGCATCGCAGCCGGCAGCGCGCCCGCGGCGGTGGCTGCCGTTTATCGAGCGCTAGCCGCCATTGACGCTTTCGGGCGGGCATCGGCGCTAAGGCCGCGCCTGCCCTTAGCGTCGGTCAGGAGCCGGCTGCCAGGGGTCCTTTTGGCGATCTTCGCTATCATCCCTTTTACGCGGAATTTCCCCCCGTTCGCGGGGGTCGTCTTTTGCCGGATGGCGGGCCGGTTTAGCAGGATCATTTACGCTAGACTGGGACACAGTATTTATCCTCCACTGCTGGCTGCGGTTATTACGCAAAGAGCAGACTGTTTAACAGACGACGCAGATATATAGCATTGTTGCCGGTGCGTTGACGCTGTGGGTAAAAAAATGCGGGCCAGCGGCCCGCAGGATATATAACGCTGACGATAGCGTTACGCTTTATGCCAGACCGCATGGGAATTAGCTGGCGCCTGATTTACGCCCGCCGCCGTGGCTATTCTCACCGCCTTTTTTCCCGGCTTCTGAAGCGCGCTGGGGATCGTTTTTAAAATTCCCCCCGCTATGCTGACCGCCTTTACGACCGGCTTCAGATGCTTTTTCCCGGTCTTGCGCGAAATTACCCGATCCACCTCTGTGCTCTGTCATAATGTTACCTTTCGGTTGGTTTATGAAAAATGATTCGCGCTATGGCAAATCATTGCCGTCGAGAGTTAACAGTAAGTGACAGGAAGCCTGTGTCAAACCGCCGGGCCGCTTACACGGCGGAACAGGCCAATAAAAACGGTGCCAGAAATAAATTTAAACATCTCGGCCCATCCCATCTAACCCTCAACAGGACAACCCATCAAGCGGTGGCGGATTATTTTTTCAGCGGTAAAATTGAGCGTATTTGTAAAGAACGTAAAATTAACGCCATCCGGCCGCAGAATAATTCCCCCCACGCATCCACAGGTAATAAACCCCGCACCAGCCGTTAGAACAATCCTAAAATTTTACCCGACCCACATCGGTCGCAGAAATAAAACATCGCGGCTAATCAGACAATTACGCATGATATTGCCCTGCGGCAGCATAATAATACCGACACCACCGCTGACTTAATTCCTAAAATACCTTTTCCTGCCGCCCATCGGACCTATGCTTAATATTTGCCTGAACAGAGGAAATTATATGAGCGACCACGCCAAACACAGCGCACAATACCCCCGCCCTCCGTTTGCCGACCAGCCGCAAACGCCTCCCGGCCTGGCCTCAGAGATGCTGCCCGTTCCCGATCATGGTGAGGAAAGCTACGTTGGCTCGGCCAGACTGTCCGGCAAGAGAGCGCTGATTACCGGCGGCGACTCGGGTATCGGCCGCGCGGTGGCCATTGCGTTTGCTCGTGAAGGAGCGGACGTGGCGATAAACTATCTGCCGGAGGAAGAAGCCGACGCCGAAGAGGTCATCGCTCTGATTGAGGCCGCAGGGCGCAAGGCGGTGGCTATTCCCGGCGATATTCGTAGCGAATCCTTCTGCGAAGCGCTGGTTGAAAAGGCCGCAAGAGAGCTGGGCGGTCTGGATATTCTGGTGAATAATGCCGGGCGTCAGCAGTACTGCGACTCGCTGGCAGAACTCACGACGGCGGATTTTGACGCCACCTTCAAAACCAACGTCTACGCGCCGTTCTGGATAACCAAAGCCGCGCTGCACCATCTCAAAGAGCATAGCGCTATCATCAACACCTCCTCGGTTCAGGCCTTTAAGCCGAGCCCGATACTCTTTGATTACGCCCAGACTAAAGCCAGCCTCGTGGCCTTCACCAAATCATTAGCCAAACAGCTGGGTCCGAAGGGGATCCGCGTCAACGCCGTCGCCCCCGGGCCTTACTGGACGGTTCTGCAGTCCAGCGGCGGCCAGCCTGAGGAGAAGGTCCGCCAGTTTGGTGCGGATACCCCGCTCGGTCGCCCTGGGCAGCCGGTGGAAATTGCCCCGCTGTACGTGACGCTGGCCTCCGACGCCTGCTCGTTCACCTCCGGCCAGGTCTGGTGTTCGGACGGCGGCGATGGCGTGCTGTAAGTCGTCCGCCAGCACGGCTGAGGACCCGATAGCGTTGTCGGCGCGCCGGCGTTGACAACGCTACAAATATGCAATATTAAATTAACACTTGCACTCCTCCCCGGCGGATCCCTGGTTATGTAATGTCCTGACAATAAGCCCGATAACAGTTGTATTAATTTTCAGCTAACGGCGGCTAGCCCGTGGCTGGAAAAGCAATTTTTCGCTTATTACGGACATGACAATGATTCGAATTCTTCTCCAGACCATGGCGAATAAGCCGTGGCTACGCCTGCTCGCTCTCGCGTTTCTGATCTCCTCGATAGGCAACGGTATCACCTGGATCGTCGTGTTTGGCGAGCTAATCCGCCTCTCGACCCCCGTCGCGTCGCTGGCTGTTGCCTACGTTCTCTCCACCGTCCCCGGACTGCTTGGTAGCATCGTGGGCGAACGCTTTTGCCAGCGCCTGAGCCCCTTTACGATCCTGATACTCGGCGAAGGGCTTGGCCTTATCGGGCTGGCGGTGCCGTTTTACGCCGTGGCGATTGACTCTATTCCGCTGCTGCTCATGGCTCAGGCGATCGGGGCGTTCACCACCGGCATGACCTTCCCGGCGCTGAGTCAACTCTTCAAAACCGGCCTGAGCGAAGAGGAACTCCCGGTCGCCACGACGCTCGAAAGCCTTATTTTTGCCAGCAACGTGCTCTGCGGCATTGGTCTGGGATTAGTCCTGCGGGGATATATGAGCGCGACTCATCTGCTGCTTATCGATCTGCTGAGCTTCGCCGCCGCCCTCATCCTCCTCGGGCGGGCGAAAAGGCGCGTCGGCGCGCCGTTTGTCGAGCACGTCCGGAGCCTCTCTTCGCTGCGCTGGCAAACGCTGACCCATTCTCAGCGCCGCGCGATGCTGCTCCTGCCCCTGCTGGCCGCGGCGGGGGCGCCGGCAATGGCGCTGCTGCCGGGGCTGGCCCCCGGGGCGCTCTCATCAGGCTCGCCGGAACAAACAACCGCTCTGGCGCTGCTTTTTACCCGCAGCCTGGGCCAGCTGGTTGGGCCGCTGCTGCTCAACCCGGCGCGTTTTGAAAAAAATAGCAGCAGCAACGGGCTGCAGATCGGCTGCCTGACGATTTTTCTGCTGTGCTACGGGCTAATCCCCTTCGCGCCGTGGCCCGCTGCGGCGCTGGCGCTGGTCTTTGTGGCGCATATTTTCTCTAACGTCGTGTTCTCCCTCGCCGTCTATGCGCTGCTCAGAAACTTCGAGCGGCAACAGGTGCCAGCCGCAATCGCCAGGAGCTACCGGCGACAAATGGCGGTCTCGGCGATCGTCTCTCTCGGCGCGGGATACTGCGCTGAAGCTATCGGAGCCGCCGGCTCGCTCTATCTGTTCAGCGGAACGGGATTTATTTTGAGCGTCGCGCTGCTGGCGATCGGCAAAGCCTCTATCAAACCCGAGCGGGCATAGCGGGGCATTTATCAACAGGATGACGGTGAGGTGCGGGATGCAGGGCTTCCATGCCCTGTAGAAGCGCTACTCGAAGAAAACTTCAGGATTTTCAGAGAGCGAGACGAAGGATTTGGTGTTTTTATCGAGGGCACCAATCGCGCCGCTTTCGATATCATATACCCAGCCGTGCAGGCGCAGCGCACCGTCGCGCAGCCCGACGGCTACCGACGGATGCGTTTTGATATTGTTAAGCTGGGCGATAACGTTCTCACGCACCATCGCGTTCACTTTATCGATTTCACTATCCCAGGTTTTGCTGTCAACGACCGCTCTTGCCGCATCGGCATAGTGCAGCCAGTGGGAAACCGCCGGCATGGAGTCGAGGCACTGGCAGGTAGCAACCGCCGTCATCGCGCCGCAGTTAGAGTGGCCGCAAATCACGATATCGGTCACCCCGAGGGCAACAACCGCGTACTCGATAGTGGCTGAGACCCCACCCGGTTCCGGCCCGAAGGAAGGCACGATATTACCCGCATTACGAATAACAAAGAGCTGTCCAGGATCCTGCTGGGTCACCAGTTCTGGCACCAGACGGCTGTCGGAGCAGGAGATAAAAAGCGCTTTGGGATTCTGGCTGGAAGCCAGGCTACGGAAGAGCTCTTTACGCTGGGGAAAGATCTCTTTTTGGAAGTTGAGGAAACCCTCAATGATATGTTGCATAGCAGTGTCTCTTTTCTCTGTTTTAATTACGGTATGACAAAGATCACAGTATGTAGTGTATCACCGACGGGTCGAATGGGAATTATTTTGATAACCGGCGATTTAGCAAGCACCCGGCCGATGCCCCGGTGGGCGCTTGCCTGACGGATAGCTACATAAAGAACTTCACCGCCTGTTGGAAGGTGGTCCCTATTCCCCACAGCAGCGGCACCCCTACCGCAAACCAGCTCAAGGCCATCAGCGCCCGCGACGGCCGAGGCTCCCAGCTGAGCTGCGCGTTCTCATTCACCGTATACAGCCCTTTCGCCTGCTGCTGTTGCTGGGCGGACATGGCATATTTTTGCGGTATCGGGCGGATCAGCTGGTTGCAGATCAGGCCGATAACCAGCAGCCCGGTGAGGACCATCAGCGTAATATCGTACACCCTCTGCGGAGCAAGCCCTTGGGCCAGCTGATATTCCCGTAAATAATTCACTAAAACCGGGCCGCTAATACCGGCGGCGGACCATGCCGTCAGCAGACGCCCGTGAATCGCCCCTACCATCTGCGCGCCGAAGATATCGGCCAGATAGGCGGGGATAGTGGCAAAGCCGCCGCCGTACATCGAAATGATAACGCACAGGGCGCAGACGAAAATGGCGACATAGCCGCCGTGGTTGATCAGCGGCAGGGAGCCGTACAGCGCGGCGCCGAGGAGAAAAATCATGGCAAAGGTCATTTTCCGGCCGCAAAGATCCGAAACCGAAGCCCAGAAGAAGCGGCCGATGATATTAAACAGGCTCAGCAGCCCGGTAAAGCCTGCCGCCATGGTCGCGATGCGCCGCAGCTGGTCGGCGTTAAGCTCGTGCCACTGCAGAGTCGTCGCCAGCAGCTTGCCGGCAAAAATCTCCTGCAGCATGGGCGAGGCCATCCCTAAAATACCGATCCCCGCCGTCACGTTCAGCCACAGCACCAGCCACAGCAGCCAGAACTGCGGCGTGCGCCAGGCTACGCTGACGTGTACCTGAACGGTGGAATGCGCGCTCATCACTTTAAGCGCCTTCTCCCCGGCGGGATGCCAGCCCATCGGCGGCAGACGATAGCCAAAGGTACCGCAGAGCATAAACAGGGCATAGATGGCCGACAGCGCCAGAAGGCTCTGCCAGACGCCGTTACCCGTCGCGTCGGCGAAAAAATTCATCAACGCGTTTGCCAGAGGGGCCCCCACCAGCGCGCCGCCGCCAAAGCCCATTATCGCCATGCCGGCGGCCATTCCGCGCTTATCGGGGAACCAGCGCAGCAGGGTCGAGACCGGTGAAATATAGCCCAGCCCAAGGCCGATTCCGCCAATAACCCCTGCCCCCAGCCACAATAGCCAGAGCTGATGAAAATAGATGGCGACGCTTGAGAGCAGCAGTCCGCCGCACCAGCATAGCGTTGCGATAAAGCTCACCAGCCGCGGCCCAACCTTTTCCAGCCAGCTTCCCCACAGCGCCGCGGAGCAGCCGAGAAAGACAAAAAACAGCGTATAGGTCCAGCCTAGCAGCGAGATTTTCCAGTCGCATTCGCGGGTAAAAAGCTGCTGCCAGAAGGACATCGTCACCGGACACTGCAGCGAGCCGCTGCCGCCCACCAGCTGCGACATCGGCAGCCAGAAAACGGAAAAACCGTAGGCCATCCCAATACAGAGATGCACCGCCAGCGCGGCCGGCGGCACCAGCCAGCGGTTAAATCCCGGTCGGGCGATAATGCGCGGTTTTGAAAAAAATGCGTGTTGCGAGGGTACGGATGAGGGAGCGATATTGTCATTGGTTTGCGCCATGTTCCTGTCCTTATCATGTTTGCTTACCGGCCGCCACGGCGGCCGAAGAGAACATCACAAGGCAAGAACGGTGCCATTCATCCCGTTAAGGCCATGAAATGGCGACTGAAGCGAGCAAGCACGGCGGCGGATCGCTTTGGCTATTATGCTCAAAAAACGAACAACCCCGAATTCATCAAATAGCGCCAACACAGCGGACGCCCGGTAGCGATTTTGATAACCGCTCTCTCAGAGTGATACGCGGGGCGCTTTCAGCCCCTGCGGCCGGCGCCTCTACAGCCCCACCAGCTCATATTTTTTGATCTTACGATACAGGGTGGCAATGCCAATCCCGAGCTCATCTGCCGCCTGCTTTTTATTGCTGTGGCGGGTTAAGGCTTCGCGGATCATCTGCCTTTCCATCTCCTCCAGCGCCGTGACGCTCTCCTCTTCTCCCGGCATGCTCACCGGGACGGCGGCGCCAGGCTCACGCTCGGCAAGCCTGGCGCCGCTGATGATATTGGGCGGCAGAAGCGAGGCGTCGATAACCTCGCCCGAGGGCACCACGTTGACCAGATACTCCATCAGGTTGCTCAGCTCGCGAATATTTCCCGGCCAGCGGTAGCCCTTTAGCATGGCAACCACCTCCGGCGCCACGCCGGGGTAGACCAGCTCAAGGCGCCGGGTGTGCAGATGGAGAAAATAGTGGATCAGCAGCTCGATATCCTCCTGACGCTCACGCAGCGGCGGCAGTCTGAGCGGGATCACGTTGAGGCGATAGTAGAGATCTTCGCGGAATTTACCGGCCACGATAAACTGCTCAAGATTTTGGTTAGTCGCCGAAATAATGCGGATATCGACGGGCACCGGATGGCTGGCGCCGACGGGCTGGATTTCGCGCGATTCAATCGCCCGCAGCAGCTTAGCCTGTAGCGTCAGGGGCATATCGCCAATCTCGTCGAGAAACAGCGTGCCGTGGTTTGCCGCCTGGATAAGCCCGGTCTTGCCGTTCACCGAGGCGCCGGTAAACGCGCCCTTGACGTAGCCGAAGAGCTCGCTTTCCAGCAGCTGGTCAGGGATGGCGGCGCAGTTAATGGCGATAAAAGGTTTGGCCTGACGATCGCTGAGCTTGTGTATCGCTCTGGCAACCACCTCTTTCCCGGTGCCGCTTTCGCCGGCAATCATGACGCTTGAGGGGCTGGGCGCGATGCGGCTGATCAGCTTTTTCAGCTGCCGCATCGGCCGACACTCTCCCACCATTTGCGCAATCTGCGGCTCCTCCACCGAGGCGCTTAAATTCGAAGAGGAGTGCGATTGATGGAAGGCCATTAAAAACAGCCACTGATCCTGAACAGCGTGCAGCTGGCCAATAATCATTTCGGTCTTGTTATCGAATGAGATCACGTGCTGCATATGACCGCGCGTGAAATTATGCTCAAAGGTCAGTGGCCTGAAATTAATGAGCTGACCGATCATATTCCCCTGGCTCGCCCCGAGAATCTTTAACGCCGTGTGATTGGCAAATTTGACCTTCTGATCGTGACCGACAACCAGAACCCCCTGGTCCATATTTTCGATCATCGTTAAAAACATTTTCTGGATATTATCGCTGCCGCCCTGATCCTCCAGCAGTCGCGAAACAAATATCGACGAAACGTGGCGAACATAATCGGAAAACTCGCGCAGGTTGTCATTAATACGCTCCTGCTGTTCGCAGGTTAATGCCACCAGGCTAATGACCCCTACGCACTGCTCCTGATAAATAACCGGGGTTCCCAGAAAAGCTTTCTCTTTACAGCTATCTTTACTGGTACATCCTTTACACAAGGGATCGAAGCGGGAATGGGTGACCACCTTCTCTTTCTTTGTTTCAATAATGTAGCGCAAAAGTCGCGAATCTGTATTTAATTTGCGCCCCAGTGATTTGGCATATACGCCGGTCCCGGCAACCCGGCACAGCGTGTTATCAACAATTTCAACTTCGAGCTGAAGCACGCTGGATAGCATCCTCGCAAAGCGCTGGATGGTCGGCTGAATCTGCATCAAAACGGAAAATGTGTTAGAGGGCATCATAATAGACCTTTTAATATCACTAACCAACTGAGATATCTGGGATATGTGATTGTTCTTATTCTTCGGCCATGATACTAACTCAGCCGCCAACAATATTTGACAGAGGCAGGTTTCTTTTTCACTCCTTGACGAAAATATGTAAGAAGTATCACATTTTCATATCAATATGAGAATTGACGCGGCGTATTTATCACTTTGGTGGCTTTTTACGCTGCCGCCGGGAGTATATCTCTGCGGGGACGTAACCTGCTTTCGCCCGCATTCGAATAAGACCGTGAAGTTATTATTACCGCTGTCCACCTGAAGCTATATTTCGTGACAACCCTCGCATAATTCTCGCCACTTTTCCCCTGTTACGCCTGAGGCTGGATGAACTGGCATGCTTATTGTTAGGAGAAATATAGCGCTGGCAGTCGCTATTGCGTCACCACCCTTTTCCGACCGCACAGCAATCATTAAGCCGTCACTCACCCCAGGATTTAAAAAATGAAAACTGTTAACGACCTGATTAAGGATATCAACAAGCTAGATTCGCATCTTCATCAGAAGGACTTCCTGCTGACGTGGGAGCAGTCCCCGGATGAGCTAAAACAGGTGCTGGACGTTGCGGCGGCATTAAAAACCCTGCGCGCGGAAAATATCGCCACCAACGTATTTAACAGCGGTCTGGGCATTTCGGTTTTTCGCGACAACTCAACCCGCACGCGCTTTTCCTACGCCTCGGCGCTAAACCTGCTCGGCCTTGCGCAGCAGGACCTGGACGAGGGTAAATCGCAGATTGCCCACGGCGAAACCGTACGTGAAACCGCCAACATGATCGCCTTCTGCGCGGACGCTATCGGCATCCGCGACGACATGTACCTCGGCGCCGGCAACGCCTATATGCGCGAGGTGGGCGAAGCGCTCGACGACGGCTATCGCCAGGGCGTGCTGCCCCAGCGCCCGGCGCTTATCAACCTGCAGTGCGATATCGATCACCCCACCCAGGCCATGGCCGACCTCGCCTGGCTGCAGGAGCATTTCGGCTCGCTAGAGGAACTCAAAGGCAAAAAAGTCGCCATGACCTGGGCCTACTCTCCGAGCTACGGTAAACCGCTCTCGGTCCCGCAGGGCATCATCGGCCTGATGACCCGCTTCGGTATGGATGTCACCCTCGCCCACCCGGAAGGCTACGATCTGATCCCCGACGTTATCGAAGTGGCCAAAAACAACGCCGAGGCCTCCGGCGGCAGCTTCCGCCAGGTCACCAGCATGGAAGAGGCCTTCAAGGATGCCGACATCGTCTACCCGAAATCCTGGGCCCCCTACAAGGTCATGGAAAAGCGCACCGAACTGCTGCGCGCCGAGGATCGCGACGGACTGAAGGCCCTGGAAGCCGCCTGCCTGGCGCAGAACGCGAATCATAAAGACTGGCACTGCACCGAAGAGATGATGGCGCAGACGAACGGCGGCGACGCGCTCTATATGCACTGTCTCCCCGCCGATATCACCGGCGTCTCCTGCGCCGAGGGCGAAGTCAGCGAAGCGGTCTTCGAAAAATACCGCATCGCCACCTATAAAGAAGCGAGCTGGAAGCCGTACATCATCGCCTCGATGATCCTCTGCCGTAAATATGCCAAACCCGGCCTGCTGCTGGAGCAGCTGCTGGACGAAGCGCAAAAACGCGTCAAATAACCCCTCAGGCCGGCCGCTGGCCGGCTCTCCCCCTCATGTCATGAAGGATAAGGAAAGAGTATGTCTGCTTTCTCACTGAAAATGGATATTGCCGATAATCGGTTTTTTAACGCCACGGGTTCGCCGCTTTTTTCTCGCCAGCAGGCGCAGCAGGCGCGCTGCTTCCATCAAAAAATCGCCGGCTATAAGCCCACGCCGCTGTATGCCCTCAACGACCTTGCCGCCCTCTTTGGCCTCGGCCGGATTCTGGTCAAGGATGAATCGCAGCGCTTCGGCCTGAACGCCTTCAAGATGCTCGGCGGCGCCTGGGCCATTGCGCAGCTGCTGTGCGAAAAATATCACCTGGATATCAACGAATTTTCCTTCGACACGTTCAATCCCGGCATGACGGAGAAAATGACCTTCGCGACGACCACCGACGGCAACCACGGCCGCGGCGTGGCGTGGGCCGCGCAGCAGCTGGGGCAGAACGCGGTGATCTATATGCCAAAAGGCTCGGCCCAGGAGCGCGTCGACGCCATCCGGCGGCTCGGCGCCGAGTGCATC
Source organism: Klebsiella sp. BIGb0132 (assembly GCF_024810075.1). Classification (NCBI taxonomy): domain Bacteria; kingdom Pseudomonadati; phylum Pseudomonadota; class Gammaproteobacteria; order Enterobacterales; family Enterobacteriaceae; genus Klebsiella; species Klebsiella sp. BIGb0132. Next base: position 253,795 of record NZ_JANUDW010000002.1, on the reverse strand, counting down.
GTCACCGAAATGAACTATGACGATACCGTGCGCTTCACCCTGCAAACGGCGCAGCAAAACGGCTGGGAGGTGGTGCAGGATACGTCCTGGGAGGGATATACCCGCATCCCGACCTGGATTATGCAAGGCTACGCCACCCTCGCCGACGAAGCGGTCGAGCAGATCGCGTCCATGGGCATTGCCCGCCCCACTCACGTGTTTCTGCAGGCCGGCGTTGGCGCCATGGCGGGAGGCGTGCTGGGCTACCTCGTGGACGCCTATGGCGCCAACAATTTGCATTCGGTGATTATCGAACCCGAACTGGCCGACTGCATCTACCGCTCCGGCGTTAAGGGCCAAATCGTCAACGTCGGCGGCGAAATGGCCACCATCATGGCCGGCCTGGCCTGCGGCGAGCCCAATCCGCTGGGCTGGGAAATTCTGCGCAACTGCGCGACCCAGTTTATCTCCTGCCAGGACGCCGTCGCCGCCCTCGGGATGCGCGTGCTGGGTAATCCCACCGGCGGCGATCCGCGGGTGATTTCCGGCGAGTCCGGCGCCGTCGGGCTCGGAGTGCTGGCCGCCGTACATTTTCATCCCCAGCGCGAAGCGCTGATGCACAAGCTCAGGCTGGACAGCAACGCCGTCGTGCTGGTCATCAGCACCGAAGGCGATACCGACGTGAAGCACTACCGGGAAGTGGTCTGGGAAGGCAAACACCCGGCAGCACGATAGGCCTCAGCATACTTTTCAACTCATCCCGCGCGGCGGGAAAATCAGAACCGGAGAACCAAGCCATGGCTAAGCATATTCCATTCAAACTGATCCTCGAAAAAGCTAACCATTACCAGCAGGATATGACGCGTTTTTTACGCGATATGGTGGCCATACCCAGCGAAAGCTGCGACGAGAAGCGCGTCGTCCAGCGAATTAAAAAAGAGATGGAGAAGGTGGGTTTCGACAAAGTTGAAATCGACCCTATGGGCAACATCCTCGGCTATATCGGCCACGGCCCGCGCCTGGTGGCAATGGACGCGCATATCGACACCGTGGGCATCGGCAATATCAAAAACTGGAATTTCGATCCCTATGAGGGCATGGAGACCGACGAGCTGATCGGCGGACGCGGCACCTCGGATCAGGAAGGCGGCATGGCCTCGATGGTGTATGCGGGAAAAATCATTAAGGACCTGGGCCTCGAGGATGACTATACCCTGCTGGTGACCGGTACCGTTCAGGAAGAGGACTGCGACGGCCTCTGCTGGCAGTACATCATCGAGCAGTCCGGCATTCGTCCCGAGTTCGTGGTCAGCACCGAGCCCACCGACTGCCAGATATACCGCGGCCAGCGCGGACGCATGGAGATCCGCGTCGACGTCCAGGGGATCAGCTGCCACGGCTCGGCGCCGGAGCGCGGCGATAACGCGATTTTCAAAATGGGGCCGATTCTTAATGAACTGCAGGACCTCTCCCAACGCCTGGGCAATGACGATTTCCTCGGCAAAGGCACCCTGACCGTTTCGGAAATCTTCTTTACCTCACCCAGCCGCTGCGCGGTTGCCGACAGCTGCGCCGTCTCCATCGACCGCCGCCTGACCTGGGGAGAGACCTGGGAAGGCGCGCTGGACGAGATCCGCGCCCTGCCGGCGGTACAAAAAACGGGGGCGGTGGTATCGATGTACAACTACGACCGCCCTTCCTGGACCGGCCTGGTCTATCCCACAGAGTGCTACTTCCCAACCTGGAAAGTGGAGGAGAACCACTTTACCGTCCAGGCGCTCAGCAACGCCTATGAGGGCCTGTTTGGCAAAGCGCCGGTGGTCGATAAGTGGACGTTCTCGACCAACGGCGTGTCGATCATGGGCCGTCACGGGATCCCGGTCATCGGCTTTGGCCCCGGCAAAGAGCCGGAAGCCCACGCCCCGAATGAAAAAACCTGGAAATCGCATCTCGTGACCTGTGCCGCAATGTATGCCGCCATCCCGCTGAGCTGGCTGGCAACAGAATAGTGATTATCCGCAATACCTCCCGCCGCCAGCGACGGGAGTCTGGAGCTTTTTATGCGCGTACTGATTAAAAATGGCACCGTCGTCAACGCTGACGGCCAGGCAAAACAGGACCTGCTGATTGAAAACGGCTTAATCAGTCAGCTGGCGGCAGACATCACCGTGGATCAGCCCTGCGAAATCATTGACGCCGAGGGATGCTACGTGATGCCTGGGGGCGTGGACGTCCACACGCATTTTAATATTGATACCGGACTCGCCCGCAGCTGCGATGATTTTTTCACCGGCACCCGCGCCGCCGCCTGCGGGGGCACAACGACCATTATCGATCATATGGGCTTCGGGCCAGCCGGCTGTCGTTTGCGCCACCAGCTTGAGGCCTACCACGGCTACGCCGCCTACAAAGCAACCATCGACTACAGCTTTCACGGCGTGATCCAGCATATCAACCACGCCATTCTTGATGAGATCCCGCTGATGGTTGAGGCGGGGATCAGCAGCTTTAAGCTCTATCTCACCTACCAGTATAAGCTTAACGATGATGAGGTTCTTCAGGCGCTAAAGCATCTGCATCACGCCGGAGCGCTCACCACCGTCCACCCGGAAAACGATGCCGTGATTGCGCAAAAGCGCGCCGAATTTCTCGCCGCCGGCAAAACCGCGCCGCGCTACCACGCCCTGAGCCGTCCACCGGAGTGCGAGGCCGAAGCCATCGCCAGGATGATCAACCTGGCCCAGCTTGCCGGCAACGCCCCGCTGTATATCGTGCACCTCTCTAACGGGCTGGGGCTCGATTATCTGCGTCTTGCCCAGGCGCGCCGGCAGCCGGTTTGGGTCGAAACCTGCCCGCAGTATCTGCTGCTCGACGAGCGCTGCTACGAGCGCGACGACGCGCTGCAGTTTCTGCTCAGTCCGCCGCTGCGTAACGCCCGCCACAACGACGCGCTGTGGTGCGGCATCGCCGATGGCGCCATTGACGTGGTGGCAACCGACCACTGCGCCTTCTCCATGGCCCAGCGACAGCAGCTATCCGGCGGCGACTTCAACCGCTGTCCCAATGGCCTGCCGGGAGTAGAGAACCGCCTGCTGCTGCTGTTTTCGCACGGCGTGATGAGCGGCAGGATCTCGCCGGAGCGCTTCGTATCGCTGGTCAGCGCCACTCCGGCCAGGCTGTTTGGCCTCTGGCCGCGAAAAGGCGTGCTGGCGCCCGGCGCGGATGCCGATGTGGTCATTATCGACCCGCGACGAACCACCACCATCCGCCACGAGCAGCTTCACGACAACGCCGACTACTCGCCGTGGGAGGGGTTTATCTGCCAGGGCGCCATCAGCCAGACGCTGTCTCATGGCCGGGTGATTTTCAGCCACGGCACCTTTACCGGCAGCGCCGGGCAAGGCCGATTTATACGCCGTAACCCTTTTTCAGCCGCGCCGGATTTCGCGCGCGGCGCACGCTTTTAAAGAGAGGAATTGATGAGTAAGAAAATTGTTCTCACCCTCGGCGGCAATGCCTTAGGGGACGATCTTGCCGGACAGATGCAGGCGGTGACGCAAACCGCACAGGCGATTGTTGACCTCATTGCCCAGGGGCATCAGGTCGTGGTGACCCACGGCAACGGCCCGCAGGTCGGGATGATCAATCTGGCCTTCGAAGCCGCCGCCAAAACCGAGGCCCATACCCCGATGCTGCCGATGTCGGTCTGCGTCGCCCTCAGCCAGGGATACATTGGGTACGATCTGCAAAATGCGCTGCGCGAGGCGCTGCTCGCCCGCGGGATGTCGGTTCCGGTCGCCACGGTGATCACCCAGGTGGAGGTTGACGCTGCCGATGAGGCCTTCCGCGATCCGAGCAAGCCCATCGGTTCATTCTTCAGCGCAGCGGAGGCCAAACTCCTGACCCGCCAGGGCTACACGCTGAAAGAGGATGCCGGGCGCGGCTATCGGCGGGTGGTGGCCTCGCCGGAGCCCGTCGATATTATCGAAAAAGAGACGGTGAAGGCGCTGATGGATGCCGGACAGGTGGTAATTACCGTCGGCGGCGGCGGTATTCCGGTGGTCCGCGAAGGGAACCACCTGCGCGGGGTGAGCGCGGTCATCGATAAGGACCGGGCCAGCGCCAGGCTCGCCGCCACGATCGATGCCGATATGCTGATTATCCTTACCGCGGTGGAAAAAGTGGCCATCAACTTTGGCCAGGCCAATCAGCAGTGGCTGGACCGGCTCTCGCTGAGCGATGCCGACCGCTTTATTGCCGAAGGCCATTTCGCCAAAGGCTCCATGCTGCCGAAAGTCGAGGCCGCCGCGGCGTTTGCCCGCTCCCGGCCGGGGCGCCGAGCCTTAATCACCATGCTGAGCAAGGCCCGGGAAGGGATAGAAGGCAAAACGGGAACCCTGATTGAGGGATAGCCCGAACCCCTCGCGGCTCTCGCGAGGGGTTCACATCATGCGGTCTCCAGCGTTTTCTGTTCCTCACTATCCTGATATACGGGCATCATCAGGCCGCCGGGAGCCTGGTTTTTGATCTGCAGGATCTCGGCCAGGACGCTGACGGCAATCTCATGCGGCGTTTCGGCGCCAATGTTGTAGCCCACCGGCGCATGGAGACGGGCAATATGCTCTTCCGCCACGCCGCTTTCCCGCAGCTGGCGTAAAAACACCTGCACCTTGCGGCGGCTGGCCAGCAGCCCGAGCCAGGCCACCGGCCGGTCGATCAGCTTATCCAGCGCTTCCCGGTCTTTATTATTCGTGGCGATAAGAACAAAATCATCAGCCCCCACCGCCAGCCGTTCAACGGCCGCGGCAAAGCTTTCGGCATGCACAAGCCGGGCGGTCGGCGGAAACAGCTGCGGATCGAGGCTGGCCGAATGGATATCGGTGACGACAATATCAAACCCAAGCAGCGCCGCGCCCTGCGCCACGGCGCGATTGACGTGCCCGCCCCCGACCAGCACCAGCCGCGGCCGCTGGCAGTGGACGCTGATAAACACCGACATCGCCCCGCCGCAGTCGGAACCTACGGCATCCGTGCCGCTGCGCGCCATCCGGCCGTGAAACATGCGCGAGGCCTTTTCAGCCATCGCCTCCAGCGCTTCATCGATGACCTTACGTTCGACCATCCCGCCGCCGATGGTGCCGACAATGGTTCCATCAGCGCGGATCAGCATCTGCGCGGAGTGTCTGGGCGTTGAGCCGCGGCTCTCGACAATCTGCGCCAGCGCAAACGGGCAGTTCTGTGCTTCAAGCCTCGCGGCTTCTGAGAAAATATTCATAACAACCTCAATGGCTATTCCGGTGGTCAGCCCGGGCGGGCCGGGTCCTGTGCTCTGCACTACGTCATATGCGGGCTGGGTCATCTGCGGGCTGGCCGCGTTTTCTCACTTTGAGACTGCCGATTTCCCCCCATCGGCGACATCCTGCCGGCGGACCTGCAGCGGCGGACAGCGTTGACGGCAACGGCCTAACGCCAGAATGGAGTATGCAAGGTTCATGCTCAGCCGCGGCTTTTAGGCCAGATTCGTGAACCGGGTCGCGGAAGCGGGGTCAGACGGACGGTTTTATTTGCCGGCGGCGCGTGTGTTATTCATTTGGCGGAATAGTTTGCCCGTTAAATAATAAAGCCGCACAGCAAATATTATCATTGTGATAGCTCGCCGATAATTTTTAACGCTATTCTCCCCTCGCGTTACTGAGTGATTTTAATTCTCATTTAAACAGGCGATCTCGCGGCAATAACCGTCGTCAACTTTAGAGTTCCTTCACAAATTTATACCTAATCCTGCCGCCGGTTAAATAACTGGTGCGAATGTTGCTGTTCCTTTCCCCATCCGCCGGAATGAATACGCCGCACGCTATTTTCTACTAAGACGGCAGCCTCGAAAATAGCGCGCTCGTACCGGCAACGTTGATCGCATACATGAATCTAAGGAGAGGGTTATGGGTGATATTATGCGTCCCGTCCCGTTTGAGGAACTTTTGACGCGTATTTTCGATGAGTACCAGCATCACCGTTCAATATTCGGCATTCCGGAACAGCAGTTTTATATCCCGGTAACGTCGAGGCGCCTGAGCGTATTTGGCGAGTGCTGCGCCACGCCCATCGGCCCCGCCGCCGGGCCGCACACCCAGCTGGCGCAAAATATCATTACCTCATGGCTCACCGGCGGGCGTTTTATTGAACTGAAAACCGTGCAGATCCTCGATCGCCTTGAGCTGGAAAAACCCTGTATCGACGCCGAGGACGAATGTTTTAACACCGAGTGGTCCACCGAATTTACCCTACTCAAAGCCTGGGATGAATATCTGAAAGCCTGGTTTATCCTCCACCTGCTGGAGGAGATATTCCCCTTCACGCCGTCAAAATCCGGCAAGTCGTTTATTTTTAATATGAGCGTCGGCTATAACCTCGACGGTATTAAGCAGCCGCCGATGCAGCAGTTTATCGACAATATGATCGATGCCGCCTTTCATCCTAAATTCGAGCAGTATCGCGATACGCTCTCCCGCTGGACGCATAGCGACCGCTTTGTGATCGGCAATCAGCTGGAGGATATTCGTCCACAGCTGGCGACGCTGGCCCAGCGCATCCCGAGCCGGCTGGTGAGCGGCGTCACGCTCTCCACCATGCACGGCTGTCCGCCCGATGAAATTGAGGCCATCTGCCGCTATATGCTGGAAGAGAAAGGGCTGAATACCTTTGTGAAGCTCAATCCGACGCTGCTTGGCTACCCCCGCGTGCGCGAAATTCTCGATACCTGCGGCTTTAGCTATATCGGCCTGAATGAAGAGTCCTTTGACCACGATCTGAAAATCGACCAGGCGCTGGAGATGCTGCACCGCCTGATGGCGCTGGCGAAGGAGCGCAGGCTGGGTTTCGGCGTCAAGCTGACCAACACTCTGGGGACGATCAATCGCAAAGGGGCGCTGCCCGGCGATGAGATGTATATGTCCGGCCGCGCGCTATTCCCTCTCGCCATCAACGTTGCCGCCCTGCTGTCCCGCGAATTTGACGGCAGGCTGCCTATCTCCTACTCCGGCGGCGCCAGCCAGCTGACAATCCGCGAGATATTTGAAACCGGGATCCGCCCGATTACCATGGCCACCGACCTGCTAAAACCGGGCGGCTATCTGCGGCTAAGCGCCTGCATGCGCGAGCTGGAGCAGGCCAGCGGCTGGGATTTACAGCAGGTGGACGTCCCGCGCCTCAGCGCGCTGGCCGAAAAAGCCATCAGCATGGAGTACACCCAGAAGCACTGGAAATCGCCGGACCGCATCGAGGTCCCAGAGCCGCTGCCGCTCACCGACTGCTACGTCGCGCCCTGCGTGAGCGCCTGCGCGATTAAGCAGGATATCCCGGAGTATATTCGCCTGATGGGCGAGCAGCGCTATGCTGACGCGCTGGAGCTTATCTATCAGCGTAACGCCCTGCCGGCGATTACCGGCCATATTTGCGATCATCAGTGCCAGAGCAACTGTACCCGTCTCGACTACGACAGTTCGCTCAATATCCGCGAGCTGAAGAAAATCGCGCTCGAGAAAGGTTGGGAAGAGTACCGGCGGCGCTGGCACAAACCGGCCGGATCCGGCTCGTTGAACCCGGTGGCGGTGATCGGCGCAGGCCCCGCGGGGCTTGCCGCCGGCTACTTTCTTGCCCGGGCAGGATACCCGGTAACCCTGTTTGAACGCGAAGCCAACGCCGGGGGCGTGGTGCGTAACATCATCCCGCGCTTCCGTATTCCCGGGGAGCTGATTCAGCACGATATCGATTTTGTGGTCAATCACGGGGTTAATATCATCTACGGCTGCGATCCGCAGCTGACGGTGGAGAAGCTTCGCGGCGAAGGCTATCGCTACGTGCTGGTCGGCACCGGTACCGACAAAAACAGCGGCGTGAGCCTCGGCGGCGACAACCGCAACGTGCGAAAGTCGCTGCAGTTTTTACGCGAATACAATCGCGGAGAGACGCTGAGCCTGGGGAAACAGGTGGTGGTCATCGGGGCGGGCAATACCGCCATGGACTGCGCCCGCGCCGCGCTGCGGGTACCCGGCGTGGAGAAAGCAACCATCGTCTACCGGCGCTCTCAGCAGGAGATGCCGGCATGGCGCGAAGAGTATGAAGAGGCACAGCGGGACGGCGTCGCGTTCGAGTTTCTCAGTAATCCTGAACAATTCTACGCCGACGGGACGCTCACCGTCCGGGTGATGGCGCTCGGCGACGCCGATGAAAAAGGCCGCCGTCGCCCGCTGCCTACCGGCCAAACCCGCACCCTACGGGCGGATACGGTCATTACCGCCATCGGCGAACAGCAGGACGTTGCGGCGCTGGCGGCGATGGGCATTCCGCTGGACGACAGCGGCTGGCCGGCGGCGGATCCTACCGGCGAAACCGCGCTGCCGGGGGTATTTCTTATCGGCGACGTTCAACGCGGCCCGTCGTCCATCGTCTCGGCGATCGGCAACGCCCGCCGGGCAGCGGATGCGATTCTGGCGCGAGAAAATATTGCCAACCACCATCAGCATAAGCGGTGGAACAACGTCGATCCGGCGGATATTTACCAGCGCAAAGGCACTATCGCCATCGCTGAGGTGGCAAGGGATCGCCGGGAGGCGTTCGTGGCTCAGGAGGCGGAGCGCTGCCTGGAGTGTAACTACGTGTGCAGCAAATGCGTGGACGTATGCCCAAACCGCGCCAACGTCTCAATCGCCGTGCCGGGATTCCAGAACCGCTACCAGACGCTGCACCTCGACGCCTACTGCAACGAATGCGGCAACTGCGCGCAGTTCTGCCCGTGGCAGGGCAAGCCCTACAAAGACAAAATTACCGTCTTTAGCCTGGCGCAGGATTTCGCCAACAGCAGCAACCCCGGCTTCTTCGTCGAGGACGACAGCGTCTACGTCCGGCAAAATGAGCACACCTGGCTGCTAAAAATCGATGATAGCGGTCATATCGCTGACGTTCCCCCTGCCGTTACCGATCTTTGCCGCATCATTAGCCACGTTCATCTTAACCACCGCTACCTGCTGGGAGGCGTCGAAGTATGAGTATCTTAATTCTGAAAAATGCCACCGCCGCGCAGCTCTATCCGGCGAAGGTCATGGAAGGTATCGATATCGCGATTGAAAACGACACGATCCTCGATATTGCTCCGGGGCTCGCTCAACGCTATCCCCAGGCCACGGTCAAAGAGATGCACGGCCGGCTGGTGATGCCGGGGATGGTCTGCGCACATAACCACTTCTATTCCGGCCTGTCGCGCGGGATCCAGGCCACTATCCCCTCCAGCCCTGATTTTATCTCGACGCTGAAAAATCTGTGGTGGCGCCTCGACCGCGCGCTGGATGAGGAGTCGCTCTACTACAGCGGGCTGATTTGCGCCATGGAAGCCGTGCGCAGCGGCTGCACCGCGGTGATTGACCACCACGCTTCTCCCGGCTATATCGCCGGATCGCTCAGCCAGCTGCGCAACGCCTTTCTGCGGGTCGGCCTGCGGGGAATGACCTGCTTTGAGACCACCGACCGCAACGGCGGGCTTAAGGAGCTCCGGGCCTGCGTCGAGGAGAATATTCGCTTTGCCCACGAAGTCGACAGCGCCCGGGAGAAGGGCCGCGAACCCTACCTGGTTGAGGCGCACATCGGCGCGCACGCGCCCTTTACCCTACCGGACGAAGGGCTGGCGATGCTCAGCGAGGCGCTGCAGGCCACCGGTCGCGGCCTGCATATCCATGCGGCGGAGGACCGTTACGACGTTAGCCATAGCCATCATCGCTACGGTAAAGACCTGCTGGTCAGGCTGGCGGAATTCAACCTGATTGATCGCAAGACGCTGGTTGCCCACGGCCTGTACCTCTCCGATGAAGATATTGAGATCCTCAATTCTCAGGATGGGTTCCTGGTGCATAACGCGCGCTCGAATATGAACAATCACGTTGGCTATAACCAGCGGCTGGTGGAGTTCCGCAACCTGGCGCTGGGCACCGACGGCCTGGGCTCTGATATGTTCGAAGAGCTGAAGTTTGCCTTCTTTAAGCACCGCGACGCCGGCTGGCCGCTGTGGCCGGACGGCTTTGCCCGCGCCTTAAGCAACGGCAACGAGCTGCTCGCCCGCAGCTTTAACGCCCGCTTTGGCCGCCTCGAGGCGGGATACAAAGCCGACCTGACGATTTGCGACTATCCGTCGCCCACGCCGCTTATCGCCGAGAATATCGCCGGGCATATCGCCTTCGGTCTCGGCAGCAGCCACGTGCATAGCGTGATGGTCAACGGCGTGATGATTTACGAGAACCGGCGGTTTAGCTTCGATCACCAGCCGCTCTTTGCCGAGGCTCAGAAAGCAGCGATGAAGATGTGGGCGCGGATGGACGCGCTGTCTTAAGGCTGTGTCAGAGCGGGTAGCCCACCAGGCCTCAAGCCGGTCAGCAGCATCGCTGACCGGCTTTTTTACCTGCGCTAGTACGCTTGCCCCCTGACTCAACCGCAATGATGAACGTCCAGGTGGCGAAAAGGCATGTAGCGGGGCCCTGGCTCCCCGCTGAAATCGGCGAACCGGAGGCCGGAAGACAAGGGCTGGCCGCCAGGGATGGCGGCAAGAGGAGAATCGAGACAGGAGCGAGCCCCGGAACGGGCGAGCAGGTCGAGTTGAGCCGACCGCAGGCTGCAGGCCGGGAGGTGAGCGCAGTGCGCAGCACCGATTTCCGTGCGGGACCGCGGGGATTGTTAAGGGGAAGACGGTTATCTTCCCCTTAACCCGGTCACCTGGCGTCGAGGCCGCATGTTCTGCCAGGCGTCCGGTGAACGGAACCTCCGCTCAGCTGACCAGGGGACAGCTCTATACAGCGATCTACATCCCCGGGGCGCTGGCGGCGGCCTCCTGACGCCGTTTGAGCAGCGTGGCCAGCCGCTCGCCGGTCATCACGCTCAGGGCCGCGGTCGGACAAACCGCCACGCAGGCGGGACCGCCCTCGCGGCTCGCGCACAGATCGCATTTGATAATCAGCGGCGGATGCGCGGCAACGATCTCCACGGTAATGGCCCCAAAGGGGCAGGCTACCGCGCAGCTCTGGCAGCCGATGCAGCGAGACGCATCGGCCTCAACCCGATCCTCTCCCATGCTCAGCGCCGCCACCGGGCAGGCCGCCACGCAGGGGGCGTTCTCACACTGATGGCACACTACCGGCACGCTGAGGCTATCGAGACGCTGGACCTTCAGACGCGGCTGAAACATGGCTGCGGATGCGGAATGCTCCAGCGCGCAGGCGACCTCGCAGGTCCGACAGCCGATGCAGGCCTCGGCGCTGGCGATAATAAAACGGGTCATAGGCTCTCCTTTCGCTTAAACAGGTCGAGCATCTCTTCCGCCGCCCGACGCCCGGCGGCCATTGCGGTCACCACCAGATCGGCACCGTGTACCGCGTCGCCGCCGGCAAAAACTTTCTCATTGCGGGTCTGCGTGCTGGCCCGGCCCTCGCCGCCCGTGCAGATTTGCCCCCAGCGGTCGAGGTCGATCCCGTGACCGCGCAGCCAGGGCATATCGTGCGCCTGGAAGCCAAACGCCATCACCAGCACGTCGGCCGCCAGCTCAAATTCGGAACCGGCAACCGGGCGCGGGCGACGTCGCCCGTCCGGCCCCGGCTCACCCATTTCGGTACGGATCATGCTTACCGCGCGCACCGCCCCTTTACGGCCGCGGAGGATCCGCTGCGGCTGAACGTTAAACTGAAACGCCACGCCCTCTTCCCTGGCGTTGACCACCTCTTTTTTCGAACCCGGCATGCTCTGCTCATCGCGGCGGTAGGCGCAGGTCACGCTCGCCGCGCCGCGTCGAACGGCGGTGCGCAGACAGTCCATCGCCGTATCGCCGCCGCCGAGCACCACAACGTGCTTACCCTCGATATCGGTAAGCGGATACTCCCCGGACGCCTCCAGCCCCATGACTTCGCGGGTACTGGCAATCAAAAATGGCAGCGCCTGAATCACCCCCGGGGCATCTTCCCCCTCGAGGCCGGCAGCCATCAGGCCGTAGGTGCCGACGCCGAGGAACAGCGCATCGTAGTCGGCCAGCAGATCGGCGAACGCCACGTCGCGCCCCACCTCGTGGTTAAGATGGAACTGAATGCCCATGGCGCTGAAAATCTCTCTTCTGACCGCCAGCAGGCCCTTATCCAGCTTAAACGGCGGAATACCGAAGGTCAGCAGCCCGCCGATTTCCGGATGCCGGTCGAAAACGTCAACCTTTACCCCCGCGCGCGTCAGGATATCGGCGCAGCCCAGGCCCGCCGGCCCGGCGCCAATCACCGCCACCCGCTCCTCGCGAGGGCTGACATTCCCTGCCTGCGGCCGCCAGCCCATCGCCAGCGCGCTATCGGTGATATAGCGCTCGAGATTGCCGATGGTGACCGCCCCGCCCTGGGTCTTCATGGTACAGGCCCCTTCGCACAGCCGGTCCTGCGGGCACACCCGGCCGCAGATTTCCGGCAATGAGCTGCTTTGATGGCACAGCTCTGCGGCCTCGATAATCTTTCCTTCATTCACCAGGCGAATAAAATCCGGGATGTGGTTATGCAGCGGACAGGTCCAGTTGCACCACGCTTTCTGCGCGCAGTAGAGGCAGCGATCGCTCTCATATTCCGCCTCACCGGCGCCGAGTGGGTGATAGATCTCCGCGAAATGCGCCTTGCGCTCCTCGGCGGCGATCTTTTGCCCTCCCACCCGCGGCGGCTTACGCAAGAAGGCCGAACGCCGGTCGTCGCCCCGCATCCGCACCGGCTGACCCTCGGCGGCGCGGGCCTGCCTTTCACGACGCAGCTGGTTTAGCCCGGATTCATCCATCAGCCGCAGCGCCTCGGTGGGGCAGCTGCTGACGCAGGCCTGCAGGCCCGACGGATGCTGGTGACAAAGATCGCATTTCTGCGCCAGCTGCGGTGCATCCTCGCCGGCGGCCACCATCTCGATCGCGCCAAAGGGACAGGCAACGGCGCAGTTTTTACAGCCGATACACTCCGCCGGCTTAAGCTGGATGCTGTCGTTGGAGAAACAGAGCGCCTGGGTCGGGCAGGAGGCAACGCAGGGCGCATCGTTGCAGTGACGGCAGGTGGTCACTCGGCTGACGCCGCGGTGAGAAACCAGGTGGATACGCGGAAGAAAATCATGCCGCCGCTGCGGCCAGCAATCCTCGTTGTGGGCGACAGCGCAGGCCACTTCGCAAGCGTGGCAGCCGATGCAGCTCGCAGCGTCGGCAACAATAAATCGGTTCATTGGCTTCCCTTGTTATTATTCCGAAATTGACAAAGGGTCGCGATGCAATAATCAGGCGATTTTTATATTCTCAATCGTGGCAAACTTATTTTTGCGAGCAGCCTCAAAAAAATATCGCCTTCACTCGCCATAAATATCAGGGAGACGCGCTGCAGAATCATATTGTGAGTCAGAATGATTATATCCCTCTCATTATGAGACGCTATTTTCTCCACGGCGTTTTTTCTCCCACCGCGCGCGGCCGTTACCGCCTCTTTCTGTGATAGTCGACTCATTTCAACATTATTTTTCCGGCAGGAATAAAAACTGGCACTGCCTAAGCATAAGTAATAGCGAGCTTTGCACTCTCTCTATTCACCCCTCTTCCCGGTTGGCTCCTAAGCCCACCGTTGGATATTAAGGAGAAATACATTATGAGCGCCATTGATTCTCAACCACCATCGGTCACTGGTAGCCCCCACACAATTGATGAGGTGGATCGCGTCTTATCCCCGGGGAAGCTGGTCGTTCTTGGTTTGCAACACGTTCTGGTTATGTATGCTGGCGCAGTCGCCGTACCTTTAATGATTGGAGACCGGCTGGGGCTAAGCAAGGAAACGGTCGCACTGCTGATCAGCTCCGATCTGTTTTGCTGCGGCGTCGTGACCCTGCTGCAGTGTATCGGCGTCGGACGTTTTATGGGCATTCGCCTGCCGGTTATTATGTCGGTGACCTTCGCCGCCGTGACGCCGATGCTGGCCATCGGCATGAATCCCGATATCGGACTGATGGGTATTTTCGGCGCGACTATTGCGGCCGGGATAATTACCACCCTGCTGGCGCCGCTGATCGGCCGATTGATGCCGCTTTTTCCCCCGCTGGTCACCGGCGTCGTCATCACGTCCATCGGTCTGAGCATTATGCAGGTGGGGATCGACTGGGCGGCCGGAGGGAAAGGTAATCCGGAATACGGCAGTCCCATCTATCTGGGGATTTCGTTTGCCGTACTGCTGTTTATTCTGCTGGTCACCCGCTTTGCCAAAGGCTTTATGTCTAACGTCGCCGTGCTGTTAGGCATCGTTTTCGGCTTCGGCCTGTCGATGATGATGAATGAGGTTAACCTCACCGGACTGCATGACGCCCACTGGTTCGCCGTGGTCACTCCGCTGGCGTTAGGTACGCCGGTCTTCGATCCGATATCAATCATCACGATGACCGCCGTCATGATCATCGTTTTCATTGAGTCAATGGGGATGTTTCTGGCGCTTGGCGAAATTGTCGGTCGTAAGCTGACGCCGCAGGATATCATTCGCGGCCTACGCGTAGACGGCGTCGGTACCCTATTCGGCGGGCTGTTTAATAGCTTTCCGCACACCTCCTTCTCGCAGAACGTTGGCCTGGTCAGCGTCACCGGCGTCCATAGCCGCTGGGTCTGCGTGGCATCTGGCGCCATTCTGATTATCTTTGGCATGGTGCCCAAGATGGCGGTGCTGGTGGCCTCTATCCCGCAGTTCGTGCTGGGCGGTGCGGGGCTGGTGATGTTCGGCATGGTGCTGGCAACGGGGATACGTATTCTCTCCCGCATCAACTACTCCACCAATCGCTACAACCTCTATATCGTCGCCATCAGCCTTGGCGTCGGCCTGACGCCAACGCTATCGACGCAGTTTTTCTCTAAATTCCCCGAGGTACTGCAGCCGCTGCTGCACAGCGGGATCATGCTGGCTACGTTTAGCGCCGTCACCCTGAACCTGTTTTTCAACGGCTACAACAAGCACACCGGTCTGGTGCCGGAAGCCCAGGGGGCGCATCGTGCGCCGCGCACGGTGCGCATGTGGTTATTAATGCGCAAGGTTAAAAAGCAGCAGCATGAGGAGTAGCGCTGGACGGTGCGGCATCGGGGTGACCCTCTGCCGCGTTTCATTTTGCCAATAAGCACAATCGCTTGCGGAGAAACCACCATGCTACTTCGCCTGACCCTCGCCGCGACCCTACTGCTGATGATGAGCTTTCCGGCGATACAAGCGGCTGTCGATCTCGGTATCAGCAGCCGGTTTGGTTTTTTTTTGTTTTTTTAATCGCGACCTCGCTGCCGCATGATTAAAAGGAGTCCTGTCACAATGAAAATGGCGATCACCGTGTGCCCCTACTGCGCGGCCGGCTGCAAGATAAAGCTGGTGACCGAAGAGGGGCAGATTATCCGCGCCGAGCCGGCGATGGGCAAAAATAACCAGGGAACCCTGTGCCTGAAGGGCTACTACGGCTGGGACTTTATTAACGATACCCAGATCCTCACCCCGCGCCTGAAAACCCCGATGATCCGCCGCCAGCGCGGCGGCAGGCTGGAGTCCGTCTCCTGGGATGAGGCCCTCGACTACGTTGCCACGCGCCTCAGCGGGATTAAGGCCAAGTACGGCCCGGATGCCATCCAGACCACCGGCTCCTCCCGCGGCACCGGGAATGAAACCAACTATGTGATGCAAAAATTCGCGCGCGCCGTTATTGGCACCAATAACGTCGACTGCTGCGCTCGCGTCTGACACGGCCCATCGGTTGCAGGTCTGCACCAGTCGGTCGGTAACGGCGCTATGAGCAATGCCATCACCGAGATTGATAATACCGATCTCGTGTTTATCTTCGGCTATAACCCGGCCGATTCGCACCCTATCGTGGCAAATCACGTGATTAACGCCAAACGCAACGGGGCGAAGATTATCGTCTGCGATCCGCGCAAAATTGAAACCGCGCGCATTGCCGATATGCATATTGCGTTGAAAAACGGCTCCAACATTGCCCTGCTCAACGCCATCGGCCACGTCATTATTAAAGAGGATCTCTACGATAAATCCTTCGTCGCCAGCCGCTCGGAAGGCTTCGGGGAGTATCGCAAAATCGTTGAAGGCTATACGCCGGAGTCGGTGGAAGAGATAACCGGCGTCAGCGCGCAGGAGATCCGCGCCTGCGCCCGGATGTACGCCAGCGCCAAATCCGCGGCCATCCTGTGGGGCATGGGCGTCACCCAGTTCTATCAGGGCGTGGAAACCGTGCGCTCGCTGACCAGCCTGGCGATCATGACCGGCAACCTCGGCAGGCCGAGCGTCGGGGTCAACCCGGTGCGCGGGCAGAACAACGTCCAGGGCGCCTGCGATATGGGCGCCCTGCCGGATACCTATCCGGGCTACCAGTACGTTAAGTTCCCGGAAAACCGGGAGAAGTTCGCCAAAGCCTGGGGCGTGGAGAGCCTGCCGGCGCACACCGGCTACCGCATCAGCGAGCTGCCGCACCGGGCGGCGCACGGCGAAGTGCGGGCGGCCTATATTATGGGCGAAGATCCGCTGCAGACCGATGCCGAGCTCTCGGCGGTGCGTAAAGCCTTTGAAGAACTTGAGCTGGTTATCGTGCAGGATATTTTCATGACCAAAACCGCGGCGGCGGCGGACGTCATCCTGCCCTCCACCTCGTGGGGCGAGCATGAAGGCGTCTATACCGCGGCGGACCGCGGCTTGCAGCGCTTCTTTAAAGCGGTGGAGCCGCAGTGGGATCTGAAAACCGACTGGCAGATTATCAGCGAGATCGCCACCCGGATGGGCTACCCGATGCGCTACAGCAACACCCAGGAGATCTGGGACGAGCTGCGCCATCTGTGTCCGGACTTTTACGGCGCCACCTACGAGAAGATGGGCGAACTGGGCTACATCATGTGGCCATGCCGCGACGAATCCGCCGCCGACCAGGGGACCTCTTATCTGTTTAAAGAGAGGTTCGCTACCCCCAACGGGCTGGCGCAGTTCTACACCTGCGACTGGGTTGCGCCGATCGACAGGCTCACCGGGGAATATCCGATGGTGCTCTCAACGGTGCGCGAAGTCGGCCACTACTCGTGCCGCTCGATGACCGGTAACTGTGCGGCGCTGGCGGCGCTGGCGGACGAGCCGGGCTATGCGCAAATCAATACCGCCGACGCCGCGCGTCTGGGTATCGAGGATGAGGCGCTGGTGTGGGTTAACTCGCGTAAGGGCCGCATCATCACCCGCGCGCAGGTTAGCGATCGGCCGAATAAAGGGGCGGTCTATATGACCTACCAGTGGTGGATTGGCGCCTGCAACGAGCTGGTGACCGAGAACCTGAGCCCGATAACCAAAACGCCGGAGTACAAGTACTGCGCGGTTAACGTTGAGCGGATTGCCGACCAGCGCGCCGCCGAACGGTACGTCATTGATGAGTACAGTAAGCTAAAAGCCCGCCTGCGCGAAAGCGCGATGGGCTAAGTCAGACCGCTTTCCCGGGTAGCGGCGTCAATGCCCTGCCCGGTGGCGGGGCCGTCGGGAACGCGTCGCCGCCGGCGAAGAACGCCCTCAGAAGAACGCGGATTTCAGCCGCCGCCGGCCGGTCATTACACCGTATAAATGCGGATGTCGTGCTCGCGAAAGGTAGCGCTGTACTCGCGGCTGACGTTTTCTTCCACCACCAGCACATCGATAGCGCCGCTTTCAACCACCACAAAGCGGGCCACCGCCGGGATCTTGTCAGACGTCAGGCCAACAATAATTTCGCTACACTGCCTGATAACCGCTTTCTTAAATTCGCAGTCCGCGTAGTCAAATCCCGTCAGACCGGACTCCGGCGCCATCGCGCAGCCGCCGATAAACCCCTGGTCAAAGAGGATCCCCTGCAGCTGCGCCACCGCCGAGGTGCCGACGCATCCCCCGGACGCCCGCTGTATCTGTCCGCCGAGAATCACCACGTCATAGAGCGGTTTTTTTAGCAATACGGCGGCTATTTCCGGCGAGTTCGTCACCACCGTCAGCGCCAGCTCGGCGGGCAGCGCCTCGGCCATCGCCAGGTTGGTGGTGCCGGTATCGATGAAAATGCAGCCGCCGGGCTTTACCAGCCTTGCGCATTGTTGCGCGATTCTGAGCTTTGTTGCCGCGTTTTTATCTTTGCGTTCGCTATAGTCACCGGCCTCCGGCAGGTTCATCACCGCCCCGCCGTAGACCTTTTTGCAGAACCCGCCTTTGCTAAGTTCATGTAAATCACGGCGAATTGTGTGTTCCGAGACGTTCAGCCTGGTCGCCAGTTCGGCGCAAACCACCCTGCCGTTCTCCTGCAGGATCTGGCAAATGAGCGCTTGTCGCTGCTGAGGGAATGCTGCATAATCGAGCATGTAACATCCTTTTAGTTAGGTAATCGAGCATTAGTGAGCATGATCATGCATCTGCTCTCCCTCTGTCAACACGCGTCAGGAGATATTCACGATGAAAGTAGCCCATATCGCGCTTTGGACCCGTCAGCTTGAGCAGCAGGCCCGCTTCTGGGTCGACTTCTTTGCCGGCGAGATTAACGATAAGTACTGCAGCCAGACGAATCACGGCTTTGCCTCCTACTTTGTGAAGATCGGCGACAATATTGCCATCGAGCTGATGACCAAGCCGGGGCTCAGCGAAGGGACGGCGGATAATAATCACACCGGCTGGGTGCACCTGGCCATTGCGGTGGGCGGAGCAGAAAAAGTTGATCTACTGGCGCAGCGCGCCGACGCGCAGGATATTTTAGTCTCGCCGCCGCGTACCACCGGCGACGGCTACTATGAAGCGGTGATCAAAGACCCCGATGGCAATCTGATTGAAATCGTCGCATAGTCGTCTCTGACATCCGAACCGACCAGGAGCGCGCCGTGCCCGCCTACCACGTTATCGACAGGGAAACCTGGCATCGCCGAGAGCATTTCGAATTTTATCGCACCTTTGCCAACCCCAGCTTTAACCTCTGCGTACCGCTTGAAGCGCAACGGCTGTACGAATGCGCCAAAGACCGGCAGGTCTCCTTTTTCCAGCTGGCGCTCTACGCCCTGCTGCGGGCGGCCAACGCGATTCCTGAGCTCAAACAGCGGATGCTGGGCGACGAGATTATTGAATACGATGAGCTAGCAGTAATGACGCCGGTGATGACCGCTCAGGAGGGGTTTCGCCAGGTGTGGTGCGACAACGCCGCCGATTTTGCCGCCTTTAGCCGGGCGGCAACTCCGAGCATTGAGGCGGCAAAAACCACCGATCCGGCGCCGCTTATCGTCAACGGGGAGCACTTCTTCTGCGCCAGCTGCCTGCCGTGGCTGCATTTCAGCGCCATCACCCATGCCGAATATTATGTCGGCGCCGCAGTGCCCGCCCTCACCTGGGGCAAACTGAAAAACGGCGTAATACCGGTCGCGGTTAAGTTCAACCACGCCTTCGTTGACGGCCTGCACGCCAGCCGCTTCTTCGCCGCAATAGAGGCAGGGTTTGCCGATCCGGACGCGCTATGGCGGCCGCTGCCCTGAAATACTGGCCCGCGGGCTGTCGCAAATGCAGCAGCCCGCGTTCAGCCCAGCCGCATTTGCAGCATCCCCCCCGGCGGGAGAAAATCTAACTCATTGATTTTAAGCTAAATAAAAATTTAATTTTCTGGCACAGCCTTTGCTATCTGATTATATAACTCTTTGGAATTATAGATTATTTATTTATCTATTTTTTGCATATAGCACAGTAATCAGGATGGGATCAGCATGCCAGAAAGCACACAGCCGGTTAGTTACACCCGTTTCGCCCCGCGGGCATACGTTATCAGCAGCGATGAAGAAGCGGTGGCCATCGCCCATGAGATAGCGCTGGTGCTGCGGCCCGGCGCCGCCGAGCGCGACCGCAGCGGCTTTGTGCCCCCCGAGATCGTTGATACCTTTTCCAATAGCGGGCTGTGGGGCATTACCGTGCCGCGCCGCTGGGGCGGGGCCGAAGTCTCTGCCGCTACGCTGGCGGAGGTTATCGCCATTATCTCCGCCGCCGACCCGTCGCTGGGGCAAATCCCGCAGAACCACTACTGCCTGCTGGAGGATATTCGCCTGCAGGGCAGCGATGAGCAGCGCGACTTCTTCTTTAACCTCGTCCTGCAGGGGCACCGCTTTGCCAACGCCCTCTCAGAAACCGGGGGTAAAACGGTTCTCGATATCCGCACCCGGCTGGAGGCGCGCGCGGAGGGACTGTATATCAACGGCCGCAAAGGCTACTGCACCGGCTCGCTCTACGCCCACTGGATCGGCATTCTGGCGCTCGATGCCGACGACAACGCGCAGCTGGCGTTTGTCCCTCGCGACAGCGCCGGGCTGACCGTGGTCGACGACTGGGCCTGCCTCGGCCAGCGCAACACCGCCAGCGGGACGGTGCTGGCCGAGGATCTGGCGGTCCAGCCGTTCCATCTGTTTCCGACGTGGCAATCCTACGCCACCCCCACGCTCGCCGGCCCCTTCGCGCAGCTCACCACCGCCGCCATCGATGCCGGCATCGCCCGGGCGGCACTCAACGACACGGTGGCGTTCGTGCGCGAGTTCGCCCGGCCGTGGATTGACGCCGGGGTAGAACGCGCCGGCGACGACCCGCTCACCATCTACCATATCGGGCAGATCGACAGCCGGCTGGCCGCCGCCGAGGCGCTGCTGGAGCGGGCGGGGAAAACCCTCGATCGCTACCGCCACGCGCTGAACGAGGAGAACGTCGCCCTGGCTTCGGTGGCCGTCGCCCGCGCAAAGGTCTTCACCACCGAAGTGGCGCTGGAGGCCGCCAGCCGCCTGTTTGAGCTCAGCGGCACCCGCGCCGCCGCCAGCGGCAATAACCTCGATCGCCACTGGCGCAACGCCCGCGTCCATACCCTACACGACCCGGTGCGCTGGAAATATCAGCTGCTGGGCAACTGGGTGCTGAACGGCGTTCGCCCGCAGCGCCACGACTGGAACTAGGGTGGCGACGGTGCTGGAATTTTTTGCCGAAATCGACTGGAGCGACGTCGCGCAGGCCGCTATCGATACCCTGACGATGCTGGGCTGGTCGCTGGGCTTTACCGTCCTGATTGGCCTGCCGCTGGGGATCGTGCTCTATCTGACCGGCCAGCCCCGGCTGCTGCACGCCCCGCGGCTTTACCGCCTGCTGTCGCTGGCCGTCAACGTGCTGCGCTCGCTGCCGTTTATCATTTTGCTGATCGTGATGATCCCGGTCACTACCTTCATTACCGGCACCTCGCTGGGGGTGCAGGGCACCATTCCGCCGCTGGTCGTCGGCTGCGCGCCCTTCTTCGCCCGGCTGGTCGAAACGGCGCTGCGCGAAGTCGATCACGGGCTGGTGGAGGCCAGCTGGTCGATGGGCGGCAACACCTGGCAGCTGATCTGGCATACCCTGCTGCCCGAGTCGCGTTCGGGGCTGGTGGCCGCGGTGACCGTCACCGCCATTCTGCTGGTGGACTACACCTCAATGGCGGGGGTGATTGGCGGCGGCGGACTCGGTGACCTGGCGATCCGCTTTGGCTATCAGCGCTTTCAGACCGACGTCATGGTCGTCACCGTGCTGCTGCTGATTGCCCTGGTGCAGATATTACAAATGAGCGGCGACCGCCTCGTGCGGTCAATAAGCCACAAATAAAGGATGCCCGCCCTCTTCCCGCTGCCGCAGCCGGTTGACGGGCATCCGTTGCGCAAACATGAAAGGAAAAGATGATGAAAAAAACGCTTATCGCCGCCGGGCTGCTGGCCCTGTTCTCTTTCTCGGCCGCCGCCAGTGAAACGCTGACCGTCGGCGCCACGCCGGTGCCGCACGCCGAGATCCTCGAATTCGTCAAACCGGCGCTGGCGAAAGAAGGGGTCGATTTAAAAATTAAAGTCTTCAACGACTTTATTCAGCCTAACCAGCAGCTGGCGGAAAAGAACCTCGACGCCAACTACTACCAGTACCGGCCGTTCCTCGATAACTACAACCAGACCCGGCACACCAATCTGCTGCCGGTGGTGGGCGTCCATATCGAACCGTTTGGCGCCTACTCCAGCAAATATAAATCGATTAAAGAGGTACCGGACGGCGCCACCATCGCCATCCCCAACGATCCGGTCAATACCGGCCGCGCGCTGGTGATGCTCAGCAACGCGGGGCTCATCACCCTGAAAAACCCGCAGGACCCGCAGTCGGCCACCCGGGATATCGTCAATAACCCGCATCGTTTTAAAATCCGCGAGCTGGAGGGGGCGATGCTGGCGCGGGCGGTGAATCAGGTCGACCTGGCGTTTATCTTCGCCAACTACGCCCTGGAGGCCGGAATCGATACCGACAAGGCGCTGCTGGTGGAAAAAGGCAGCGATCTGTACGTCGAGTACCTGGTGGCCCGCCCCGACAACATCAACGATCCGGGGATCCAGAAGCTGGCGAAGGCCCTGCACTCCGAGGCGGTTCGCAACTTCATCCTCACCCGCTATAAGGGCAAAATTCTGCCCGGTTTCTAACCGCTGACATCCACCCGGCAGCGCCACCGCTGCCGCCATTTGCTGGCTAACGGAGGAGAATACCGTGACCAATGCGCCCAGCGCGGTACCGCATATTGAGTTAACCCACATCGGCAAAGCCTATCCCAACGGCGTTCGGGCGCTGCAGGATATCAACCTGACGATTCACCAGGGCGAAATCTTCGGCATTATCGGGCGCAGCGGCGCCGGGAAATCCACCCTGCTGCGCCTGTTTAACCGCCTGGAAAGCGCCGACAGCGGCGAAATCATTATTCACGGCGAGCCGACCCGCCGCTATGCCCCCACCCAGCTGCGGGATCTGCGTCGCCGGGTGGCGATGATCTTTCAGCATTTCAATTTGATGTCGACGAAGACCGTGGCGCAGAACGTCGAGCTGCCGCTAAAAATGGCCGGCGTTCCCCGGGACGAAAGACGGCGGCGGGTCGACGAAATGCTTGAGCTGGTGGGCCTTAGCGCCCTGCGCGACAGCTGGCCGTCGCGGCTCTCCGGCGGCCAAAAGCAGCGCACCGGTATCGCCCGCGCGCTGGTCACCCAGCCGGAGATCCTGCTGTGCGACGAGGCGACCTCGGCGCTCGACCCGGAGAATACCTACGCCGTGCTGGCGCTGCTGCGAGAGATAAACCAGCGCCTCGGCCTGACCATTATCCTTATCACCCACGAGATGGACGTGATCCGTACGCTGTGCGATCGGGTGGCGGTGCTCGAACAAGGAAAAATTATTGAACAGGGCGAAGTGTGGCAGATTTTTGGCAATCCGCAGCACGAGGTCACCCGCAGCATGACCGGGACGCTGCATCCCGCGCGCCCCGGCGAGCCGGAGGCGCTGGCCGCCGGTCGCCAGGTGGTGACGCTGCACTTTGACGGCAGCAGCGGGCGGGAGCCCAATTTACAGCAGATCGCCGGCCTGCTCGGGGCCCAGGCCAGCCTGCTCTCCAGCAGCTGCGAGCATATCCAGGGGCGAACCATCGGCCAGATTCGGGTACGCCTGGCGCAGCCGCTGGACCTCGCCGCGCTGCGCCAGCACGGCTGGGTAGCGGACCGCTTCACCCTCGGCACGGAGGTGATAGCGTAAATCACTACACCTTAGCTAAAATCCGGCATTTTAATGCTGTATTATTGCTAATTCCAATTCGCTATAAATCATAGCGTTTCGATGTTAGACAGCCGGAGGTGCGGCTCTTATCTTTCGTCATGAATTGTAAATTTAAGCGCAATTATTTGATGAGGGAGCACTTTTGTCCAGATTACTGCCCGGATTAAAAACCAAACGTTCGCGATTCTCGCTGGCTCTGAAAATCGCGCTCCTTGGCGGCGCGGTGGCATTTTCTTCTGCCGCCAGCGCGGACGATATTTTACAGGAAGGGATCACCCCGGCTACCGATGTCAGCCAGATCCCGGCCTCCGCGAAGCTGCGTAAAGACACCGTAGTCGCCGGCATTTCCGAGCCGCAGGGCATCTTTAACCCCTATTTCTTCGTTAACGGCTGGGACGAAAACGTCACCAACGTCATTTTTTCGCGGCTGATTGACTGGGACAGCCACGGTAACCTGGTCCCTGGGCTGGCCGAAAGCTGGACCGTCAGCGCCGATAACAAGGTTTACACCATCAAGCTGCGCCCCAATCTGACCTTCAGCGACGGCTCGCCGCTTACCGCCGAAGACGTGGCCTTTACGCTCACCGTCCTGCTGGACCCCAAATACGACGGCGATACCGACATCACGCTCGCCAATATTACCGGCGGCGCTGAATACAAAGCCGGTACGGCAGACAGCGTGAGCGGTCTGAAGGTGATCGACCCGCTGACGCTGCAGGTGACCACCAGCGAACCGGGCGCCACCACGCTTGCCAAAATCGGCGGCCCGGTGCTCTCCAAAGCTTACTACGGCAAGGGATATCAGCGTGGCCAGCTCGACTATCTGCGCACGCTGCACGGCAAGCCGCTGGGCAACGGCCCCTACGTCTACGATAAGTATCTCCCGGGCCAGGAGATCCGCTTCCACGCCAACAGCCATTACTATCGCGGTACGCCGCCGACGCCGCGCTTTATCTATCGCGTCACCAATCCATCCACCAACTTCCAGCTGTTCCAGACCGGCGAGACCGATTACGACGCCTTTACCTCGCGTCCGGACGATATCGAACAGCTGAAAATGCTCGGCTTCGCCAACATCAACCTCTATGGCTCCAGCGACTACAGCCAGGTTGAATTCAACGTCCGCCGCCCGGCGCTGCAGGATGTCAAAGTGCGCCAGGCGCTGATTTACGGCCTCGACCGGCAGAAGCTGATTGACGTGGTGTATCAGGGCTACGGCAAGGTCGCCATTGAGCCCATCGCCCCGATCTCCTGGGCCTACAACGCTGAAGGCGTCAATCCGTATAAATACGATCCGGCACAGGCGAAGAAGCTGCTGGATGAGGCGGGCTGGAAGCCCGGTCCGGACGGCATCCGGGTGAAAGACGGCCGGCGCCTGGAGCTGACGCTGCTGGTCAGCAAGAAGGTGCTCAACGATGCGCTGATCCCCATCGCCAAAGAGAACTGGCAGCAGATTGGCGTCCTGCTGAAGCCGCAGGTGGTGGACTTCAACGCCCTGATGGCCCAGCGCAAATCGGGTAACTACGATCTGGCCTCCTTCAGCACCAGCACGCTGAACGACCCGCACGACGGGGTGTGGGACTTCTACAGCAGCGAGGCGAAAGAGTCGGGCTATCACAATCCGCAGGTCGATAAGCTAATTAGCCAGGGCAATTCGGTGCTCGACGTCAACCAGCGCAAGCCGATTTACCACCAGCTGTACAAAGTGCTGGCGGAAGACCCGCCGGTTATCTTCCTCGGCTATCGCGAGATCCTCTCCGCCAGCAGCGCCAGGGTCAGCGGCTTTAAGCCGGATATCTATAACGGTCTGACCGGCAGCCTGCCGGACGTGAAAATCGCCAGGTAAATATCGTCCCCGCCGGGGTTCACCGGCGGGGAACGTGAGAATGTTATGAGAAATTTTATCCTCAGACGGCTGCTGCAGACCCTGCCGATGCTGCTGCTGGCCTCCCTGATCATCTTTATGCTGTTCGCTAAAACTCCGGGCGACTTTATCGACGGTAATATCACCCTTACCGCCGCCCGCGCCGCCGAGCTGAAGGCGATCTACGGCCTCGACCAGCCCCTGTTCACCCGCTATCTGCACTGGCTGGGCCAGCTGCTGCGCGGCGACCTGGGCTTCTCGCTGCAGTACCAGATCCCGGTCAGCCAGCTGCTCAACCAGTACGTGTGGAACTCCTTTCTGCTGGCCAGCGTCGCGCTGGTTTTCTACTGGGGCATCGGCCTGACGGTGGGCATCGTTTCGGCCATGAAGCCCAACTCGCTGTTCGACCATCTGGTCAGCATCGCCGTCTTCGCCGCCATGTCCTTCCCGACCTTTTTCCTCTGCCTGCTGCTGATTAAGTGGTTCGCCGTCGATCTGCACTGGCTACCGCCGGGCGGCATGACCAACACCGGCAGCGACGATCGCGGCTGGGCCTATATCCTGCAGGTAGCGGCGCATCTGGCGCTGCCGGTGCTGGCGCTGGTGATGCTGCAGGCCGGTAGCCTGACCCGCTACTTTCGCGCCAGCATGCTCGAGGTGGTGAAAATGGATTTTATCCGCACCGCCCGCGCCAAGGGGCTGCGCGAACGCACGGTCATCTTCAGGCACGCGCTGCGCAACGCCCTGCTGCCGATTATCACCCTGCTCGGCTTTGAGCTGCCGGGGCTGTTTTCCGGCGCCATCATCACCGAAAAAGTCTTCAACTGGCCGGGAGCGGGCCATATTCATATCGACTCGCTGGCCGCCCGCGACTATCCGGTGCTGATGGGCTTTACCCTGTTTCTGGCGGTGCTAACGATCCTCGGCAACCTGATTGCCGACGTACTCTACGCGTGGGCCGACCCGCGAATCCGAGTGAGGTCCTGATGCTCAGTTCCCTGTTTTCAACCAACCGTCGCCTGCGTAAAGCGACGATCCCGACGCTGGCGCAGATAGCGCCCTCCCCCTGGCGCCAGGCCTGGCAGGCGCTGAAGCGCAACCGGCTGGCGATGCTGTGTCTGCTCATCCTGCTGCTGATGGCGGCATGGTGCGTCCTCGGTCCCCTGTGGTCGCCGTGGAAAGATGACGCCACCGACGTGCTGATGATCAACAAGCCGCCCGGCGCCGAACACTGGCTGGGTACCGATTTCCTCGGCCGCGACGTCTATACCCGCCTGCTGCTGGCCGGGCGGATCTCGCTGATTATCGGCCTTCTGACCATGCTGCTGTCGGTGACCCTCGGCTATCTGCTCGGCGCGGTCTCCGGCTACGCCGGCGGGCTGACCGACCGGCTGATCATGCGCCTGGCGGACCTGGTGATGACCATTCCCGGCCTGCCGCTGCTGATTGTCGCCGGGGCGATGCTCTCGGAGCTCGATTTCTCCCCGGAGTCGCGGATCTACATGGTGGTGATAATGCTGAGCCTGCTGGAGTGGCCGAAGCTGGCCCGGCTGGTGCGCGGCCAGTGCCTGTCGCTGCGCGAACGCGACTTTATGCTGGCCACCCGGGTGCTGGGCCTGTCGGCGCGCCGCCGCCTGTTTGGCCATCTGCTGCCGAATACCATTCCGATACTGGTGGTGATGGCGACGATGGCGGTCGCCAACGCCATTCTGAGCGAGTCGGCCCTGAGCTATCTCGGGCTCGGCGTGGTGCCGCCCACCCCGTCGTGGGGCAACATGATGGACGCCGCCAACAGCCTGATCGACTTCCAGCGCCGCCCGTGGCTGTGGATGCCGCCGGGGCTGGCTATTTTTATCACCGTTATCGCCATTAACGTGCTGGGCGACGGCCTGCGCGACGCGATGGACCCCAAAATGAAACAGAGGCTCAAATGAGCACGCCGCTAATCACCTTTAACCAGCTTTCGGTCTCCTTTGCCGGCGAAACAAACCGCGTACGGGCGGTGCAGGAGGTCTCTTTCGCCATTCATGCCGGGCAAACCGTCGGCGTGGTCGGCGAGTCCGGCTGCGGCAAAAGCGTCACCGCGATGTCGCTGATGGGCCTGCTGCCGCCCCAGGCGGCGCGCGTCGACGGCGGAGAGATTCTGTTCAACGGCGAGGATCTGCTGCGCCTGAAGGCGGGCAAAATGGCCGACCTGCGCGGCAACCGGCTGGCGATGATCTTCCAGGAGCCGATGAGCGCGCTCAATCCGGTATTCACCATCGGCGAGCAGCTGTGCGAACCGCTGATCCGCCATCGCGGTGAATCGGCAAAGGCCGCCTGGCAGCACGCTACGCGGCTGATTAGCGACGTCGGCCTGGCGCGGGCGGAGAGCCTGATGAACAGCTACCCGCACCAGCTCTCCGGCGGGATGCTGCAGCGCATCATGATCGCGATGGCCCTGAGCTGCGAACCGCAGCTGCTGATTGCCGACGAGCCCACCACCGCCCTGGACGTCACCGTGCAGGCGCAGATCCTCCAGCTGCTGCGCGAGCGCTCCCGGGCCAGCCGGATGGCGATGATGCTGATCACTCACGACCTCGGCGTGATTGCGCAAATGGCGGAGCACGTAGTGGTGATGTACGCCGGCAGGGTCGTTGAGCAGGGCCCGACGGCCGGGATACTGCGCCATCCTCAGCACCCCTATACCCAGGGGCTGATTGCCTCCCGCCCGGTGCCCGGCGAGCGCCGGCGCCGCCTCTACTCGATCCCCGGCCAGGTGCCGGATCTGGCCGCCCTGCCGCCGTACTGCGCCTTTGCCGACCGCTGCGCGCGCGCCAGCGAACGCTGCCGCCAGGGGATCCCCCCGCTGGCGGGCAACGCCCGGCAGGTCGCCTGTTTTCATCCTGAGCTCGCGGAGGTCGTGGCATGAGCAGTGAATACGTCATTGAAGTCGAAGGGCTTAAAAAACACTTCCCGCTGCGCGACGGGCTGTTCGGGCAGCAAACCGGCGAGCTGCGGGCGGTGGACGGCGTGAGCTTTAAGATCCGTCCGGGGACCATTTTCGGCCTGGTGGGGGAATCCGGCAGCGGCAAAACTACCGTCGGGCGCACCCTGCTCGGGCTGTATGAGAAAACCGCGGGCAGCGTCAGGTATCGCGGCCGCGAGCTCAGCGCGCTCTCCCCGCGCGAAATGCGGGCGCTGCGGCCGAAAATCCAGCTGGTCTTTCAGGACCCCTACAGTTCGCTGAACCCGCGAATTCGCATCGGCGACGCCATCGGCGAGGCGATGCTGGAGCACGGGCTGTGCAGCAAGGCGGAGCTGTATGACCGAACTATTGCGGTCATGCAGATTTGCGGCCTCGCGCCGCAGCATTACAACCGTTTTCCGCACGAATTTTCCGGCGGCCAGCGCCAGCGTATCGGCATCGCCAGGGCGCTGATCCTCAACCCGGATTTCATCATCGCCGACGAGCCGATCTCGGCGCTGGACGTCTCCATCCAGGCGCAGATTATTAACCTCTTTTCCGACCTGCGCGACGACCTGGGGGTCACGTTCCTGTTTATCTCCCACGACCTCGGGGTGGTGGAGCATCTGTGCGATGACGTGGCGGTGATGTATCTCGGACAGCTGGTGGAGACCGCTAGCCGCGACGCGCTGTTTGCCCGGCCGCTGCATCCCTATACGCAGGCGCTGCTGGCGGCGGTGCCCACCTTAGACCCGCTGCATGAACCGGCGGTCGCGATGCAGGGCGAGATCCCTGACCCGTCAAACCCGCCGCCCGGCTGCCGCTTCTCCTCCCGCTGCCCGCAGGCCAGCGAGCGCTGCCGCCGGGAGGTCCCCGTCCTCAGGGAGGTCGCCGCGGGGCATCACGTCGCCTGCCACGCCGTTTAGTTCGTCCGGCCCGGCTGCGGGCGAAAAAAAACCTGCCGCTCGTTCAGCGGCATGTTTTGTTCCCCAGAGGGAGCTAATCCTCGGTAGGCGTGGAGAGCCCGCGGGCGCTACTCGTCGAGGGCGTAGGCGATGATATCGTCGCCGACGTCCGGCGAGTGGCTGGCGCCGCCGGCTGAGATAACCACGTACTCTTTACCCGTTTTCGGCGATTTGTAGATCAGCGGCGCGGCCACTGCGCCTACCGGCAGGCGCGCGCGCCACAGCTCTTTCCCGGTCGCCGAATCCAGCGCCCGCAAATAGTTATCCTGAGTACCGGCAAAGAAGATCAGCCCGGAAGCCGTCGAGGTTGGTCCGCCCAGGGTCGGCATTCCCAGAGGAATATGCAGATGGGTTTTCAGCCCCAGCGGACCGGTATCTTCGACCGAGCCCAGCGGCACCTGCCACAGCAGCTGGCGGCTATTGAGGTCAACGGCGCTCATGGTGCCGAACGGCGGCGTGTTGCACGGTACGCCCAGCGCGGACTGCAGAATATCGATCCGCACGCCGCCGTACGGCCCGGCGATCTGCGGACGAACGGTACCCATAAAGCCCGGGACTTCGTCGGTGGAGACCTTGTATTTCGCCATATCTTCCTGGCGCACCAGCGACATTCTCAGCGGCATACGCATGTCGTTAACAAACAGCGTCCCGGTGCGCTCATCGATGGTGATGCCGCCCCAGTTCATGCCGCCCAGCAGGCTCGGCCATTCGATATAGGGCTTCTCTGACGGCGGCGTATACATTCCAAGATAGGTGGACTCTTTGAAGTCGATACGGCAAATCAGCTGATCAAACGGCGTCACGCCCCACATTGATTTCTCGGTTAACGGCTCGACGCCGAGCTGCGGCATACCGGTAGAGAACGGCTGGGTCGCGGAGAGACGCTCGCCTTCCGCCCCGCCCTGCGCCACCGGCCGCTCCTCTACGCGGGTCACCGGCTTGCCGGTACGGCGGTCAAGGACGTAGATTTGGCCGGTTTTGGTGGTCTGGATCAGTACCGGGACCTCTTCACCCTGGTCGTTCTTCATGTGGAACAGCACCGGCTGGGACGGCAGGTCATAATCCCAGATATCGTGATGCACGGTCTGGAAGACCCACTTCGTTTCACCGGTGCTGGCATCGACCGCCACCACCGAGGAGCCGTACTTCTCTTTGGCCTCGTTACGATCGCCGCCCCAGTAATCCGGCGGACCGTTGCCGGTCGGCAGATACACCAGGTTCAGCTCTTTATCAAAGCCCGGCACCGTCCAGACGTTCGGCGTTTCGAGAGTGTAGACGCGGCCTTTTTGCGGATCGGTCACGTTTTCCGGCTGGCCAACGTCCCAGGCCCACACCACCTTACCGCTGCGCACGTCAAAGGCGCGGACCACGCCGGAGGGCTCGCCGTGAACGATATCGCGAACCCAGCCGCCGAGCACCGCGATGTGCCCCATAATCACCGGGGTTGAGGTGGGGTGATAGCGCTTGCTGTTTTCGGTATTATCCATCCCCTGCTTCAGATCGACGCTGCCGTGAGTGCCGAAGTCCTCGCACAGTTCACCGGTTTTCGCATTTAGCGCCAGCAGACGGGCGTCAACGGTGGAGACCAGAATCCGCTGCGGGCACTGCTGCAGCGACGGGCTGGCCTTCTCTTCGGCGCTGAGCGAGGCGTCGCTCTGCGCATCGTAATAGCCCACCCCGCGGCAGGTAACATGCTCTGCGGTCTGCGCGTGCGGGTCAAAGCGCCAGCGCGCTTTACCGGTGTCGGCATCGAGGGCGGTCACCACGTTGAGCGGCGTGCAGGAATAGAGGGTATCGCCAATCTGCAGCGGGGTATTCTCATCAACCCCAATCCCGGCGCCGGTCAGGCGACGGCCGGTGTGATAGGTCCAGGCCACCTTCAGATTTTTGACGTTTTGCGGGGTGATTTGGTCATAAGGCGCGAAGCGGGTGCCGGAAGCGTCACGGCCGAAGAACTCCCAGTTATCGCTTTTCGCGGCCTCGGTCGGCCTGCCGTCGGTCGCCGCTTTGACGACCCCGTTATGGATGCCGCCGTGCGGATAGAATGCCGACACCAGCGTCGCCAGCAGGGCAATAAAAATCACCGCAGCGCTGCGGTTCGCGTAGCGGATCTGCGCGCGTTTGAGCGGCAGGGTCGCGGCCAGCCACAGGCCCAGCATCAGCAGCAGAGCGGGAACCACCAGCCGCGGGATCAGGCCCCAGTAGCTAAGCTGGACTTCGTATAGCGCCCAGACCAGGGTCAAAAAGAAGGTAATAATTGCGAAAGGGAGAACGTATTTACTGCGGATAAGGTAGCCGACGGCGATAACCATGTAGGCCAGGCCCGCCAACAGATACCAGGCGCTGCCGCCAAGAGAAAGGAGCTTGCCGCCCCAGATAGCTAAGAACAGACCAATGCAAAAACTCAATAACACAAATAGCAGGCGCCAGGCGGTGAAGAACATCCCTCTGCCGCTTCCTCGTTGTTCGTCCATATTTCATCCCATACGACGTTAGTCGTTATAACCAATGTATTTATTTTAAACAGTGCTTTATTGACATAATTAAGGCACAGACCACATAACATACTGGTTGGACGCTCCTGAGCGGAGCGAAGAACGTAAGAAAGTATATGAGTTTGTAAATTTTATGTAAAACTATCCAGCATTTTATGTTTAAAATTTTTTAATTTATAAAAGGAAGTTGATA
Organism: Klebsiella sp. BIGb0132; assembly: GCF_024810075.1. Taxonomy (NCBI): domain Bacteria; kingdom Pseudomonadati; phylum Pseudomonadota; class Gammaproteobacteria; order Enterobacterales; family Enterobacteriaceae; genus Klebsiella; species Klebsiella sp. BIGb0132. Next base: position 221,713 of record NZ_JANUDW010000002.1, on the reverse strand, counting down.
GACGAAGCGGTTTTAAGCACTACGCCGCGAGGCCGGAAGATAGCGCGATGGTCAAAGAGAGTGAGGAGTGGTCCGGTGCAGCAGGAAGCTATCCCGAACCGGAGGGAGCGATACGCAGCCTGCGGAAGATTGCGGGCTAGTGCCTGCTAGTACGGGAGAGTACGGGAGAGTTCGGGAGAGAGTGGGCATTAGCCGGCGATGATGGAAGATATCGGGAGACGCTTATAAATAGCTGGAAATAGCCGGAGATGGTGGGAGATTGCCGGCCAACAGCCCCCTGTTGACCGACAACCCCACCGCAGCAGATTAACCGGCGCTAAGACGCCCGCCAAGCTGCTGCATTGAAGCCGCAAGCTCGTGCTGCGCCAGCTCCTTCAAACTTTCACGTTTGATAAACTGGCTGCGATGCTTACTTTTGACCTCTTCAAGGCTTTTCTTTATTTCCTGCGACGGCAGCTTATACCAACCGCGACGATGCTGCTCACCGCCCACTTCCAGCCATAGCGCAGCGTAATTAGTCATTACTTTGTCGCTTTTAACGTGGAAATTGCTGTCAACCGCATAGATCTCTTTAATATTACAGTGCTGTAAAAAACCGTACAGCAGCGTGATAATTAAATTTTTAGGTCGGATACCGTGAAGCTCCTTAGTCAGGACTTTAATTTCATCACCGGTCACGTCTTTCCCTCCCTGAATGCCGCCAATATAAGCGCGGCCGTCGGCGGTACAGGAAAAACAGAGACTGTAGATGCGTCTATTATCGAGAAGCATTAACAGCATCAGCTCCCCTTCTTCCTGAAAAGGCGATGCCAGCAGCTTAACGTCAATGCTGGTACCATTTTTCAGCGGAACGGTCGCTACCGTCAACCCAAACTCCGTCACGTTATACAGCTGCGGCATGATCGCTGCGGAAAATGTTTTTTCCATAAAAATCAACGAGCCGTAGGCGATATCGAGTTTGGTTCTCTTTGACAACTTCTTATTTAAATAGGCTTTGAAGGGTTTATCCTGAAAGCTGACCAGCCCCTCCGTGGCGCCGGTTAATCTGGCGCAAACGTATTTATCACACAGCGCCCGGTATTCCCTATATTTGCCCCCTGCCAGAGGTATTTCTCTGCATCGACGTAACACCTTCTTATATTTGAGTTTAACATTACAAATGAGTTTATTATTTTTTCGCCATTCTTTGATGGCGACTGCTGCTGTTATAGCCATCGATCAAGATCCATAGAATCAACCATAATCGCGGCAATAATATCATAAATCATTCAAGTCAACGCTTAGTTACCCGTTCGTTGTCCTTTCATTTAATAAATAGCCAGGTAATCATTCTGTAGAACCTGAAATTAAATTAAGCCCGCCTGTCAACTCTCATTATTAGCAGTCGGCTTTATTATTCATCTCCTGCTGGGGGAAACGGGCGCGGGTTACCGCTACGTGCTGTCAACGACGGCACGAGGTGCCCCCTCGCCCGTTTTGCCCTATAATCTGGCCACGGTCAAAACTGAACTAAAGTGGGTAACTCATGGAAATTGATCTCGACAACCTGGTTTTTAGCGGTCTGGAAGAGGCGCAGGAGCGTAACGCTGAACGCCTTGAAGACGCGGATAAGAAAGCCGAGGCGATCGTTGCCGATGATGATTGCGGCGACGCCTGCAAAATCTGATTTTTGAACCGGCCGACGAGGCCGGTTTTTTTATGTCCTCTCCCCGCTGAGAAGTAAAACCATCTACCCACCCCGCATATAGAAGTATTTTTTTCTCTAAAAGTCGGTTTTTACATAGCGAACATGCAACCTATTTCTCTGTCTGGTGCGCTAACATTCCTCCTGAAGCGCCAGCCGTACTGTCAATGCTGGTTTGACGGCTGAGATGCTCAGGACCGGGAGAGTTGAGGTTCCGCTTCGTTCACTCTCTCGATGGACCTTTTCCTGTACCCAACAGAGGCTCAGTCATGCCACACCGGGAAACCCGCGTAAAATGGAACGCCTTCATCACCGTCCTCAGGCAAGAGGTTAAGCCGGCATTAGGCTGCACCGAACCCGTCTCCGTCGCCCTCGCCTGCGCCGTTGCGGCACGGCAGCTATCCGGGGCCATCGTACGCATTGAGGCATCGGTGTCGCCCAATTTAATGAAAAATGGAATGGGGGTTACCGTGCCGGGCACGGATATGCTCGGCCTGCCTATTGCTGCAGCCCTGGGCGCTATCGCCGGCGACCCGCAGGCGAATCTTGAAGTGCTTAAGAGTGCCAGCCAGCGGCAAATTGCCGCGGCCAAAGCCCTGCTCACCGTCGGCGCCGTGCGCATTGTCCTGCAGGAGCCCTGCGAGGAGGCGCTCTACGTTCGCGCGAGGGTTTATGCCGGCGACCAGCACGCGACGGTCACTATCATCGGTGATCATACCAACGTGGTGTCGATTGAAAAAATGGGACAACCCGTGTTTGTCAAAACGGCGGAACCCGCCGGCGGCGATCGGCCGCAGCCGCTGGCCCAGGTTGCCGGCAGCTCGCTGCGCCAGCTCTTCGATTTTATTCGCGACGTTCCCTGCGAAGAGATCGACTTTATTTTAGCCGCCGCGCAGATGAACAACGCCCTCTCGAAGAGAGGTCTGGCGAAGGAGTGGGGTCTGCATATTGGGCCAACCCTTAAGCGTCAGGTCGATAAGGGTCTGGCCGCAGACGATATTTTTAACGAAATCCTCTATCGTACCAGCGCCGCCTCGGATGCCAGAATGGGCGGCGCCACGCTCCCGGCAATGACCAACTCCGGTTCCGGTAATCAGGGCATTACCGCCACCCTGCCGGTAGTGGTTGCCGCTGAACGGCTCGGCGCCAGCCGGCAGCAGCTCACCCGCGCGCTGGCGCTGTCGCATCTCGTGGCTATCTACATCCACAGCAAGCTTCCGCGCCTCTCCGCGCTCTGCGCCACCACCACCGCCGCAATGGGCGCCGCGGCGGGGATTATCTGGCTGATGGAGGGGAGTTACGACAATATCGCCATGGCGGTCAACAATATGATTGGCGATATCAGCGGTATGATTTGCGACGGCGCCTCCAGCAGCTGCTCAATGAAGGTCTCGACCAGCGTCTCTTGCGCATGGAAAGCAACCCTGCTGGCGCTGGATAATTCCGTCGTTTCCGCCAGCGACGGTATCGTCGAGCGCGATGTGGAAAATTCGATTCGTAATTTATGCGCCCTCGCCGCGCAGGCCATGCAGCATACCGATCGGCAGATTATTACCATCATGGCGCACAAGCACTATTAGCGACGTCCCCGGGCTGCGGCGCACGCGACCGCGCCGGGGAGAACGCTGACAATATCATCGCCCCGCTCAGCACAGGGCTGCCGGGGCATCGAGGCAAAGCGTGAGGCTTAAACCTGCGGACAATAGGCGAACAGCGCCGGGGCGCCGCCGGTATGGATAAACATCAGCGGACCGCTGCCGCTGAATCGCGATTTTTGCACGCCGTCAATCAGCCCCGCCATCGCCTTGCCGGTATAAACCGGGTCCAGCATGATGCCTTCGAGGCTCGCCAGCAGCTCAACCGCCCGCATCCCCTCGCTATTCGGCGTGCCGTAGCGCGGCGCAAAATAGTCATCCCACAGCGTTATCGGCGAAGAGGTCATCACGTTGAGCCGCGCCGAGAGCTCGTTCTGCAGCGTTACCACCTTAGGCAGCTGATCGCTGGCAAGGCGTGAAACGGTCACTCCAACCACCGCTATATCCGGCCAGCAGTGGGCAAAACCTACCGCCAGTCCGGCATGCGTTCCCGCGCTTCCCGAAGGTACCACCAGCGAACCGATATTGAGATCCATCCGCGCGCACTGCCCGGCAATTTCCAGCGCACAGTCAACGTAGCCCAGCGATCCCAGCGCATTCGAGCCGCCAACCGGGATCACGTACGGCTTTGCTCCGCCGCGAGCGAGCCTCTCGCTAAACGCCTGCAGCTGCGCATCAGGATCGCTAAGCGCCTCGACGTTTTCCAGACGACAGCCCATCATCGAGGAGAGTAAATAGTTACCGTTTGCGAGATAGTTTGGCGCATCCGTGGCGATCGGATTTTCAAGCAATGCCGCGCATTTCAGGCCCAGATGCGCGGCCGTGGCCGCGGTCTGGCGCACGTGATTCGACTGAATGGCACCTGCCGTCACCAGCGTATCGCAGCCTTGTTTAAGCGCATCTGCTGCGAGAAACTCGAGCTTTCTGAGCTTATTGCCCCCCATACCAAGATAAGAAAGATCGTCTCGCTTAATATAGATATCGCGCTGCAGATACTCCGACAGCCGTCTGAGGTGCTGGATCGGCGTCACCGCCCCTACCAGCTCAACGCGCGGCAGCGCCTGCAGATAATTTTTTATCAGCATTACGTTTGCTCTCAATAAGAAGGAATAAAAACGGTGGCGCGACGCGGCCACCGTTGTGATAACGCTGAGGCGTCGTTAGCCCTGCCAGGCCACCGCTTCAATTTCGACTTTGACATCTTTCGGCAGGCGCGCAACCTCCACGCAGGAGCGCGCCGGATACGGCACCGAGTGCTGGTCAAAAAACCCGGCGTAGGCCTGATTAATTGCCGCAAATTCGTTCAGGTCCTTAACGAAAATATTAACCTTACAAATATGTTCGAGGGCTAATCCGCCGGCTTCAATAATAGCCTTAATATTCCCCAGGCTTTGCCGGGCCTGCCCGGCGGCACATTCGGCGATCTCGCCGGTAGACGGATGAATCGGCAGCTGCCCCGAGGTAAAGATAAAACCCCCTGCCCGGGCGCCCTGAATATAGGGGCCAATAGCTTCCGGAGCCTGCGGCGTAGAGATAATCCTGGTCATGATAAATCCTTGTATGAGTATTGAGCGTTAAATCGAAAACCCGACGATTAAATAGACGATGAGCGCGAGGAACCCGGTGACCAGCGCATAGGGCATCTGCGTGCGAATATGCTCAATGTGATCGCAGTTGGTGGCCATTGAAGCCACGATGGCATCGCTGGAGATAGGCGAAGTCATGTCACCAAAGATTGAACCGGAAATAGCCGCACCGATCATAAAGTGAGGGTCGATACCGAGCGAAACGCCCAGCTGCACGCCAATTGGGATCATAATGGCGAACGTTCCCCACGAGGTCCCGGTGGCTAAAGACATGACTGCCGCAATCAAAAAGATAAAGCCAATCGAAAATCCGGAGGGGATAACGCCCGAGGTAATGGAGGCAATATACTGCCCGGTGTTGAGCTCTGCCGAAATATGTCCCATCAAAAAGGCGAGGATCATAATTGAGCTAATTTTCACCATGCTGGCGTAGCCGATATAGAGCTCTTTAAAGAAATTCTCGACGTTTAAAATGCCGCGTAGTCTGAACCAGGCAAAAGAGACGACGGTACCGAACATCACCCCGGAGTAGACCGACATGGAGCCGCTGCCCCTGGAGAACTGCCCGTCGCCGGTAATATAGAGCACCACCGGAACCATCAGCACGGTTGAAAGAATAGGGATAAAGAAATTAAGCAGCGAGGCGCATGCCGGATGATCAATCACCGGGTCCTGCTCCGCTTCACTCTCCTCCTGCTCTTGCTCCATCAGGCAGGACTCAAAGCGAACTTCCGCCTTTTTCATCGGCCCCCAGGTAGAGCCGGAAAGGATATAGAAGATGACGGACGCCAGCGAAAACCAGGCCATGATATTCCAGACCATTGAGCTGGCCAGCACTTCAAAGGGTTCGCCGGTCAAATAGCCCTGCGCAATCTGTACGCCGATAATCCCCATCATCGCCGCCCCCCAGCCGTTGATCATCACCGATGAGCAGACCGATACGCAGGAGGTTTGAATGATGTAGGACATCTTTTCCGGCGAGACCTTATAGCGCCGGGCGAGATTTTTTGTCGACGCCCCGGCAATCAGCTGGTTAATCGAGCTCTCGATAAAGATAAGCGAGGTGACCAGCATCGCCAGCAGCTGAACCGACTTCTTATTGGTGACAAAGTCGTTTTTCTCAGAGAGAAACTGGACCAGCTTGCGCACGCCGCCGGTTACCACGATGAGCCGCATAATGCCGCCGATCATTACCATAAAGATAATCGTTCGCGCGTTGCCCGCGGAGGCAAAGGTCTCAATGATGCCGTTGAGGGTGCCGCCAACGCCCTGGATCAGGCTTTGATGAATCACCGCATACCCGACAAAAATGCCGGTCAGCAGGGAGAGGATCACCTGCCGGGTGAGGATCGCCAAAATAATGGTGACCATCGGGGTGATAATTGTCCAGATGCCATAGTCATGCATGATCGCCATCCTGTGTGCGGGCGCCGGCGGCAAAAGCCGCATCAAGATCGGCTAGCAGATCCTCAACGTTCTCGATCCCGATGGAGAATCGAAGCGTGGTGTCGTAGACGCCTATCGCTTCCCGCTCCTCTTTTGACATCGCGGCATGCGACATCGATGCCGAATGATTGATCATGCTCTCCACGCCGCCCAGCGATTCGGCAAGCACGAAATAGCGCAGACCGGAGATAAAGCGTTTCAGGCCCTGCAGGTCGCCTTTTAGGGTAGCGGTAACCACCGCGCCCCCCGAGCGCATCTGCTTTTTGCACAGCGCATGCTGCGGATGCGAAGGCAGGCCGGGATAATAGACGCGAGCAACCGCCGGATGATTTTCAAGATACTCGGCGATACGCTGAGCGTTGCTGCACTGGCGCTGCATGCGGACATCCAGCGTTTTCATCCCACGCAGCGCCAGGTAGGCATCGAAAGGCGATGCGATAGAGCCGATGGTCGTTTTGATAAAATCAAGCCGGGCGGCGAGCAGTTCGCTATGGGCGATCACCGCCCCGCCAATTAAATCGGAGTGGCCGCCGATATATTTACTGGTGGAGAGCATAACCAGATCCGCACCCATTTCCAGCGGCTGATGGTTCCAGGCGCTGGCGAAGGTATTATCGACGCAGGTCAAAATACCGCGCGCTTTCGCAATACTGCACACTTTATTAATATCCACCAGCTCCAGCAGCGGATTAGTCGGCGTTTCAATCCAGATTAAATTCGTATTTTCCTGAATACTGGCAATCAGGCATTCTTCATCATTAAGATCAATATAGGAAACGGTGGCGCCGGTTGTATTACCCTTTAGCTTATCGAATAGGCGCCAGGTGCCGCCATATACACCCTGCATCGCAATAATATGTGAGTCTTTCGGCAATAGCTCCATAACGATATTCGTGGCGGCCATGCCTGAGGCGGTAGCGGTGGCATAAATCCCGCCCTCCAGCTCGGCAAGCGCCGACTCATAAGCCTTACGGGTCGGGTTCGACACCCTCGAGTAGCAAAAATCGCCGCCTTCATTGAGATTCGGCTGTATAAAAGAGCTGGCGGTAACAATCGGGGTAAATATGGCATTATTCGCCGGATCAATTTGATTCCCGGCATGGACAACCAGAGTCGCAATATCTTTAAATTTATTTTTCATAGGATATACTCAAACTATTATTCGACATTAGGCATTGAACATTTATCTCGCTAACAGCATCAGCGCCGGCTAATAAAACAGCAACCAAAACGCTGCGCAGCGCTAAAAAAATAGCCAACCCCGCTGCTATCAACACAGATATTTTTATAAATCAACCACTATTAAAATATATATTAGCGCCCGAAGTAAATCTTACCTATTTTCCCCCAAACAAGGGCAAAGTGGAGAAATTTATTCTCCAAAACCCAAAAGGGTAATTTTGTAATTTATTGATAAATATCACTATTTTTATTAATGGTGATTTGAATCACAAAAAATAGGGGAAAAATCACACTCTTTACCCCTTGCCCGGGGAAATTCATTCCCCAGGCCGGGTCTGCGTCAGCATTACGGCAAATACCGTCCCTGCGGTCAGGCGGGCAGAAAACCCTTCAGCGTGTCCAGCAGCGCCTGCGCCGCTTTTGAGAGCTGCATATGTCCGGCGTGGATCACCCCGATGCATTTTTCAATCGGCGGGTTATCCAGCGGCAGGCACACCGCCCCCAGCGCCGCCATCTGCGAGCGGCACAGCGCCGGCACCGCGCTGCCGCCGAGGCCGCTGGCGACCATCCGCCCCACCGTCACCAGCTGGTGGCTCTCCAGCGCCACGTCGAGCTTACGCCCGCTGCGCGCCAGCTCCTCCTCGAGCATCAGACGCACCGCCGACGGCCGCTGCAGGGTAATAAAATCCAGCGTCAGCAGCTCCCGCCATGAAAGGTGGCTTTTGCCGGCTAAGGGGGACGCTTTCGGCACAATCGCCACGAAGCGGTCTACAGCGAGAGGCGTAAAAAGCAGGTTGTTGGTCGGCGCGGGCTCAAAGGCGATGCCCATCTCCACCCGCCCTTCGCGAACCATTTCAATCACCTGTTCGTTGATGACGTCGTGAACCGTGACGTTAATCGCCGCATAGCGGTCGCGGAAGGCTTTCAGCACCTCGGGCAGCACGTTCGCGGCAAAGGAGGGCATTGCGGCGATGGAGATTTTTCCCCGCTGCAGGGTAAAGCTCTGGCGCATCGCCTCTTCGGCGTTATCCCAGTCCGCCAGCAGCTGGCGGGCCATCGGTAGAAAAATCTCGCCCTCCTGCGTCAGCGTCACTTTACGGGTGCTGCGCTGCAGCAGAGGGCCGCCTAAAACCTCTTCCAGTCCCTTGATCGTCAAACTGAGCGCCGGCTGGGAAAGATTCAGCCTCTCGCTGGCGTGAGCGAAATTCAGAGTGTGAGCTACCGCTAAAAACGCGCGTAACTGTTTGACACTCATTCTCATTTTTTATCCTGTTAACTAATTGAAAAAATTTAGTTAACAATAAATTAATAAAAAAACCAAATGAGTGGGTCACAAATTCAAAATTAACAAATCAGTCTGCGCCCTCAATGATAACCCTATCGCAAGCCAGCAGAGGTGAAACATGGCAGGACTGGATAAGCGCGTCGCCAGCTACGAAGCGGCGCTGGAAGGATTAACCGACGGAATGACGGTACTGGCGGGCGGCTTTGGCCTCTGCGGGATCCCGGAAAACCTCATCGCCGAAGTGAAGCGCCGCGGGACGCAGGGTCTGACGGTGGTGTCCAATAACTGCGGCGTCGACGGCTTTGGCCTCGGCATGCTGCTGGAGAGCCGCCAGGTGCGCAAGGTGGTGGCCTCCTACGTGGGCGAAAACGCGCTCTTTGCCCAGCAGGCGCTGAGCGGCGAGCTCGACGTCGAACTCACCCCCCAGGGCACGCTGGCGGAGAAAATTCGCGCCGGCGGGGCCGGTATTCCGGGGTTTTATACCGCCACCGGCTACGGTACGCCGGTGGCGGAAGGCAAAGAGGTACGCCAGTTTGCCGGCAAGCACTACATCCTCGAAGAGGCCATTAGCGGCGATTTCGCCCTGATTAAGGGCTGGAAGGCCGACTGGTACGGCAACGTTATCTATCGCCACACCGCGCAAAACTTTAACCCGCTGATGGCCGCCGCCGGGCGCATTACGGTGGTGGAAGTAGAAGAGATTGTCCCCCCAGGCGAGCTGCCGCCGGCCACCATTCATACTCCCGGCATCTACGTTGACAGGCTGATCGTCGGTAACTTTGAGAAACGTATTGAGCAGCGCACGCTGCGCGCGGGGAACCTCTGACTATGCTGACTCGTGAACAAATGGCGATGCGCGTCGCCCGGGAGCTGCGCGACGGCGACTACGTCAACCTCGGTATCGGCATCCCGACGCTGGTCGCTAACTACATCCCCGACGGCATCGACGTGATGCTGCAATCTGAAAATGGCCTGCTCGGCATGGGCGGCTTTCCGCTGGAAGAGCAGCTCGACGCCGACATGATTAACGCCGGTAAACAGACCGTCACCGCCCGCGTCGGCGCGGCAATTTTTGACTCCGCGCAGTCCTTCGCCATGATCCGCGGCGGCCACGTCGACCTGACCGTGCTCGGCGCCTTCGAAGTGGACGTGCAGGGCAATATTGCCTCGTGGATGATCCCTGGAAAAATGGTCAAGGGCATGGGCGGAGCGATGGACCTGGTGGCCGGGGCGCAGAACATCATCGTGGTGATGACCCACGCCTCAAAGGATGGCGAATCCAAGCTGCTGGCGCAGTGCACCCTGCCGCTCACCGGCGTCGGCTGCATTCAGCGGGTGCTGACCGACCTCGCCCTGCTGGAGATTATCGACGGGGCATTTGTGCTGCGCGAATACGCCCCGGGCGTCAGCGTCGCGGAGATTGTCAGCAAAACCGCCGGCCGCCTGATCGTCCCTGACGACGTGCGCGAAATGCGCTTCAACTGAGGATATCCCTATGCAAGAGGTTGTGATTGTCAGCGCCGCCAGAACGCCGGTCGGCAGCTTTCGCGGCGCCTTCGACACGCTTTCCGCGGTGGATCTCGGCGTTGAGGTCGTGCGCGGCCTGCTGGCCCGTAGCCAGCTCCCGGCGGATGCGGTCGATGAGCTTATTTTCGGCCAGGTGCTTACCGCTGGCTGCGGACAAAACCCGGCGCGCCAGACGGCGCTGCGGGCCGGGCTGTCGGTTGATACCCCGGCGGTGACGGTGAACCTGGTCTGCGGCTCCGGGCTGAAGGCCGTTCAGCAGGCGGCCCAGGCCATCCGCTGCGGCGACGCGGAAATCGTCATCGCCGGCGGTCAGGAGAGCATGAGCAACGCGGCGTATCTGGTGGATGGCGCCCGCGCCGGGCTGCGCTTCGGCCACACCACCCTGCTCGACAGCATGATCCAGGACGGCCTGTGGGACGCCTTCAACGACTACCACATGGGCATCACCGCCGAAAACCTCGCCGACGAATTCGCCATTACCCGCCAGCGCCAGGACGCCTTCGCCGCCTGCTCGCAGCAAAAGGCGGCGGCGGCCATCGAAGCGGGCCGCTTTGACGATGAAATTGTCTCCGTCAGCGTCAGCCAGGGCAAAAAGGCGCCGCGGCGGGTTGAGCACGACGAGCAGCCGCGCCCGGATACCAGCGAACAGCAGCTGGCGCAGCTGCGCCCGGCCTTTCGCCCGCAGGACGGCAGCGTCACCGCCGGCAACGCCTCTTCGCTAAACGACGGCGCGGCGGCGGTGCTGCTGATGAGCGCCGACAAAGCCCGTGAGCTGGGGCTGCCGGTGCTCGGCAGAATAGTGAGCTCCGCCGTCGCCGGCGTTGACCCGGCGGTGATGGGAATCGGCCCGGTTAGCGCCTGTCGGCTGGCGCTGGCGCGCGCCGGATGGACGCTGGATGAGGTCGATTTAATTGAAGCCAACGAAGCCTTCGCCGTGCAGGCGCTGGCCGTCGGCGAGGCGCTGGGCTGGGACAGCCGGAAGGTGAACGTCAACGGCGGCGCCATCGCCCTCGGCCACCCCATCGGCGCCTCCGGCTGCCGCATTCTGGTGACCCTGCTGTATGAGATGCAGCGGCGCGGCGTCAGTAAAGGGCTGGCAACCCTCTGCGTCGGTGGCGGACAGGGCATCGCCATGACCATTGAACGTGAACGGGAGGCATCATGAATGAACCAAACATCGCGGTACTCGGCAGCGGGCTGATGGGCGTCGGCATTGCCTGCCACTTTGCCCGCCATGGCCATCGGGTGCGGATCTACGACACCGATCCGGCGCGGATCGCCGAAATTGCCGCCGTCGCCAGCGCCATTCTTAATGAACTGCAGGATGCCGGGCAGTTCGACGCCGCCAACCGCGCCGCGGCGCTGGGCAACCTCTGCGGCACCACCGCGCTGAGCGACGTGGCGGATTGCACCCTGCTGATTGAGGCGATCCCGGAGCGCCTGCCGCTTAAGCACGCCCTGTACGCGCAGCTTGAGGCGCTGATCGCCGACGATGCGGTGATTGCCAGCAATACCAGCGGCCTGCCGCCGGATCGGCTGGCGCAGGGGATGAAGCATCCGCAGCGCCTGCTGATCGCCCATTTCTGGCACCCGCCGCATTTTATTCCGCTCGTCGAGGTGGTTCCCGGCAGCGCCACCCGCCCGGAGCTGCCGCTGCAGGTGAGCGACTTTTTATCCGCCACCGGGCTGGAGGCGGTGGTGCTCAACCGCGCCGCGCCGGGCTTCGTCGGCAACCGCCTGCAGTTTGCCCTGCTGCGCGAGGCGCTGCACATCGTGCAAAGCGGGATCGCCTCGCCGGAGGTGGTGGACCGGGTAATGCGCTCATCGCTCGGCCGCCGCTACGCGATGGTTGGCCCGCTTGAAGCCGCGGATATGACCGGGCTGGCAACGGTCAAGGATATTTGTCAGCACCTGCTGCCGGAGCTCGCCAGCGGGTCGCAGATGATGGATCTGGTGGCGGAAAAAGTTGCCAGGGGCGAGACCGGCGCCCGCAGCGGGCAAGGGTTTTACCGCTGGGATGAGGCGCGCAATGCCCGTATTCAGTCGCGCCGGGAGCACCTGCTGCGCCACGCCCTGAAACCGTAACTTCTCGTACCGTACCCAACAATAACAATGAGAGTGAGGAGTCGTGATGAGTGTTTTGATTGCCCTGGCCGCACTGGCGCTGCTGATGCTGGCCGCCTACCGAGGATATAGCGTTATCCTCTTCGCCCCGATCGCCGCCCTTGGCGCGGTACTGCTCACCGACCCGAGCGCCGTAGGCCCGACCTTTACCGGGCTGTTTATGGAAAAAATGGTCGGCTTTGTGAAGCTTTATTTCCCGGTGTTTCTGCTGGGGGCGGTGTTCGGCAAGCTGATTGAGCTTTCGGGCTTCTCGCGCTCGATAGTCGCCGCGGCGATCCGGCTGCTCGGCCGCCGTCACGCCATTCCGGTCATCGTGCTGGTCTGCGCGCTGCTGACCTACGGCGGCGTGTCGCTGTTTGTGGTGGCCTTTGCGGTCTATCCCTTTGCCGCAGAGCTGTTCCGCCAGAGCGGGATCCCCAAGCGGCTGATCCCGGCCACCGTCGCGCTGGGCGCCTTCTCCTTCACCATGGACGCCCTGCCCGGCACGCCGCAGATTCAGAACATTATTCCGACCAGCTTTTTCGGCACCAACGCCTGGGCCGCGCCGTGGCTCGGGCTGATTGGATCGCTGTTTATTATTACCTTTGGCCTGCTGTGGCTGGATCGCCAGCGCCGCAGGGCGCAGGCTCGCGGCGAAGACTACGGGACGGATCTGCAAAATGAGCCGGAAACGCCTGACAATATTAACCTTCCCCATCCGCTGATTGCGATTGCGCCGCTGCTGCTGGTGGGCGTGCTGAACCTGCTGTTTACCCGCTGGATCCCGCAGTGGTACGGCCCGACCCACGAGCTGAGCCTGCCGGGCCTGGCGAAGCCTATCATCACCGAGACCGGCAAAATCACCGCCATCTGGGCGGTGGAAGCCGCCCTGCTTTCCGGCATTTTAGTGGTGCTGCTGTTCGGCTTTCGCAACATTCGCGGCCGCCTCGCCGAAGGCAGCCGGACGGCGGTGAGCGGGGCCATTCTTGCGGCCATGAATACCGCCTCGGAATATGGCTTCGGCGCGGTCATTGCCGCCCTGCCGGGGTTTCTGGTGCTGTCAAAAGCGCTGACCGCGATCCCCAATCCGCTGCTGAACGAAGCGATCAGCGTCACGGTGCTGGCCGGGATCACCGGTTCGGCCTCCGGGGGGATGAGCATCGCGCTGGCGGCGATGTCGGATACCTTTATCGCCGCCGCGCACGCCGCCAACATTCCGCTTGAGGTGCTGCACCGCGTGGCCTCAATGGCCAGCGGCGGGATGGATACGCTGCCGCACAACGGCGCGGTCATTACGCTGCTCGCCATCACCGGACTCAGCCACCGCCAGGCCTACGGCGGGATCTTCGCCATCACCGTGATTAAGAGCCTGGCGGTCCTGTTCGTGATTGCCGTCTTCTATTTAACCGGTATCGTGTAGCTGACACCGTTTAACCGGTAACGCTAAGGAAAATAAGATGAATCTTCAAGGTAAAGTCGCGCTGATCACCGGCTCAACGAGCGGTATTGGTTTAGGGATCGCCAGGGTGCTGGCGAAAGCCGGCGCGCAGACCATCCTCAACGGCTTTGGCGATAGCCAGGCCGCCTGCGCCGAGGTTGCACAGCTGGGGCTCGCGCCGGGCTACCACGACGCCGACCTGCGCGACGTAGGCCAAATCGAAGCGATGTTCGCCTGGGCCGAACGCGAGTTTGGCGGCGTCGATATCGTCGTCAACAACGCCGGTATTCAGCACGTCGCGCCGGTCGAGTCCTTCGCCGTCGAGAAATGGGACGATATTCTCGCCATTAACCTGTCGAGCATTTTCCACACCAGCCGGCTGGCGCTGCCGCGCATGCGCGAACGCAACTGGGGACGCATTATCAATATCGCCTCGGTGCACGGTCTGGTGGCCTCTAAGGATAAGTCGGCCTACGTGGCGGCTAAGCATGGGGCGATCGGCTTGACCAAAACCCTGGCGCTGGAGACCGCCAGAACCGGCATCACCTGCAATGCAATCTGCCCCGGCTGGGTGCTAACTCCGCTGGTGCAGCAGCAGATCGACCGACGCATCGCCGAAGGCACGGACCCGCAGCTGGCCAGAGAGCAGCTGGTGGCCGAAAAGCAGCCATCAGGCGAGTTCGTTACCCCGGAGCAGCTGGGGGAGATGGCGCTATTCCTTTGCAGCGACGCCGCCGCCCAGGTACGCGGCGCGGCGTGGAATATGGACGGCGGCTGGGTCGCGCAATAACCGTCGCGGGGCGCAGGACGCGGCTGCCGCATCGTCCTCGCGCCCTGCTGGGATTGCGTAAATAGCGTTGACCAATCAGGCGCTTATTTGCCCGCGACGAAATCATTTCGAGCTATTGATAGAAGAATGATGTATGGTTGCAGGCCATTACATCAGGAAAAAATCATATGTCAGATCGAAAAGACTCGAAAACTCGCCGTAATTACCTTGTAAAATGCTCCTGCCCTAACTGCTCCCAGGAATCAGAACATAGCTTTAGCCGAGTACAAAAAGGCGCCCAGCTCATCTGCCCTTACTGCCACAAACTCTTCCAGTCATCACCCAGAAACGCCGCCTAATCCCTAAATGCCCGACGCTGATTGTGCCTTGCCCCGTTATTTAGATAATTCTTATTATTGGGTCGAATGAGACAATCGGTTTTACCCCGTTCAGGCAAATAGAAAACCCGCACTCCGGCGGGTTTTAAATAGATCAATATTGTATTTCTTTGCATAGCGGACTTTTCCGTCACCCGCAACGAGCACCGTTGGCTGACGAAGTGCCTCACTTTTCCGGTTGCGCGGTTGCCACCCCAGGATGATCAGGTTCGATGGCCACTAAAAAAATAATCACCGGCGGAAGGCTTTCCGGTAATACGCAATATATATTTACTTTAAAATATCATTCACGAAGACTATAAAACCAATAAATTAATAAACCAAAGCAATATAATATTAAGATTGCATCACAATTTCACGGGTGTAGAGTATTCACTCTTAAATAAATAAGGAAATTTAAAATGGCTATACCCGTATATTTGTGGTTGATGGATGACGTCGGAAATGCAGTCAGAGGATCGGTTGACGTCCATCAGCGTGAAGGGAGCATAGAGATTACGGCGCTGGCACATGGCGTATCAATACCAACAGATGATTGGTCCGGCAAAATCACGGCGACGCGTGAGCATGCATCATTTGTATTCACTAAGGCTGTTGATTCATCAAGCCCATATCTCTATCAGTTTACAGGTACAGGAAAGCGCTTAAAATCCGCTGAACTGAAATTCTTTCGAATTAACCATGCCGGACAGGAGGAGGAATACTTCAATATTTTCATGGAAGGGGCACAGATTATTAGCGTTGTTCCTTATATGGAAGATATTAAAGACCCTGATTTTGATCGTTACGACCATATGGAAGCAGTTGAAATGGCCTACAACAAAATCACGTGGAAATATCTGGACGGAAATATCATTCACTCAGATAGCTGGAATGAGCGCAGCGCTGCTTAAGGGGATAAATTATGGCATGGACATACTATCAAAGTACCGGCGAACTCTGGCATAAGGGTAAGCTGGTGGGAACCGGATACGCAGGTAATCTGACAAACAAAAACAACCCGGACCGCCAGCAGGTGAAAGGCATGGGGCCGCTTCCCCGAGGGACTTATCATATCTCCGGGCACAGCAATTCCAGGGGGCCGATGACCATCATCCTGAAGCAGACGTCGGGTGAAAGTTTCGGGCGCTCCTTGTTTCGTATCCACGGTGAGAGGAAGCCACCAGCGACTCCCGGATTTGCATCAGAGGGTTGCATTATCATGGGTCCGCGCGCCCGATCAAAAGTCATTATGTCCTCCGATCGTACGCTTGAGGTAGTTCGGTGAAGCGCTGGATGATTATGTTGGCCTGCGCGCTGCCTATCTCCTGTCAGGCATCCGTTGACGACTGGGGAACGTACCTGAGTCGCATTGCGGATGCAAACCGCAACGTGATTCATCTCCTGCCTGAAAGGGTACGCAGCATCGGGGATAAACTCAGCGATGAGCAGGCGCAGGAGCTGGCGTATGCTATCAGCCTGGCCCTGATCAAAGATCCGGTTAACGTACTAAAGGCAACCAACGTCATAGAGCAGTATCCGGATGCCTTACAGCAGCGTTTCGGTACCTCACTGATATGCAGTATGCCAGCCATATCCCGCTTAACCCTAAACCAGCTAAAAGACTATTTTGCTCATGCCCAACGGGCGCTTGAAAGCGCAGGTAAACCCGCTAAAGCATGCCTGGACAATATGCAGGAGACCTGGGCCGAGGTAAAACGGGAAACCGTCCGGAAACAGTAAGGATATGAATGGCCGCGGCGTCATTCTGCGGCCAGTTTTCCGTGTTGTCATACCCGCTCGTTTTGAAGACACCCCGCCAGCCTACGGCGCCCGCCCCTGCGCCTGCGCCAGCTCACCCTCAATCGCCCGACGCCGGGCATCCCCCGGCGGCAACAGCCCCAGCAGCGCCTGCAGCGCCTCAACCGCCTGAGGATAATCCTCGTTCCGTACCGCGCTCAGCGCCAGCATCTCCAGCACCGGCAGACTCCGCGGCTGCCGCTGATGCAGCTCGCGCAGCAGCAGCTCCCCCATCCGCATCTGCCCGCTATCCCCCGCCCGCACCAGCGCGCTGGCGTAGTCGAAGGTCGCCGCCGGGTCGTCCGCCGCCAGCCGATGGGCGCGGGCAAACGCGCCGATCGCCGTCTCGCCGTCGTTCAGCAACAGGCCGATACGCCCCAGCAGCTGCCAGCCGGCGAGATCCTGCGGATTATCCTGCAGCCGGCTGCGCAGCCCCAGCCGAAGTTCGGCGATCTCATCCATCCGCAGCGGCGCGGCGGCGGGGTCTTGCACCTGCTGCAGCAGGGCCGGATAGTGGCGCTGCGCCTGTTGCCAGAGCAGCACCTGGCCGAAATCGCTGGTTTTAAGGAACAGGCCGCCGCTGAGACAGACCAGCACCAGCGCTCCCGGCAGCAGCACGCGGCGGCCAAGGGGCCGGGGAGCGCGGGCGTCTGACTCCGGAATATCCGCCAGCAGCGTGCGCTGCAGCTCCACCACCAGCGCCTCGCGGGTTGCGCCGTTTTCCTGCTCCAGCTCCTCCAGACGCGAGCGGTAGAGCGCTCGGTTTAGCCAATCCCGGTCCATCGCCCCTTTCTCCTGCCAGGGCAGATAGAGCAGCGCGAGGGCGCCGGCCAGCAGCAGCGCGGCAACGATTAAGAACGCAGTCATGCATCATTTCCTTTTTTCAGTAACGCCGCCAGCCGCTGGCGCTCTTGTTCGCTCAGTGCCGCATCGGTGGTATCGCGGCGCCTGGCGCGCGCCACCAGCACCCCGGCGCCGGCAATCACAAACAGTCCGGGGATCAGCCACAGCAGGATCGTCCCCGCCGTCAGCGGCGGCTCATAGCTGACGAAGCTGCCATAGCGCGCCACCATATAGGCGACGATCTGCTCCTTGCTCTGCCCCTGCTGCTGCAGCTCGTAGACCTTAAGCCGCATATCGGCGGCGATCATCGCATTCGAATCCGCGATGCTGTTGTTCTGGCATTTCGGACAGCGCAGCTGGGAGGTCACCTCGCGAAACGCCTGCTCCTGGGCCTCGTTCTTAAACTGCCAGGTATCAATGGCTCCCAGCGCGCTGCCCGACAGCAGCAGCGCCATCACGCCGCTCAGCAGGCGCTTCATGAGGCCGACTCCCGGCGATATTTTTCCCACAGCGGCCGCAGCTGCTCGCGCCAGACCCGCTCATTAAGATCCCCCGCGTGCCGCCAGCGGATAATTCCCCGGCCGTCGATCAGAAAGGTCTCCGGCGCGCCGTAAACGCCGAGGTCCAGCCCCAGCATGCCGCTGCCGTCGAACAGGCTGATGGCGTAAGGATTGCCCAGAGTATCGAGCCAGCTCACCGCTTTGCGGCGGTCGTCTTTGTAGTTCAGCCCCACCACGCGTACCCCCTGCTGTGCCAGGCCGTTAAGGAACTGATGCTCGGCGCGACAGGTCGGGCACCAGGTCGCCCAGACGTTGAGCAGCAGCGGCCCGCCGCTGACCAGCACCGAGCGATCGTAGAGCTGGCCCGGGACGTTCAGCGCCTCGAGGCGAAACTCCGGCACCGGTTTGCCCACCAGCGCCGACTCCAGCGTCGTCGGGTCATCGCCGTCGGCGTTGCGCATCAGCTGCCAGAACAGCGCCGCCGCCAGCGCCAGGAACAGCGCCAGCGGGAGAAAAAGCCATCTGCGGTTCATGATTGCGCCTCCTGCAGCTTTTTACGCAGCCGGTAGCGCGGGTCGAGCATGCAGCACAGGCCGCCGAGCGCCATCAGCACGCCGCCGTACCAGATCCAGCGCACGAAGGGTTTGTAGTAGAGGCGCACCGCCCAGCTGCCGTCGCCCAGCTCCTCGCCCAGCGCGGCGTACAGGTCGCGGGTCAGCCCGCCGCTAATCGCCGCTTCGGTCATCATCATCCGGCTGGCGCTGTAGAAGCGCTTTTGCGCATACAGCGTGGCTTCCGGCCGCCCGCCGCGGGTGACCTGAATCACCCCTTCGCCGCCGGTCCAGTTGGCGCCCACGATGTTGCGCACGCCCGCGAAAACGAAGTGGTAGCGGTGGATATCAATGCTGTCGCCGGCCTTCATCCGCACGTCGCGCTCCACGCTGTAGCTCTGGCTGAACGCGATGCCGATAACCGTCACCGCCACGCCGACGTGGCCGAGCACCATCCCCCACTGGCTACGCGAGAGCGTCCTTAACCCGCGCCAGAATCCGTGCCGGTGGGTAGCGCGTTCGTGCACCTCGATCAGCGAGAAGATAAGCACCCAGATAGCCATCATCAGGCCCAGCGTCGCCATCGCCGCAATGCGGTCCTCCAGCAGCCACGGCAGCAGCAGCGCCAGCAGCAGGGTAACGACAGCTGAAGCCGCCGCGCGCTTCAGCTGTTTCGCCGCAGCGTCGCGCCGCCAGCGCACCAGCGGCCCTATACCCAGCAGCAGCGCAAACGGCGCCATCAGGGCGGTAAACATGGTATTAAAGAAGGGTTCGCCAATCGAAATGCTGCCCAGCCCCAGCTCTTTATGCACCAGCGGCAGCAGCGTGCCGAGCAGCACCACCAGCATGGCGGCAATCAGCAGAATATTGTTGCTCAGCAGGAACGACTCCCGCGACCACAGCGAATGCTCGACGCGCGCCCGCACCTGTCCGCCCTTAATGGCGTACAGCAGCAGCGATCCGCCGATGGCAATGACCAGCAGCGCGAGAATAAACACCCCGCGCGTCGGGTCGGAGGCGAAGGCGTGGACCGAGACCAGCACCCCGGAACGCACCAGGAAGGTCCCCAGCAGGCACAGCGAAAAGGCGGAGATCGCCAGCAGTACGGTCCAGGCGCGGAAGCTGCCGCGCTTTTCCGTTACCGCCAGCGAGTGCAGCAGCGCGGTGCCGACCAGCCACGGCATAAAGGAGGCGTTCTCCACCGGGTCCCAGAACCACCAGCCGCCCCAGCCCAGCTCGTAGTAGGCCCACGCCGACCCGAGGACGATACCAAGGGTCAGGAAAACCCACGCCGCCTGGGTCCACGGCCGCGACCAGCGCGCCCACGCCGTATCCAGCCGCCCGGCCAGCAGCGACGCGATGGCGAAAGCAAAGGCCACCGAGAAACCAACGTAGCCCATATAGAGGATCGGCGGATGGAAGATCATGCCGATATCCTGCAGCAGCGGATTGAGGTCCCGGCCATCGATGGGATACAGCGGCAGCGTGCGGGTGAAGGGGTTAGAGGTGAGCAGAATAAACAGCAGAAAGCCGAAGGCAATCATCCCCATCACCGCCAGCACTCTGGCGACGGCGTCGAGCGGCATGCGGCGGCTCAGTAGCGCCACCGCAAAGGTCCAGACGCTCAGCAGCAGCACCCACAGCAGCAGAGAGCCCTCGTGGGCGCCCCAGGTCGCGGCCACCCGATACCACACCGGCAGCGCGCTGTTGGAGTTTTCCGCCACGTAGCGCACGGTAAAATCGTTAACCACGAAGGCGTGCACCAGCAGCAGGAAGGCGCCGACGATGCAGAAAAACAGCGCGCAGGCCAGCGGGCGGGCCAGCGCCATCATGCGCCGATCCTGACGCGAAGCGCCCCACAGCGGATAGACGCTCAGCAGCAGGGCCAGGCCCGCCGCGAGGCACAGCAGATAGTTGCCCAGCTCCGGCATCATGGCTGGCTCTCCTTATTCACGGGACTCATGGCGTCCTTTACCTCCGGCGGCGTGTAGTTTTCATCGTGCTTTGCCAGCACCTGGCGGGCGATGATGTGCCGGGGGGAATCCAGCTCGCCCTGGGCGACCACGCCCTGCCCCTCGCGAAACAGGTCCGGTAGAATGCCGCGATAGCTCACTTCAACCGTGCCGCGGGCGTCATACAGCGTAAAGCTGACGTCCAGGGTTTGCGCATTGCGCCTGACGCTGCCCGGCTGAACGTAGCCGCCGATGCGCAGGCGCTGCCCGACGTGCGGTTTGTCATGGGTTTCCGTCTTGCCGTAGATAATCTCTCCTGGGGTATAGAACAGGTCGATGTTGGCGCTCAGGGCGTACAGCGTCAGGCTGAGGGCGAGCCCCAGCCCGGCCGCCACCGCCAGCACGATATAGAGGCGGTTCTTACGACGCGTCTGCATCTGCGGCCTCCCGGTCACGGACGCGCGCGGCGGCAATCCGCCGGTCGCGGGCCTGCTGGCGCCGAACTTCACTGAACAGCGCCCGGCGCTGCCACAGGGTATGCGCCGTCAGCAGACCAAAGCCCACCAGCGCGGCGGCGACGGCCAGCCAGACGTACGGCGCGTAGCCGCCCATCGCCAGAAACGCGGCGAAGGAGGAAAAAGCGGGACTCATTTCGAGGCTCCTTTATTCACCAGCGCGGCCACCCACGGGCGGCGGCGTTCCTGGCGCAGGATCAGATTGCGCAGGCGCATCAGCGTCAGGGTAATAACCAGGCACAGCAGGCCGAGCATGCAGATGCGCAGCGGCAGGCGCATGCTGGGGTCAATACTCTGCTGCATATTGGTCGACCCCTGATGCAGGGTGTTCCACCAGATGACCGAGTAGTGAACGATCGGCAGATTGACCGCCCCGACCAGCACGAGGATCCCGGCGGCGCGTCCCGCCAGGCGGCGGTCGTCGAAGGCGTGCCAGAGGGCAATAATGCCGCCATAAATAAACAGCAGCACCAGCTCAGAAGTCAGACGGGCATCCCAGATCCACCAGGTACCCCACATCGGCTTGCCCCACGCGGCGCCGCTAACCAGCGCGATAAAGGTGCAGACGGCGCCAACCGGCGCCAGCGCCGCGACGCTAAGGTCGGCCATTTTGACCTGCCAGACCATGCCGACGAAGGCCGCGGCAGCCATCGCGGCATAGATCCCCATTGACCCCATCGCCGCCGGGACGTGGAGATACATGATGCGATAGCTCTCCCCTTGCTGGTAGTCGGCGGGCGCATAGACAAAGCCCCAGCCCAGCCCTACCGCTAACAGCAGCGCGCTCAGCGTCGCCAGCCACGGGATCCAGCGCCCGCACAGGCCGTATAGCCGTTCGGGGATCGCCAGTTGATGTAATGCTTTCCACATAGACGTTTACTCACACGACTGTTTTTTTATCACCGCGTCAGAAAGACCGCAGCGGGTTATTGCACCGTCAGCCGCAGCGCGGCGGCGGTGGCAAACGGGCATAGCGTCGCGCTGGCGGCTAAAAAGGCCCCCAGGATCGCCAGATAGCCATCCACCGGCAGCCCCGCAGAGGCGGCCTGCGTTGCGGCGGTGGCAAAGATTAACAGCGGCACCGACAGCGGCAGCACCAGCAGGCTAAGCAGCACGCCGCCGCGCCTGAGCCCCACCGTCAGCCCCACGCCAACCGCGCCTAAAAAGCTCAGGGTGGGCGTGCCCAGCAGCAGGGTCAGCGCCAGCACGCCCGCGTCGTGGGCGGTCATCCCCAGCAGCAGCGCCGCCAGCGGGGAGACGATCAGCAGCGGCAGACCGGTCATTATCCAGTGGGCGACCACCTTCACCAGCACCACCGCCGCCAGCGGCGTCGGCAGCAGCAGCAGCTGTTCCAGGGAGCCGTCCTGCCAGTCATCGCGAAACAGGCGATCCATCACCAGCAGCGCCGCCAGCAGCGCCGCGACCCACACCACGCCCGGCGCAATCTGCGCCAGCAGCGGCGGGTTCGCGCCCACGCCGAACGGAAACAGGGTGATAACCAGCAGGAAAAACCACAGCGGATTGAGGATTTCCGCCCCGCTGCGCCAGGCGAGGCGCATTTCGCGGCAAAACAGCGCCCGCATCATCAGCCCACCGTCCTTTCGCCGCAGAGGCGCAGCGTCCGCAGGGGGCAAGCCAGCGCCCGCAGCGGCTGATGGGTGGTGAGAATGACGCTGCCCCCCGCCTGCACGTGCTGCTCCAGGCGTCGGGTCAGCCGCTCCACCGCCGTGGCGTCAAGGGCGGTAAACGGCTCGTCGAGGATCCACAGCGTCGCCGAAGTCAGCCACAGGCGCGTCAGAGCCACCCGGCGCTGCTGCCCGGCCGAGAGCTGGCTCAGCGCCACGTCCTCATAGCCCGCCAGCCCCATTGCCGCCAGCGCCTCTTCCCGCGCTCGCGGGCTGGTTTGCGCAAAGAAGAAGCGCAGGTTTTCATCCGCCGTCAGCGCCGCCTTGACGCCAGGCCTATGCCCGCACCACAGCAGCTGCTGATGGAAGGCGTCGCGCACCGACGAGAGCGGCTCGCCCTGCCAGTTGACGACGCCGCTTTCCGGCCGCGCCAGGCCGCAAAGCAGCCGCAGCAGGGAGGTTTTTCCGCTGCCGTTATCGCCGGACACCTGCAGCATTTCGCCGCGGTTAACCGTGAACGTCAGCGCCTGAAACAGCAGCCGATCGTCGTAGATGCAGGTGAGTTGTTCTGCGTGCAGCATGAGTGCAAGCCCTTTCAAATCAGACCATAGTCGGCAGCGGCAATCGCGGAGTGCGCCGCGCGAACGGCGCACGCCTGGCCGCTACTGCCCGGTGACCGGCAGCTTCGAGATGTCGGCGCTGCCGAGCGCCTTCTCATCAGGCACGATCGACCTGTCCTTGCGGACTTTCGCCACGTCGCTGGCGGTGACCGGCGGCGCGCTGTTGCCCCAGCTGGTGCGGATGAAGTTGACAACATCCGCCACCTGCCCGTCGTCCAGGCGCCAGCCAAACGGCGGCATGGTCAGGTTAGAGACCGCATTTTTCACCGCCGGCGTGGTGCTGCCCGTCAAGATGATGTGGATAAGCGACGTCGCATCCTGCGTCTGCACCACCGGGTTGCCCTTCAGCGCCGGGAAGGCGCGTTTATAGCCCGCGCCGTCGGTACGGTGACAGGCCGCGCAGTTATCGACGTACAGCGCCGCACCGGGCTTGCTGTCATCCCCCTTCCACAGATCTTTCGCCACGCTGTCCTCCACCGGCGCAGGGGTCTGCTGACCGCCGCGCGGCGGCAGGGATTTCAGGTAGCGGGCAATCGCCGTCACGTCCTCGTCGGAGAGATACTGCAGGCTGTGCTCCACCACGTCGCTCATGCCGCCGAAGACCACCGACTTATCGTTGCGGCCGGTTTTCAGGAACTCCGCCAGCTCCGCTTCGCTCCAGCTGCCGAGGCCGTCGCGGTTTTCGCCGCGCAGGCTCGAGGCGACCCAGCCGTCCACCGGCGCGCTGCTGCCGGCGAGGAAATCGTCGCCTTCGGTTTCGCTCAGCGCCTTCTCCTGCATGGTCAGGCTACGCGGCGTATGGCAGGCGCCGCAGTGGCCGAGCCCTTCCACCAGATAGCGGCCGCGCTCAAGCAGCGGGTCGGCCTGCGGATTAGCAACAAAATCGCTCGGCGCGGGGGCGAAGATCCCGCGCCAGAACACCAGCGGCCAGCGCATAGAGAGCGGCCACGGGATATCGCTGTCGCGATTCGCCGCGTTTACCGGCGCCACGCCGTGCATAAAGTAGGCGTACATCGCCCGCATGTCCGCTTCGCTGATGCGCGCGAACGACGGGTACGGCATCGCCGGATAGAGCGTCGAGCCGTCCTTACGCACCCCTTTACGCACCGCATCGTCGAACTCTTCAAAGGTATAGTCGCCGATACCGTGGGTTTTATCCGGGGTAATGTTGGTGGAGTAGATGGTGCCGATTGGCGTCCCCATCGGCAGACCGCCGGCGAAGGGCTGGCCCTCTTTACCGTTGGTATGGCAGGCGACGCAGTCCCCCGCGCGCGCCAGATACTCACCCTGTTTAATTAAGCTGCCGTCGGCCGGGGCCTCCTCGGCGAAAGCGGAAAAACTCAGCGCACCGAGCACCAGTGCAGATAGCCATTGCATCTTCATCATTTGCCTTCCTTTATGCCTGCACCAGTGGACCCGGATTTTTCAGGTACCGTTCGCGGATCGCTTTTGCCGACCAGTAGGCCAGCGCGGCCACGGTTCCCGTCGGGTTATATCCCAGGCCCTGCGGGAAAGCAGAGGCGCCGATAACGAAAACGTTGTGGACATCCCAGCTCTGCAGATAGCGGTTAACGGCGCTGGTTTTCGGGTTCTCGCCCATCACCGCCCCGCCGTTCATATGGGTGGTCTGATAGCTGGTGGTATCAAAGTGGCTGTTGGCGTTTTTCGGGCTGCCGAGCATATATTTCGGCTTCATTGCTTTGGCAATCGGCGCCATCTTGTCGAACATAAACTGCGCCATCTTGATGTCGTTTTCCTGCCAGTCAAAGGTCATGCGCAGCAGCGGCTGGCCAAAGACGTTTTTGTAGTTCGGATCGAGGTCAAGATAGTTCTGGCGGTAGGATTGATGCGCGCCGTGCGCGTCCATCGACAGATGGTGGGTATAGGTGTCGGCAACCGCCGCTTTCCACCTGCTGCCCCACGCCGGAGTGCCCGGCGGAACCGGCAGGCCGGAGATTGGCTTGGTCCCGGCCTGGTTGACCCAGAACGGAGAGCCGCCGACAAAACCGGCGGCGCCGTGATCGAAGTTATCGCCGTTAAAGTCATCAATCCCGACGCCGTTGCCGCCCGCGCCAATAAACGGGTTGGTGACGGTATCTTTATCGAAGATGGCCTTAATGGTGGTCATGTTCTGATAGGCAAAGTTGCGCCCGACCACCCCTTCGCCGGTTTGCGGATCGTAGGGTTTGCCGATGCCAGAGAGCAGCATCAGATGCACGTTGTGGAACTGGAAGGCGCCGATGATAACCAGATCGGCCGGCTGCTCCATCTCCCGCCCCTGGGCGTCGACGTAGCTGACGCCGGTGGCCCGCTGTCGGTCGGGGGTGAGGTTAACCTTCAGCACGTTGGCGTTGGTGCGCAGCTCGAAGCGCTTCTCCTGGCGCAGCGCCGGCAGGATATTGACGTTTGGCGAGGCCTTGGAATACATGTAGCAGGCGTAGCCGCTGCAGTAGCCGCAGAAGTTGCACGGCCCCATCTGCGCGCCATAGGTGTTGGTATAGGAGTCAGAGGTGTTGGCTGACGGCAGGTTGTACGGGTGATAGCCCACCTCGCGCGCCGCCTTCTCAAACAGCTGCGCCGACCAGGTATTCTTCTGCGCCGGCAGCGGGAAGTCGTCCGAGCGATCCGGGGCAAAGACGTTGCCGCCGCGATCCTTCCCGACCACCTTCCCCTTCACCGACCAGGCGGTGCCCGAAGTGCCGAAAACCTTTTCTGCCTTATCAAAGAACGGCTCCAGCTCGTCGTAGGTGACGCCGAAATCCTGGATGATCATATCCTGCGGGATAAAGCTTTTGCCGTAGCGCTCCTCATAGTGGCTGCGCATCCGCAGCTCAATCGGGTCAACGCGGAAGTGCACCCCGGACCAGTGCAGGCCCGCGCCGCCAACGCCGGTTCCCGGCAGGAAGGCCGCCAGCTGCCGGTACGGCACCGCATCCTGAGCGCTATTATGGCGAATGGTGACCGTGCTTTTCGACAGGTCCTGGAACAGCTTGCGGCGAATGTTGTAGGTCAGCTCATCGACCACCTGCGGATAGGCGCCATCGGGCCAGGTATCGCGCATCGGGCCGCGCTCCAGCGCCACCACGTTGAGGCCCGCTTCGGTCAGCTCTTTGGCCATAATGGCGCCAACCCAGCCAAAGCCCACAATCGCGACATCGGTTTTTTTCAGTACGGTGGCCATCGTTACGCCCTCTCCCCATTAATTGATACCGGCGGGAGGGGATAGCGTTCACCCCGTTCAACCCAGTCCATAAAGTCGGCGCGCGCGCCGGGAAAATTAATCAACGTCCAGCCGACCATGCCCTTATTGCCGCCATGAATCGGGTCGCTGAAGAATCCTTCGCGGGTGTTCTGCAGCAGATAAGAGAAGAACAGCGAGGACGGCAGCTGCTTAAACGCGGCGCTGCCCGCTTCAAACTGGCTCAGCGCGGCGTCCTGCTGCCCGGCGGTCAGTTCGGCAAAAGGCTTCTGATGCTGGCTGCGGCACCATTCGTCGGCGTCCGCAATCCCGAGGTTGTAGATCTGTTTTGGCACCAGCGGGAGCTGGTAGCCCATCTCTTTCGGCACGTCCGGGTTAAACGGACCCTGCATATACCAGATGGAACCGGTAGCATAGGGGGTATTCATCTGGCGATCGATAAACTCCGGAACCCCCGCCTCGCGCGCGCCGGGCCCCAGCTCGTCGGCCGGAATAAGGCGAGCCACCGCGGCATTGATAAACGCCCACTCCTGCTCGTTGAAGAACTGCGGCTGCCAGCCCTCGCCGGCCGGCGTTTTTGCCGCCGCTGCGGCGTCGGATGCCTGGGCCTCAGCCGCGGCGCCAATGGCCCCGACGCCGCCGCCAGCGATGACGATCGTTGGAATCAAGGCCATTGATTTTACTAAAAAATCACGCCTCGAGCTGTTAGTTTTTTCACTCGACATTATCACATTCCTGTCATTTAAAATGGCTGCTTTTGTAGGTTACAAGCCCAGCAATATCGAATCTGGAACCGATACCATTCAGCCTCCGCATTGCGGGACCTGCCGGTTCGATTCCATTAAGTCGTACAAAAAAATCGCCGTTGGCGAGGTGATTATTTATCGCGTTATCGTTTGGATATTAGTCGATTCTCAAAATCCGTCGCCGAAACGGGAAAATATTCCCGGGATTTGATAATGAGAACGTTTATTAAATAACCTGGATGCAGAAGCTCGTGCGGAATCACCGAAGGCGTAGTGCTTATCCGTGCCAAAAAAAGAGTGATATGTATCACAAATGTTATTATTTGTTTATGGTACATGTCTGCCTGGCGGCGTGCAAACGCCAGCGTCGGCAAATATTAAACAATTTGAGCGGTTAAGTTAGTTAATTACGGATATTAATTACTTTACTTTCGCCCGGCGTCTGGCGGTTATTTGCGCCGTGCCGGGCGAGCGTTATCAGCCATTAACCGCGCCGCCCGGCCCTATTTATTTCGACCGTCGGCCCTTCTCGCCGCGACCGATTTTATGCCGTCACCTGAGGCGTCGGGAATATCCACAGGTCGTCGGCGGGAAGCGTAATATGGCAATGCTCCGCGTCGCGCAGCGCCGAGCCGTAGGCGCGAATGGCAAAGTCATCCCCGCGGGTGCGGAACAGATATTCCCAGCGGTCGCCCAGATACATGCTGGTCAGCAGCGGCAGCTCGAGCATGTTGTCTTCCGGGGAGGAGCCGAGACGCAGGCGCTCAACGCGGATCACCGCCGTCGCCTGCTGGCCGACGCTGACCCCCTCTCCCGCCATGCCCCACAGCGCCCAGCTGGCGCCCTCGATGCGCGCCCGGCCGTTTTCGAGAGCCGTTATCTTACCGCGCAGGCGGTTGTTGCTGCCCATAAACTCGGCGGCAAACAGCGTCGTCGGATTGCCGTACATCTCCTGGGGCGTGCCCTGCTGCTCGATCACCCCGTTGTTCAACAGCAGGATACGGTCGGATATCGCCATCGCCTCATTCTGGTCGTGAGTCACCATCAGCGCCGAGAGCCCGAGCTTGATAATCAGCTCGCGCAGAAAGACCCTCGCCTCTTCGCGCAGCTTGGCGTCGAGGTTCGACAGCGGTTCGTCGAGCAGGATAACCGGCGGGTTGTAGACCAGCGCCCGGCCAATCGCCACGCGCTGCTGCTGGCCGCCGGAGAGCTGATGGGGATGGCGGCTGCCGAGATTCCCCAGGCCGAGCTGGTCGAGCACCGCCTGTACCCGCTGGGCGATTTCGCCGCTGGCAACCTTGCGCAGCTTGAGCGGATAGGCAACGTTTTCAAATACGGTCTTATGCGGCCACAGGGCATAGGACTGGAACACCAGCCCCAGATTGCGCTCCTCGGCGGGGATTTCGCTGCGCGGATTGCCGTCATAGACCGCGGTTTTGCCAATGGTAATCCGCCCGGCGGTGGGTTTCTCCAGCCCGGCGACGGCGCGCAGCAGGGTCGTTTTCCCGCTGCCGGACGGCCCGAGCAGCGACACCACTTCCCCCCGCTGAAGCGTCATCGACACCCCTTTCAGAACCGGGTTGTCGCCATAGGTCAGGTGCAGGTTTTCTACGGATAGCTCAATCATGTAATTTCACTCCAAAGCGCAGGGCGATACCCAGGCCGATGACCACCAGCAGGATATTGATAAACGAGAGCGCGGCGACGATATCGATAGCCCCCGCCGCCCACAGCGAGACCAGCATGGAGCCGATCGTTTCCGTCCCCGGCGAAAGCAGGTACACCCCGGTGGAGTATTCACGCTCGAAGATCAGGAACATCAGCAGCCACGAGCCGATCAGGCCGTAGCGCGACAGCGGAACCGTGACGTGGCGGGTCACCTGGCCGCGAGAGGCGCCGGTGCTGCGGGCCGCCTCCTCAAGCTCCGGCGCCACCTGCAGCAGCGTCGAGGAGATCAGGCGCAGCCCGTAGGCCATCCACACCACGGTATAGGCCAGCCAGACGCTAAAAATGGTGTTGCGCAGCGCCCGCAGCTGCACGATAAGATGCTCGCGCAGCCAGTCGGCCATCGGCAGCGCCGAGAGCCAGCCGTTTTTCAGCGACTGATCGAGCCACATCGGCAGGAATAAAAACACCCACAGAAACGCCAGCCCCGCCAGCAGACCCGGCACCGCGCGCGGCACCAGCACGCTGTAGTCAAGAAAGCGCGTCACGTTGTCCGGCTTGCGGTGCATGGCGATCCCGACAAACAGATAGCACACGACCGCCAGCGCGCCGCCAAAAATACCGATCGCCATCGAGTTGACGATGGCCCGCAGCAGGTTCGGCTGCTGCCAGATATTGCGGAAGGTCGCCAGCGAGAGCTCGTCCCATAGCGACACGCCGACACCCCAGTTGGAAATAAACGCCCGCATCGCCACGCCAAGCAGCGGGACGCCGATGGTCACCGTCAGCCACAGCACCACCACCACGCCGGCAACCCAGCGCCACTTGCCCAGCGGCAGCGCGCGCGCCTGGGAGGCCTTGCCCTTCATGGTGACAAAGCGGTTGGCGGTGCGCATCAGCCGACGCTGCAGCATCACCAGCGGGATGGTGATGCAAATGAGCACCACCGCCACCGCCGCCATCAGGTGGTAAGAGGGGGTGCCAAGCTTATTGGTCAGCTTATAGAGATAGGTCGCCAGCACCATGTTGCCCTCGGGGTCGCCGAGTACCAGCATCAGGCCGAACACCTCCAGGCCGAGGAAAAACAGCAGCACGCAGGCGTAGAGGATCGAGGGCCGTACCATCGGCAGACTGACGGAGGTCATGACCTGCAGCGGCGAAGCGCCGACCGTCCTGGCCGCCTCCTCGACGTCGGAGCCGACGCTGCGCAGGGCGGAGGAGATATAGAGATAGGCGTGCGGGACGTGGGTTAATCCGGCGATCGCCACGATGCTGAACATCGAGTAGATGTTCCACGGCACAAAGCCCAGCAGCCGCTCGGCCCACTGCGAGAAGAAGCCAACCGGCCCCGCCGCCACCACGTAGCCAAAGGCCAGCACCATCGGCGAGACGAAGATGGGTACCAGAATCAGGGGTTCAATAAAGCGCCGGCCGGGCAAATCGGTGCGGACCATTAAAAAGGCGAGGATCCCCCCGAGCGGAATGGCGATCGCCACCAGGCCGAACGCCAGAATAAAGCCGGACCTCAGCGCCAGATAAAAATCAGGGTCGGTAAAGATAAATTCGAAGGCTTCAAAGCTGAACGCTTTCGAACGCGCAAAAAAAGGCGCCGAGAGAAAGCTCTGCACCACAATAAATAACAGCGGGACGTAGATCGCCAATGCCGCGATCAGCACCACAATACCGCGCGGCAGCCCCTGCCATTTTCGGCGTAATACGTTCATATGCGATCCCTTTGCTCAGGCGTTAACACAGCCTGCCGGGTATTAACGGGCGCGACAGCGGAAGATGTCGCGCCTCAGGAGGATTATTTAGCCGCCGCGCTACGCCACTGTTTGATAAATTCCAGACGCTTTTTCGGTTCCAGATATTCCAGCAGGGTTTCGTCCACCGGAATCGGCTTCAGGGCGTTACCCAGCATTTTGGTCATCCCGTCGATATCATTTTTGCCTTCGATATCGTTACGAATAGAGGGAATATCGGCCTGACCGGCGAGGATGCTCTGCCCTTTCTCTGACAGCACGTAGTCGAACCACAGCTTCGCGGCGTTAGGATGCCCGGCGTCGGCGGTAATAAACGAGACGCGGGAAAGGACCAGCACGTAGTCTTTGGGATAGGCGATGCCGAGGGAGGGATCGGTTTTGGCGCGCGCTTCGGCGTAAGAGCCGAGAATGTTAAAGCCAATCAGGTTTTCACCCGATGAGACGCGCTCCATCATGGTGCCGGTAGAGGATTGCACGGTCAGGCCGCCTTTGGCCATTCCCGCCAGGTTGCTAAAATAGCTGGCGTCGGCCTTGCTGTCCTGCACCGCCAGCATAAAGCCGAGGCCAGATTTTTCGATATCGTAGGTAGTAACCTTACCTTTAAATTTGTCGGCCTGGCCGGCAATCAGCTTCGCCAGCGCGGTATGGGAGTCCGGCACGTCGCCCTGCGGGATCAGCCGCTTGTTATAGATAAAGACCACCGGCTCATAGGTGGTGCCGTAGGCCTTCTGCTGCCAGACCGCCCATTTTGGCAGCTTGCCCAGCTCGGGCGAGGCGTACTCTTCGGCGTAGTCGGTGGCGAGCTTCAGCGCCGTATCCATCGATGAGCTCCAGACCACGTCTCCGCTGCCGCCGCCCGCCGCCTGCTCGCTGATGTAGCGGTTGTACAGCTCGGTGCTGTTCATATCGTTATATTCAACGTTAATTCCGGGGTACTGCGCCTCGAATCCTTTAATTAACGGCCCCGCCGCTTTGGTATCGGTCGTTGAATAGATGACAACCTTGCCCTCTTTCTTCCCGGCATCAACCACCTTTTGGTATTCAGCCGGGTAGCCCTGAGGGAGCGCCGCCAAAACGGAGCCGGAGAAGACTGCCGTCAGTGAAACCACTAAACCACCAATTTTCTTATACATAAAACCAACCCTTAGGCATCATTTATTAAACACAAATTTAACATATAGCGAGGGGTTCACGGCTTGCAACGCCGGGGGCGGTTTTTTTCTGGCTTTTGTGATGCTGACGGAATTTAACTCTTATTTAGCGCGATATAGACGGATAAGAAGTGTGTCGACGGAATAGTCGCCAGCATCATTGAAGATGAAATATTAAGAAAACATTAAGCAGGCATTTTCGTAGCGGGATGCCGGCACCGGGAATATTCGGCTGGCCGGCAAAATGGCACCGATTTAGCGCCGAGGCGGCGGAAAATAATTAACCCGCCGGAAGGCCGGCAGCGGCAATATAATTTTCCGCCGTTAATGATTGCCGCCCGGCGATATTAGCCCCGCGCTTCGCGCGGCCAGACCTGCGGGAACAGCGGTGAAACCAGCGCGTCGCCATCCTGCAGCGTCAGCTCCGGGAACGGCGGCGAGGTCACGCCCCCGCGGTCAACAAAGGTGGCGTCGTCGCCCACCCAGCGGGCGGAGAAGACCCGTCGAGCCCGCGCCGTGGCGTTACCTCTGGCGCCGTGCAGCGTTCGGTAGTGGAAGGCGATCGCGTCGCCCGGCTCCAGCGCCCAGCTGACGATATCGTACTCCTCCTGATGGGCGTCAATGTCCGGCAGCTCCTTAAAGCGACCGTGCTGGTAGAGCTTCGAGCCGTTGAAGCGGGTCGGGCTGAACTCTTCGCCCCACAGATGGGAGCCGCGGATGCAGCGCAGCGAAATCTCCTGTGCAACCGGGTCCAGCGGGATCCAAAAGCTGACGTTCTGCCGCCCCTCAACGCAGTAGTAGGGCTGATCGTGATGCCAGGGGGTGACCGTGCTGCCGCCGGCGGGCTTGACCAGAGTGTGCTCGTGGAAAAATTTCGCCGTGGTCGATTGCATCAGGGCGGCGGCAATTTCCGCCGCCGGCGACTGCCTGACAAACTGCTCAAAATCGGCGATCCGTGACCAGTTGCAGTAGTCCTGGAAAAAGGGCGCGGAGCCGTCCTTCGGCACCACCGTTCTGGCGTGCCCGTACTCGCTGGGGTTGGCCATCAGTTCCGCCACGCCCTTCGCCAGGCCGTCGATCCACGGGGTGAACACGCCTTTCAGTAACACCACTCCATCCGTCTGGTAGATATCGATCGTCTGCCGGTCGATCTGCGGATAACGCTGATTGTGCATAGCTAACCGTCCTGTGCTGGATAAATGATTGGGTTGATGACGCCGGGCGTCAGCGGACTCAGGTTATTTAGCCAGCGTCGAATGGTAAATTATTATAAAACGATACTCGTCATAGAAATTTATGAGCCTGCCCCACCGGGCGATATTGCTCGCGGAGAAACCGGAGCGTACGCGTAATACCTGAGTATTGACTCGCTACGCTCAGCCTCCGGGCCGCCCGGGTTCAAAACAACAAATAAAATAGCCCTCGAGCCAGGCGCTCAGGCGCGTGACAATATATATCTTTGCCGCGCTCGAAGTTGCCGGCTACACCAGCGCCGGGGTTAGCTCAATGCTGCGACAATAGTCCATAAACAGCTGCGTTGGCCGGGTAGGTTCATTATTGGCGAGGTGCGCCATAATTAAGGTTGAGGCCGGCATTTGATCTTCAATATCCAGCTGGACCAGCCGCTCGCCGTCGTAGGTCATATCGCAAAGCGGCCGGGTCACTAATACCGAGAAGCCCAAACCCTGCCCGACCATACAGCGCACCATTTCAATTGACGGGGAACTGTAGGCCACCTGTGGGTGGTAGCCCTTCTCTTTAAAAATGGTAATAAAATAGTTTTTACTCGGCACCGCATCGAGCAAAATCATCGGCTCCTGGCTTAATTCCTGCAGCGTAACGCTCTTTTTTTGCGCCAGCGGATGGCTGGCCGGTAATAACGCATAGGGATTATGCGGGGCATTGAGCGTCTCTTTACTGATCGAGTGGCCTAATTCCAGATCGTAGACCAGGGCTAAATCAAAACGCCCGCGATGCAGGCCGTGCATTAATTCATGCTGCTCGCCATCGTAGAGCTGAAGGGTTATTTCGGGATACATCTTTTTAAATCCGGCCACCAGCTTTGGCATATACAGCGGGGCGACGGACTCAAAGCAGCCCACCGAAATGGTGCCGGAAACCAGCTCCTTATCGGCGCGCGCGTTTTGTTCAAATTCCCAGGAGAGGCGCAGCAGCTCCTTGGCTTTCTCGTAGAAGCGGCGCCCGCAGGGGGTGAGCGAAACGCCCTGCGCGTGGTGGCGAATAAACAGCTGCTGCTCGAAGGTGCCCTCAAGGTTTTTTATCGCAATCGAGATCGACGGCTGGGCAATATGCAGCTGTCGGGAGGCTTCGGCGATGCTTTCGGTCTCCACAACGGTAACGAAGTATTTAAGTTGTTTGAGCGTGAATCGCGTCATAGCCTTACCCTTTATGAAATATTGTCACTCGCAGAAACGGCATAGTTTCCTGATAGGCCGATTGCAAGCATCGTGCCACTCCCCGGCGAAGAGACGCATTGCCGCAGGGACGAATGAATTATTTATCTCGCTAAACGCGCTGAAATAATAAAACCCCAGCCCCGATGAATTAATTGCACCAATATGAACCAGACTGCACCAAATAAATCCTCAGCGCGCCCCATTGTGGCACAACGCCCAATTTAGAGGCCGATTCCGTTGACCAATAACAGCAATTGTTTTTTTAATGTTTAGTTCTTGTTTCGCGCACATTGCTTTAAATTTATTGAAATTAATCTGGCTATATAGTTTTTTTAAACTTAAAGACCAAAAATTTACTAATTGCCTGATGGCGAAGAGTACCAGCATAGTGTAATTGCCCGATAAATAGTGACGATGCCCCATTTTAGAACATCGGTATCGTCTTCATGTCCGTTAATTATGGCGAGTGAAATAGCCCATGATGTTTAACTGGAACTACATGTTAAGTCTGCTCAGCGACGCAGATTTTTGGCAGGCCACCTGGACCGTCATTAAACTGAGTCTGCTGACCTGGGGTTGCAGTATTGTGCTGGGCTTTATTCTCGCCCTCGCCAAGCAGTCGCCGCGCAGGCTCTTTAACGTCCCCGCCCGGCTCTATATCTGGCTGTTTCGCAGCCTGCCGCTGCTGGTGCTGCTGATCTTCGTTTATAACCTGCCGCAGGCGGTGCCGTCATTTGCGGTGGTGCTCAACGACCCCTTCTGGGCCGGCCTGCTGGCGATGGTGCTCAGCGAAGCGGCCTACGTCGCCGAGATCCATCGCGGCGGCCTGCTCTCCATCGCCAAAGGCCAGGGCGAGGCCGCGCGGGCCTTAGGGCTGCGCTATGGCGGCACGCAGTGGCGGGTGATTATTCCCCAGGCGCTGCGGGTGGCGCTGCCGGCGCTGGCCAATGAGTATATTGCGATCGTTAAGCTCAGCTCGCTGGTTTCCGTCATCTCCCTGACCGAGATTTTGATGGTTGGCCAGCGCCTCTATTCGCAAAACTTTTTGGTGATGGAGACCATGGCGGCGGTGGCGTTCTACTACGTGCTGATCGTCACCGTGTTTGACTTCCTGCTGAAGCGCCTGGAGACCTGGCTCGACGTCACCCAGCGTAAAACCAACCGCCCGGTCGACGCCGAGATGCTGGCGCTGGCCACCGCCGCCCGTCCGGCCGTTGCCCGCAGCGTCATCGATAGCCGCCAGCCGGCGCTGCAGGCCTCGAAGCTGCATAAAGCCTACAACAACGTGGAGGTGCTGGGCGCCGTCAGCCTGCAGGTCCAGCCCGGGGAAGTGGTGTCGGTTATCGGCCCTTCCGGCTCCGGCAAAACCACGCTGATTCGCCTGCTCAACGGCCTGGAGCAGATCGATAACGGCGAGATCCGCATCAACGGCCAGCCCTTTATTCACCTCGAACGCCAGGGCGTGCAGAAGCCGCGCTTTATGGAGAACGCCGAGCACCGGCTGAATATTGGCATGGTCTTTCAGAGCTTCAACCTCTTCCCGCACCTGACCGTGTTCGGCAACCTGCTGCTGGCCCCGCGCTATCACCGGCTGGCGGCGGAGGCGGAGCTCAGGCAGCGCGCCTGCGAGCTGCTGTATAAGGTCGGCATGCTCGACCACGCGTGGAAGTATCCGCACCAGCTTTCCGGCGGCCAGCAGCAGCGGGTGGCTATCGCCCGCGCCCTGATGATGCGCCCGCAAATCATGCTCTTCGATGAGCCAACCTCGGCGCTGGACCCGGAAAAGGTCAACGAAGTGCTTCAGGTTATCGAATCGCTGGCCGATGAGGGGATCACCATGGTTATCGTGACCCACGAAATGAATTTCGCCTTCAAAGTTTCTGACCGAATTGTCTTTATGGAAAAAGGGCGCGTGGTTTGCGACGACACGCCTCAGGCGATGCGCGACGGCGATCACCCGCGCGTTGACGCCTTCCTCAAAGACGTCTCTTTGGCTTAACCGCTCCGTTTGTGAAAGGAAAAAATATGATCGCGCAGTGGCAAATCGAACAGTTTCATCAGCAGGGTTTTCTGGTGGTTGAGGCGGTGCTTTCTCCCGCAGAGATCGCCGGGCTGCAGCAGGATTTCGACGGCTGGGTGGCGGAGAGCCGCCGCCACGGCGAGGCCTGGGGAGAGACCGAGGACGGCCGCCCGCGCTTCGACCTTGAAAGCGACCATCGCCCCGACCACCCGTCGCTGCGCCGCGTCAGCTCGCCGACGGAGATCTCCGCCGCCTATCGGCGCGCGGCGCTGGATTCGCGGATGGCGGCGATTGCCGCCCAGCTTATCGGCGGCAGCGGCACCCGCTTTCATCACAGCAAAATTAACTCCAAGCTGCCGCATACCGCCACCCAGGTGAAATGGCACCAGGATTTTCTCTTCACGCCGCATAGCAACGACGACATCATCACCGCCCTGCTGATGGTTAGCGACGTGACGCCGGAGAACGGCCCGCTGAACGTGGTGCCGGGAAGCCATAAGGGGCCGCTGTGGTCGCACTGGCAGGCGTCGCGCTTCACCGGCGCGGTCGATGACGAGGTGGTGGCGACCCACTGCCAGCAGCCCGAGGCCTGCTTTGGCCCGTCCGGCTCGGTATGCTTTATGCATACCCGGCTGCTCCACGCCTCCAGCCCCAATGAAACCGACCTGCCGCGCACCCTGTTTATCAGCGTTTACGCCGCCGAAGACGCCCTGCCGTACGGCGACAACCCGCTGCCCAGCGCCCACGCCGGACAGCTGGTCGCCGGCACGGAGAGCGGGCTGGTGCGCAGCGCCGCCAACCACGTTCGTCTGCCGCAGAAGCCGCGCGGCGCCTCGTTTTTCGTACAGCAGGCCGGAAACGACCCTGCCAGCATGTGATTGCCCCCCACTTTGGAGATCTCTATGAAACGTTTAACTACCCTGCTCCTCTGCTCCGTCGGCGCCCTGAGCGCAGCCAGCGCCCAGGCGGCCTTTCAGCAGCCGGGAAAAATCATTGCCGGTTCGGATATGACCTTTTTCCCCTACGAATATATTGAGAACAACAAGCCCGTCGGCTTTGATATCGAGTTTCTCGCCGGAATTGCGAAAACCATGGGCCGCGAGGCGGTCAACCTCGATACCCGCTTCCCGAATCTGATCCCCGGTCTGCAGGGCGGACGCTTCGATATCACCAACTCGTCGATGTATATCACCGCCGAACGGCTGAAGGTGATTGATATGGTTCCGTACCTGAAAAGCGGTGAGTCGATCCTCGCCCTCAAGGGCGCCAGCTATCAGCCGAAGACGCCGGAGGAGTTTTGCGGCCATAAGATTGGCTCAATGGGCGCCACCTCGTGGCTGGCGCAGCTGCAAAAGCTCTCCGCCGACTACTGCGTGAAAAAAGGGCTGCCGCCGATTGCGCTTAGCGAATACGCCACCGACCCGCAAACCACCCAGGCGCTGCTGTCGCGGGCGGTGGAGGCGCAGATCACCGATGCGGCGGTGGCGCGCGGCGTAGTCGACAAGCTGGGCGACCGCATCACCATCTCCTCCACGACGCTGATCTACCCGGTGCTCAACGGCTTCGGGGTGAAAAAAGGCAACAGCGAAGTGAAGACCGCGCTTGAGGAGGGGCTGAAGAAGTTTAGCGCCACGCCGGAGTATGCCGCCCTGCTGAAAAAGTATAACTTCCAGCCGCCGACCGCGGCGGACCTCAACGACCTGATGCCGAAAGTGGAATAACGCCGTGGCCTACTCTTTTGAAGAACAAACGCGCATCGATCTGGCGGCGACGCTGCGCATTGTTGCCCACCTCGGCATGCACGAGGCGGTCGCCAACCACTTTAGCGCCGCCCTGTCGGCGGATGGCAAAACGTTTCTGCTCAACCCGAAGTGGCGCCACTTCTCGCGCATTCGCGCCAGCGATCTGCTGCTGCTGAACACCGATGATGAAGAGAACGCCCACCGCGCGGACGTGGACGCCACGGCGTGGGCTATTCACGGGCAGATTCACCAGCGGCTGCCGCAGGCCCGGGCGGTGCTGCATCTGCATCCGGTTTACGCCACCAGCGTCGCCTGCCTTGAGGATCCGCAGATCCTGCCTGTCGACCAGAACACCGCACGCTACTTTCAGCGCGTGGCGGTCGATACGCTGTACGGCGGGATGGCGGATACCGTCGCCGAGGGGGCGCGGCTGGCGGGGCTGCTGGCGGATAAACGCCGCCTGCTGATGGGCAATCACGGGGTGCTGGTGACCGCCGGCTCCATCGGCGAGGCGTTTGACGATATCTGGACCCTCGAGCGCGCCTGCCAGATTCTGGTCACCGCCTGGTCAACCGGCCGGCCGCTGAAGGTGC
Organism: Klebsiella sp. BIGb0132; assembly: GCF_024810075.1. Classification (NCBI taxonomy): domain Bacteria; kingdom Pseudomonadati; phylum Pseudomonadota; class Gammaproteobacteria; order Enterobacterales; family Enterobacteriaceae; genus Klebsiella; species Klebsiella sp. BIGb0132. The sequence goes on along the minus strand of NZ_JANUDW010000002.1, from coordinate 183,019 downwards.
TATCCGATGAGGTGGCGGAGAAAACCGCCGCCGACTGGGAAAAAATCAGCGACTTTTCCCGTCAGCATTTTGAGGAGATGAAGCAGCTGATGATCGACGCCGATCCTTCGCTGCTGGACTAAACTGCCCCAGGCTTCCCCCGGGCAACGCCGGGGGAGCCGCTTAGCGCTGCGCCAGCTCGCTGAATACCGCCTGCAGCGCCTCCGGCTTACGCCAGCCCTGGTGCAGGTCCACCACCCGCCCGCGGCTATCAATCAGCACCGACGTCGGGGTGCCGATCACCTGATAGCGCTCCTGGGTTATTTTCAGCCGGTCGCGCAGCACCGGGTAGCTGATGCCGTGCTTTGCCAGCAGCGGCGCGATCTCAACGCTGTCGGGATCGGTATTTACCCCCACCACCACCACCCTGTCCGGCCAGCGCTGGCTCAGCGCCTGCAGGGTATCCATCTCCGCCAGGCAGCCGCCGCAGCCGGCGGACCAGAAATTAAGATAGATGGCCTTGCCGCGCCAGCGCTCAAGGCTGGCCGCGTTGTCCTGGAGATCGAAGGCCGCCAGCGCGGGGGCCGGCTCGCCGCGCGCCAGCTTCTCCTCTTTGCAGCCGACCAGCAGCGTCAGCAACAGCATAATAATCGCCTTAGGCATGCGCATGATGGTTCACCTCTTCGCCCAAATACCTGCCGTGCTGCAGCCGCACGATGCGGTCGGCAAACTGCCCCAGCGCCGGATTATGGGTCACCATCACCACCGTGCGCCCCTGCCGGTGCAGATCGGTCAGCAGATCCAGCACCCGCTGCTCGTTTTCCTCATCGAGGTTGCCGGTGGGCTCATCGGCAAAAATGACCGGCGGCTCGTTGACCAGCGCCCGGGCAATGCAGACGCGCTGCTGCTCGCCGCCCGACAGCTGGCTCGGCAGGTGGGTCATGCGGTGTTCAAGGCCGACCTGGGCCAGTACCGCCCGGGCGGCGGCCTCGTCCACCACGCTGTGGTAGTGCTGCGCCAGCATGATATTTTCCAGCGCCGTGAGGAACGGGATCAGGTGAAACTGCTGGAAAACGAGGCCAATTTTCTGCGCGCGAAAGGCGCGGCGCCCCTCTTCATCCAGCGCCGCCGCGTCGGTGCCGTCTAGGATGACCTGGCCTTCGCTGGCGGTATCCAGACAGGTGAGAATGTTCATCAGGGTAGTTTTCCCCGAGCCGGAAGCGCCCATAATGGCGACGAACTCGCCGCGGGCGATGCACAGATTAATGTCTTCCAGCGCGGTGACCTCGCCAAATCGCTTATATAAATGACGGGTCTCAATTGCCATCTGACGCAGGGGCGTGACGGTCATGGCGTTACTCTCCTTTCAGCACTTTCGCCGGTTCGACGCTTACCGCGCGCCGCACCGGAACAATGGCCGCCAGCAGGGCGACCAGTAAAGACAGCGCCAGGGTAATCGGCAGCACCGGCAGGCGCAGCGAGATACTGGCATTAAATACGGTCATGCCCAGCAGCTGCGCCAGCAGATAGCCGAGCACCCAGCCGCAGACCACCGCCGCCAGGGTGATAATGCTGGTTTCCAGCAGCATCTGGCGGATGATATCGCCGTTGCTGGCGCCCAGCGCCTTTTGCAGGGCAAACTCGCGGGCGCGTTCGCCCACGATCGCCATCAGCGTGGTGTTAACGCACAGCGACGACAGCGCGAGGATAACCAGCGAGACCAGCCCCATTAGCCCCTTGATTTTGTCCAGCACCTGGCCTTCGGAGGCCGAGACCTTGCGCACCGGGCGGATCTCGAGGTCGGGATACTGCTGCTGCAGCTGGCCGGCGTAGCGCTCCACCTGGCCGAGGTCGTTGCTGACGCTCAGCAGGCCGTGGCTGATAACGCCGGGCTTCTGCAGCCAGCCCTGGGCGACGTCGAGGCTGACGATCAGCATATTATCGGTGGCGTCGCCGGCCTCTACGATGCCCTTGACCAGCAGCTTTTTGCGCTGACTCCCCGCCACCAGCGTCAGGCTATCGCCGAGGCGCAGATCCAGGCGCTGCGCCAGCTTGACGCCGATCATCGCGTTGCGATCGTCAAAGCTGACGCCGATCCAACTGCCGCTCACCTGCCAGTAGGGCACCAGCTTTTGCAGCGATTCGAACCACACGCCGACCATCACCACCTTTTCCAGCTCGGTGCGCGCGGTGCCGTACAGCCACGGGCTGGCGCCGTGGATCAGCCCCGGCGGCGCGCCGTCGAGGATCGCCTGCAGCTCGGGCTGCGGCATGCTGGTGCCGTGCCCGGGGCCAATATAGAAGTTGGCGCCGAAGGTGCGCAGCTCTTCGCTCATTTTACTGTTAATGTCGAACCACACGGCAGAGAGCGCCGTGACGATGGTCGCCCCCACCGCCAGCGCGGCAAACACCACGCTCACCCGCTGCAGGCGCAGGCGCAGCGCCCGCCGCACCAGCAGCCACAGCATTTCGCGCTTAACGGCCATACAGCACCTCCACGGGATAAAGACGGGCGATGCGCCGCGCCGGGAACCAGGTGCCGATTAACGCAATCAGCACCGCAATCACCAGCACGCAGGGAACCACCACCCAGGCAAAATTAAGCGGCGTGGCGAACAGCATCAGGCCAATCACCTTAGCCAGCCCCCATCCCGCCATGCAGCCAAGCGCCCCGCCCGCGAGGCCGCCGAGCGCCGCCTCGAGATAGAACAGCAGCAGGATTTGCCACTGCCGCGCGCCGAGCGCTTTCATCAGGCCGATCTCCTTCGCCCGCTCCATGATGGTGCTGGTCATCAGCGAGGCGATCCCCATCGCGGCGGCGGCCAGCGCCGCCAGGGTCACTACCGCCATCAGCAGCTGAATTTTATCGATAACCACCCCTTCCGAGGCGGCAACCTGCCACACCGGCCGCACCTGGGCGCCGGAGATCGCCTCCTCCAGCTGGTGGGCAATGGAGGAGACGTAGGCCGTGCAGTACCACAGGTCGTACTCTTCGGCGTTTAGCGCCTCGAGATTCTCGCGCGCCCGGCGCGAGAGCTCGTTCTCCGGCACCGTCAGCGCCGAGACGCGGATCGCCTGCACTTTCCCCGCCAGGCCCAGCAGCTGCTGAACGACGCCCAGCGGCATCACCAGCTGATTATCTTCATCACCGCCGCTGGATAAAATGCCGCTCACCTCGACGGTCAGCGCGCGCCCCGCGGTCCGCAGCGTCAGGCGGTCGCCCGGCTTCCAGCCGGTGCTGCGCGCCAGCGCGTGGCCGACCAGGGTCTGCGTCAGCGGGCCCGGCGGCTCCTGCGGCCACTCCCCGGTAACCTGCCAGTAGGGGCTTACCGTACGCTGCCCGGTTTGGTAGCCCTCTTCATCCGGGATCGCCACCGGCTGGCTGAAGAAGGTCCCCAGAATCCGGATATCCCGGCCCTTGGCCTGCGCCTCGCCGCCGAGCATCGGGGCGAAGCCGACGATATTGTTGCGCCAGAAGATATCTTTAATATTGGGCAGCTCGGACTCATCGAGGAAGTCATCGCTGGCCAGCGGGTTGCTTTGCTCGCTGAACAGCGCCGGCAGCGCGGCCTGCCCCGCCGGCTCAATCAGGATATTGGCGCCGTAGGACTTCAGCTCGCGCGACATCTTGTCGCCGATGTCGATAGAGACCGCCAGCAGGGCCGAAATCAGGCTGGCGGCGAGAAAAACGGTCAGCACCGCCAGCGCCTTGCGCCGCAGGTTGCGCCCCCATGAGCGGTAGATCATTCGCCACAGCATCGCTACTCCTCCTTCACCGCGTCGGCAACGAACTGCTCCGGCGCCTGGCGAAAACGGTCATAGTTGGCTTCGGAGGCGAAGAACCAGGTCTTACCGCCATAGCTGTATTTAAATTCGGCCGCGGTATTGGTCAGGCTTGAGCCGTCCACCGGGTCGGTAACCTTGATGGTTAGCACCGTCGAGAAGTAGTTCACTCCCGTCGCCAGCGCGCTGCCGGGGATCGTCAGCTCGGTTTCATCATTGCGCCAGCCGTCGATCGGCACCGGATTACAGCCGCCGGGTTTGCCAATCGACGGAATAAAAATGTGCACCCCGCAGGCGACGCAAATGACCTGGTTACCTTCCATCACGTACCCCTGATCGCCGCACAGCAGGCAGGCGTCAAACACCACGCCGAGGCGCAGCTTGTCGGGATAGCGGTTGATCACAAAAAAGCGCACCGCTTTACCGTCGTCCGCTATCCACACGAAGCGATGCAGCTTGCCGTCGCGCACCTGCGCCAGCGGAATATGCACCTGACCGTCGGCGGCGAGGGTCACCGGCTGCGCTTCGGATAGGCGCGGCGGCTGGGAGGCCACCTGCTCCCACCACAGCTGGCCGCCGATAATCACCAGCGCGCAGCCAACGGTGGTGAGCCACAGGCGGCCGGCGCCCCGGCGTTTGGCCAGCGCCAGGCGGCGGTCAATCGGCCGTTCGGCGGCCTTTACCGCCCGGGCGTAGCCGCGCAGCGTCGGGAGCCAGAACAGGCTCATCAGCAGCAGTATGGCGCCGGCGGCCCAGCTGTAGAGCGCGGCATTGTTGGTCACTTTGGCGACAAAGCTCAGCAGCGGCTTCAGCAGCGGTACCACCTGCAGCTTCATCAACAGCAGCAGCAGGGTTCCGCCCAGCGGCAGCCACAGCAGCACCATCAGCAGCAGGGTCAGCGGCCAGTAGAGCCAGCGCATCCGCCGCAGGAGCATCGCGCAGAGCGCGGCGGCGAGGCAGAGCGTGGCCAGCGCGAGGAGGATCGCCGTCAGGTTCAGCAGCAGATCGGTATTCAGGACGTGAGTTGAGGTCAGGCCGCTCAGGTTCGGATCCAGCCCCCAGCGGCGGGCGGCGCCGGCAACGAGGATCCCCTGCCACAGGTAGCGAACCCGCTGCGACGCCCACCAGAAGCTGAGCAAAAACAGCAGCGAGAGCAGAATTTCAGCGCCGACGAGGATCAGCTGCAGCGACTGGCTACCGCGAACGAAGAACCCCGCCAGCAGGCCGACGGCCAGCGCCGCAAGCAGCGTCCAGGCTAGCGGGCGCAGCGCGGGAGCGTCGCCGCGTCCCCAGAGCACGGCGGACAGAAGCGCAATGCAGAAAAAGACCTGTAGCGTCGAGACAAAAAAATAGCTCATGACTTCAACTCGGTACGGCGGATAAATAACAGACCGCAGGATGGCCGGCGGGTCGTCCTGCGTAACAGCGGCGGCGTCCGTGGCCGCGAAAAATCGACTACGCCAGGCTTAGTTCAGGCCGACGTACTTAAACTCGTAGCTGACGTCAAACGGCTTCCACCAGCGGCCGACGCCGGTTTCGCTATCGGTATGGCGGTGCATCCCGGCTTTTGACGGCGGGTCGATGTGGTAGGTCACCTTATAGTTGCCAACGCCCATCATTTTGATATTGGCGCCGTAGTGCGGGCCGTCGCTGGCCACCATCGGCATAAAGGTGCCCTCCTGCTTCTCGCCGGTGTCGCTGTTGACCAGGGTATAGGCGATGGTCAGGTAAGGGATCCATTCCCCCGCGCCAAAGCCGTTTTTGCCCCCTTCCACCGCATGGATGTCGGCTTCCAGATGAATATCCGACTTCGCCGCCGGCAGCCCCATACCGCGCGGCTCCATATCGATCGGCTGGAGATAAACCGCCGCAATCTCCATCTCATTCATGGTCACCGGCTCGCCCGCCGGATACTCCTTAAAGGCCAGCGCCGCCGGGGCGGCAAAGATGCTGGCAACGGTGGCGCTGATAATCAGGGTCTGCTTAAAGTTCATCTGGCACATCCTCTCGTCTTAAAATTAAAAAAGTCAGAAGTTATTTTTTATATCTTCCGCCGGCGCCGGAGCGCGGCGGCGCATGATCCACAGCGCGGCCAGCGCCGCAATCAGCAATATCGCCTGCGGGATCAGGGTTTCAACGTAGGGATAGACGCCCAGCCAGCCGATTTCCGGCATGCCGCCGACCAGCGTCGGCTGGAAGAGCTTGCCCTCAACCAGCTCCAGCACCCCTTTGCCGGCAAAAACGAACGCCATCAGGTACATAAAGCCGCCGGTGAACAGGAAGAAGGGTTTTAGCGGCAGCCGCACCACCGAGTAGCGCATCACCAGCCAGGCCACCAGCAGCACCGCGCAGCCGATGATAAACCCGCCGCCGATGGCGAGGTGTCCGCCAACGCCCTGGGCGTCGCCGAGCAGCGCGGCGTAAAACAGCACCGTTTCCGCACCTTCGCGATAGACCGCGAGGAAGCTGGTCAGCCACAGCCCGACCAGCGAGCCGCGCGAGAGCGAGTGGGAGAGTTTGCCCTCCAGCCAGGCTTGCCAGCGGCGGGCCTCAACTTTGGAGAGCAGCCAGTAGCTCATGAAGAACAGCATCACCACCGCAATCAGCATGGTAATCCCCTCCAGCAGCTCCCGGCTGGCGCCGGAGTTGGTGAACAGCAGCTGGAAGATAAACGCCGTCGCCACGCTGGCGACGAGGGCCACCACCACCGACTGGCGAATCAGCGGCAGCTTGTCGCGCTGGTCGTTTTTAATCAGATAGGCGACGATAGCCGCCACGATCAGCAGCGCCTCCAGCCCTTCGCGCACGATGATCATCAGGCTGTAGAGCAGCAGGCTCCAGCGGGTCTCTTCCCCCTCCCCGAGCAGGGAGACCGCCTTTTGCAGATCCTGCGCCAGGGCGGCGGCCTGTTCCGTCAGCTTCTCCTGCGGCTGGCCGGCCTTCATCAGGCTGACCATGCGGGTGAAATAGGCTTCAAGGGTGGTTTTGAACGCCGCGTCGCGGGAGCCGATTTTGTTCTCCATACCGCTGGCTTCGAAGCGGTCGAAGTAGCTATCCTGGATATCCTGAATGGCGCCCTCCGCTTCGCCGCGCTGATAGCGCGCCAGGGCGGCATCCATACTTTGGTTAATTCCCGCCGCCACGCTGGCCCAGTCGGCGTTCGGCGCGGAGGCCTCCGCCGCCGCCGGGTTAGCCTGCGGCCCGTCGTCGCGGGTGCCAGGCAGGCCGGGCAAAAGGTCCTCCAGATCCTGCAGCAGCGCGGTGACCTGATACGAAACGTCGTTCAGCCGTCCTGGCTGCGCGGTCAGCGCGATCAGCGCGGTAAACTGCTGGTTAATCGCCGCCGCGTCCTTCGCCGAACGATTCTGACGCACCGCGATTTCCATTTCCGAGTTTTTGAAACCCTGATAGTGCGCCTGCTGGATCTGCTGGCTGGCGAGGGAGTAGCGGCCGGCCTGATATTCGCTCACCGCCTGCGCCAGCCGGTCGTCGATGGTGCGAAAGCTCTCCTGCCACTGCGCCGCGATATCGTCCCGCGATAGGGCGGTATGCTGCTCCTCCGCCACCAGCCGATGCCCGCCGTCGAGTACCGGCTCGACTTCGCGCAGCGCCCGCTTCAGGCCGTCGATACGCGCCTGAACCGCGTCCAGCGGCTTACCCTCGGCAATCATCCGCCGAATGTCGCCGAAGGTGCTCTCCATCTCATAGCTTTTACGCGCCGAAATATTAATGCGAATCGGCCCTTCGAGGTTTTCAAACACTTCAAAGTAGGCGCTCTGCACCTCCCGACGCGCCTCGTCGTTTTTCTGCTGCTGATAGAGCTGCGCCGTTTTATCCAGCCGCTGCTCGATATCCGCGATGTAGGAAGCATAGTGGGCCTCCGCCAGCGCCGGGACGCTGAACAGGAGGCTAAGAAGCAGAGCCAGCAGGAGAGAACGAGGAGCAGCCATTACGCCTTCCATCGAAATTTAATGATAATAATTATCATTGGCATTTTTGCCGTCGATGTACATGACGCAGATCATTAAAATGTCAAACCGTGAAAATTTGTGTCAGATAGTGCAAAGAACGCAGGGCTAATCGCGCGCGGGTTCGGCGACTAATCGCGCCGGATCCTGCTGAATGCGCTGAAGAAACCTGCCGTAGCCCTGCGCCCCCATCCAGTAATTAATACTCTTCTCAACGCCGTTGGAGGTTAAGGTCGCCCCGCTGATGCCGTCAACCGTGTAATCATCGTGCCGACCATCGCTATTCTGCGTCACCTTCAGCGCCGGCTGGCCGCGCTCGTCGCGTACTTTTTTGCCCGCCCACTGCCTCAGCCACTGCGGGTCTTCCACCCTCGCGCCGAGCAGCGGCGTCTCGTTCTGCCGGTAGTACAGGAGATCTTTCACCGTGCGGCCGTCGGTGTCGATGGCTACCAGCGCATACATCATCGATTTCGCGCCCTTGCCGGAAACCGGCAGAATAATTTGTTGAATGGTTCCGTTGCTAGCGTGAACGAGGTAGATATCAACCAGGGCGCAGCGCTGCCTGATTTGCGCCGGATCGCCGGCCGCCGGCAGGCTGGCGCAGCGTTTTTGCGCCGCGCGGCCCTTGCCCGGCGCCAGCAGCTCGCCGCTATCGAGATTAAGCTGACGGACGCTAACCCGGCGCTGAAACTGCACCCTTAGCGCCTGCGGATCGCGCTGGCCGCTCTCATCGAGCCCGGCCACTTTGAGAACGGCGGCGGCGGTTTCATCGCCATCGGGTTCGGCAAAATTGTCTTTCTGCAGTAAAAAATAACCGCCGGCGGCGGCAAAAAATAAAACACAAAAAAACATCAAAGTTAAAACAATAATTTTACGTTTCGCCATGATCTTATTATCCCCGTGAGCCGATGTGTGTTGACCACTACCTGCGATATAGCTTGCAATTATTTTCGTCCCGCTGTCCAGCCCGATGTTGTCAGGCCTTTTTTGGCTAAATAAAGCGTTTAGCCGCGAAATAATTCATCTATGGCAGGCGGCGTAAATATATTTTATACGCTCAATGAATATGCATTAATAAATTCAAAAATAACATTCAGCGCGCTGGGGAACTATTTTCTGGTGAAAAGAGGAGGCCCGTCATCCGGCCGGCAGAACGCCCGCCCGCGCGGGCGATTAAAATGCGTAAAAAAAACCGCCGGGCGCTGGTTTTTCTTAGGATTAATCTTATAATCGAAGGATAAAAATTCACCTGCCAGCAGTACCTTGAGAAAGGCGAAAAACATGCCCAGACCTACTGCGCTGTACGTTCCTCACGTTTTGAGCGCGGCGGATATCGCGCCGGAAGAGCGTTACCAGCAAATATCGCAAAACCTCGGCTGCTATGGGATAGAAGTGGCGAACAACCGCCGCCCCGCAGAGATTATTGCCACGCATAAGACTATATCCGCTATTTCCGGCGACTATTGTAGTGCGATGGGTTCGAAAAATCAGACCACCTTCGATCCGCATCGCGTCGAGGAGCAGTCGATCTATATTTCGCTGCTGGTGCAGGGACATCAGCTTATTAGCGGCAGAAAGAAATCCGTCTCCGCGCAGGTCAATCCCGGAATGCTGATTGTTCATCAGCGCAATGACTATTATCAGTATCAGTGCGACGACGTGAAGCAGCTCTATATCATTCCGCGCAGCGAGAAAATCAAAGAGGTTTTTAACGGCAGGCTCAATAGTCCGGTTGTTTCTCTGGAAAATCATCCTCTGGCGATGTTTCTGAAATCGCACATGATGCTGCTCGATAGCCATTCGGCGAGCCTGTCGCTAAAGGAGACGGCAACCGTTGTCGACGGTCTGCATAATATGGCGCTGCTGGTCCTGAGCGATATCGCGAAACAGCAGGGATTAATCTCTTCCGGCAAGCTGGGGCATCTGGTGAATAGCGCGAAATCGTTTATCGCCCTGCACTATCAGCAGCACGATCTCTCCCCTGATCTTCTGTCAAAAGCGCTCCACTGCTCGCGATCCAGCCTCGATCGCGCCTTCAACGAACAGGGAACCTCGGTTATGACGGTGCTTAAAGAGCGGCGTTTAGAGGCCGCGCGCGCGCTGCTGGAGAGCGCACCTCAGCTGCGGGTCGAGCAGATTTCGTGGCTCTGCGGGTTTATCAGCCATCCGTTATTTAGCAAAAGCTTCCGCGAGAAATATCACACATCGCCGAAGACCTGGCGCGAAAATTATCATAAAGCCGGTTAATAAGCCGCGGGCTTTGTGATTCAGCGCTGGCGAAACGATTTAAAACGCATTGCCCGGCGCTCTTTAATATAGCTAAGCAGGCTATAGACGGAAATACCCAGCAGGGCAACGGCGACGAGGGCTAAAATGATTGAGCTGATGTTCATTATGGTTTTCTCCATATCATTGAGAATATGATTTTTATCATAATGATTCTCACTCCGGCGACCAGTCCCGACAGCCTCAACTCTGTTCTCTGCCCCTCACGCCAGCACTCTCCATAAGGGCTTGATCTTCATCGGCATGGAGAGCAGCATGGATCGGCAAACATCACAAAATAACTACGCTAACCGCCCACCACAGGAGAGACTCAGTGCCTACCGGACATCGCTTTCAGGCTACGGATCTGCATCAGTTTGTCGTCGCCCTTTTCAGCCACCTCGGCAGCACCGCCAGCGAAGCGGCCCTCGTCGCCGACCATCTGATTGCCGCCAACCTCGCCGGCCACGATTCGCACGGCGTCGGGATGATCCCGAGCTACGTGCGCTCCCACGCCGCGGGGCATCTACAGCTTAACCGACATGCCAGCATTATGAAGGACGCCGGGGCGGTAGTGACCCTCGACGGTAACGCCGGGTTCGGGCAGGTTGTCGCCCACGAGGCGATGCAGATCGGTATCGAAAAGGCACAGCGGCACGGCATGGCCGCTGTCGCCCTGCGCAACGCCCACCATATCGGCCGCATAGGCTACTGGGCCGAGCAGTGCGCGGCGGCGGGCATGATCTCTATCCACTTCGTCAGCGTCGTTGGCGACCCGATGGTTGCGCCGTTTCGCGGGAAGGACAGCCGCTTCGGCACCAACCCGCTGTGCGTAGTATTCCCGCGCAGGGGCCAGCCGCCGCTGCTGCTGGACTACGCTACCAGCGCCATCGCCTTCGGCAAGACCCGCGTTGCCTGGCACAAGGGCGAAGCGGTGCCCGCCGGCTCGTTAATCGATGCCCACGGCGAGCCGACCAACGACCCGGCGGTGATGCAGACCTCGCCGCTGGGCGCGCTGCTGACCTTTGCCCAGCATAAAGGCTACGCCCTGGCGACGCTGTGCGAGATCCTCGGCGGCGCGGTATCCGGCGGGCAGACAACCCACCAGCAGAGCCTGCAAACCTGCGTTGACGCCATTTTCAACTGCATGACCACCATCATTCTGGACCCGGAAACCTTCGATGCTCCGCAGATGCAGAGCGAGACTGAAGCCTTTATCGACTGGTGTAAGCAGTCCCCGCACGAGGCGGACGCTCCGATTCTGGTGCCCGGCGAATGGGAGCAGGCCAACCGCGAGGAGCGTCTGGCGCGGGGTATTCCGCTTGACGAAGGCAGCTGGCAGGCCATCTGCAGCGCGGCGCAGGAGGCCGGTTTAGCCGCGCAAACCCTCGCCCACTTCCGGCAAAAAATGGCCTGATCCCCCGCCCTGCGCCCCTTCCGTCGCGCCGCCGGCCGGCGCGAGTCCGCCATCGCCGGGGCGTCGGGCCGGGCCGCTCGTCATCGTCATTAGTGACGACATCGCGACGACCCGGCATCCCCTGGTTTAATTCCTAATAAAAATCAATATGTTATTTTTTGGCACGCTTCCTGCTTAACAGCCACACCTGACGTCAGCATCGTGACGCAAGGACTCAATGACGATGGCAGGCCGGGCCCGGCCTGACCGACGATCTTCATTCACTGTTAACAGGTCTGTTACTGATGAAAAAAATCACGAGCGTTTGCCCTTACTGTGGGGCGGGTTGCAAACTTAAGCTGGTTGTCGAGAACGATAAAATTATCCGCGCCGAAGCCGCCGATGGGGTGACCAACCAAAACCAGCTGTGCCTCAAAGGCTATTACGGATGGGATTTCCTCAACGATACCCAGCTGCTCACCCCGCGCCTGAAGCAGCCGATGATTCGCTACCAAAAAGGCGGCAAGCTCACCCCGGTAACCTGGGATGAAGCGATCCGCTATACCGCCAAAAAGCTGCAGGCCATCAAGCAGCAGCACGGCCCGCGCGCCATTATGACCACCGGCTCATCGCGCGGTACGGGGAATGAAACCAACTATGTGATGCAGAAATTTGCCCGCGCGGTGCTCAACACCAACAACGTCGACTGCTGCGCCCGCGTGTGTCACGGGCCGTCGGTAGCCGGTCTCCAGCAGGCGCTGGGCAACGGCGCGATGAGCAACTCGATAAGCGATATTGAAAACTCGAAATGCCTGCTGGTCTTTGGCTACAACTGCGCGGATTCCCACCCGATCGTGGCCCGCAGGGTGATCAAAGCCCGCGAGAACGGAGCGAAGATCATCGTCTGCGACCCGCGGCGCATTGAAACCGCGCGCATTGCCGATCGTCACCTGCAGCTCAATAACGGCAGCAATATGGCGCTGGTCAACGCCTTTGCGCACGTGCTGCTCGAGGAAGACCTCTACAATCATGATTACGTCGATCGCTTTACCGAAGGCCTTGAGGCCTACCGGGAAGCGGTGCGGGACTACTCACCCGAGGCGGTTGAAGCGCTGACCGGGGTGCCGGCGCAGGAGGTGCGCCAGGCGATGCGAATGTTTGCCGCCGCGCCTTCGGCCACCATTATGTGGGGAATGGGCGTGACCCAGTTTGGCCAGGCGGTGGACGTGGTCAAAGGGCTGGCCAGCCTCGCGCTGCTCACCGGCAACCTCGGGCGCGAACACGTCGGCGTCGGCCCGGTACGCGGACAAAACAACGTCCAGGGCGCCTGCGACATGGGGGTTCTGCCGAACCTCTTCCCCGGTTATCAGGAGGTCACCGACCCGCAGGTGCGGGCTAAGTTTGCCGAGGCCTGGGGCATCGACCCGGCGCTGATGGACGATAAGGTCGGCACCCGCATCACCGAAGTGCCCCACAAGGCGCTGACCGGGGAGATCAAGGCCTACTACATCATGGGGGAAGATCCGCTGCAGACGGAGGCCGACCTCGGGCTGGTGCGCAAGGGGATCGAGGCGCTGGATTTCGTGGTGGTGCAGGATATCTTTATGACCAAAACCGCCGAGATAGCCGACGTGCTGCTGCCGGCGACCTCCTGGGGCGAACACGGCGGCGTGTTCACCTGCGCCGATCGCGGCTTCCAGCGCTTTGAAAAAGCGATCCCGGCGTCGGGAAACGTCAAGCGCGACTGGGAGATAATCAGCCTGCTGGCCAGCGAAATGGGCTACCCGATGCACTACGCGGATAACCAGCAAATCTGGGACGAAATACGCGAGCTATGCCCGCTGTTCTACGGCGTAACCTATGAAAAAATGGGCGACATGAACCACGTGCAGTGGCCCTGCCCGACGCTGGATCATCCGGGCACGCCGTGGCTTTATAAAGATAACCAGTTTGATACCCCGACGGGTAAAGGCCAGCTGTTCGCCGCGCCGTGGCGGGCCCCGGCAGAAACGCCGGATGCCGACTATCCGCTGGTGCTGTGCACGGTGCGCGAAGTCGGCCACTACTCGTGCCGCTCGATGACCGGCAACTGCGCGGCGCTGCAGTCGCTGGCCGACGAGCCGGGCCGGGTGCAGATTAGCCGCGCCGATGCGCAGCGGATGGGAATTGCCGACCGGCAGCTGGTGTGGGTCAGCTCGCGGCGCGGAAAGGTTATCACCCGCGCCGATATCAGCGATCGCATCAACAGCGGCGCCGTCTATATGACCTACCAGTGGTGGGTGGGGGCCTGCAATGAGCTAACCCAGGATAACCTCGACCCGATCTCGAAAACCCCGGAGACCAAGTACTGCGCGGTGAAGGTCGAGGCCATTGCCGATCAGCGCTGGGCGGAACAGTTTGCGCTCAGCGCCTACAACGAGATGAAAGCGCGCCTTAAAGCCGCGGCTAACGCCTAAAAGCATCAGGGGAGGCGCGCGCCTCCCCTGACGTGACGTTGTCACTGAAGGCGTCAGACTTCACCGGCCAGCGGCAGCAGTTTTTCCACCAGCGCCGTCCACATCAGCACCCCGGGTTCGATCAGATCGTCATTAAAATCATACCCGGCGTTATGCAGCGGTTTGGACGGCGTTTCGCCATCGGTACCGATCCAGAAATAGGCGCCGGGGCACGCTTCCAGCATGCAGGCAAAATCTTCAGAGGCCATTGACGGGCTGACCTCAGCGTTCACCGCCGACTCGCCCAGCGCGGCAATCGCCGCCTCGCGGACGCTCAGCGCCTGCGCCGGATGGTTCCTGGTGACCGGATAGCCCGGATACCAGAAAATCTCCCCCTGCACGTCAGAGACCTGCGGCTGCGTCTCCACGTAGCGCTCAATCAGCCCTTTTACCCGCTCGCGAACCGGGTTGCTCAGGCAGCGGAAGGTGCCGCGCAGCACCACTTTGTCCGGCAGGACGTTGATCGCCTCCCCGCCGCTAATCTGCGTAATGCTGACCACCGCCGACTCCTGCGGCGACAGGCGCCGCGATGGAATCGTCTGCAGCGCCATAATAAGCTGTGCGGCGGCGACGATCGGGTCGGCCCCGCTCTCCGGCATCGCCGCATGGCAGCTTTTGCCGGTCAGGGTGATTTCGAAGGCATCAAGGGAGGCCATCATCGCGCCGCTGTTGATCGCCACCTGCCCCAGCGGGATCCCCGGCCAGTTGTGCAGCGCGTAAATTGCGTCCATTGGAAACAGGGTAAACAGCCCCTCTTCGACCATTTTGCGCGCGCCGCCGAGGTTCTCCTCCGCCGGTTGAAAAACAAAATGCACCGTGCCGCGAAAGCGGCGGGTCCGCGCCAGATGCGCCGCCGCCGCCAGCAGCATCGCGGTATGGCCATCGTGGCCGCAGGCGTGCATCACGCCGGGATTGCGGGATTTGTAGCTGACCTCGCCGAGTTCGGTAATCGGCAGGGCGTCCATATCGGCGCGCAGGCCGATGACCGGGCCAGGACCGTTCTCCAGGGTCGCCACCACCCCCGTTCCCGCCAGCCCCGTATGCACCTGCAGGCCAAACGAGGCCAGCAGTTCGGCGACGCGACGGGAGGTTTTCTGTTCCTGATAGCCCAGTTCAGGGTAAGCATGAAAATCGCGTCGCCAGCGAATAGCCTCGGCGATGGATGAAGGCGATACTGCCATGTCGTACTCCTTTCCTGCACAGCATCAGCGCTGAGCGAGGGTTATTATCGGTATGCATTTTATCCATGCGCCCCGCGAGCGCCGGGCTGCTCTATGAGTTATATCCTTTCGCCAGCGCGCTGACAACTCTCGCTAAACCTCGGCCCGGCGGCCTTTGGCGAGCGGCGCGGCCCTCTTCTCAATTAATGGTAGCCATTTCAACGGTGACAGAAGCCATATGATTAACTAATATGCAGGGCTGTTGGCGATTCGCCAGATTATCCACCTGTTGACTTCCGTTATCGGGAATAAAATGTTTAACCCAGACCACAATCGCTTAGCGCCCACGCTGGCGATGATCATGGCCGCCTCGCTGGTAGGCTTTATCACCGGCTATACGGTGCCGCTTATCAGCCTGGAGCTGGCGCAGCAGCAAATTGATACCCTCTACGTTGGCCTGCTGGCCGCGCTGCCGCCGGCGGGCATGATGCTCTCCTCCTTCCTCTCGCCCGCGCTGTGCCGCCGCTTTGAGATGGGCGTACTGCTCAGCGCAAGCCTGATCCTGCTGGCCCTGGCGACGGTTGCCTCCTGCCTGACCGTCGATCTGCCGCAGCTCCTGCTGCCGCGCTTCCTGACCGGCCTCGCCTCGGGGGTGATTATCGTGCTGGGAGAGAGCTGGATAACCGGCGGGGCGGCGGGTAAAAATCGCGCCACGTTGACCGGGATTTACGCCTCGGCCTTTACCGGCTGCCAGCTGGCCGGGCCGCTGCTCATTTCCGCCGGCCCCGCCTATCAGTCATGGGCGCTGCTGGCGATCTGCGGCCTGACCGTCCTGTGCCTGCTTATGCTGCGCCACCTGCCGAGCGGCAGCCGTGAGAGCCTCGCCGGACGCGCCAGCTGGCGTAGCCTCGGCGCATTTTTGCCGGTTCTGGCCTCCGGCGTATTCTGCTTTTCCTTCTTCGATGCCAGCATCCTGGCGCTGCTGCCGCTGTACGGCATGGATAAGGGGCTAAACGAGTCGATGGCGGTGCTGCTGGTGACGGTGGTACTGACCGGCGACGCGCTGTTCCAGGCGCCGCTCGGCTGGATTGCCGATAAGTTTGGCATCCGCCGGGTGCACCTCAGCTGCGCGCTGGTGTTCTGCCTCGCCCTGCTGGCGCTGCCCTTCCTGCTCGGCTCGCGCATGCAGCTGCTCGTCGGCTGCCTGGTGCTCGGGGCGGCGGCGGGCGCGCTCTATACCCTGTCGCTGGTGCGCGCGGGTAAAACCTTCTCCGGGCAGAAGCTGATCATGATAAACGCGCTATTGGGCTTCTTCTGGTCGGCGGGCAGCGTTGCCGGGCCGGTGATCAGCAGCCTGGCGATCGGCGTTTCGGGATATGACGGTCTGATCGTCACCCTCTTCGCCAGCGGGCTGCTGTTCCTGCTGATTCAGGGATTAGGTAAAAACGAGAAGACGCTGCTGGCTAACGAGCGTGAAGTTTCGAACGATGAGGTTTCGGACGATGAGGTTAGCGAAGCGGCGCAGTAGCGCGCCGTTTCGCCTGCAGCAATACGATAAAGCGGCCCTGGCGGCCGCTTTTCTTATAGCACTTTGCTGAGGAACGCGGCGGTGCGCGGGTTGCTCGGGGCGCTAAAGATCTGCTCCGGCCGGCCCTGCTCCTGAATAATCCCACCGTCGATAAAGATAACCCGGTCGGCGACCTCGCGGGCAAAGCCCATTTCATGGGTCACAATGACCATCGTCATCCCTTCGCTGGCGAGATTTTTCATCACCGCCAGCACGTCGCCGACCAGCTCGGGGTCGAGCGCCGAGGTCGGCTCGTCGAACAGCATGATCGACGGCTCCATCGCCAGCGCGCGGGCAATCGCTACCCGCTGCTGCTGGCCGCCGGAGAGGCTGGAGGGCCAGGCGTCGCGCTTATCGCTTAATCCCACTTTTGCCAGCAGCTCTTCCGCCAGCGCAATCGCCGCCTGCCGGGCCATGCCGCGCAGGTTCATCGGCGCCATGATCAGGTTTTCCAGCACCGTCATATGCGGGAACAGGTTGAAGCGCTGAAAGACCATGCCGACGCTTTCACGCAGCTTGTTCAGGTCGGTGGTGCGGTCGTGGACGGCAAAGCCGTTGACCGCCACTTCGCCTTCGCTGACGGTTTCCAGCGCGTTCATGCAGCGCAGAAAGGTGCTTTTCCCCGACCCGGAGGGGCCGATGATGCACACCACTTCCTGCGGCTGAATATCGCAGCTGATGCCGCGCAGGACGTGGCTGTCACCGAAGCGCTTGTGCAGATTGTTAATGTGAATCACTTTTGCCAAACCTCTTTTCCAGACGGTTAACCAGCTGTGCCAGCAGGAAGGTAATCACCCAGTAGACCAGAGAGATCGTCAGGTAGGGTTCCCAGTAGGTGGCGTAGGCGCCGGAGACGGTACGCGCGGCGTAGGCCAGGTCGGCAAGGCCGATCGCCGACGCCAGCGAGGAGTCCTTAACGATAGCGATGGCGTTGTTGCCCAGCGGCGGCAGAATGCGGCGAAACGCCTGCGGCAGGATCACCTGGCGCATGGTTTTCCACCACGGCATCCCCAGCGCGCGGGAGGCTTCCATCTGCCCTTTGTCGATCGACTGAATGCCGGCGCGGAAAATTTCCGAGACGTAGGCCCCGGCGTTGAGCGTTATCGCCACCACGCAGGAGAGAAACGCGCCGTAGTTAGAGCGCAGCTCGCGGGCAAAGTCGGCGCTCATCACCCCGCCGGTGACCAGCAGGCCGTCGCGCGGGTTGATAAACAGCGGTACCAGCGCAAAGTGCACCACCATGATCTGCACAAACAGCGGCGTGCCGCGAAATGCGCTGACGTAGAAGCGTACCGGGAACTGAACCAGGTAGCGCAGGACGTATTTCCACACCCCGTGCTCGGCCTTCGCCATTCTTCCCAGCCCAAGGGTCAGACCCCACAGGGTGCCGAGGATCACGCAAATAATGGTGCATTTAATGGTCATCAAGGCGCCGTCCATAAACAGCGGACCGTACTCCTCGATGATCTCCCAACGGAATCCCGTCATAATCTTTCCCTAAAAAATACGGCTATCGTCAAAGCCGATAGCCGTGAGTAAGACAAAAAATAGATCTTATTGCGCTGGCAGCGTCGGGACGTTGTCGTCGAACCAGGTTTTGTAGATTTTGGCGTAGGTGCCGTCGGCGACAATTTTCTGCAGGCCGGCGTTGATTTTCGCCTGCAGCGCGCTGTTGCCCTTGGCTACGGCGATGCCGAAGTACTGGCGCTCAAACTTCGCGTCCGGCACCAGCTTGAACTGCTTCTCCGGGTGCTGCTTGATGTAGTATTTCACCACTCCAACGTCGCCTACCGCCGCGCTGACGCCATCTTCAAACAGCTCCTGCAGCATCAGCGGCGTATTGTCGAAGCGCTTAATGGCGGTGCTGTTTTTACCCAGCACGTCAGAAACCACGATATCGCCGGTGCTGGAGTTCACCACCCCAACCTTCTCGCTTTTCAGCGCCGCCAGCGAGGCCACCTTCGAATCCGACGGCACTACGATCGACTGCTCGGCCGGGAAATAAGGGGCGGAGAAATCCACCATCTGCTTACGCTTATCGGTAATGGTGATCCCGGAGATGATAATGTCGCGATCGCCGGTGTTGAGGGTCGCGAAGATCCCCTCCCACGGCGTGTTGACCAGCTTGATATCAAAGTTTTCTGCCTTAGCGATCGCTTTGATGATGTCGATATCAAAACCTTCCAGCTGCTTCTGGCTGTTTTCGTACTCAAACGGGCGATAGGTGCCGCCGGAACCGACAACGTAGGTTTCCTGCGCCGCCTGCGCGGTGCCAATCATTGCCGCCATCAGGCAGCACGCTTTCATCCACTTCTTAACCATGACAGATCCTTTTTATGCATTTATTTTGCATAAAAATACACACACTCAGCATGGCATGCAACCACAAACCTGCGCCGCGGTGATTTATCTGGCCGTTAGCTGCGCTTACCGCCGGATTTACCGATCGCTTTATGCAGTTCGTTGATGCGCTTCATCGATTTCATGGTTTTTTGCGGGGCGGTAGAGGCGACCGAGAGCACCATCATTTCCAGACACACCAGCACCGTTCCGTGCAGCGGCACCCGCCCGTTATCGCCGCCGCGCGGCACCTCGATAACCACCTGCGCCTCCTGGCTGAAGCGGGAGTCCACCGCCTGGGTCAGCAGAATGGTCGGAATACCGAGCCGCCGGGCCTCGCGCAGGGTGGTCATGCCTTCGCGGTGCGGCGATTTTTGCCCCATCATGATCAGCACGTCGCCGCGCTGCAGGCCGATCAGCTGTTCGGCGAGGCTAAAACCGGTGCGGTTAAGGACGTAGGAAGGCAGACCGATGCGGCTGAACAGCCTGGCGGTATACTCCGCCAGAATCCCCGACGCGCCGATGCCGAAAATCGCCACCTGCCGCGCGTCGGTGAGCAGTGCCACCGCCTGGGCGACCGCCGCGCGGTTGTCGGGGCGGGAGAGCACCTCGCAGGCGCGCTGGTGGCCCTCGAGCACAAAATCGATGCTCGAATTGACGTCGGTGGAGAGCGCATTGACCGTCGAGAGCATTTTCTCCGAGGAGGTAATCGACGGGCCGAACCAGCGCTCCATGGTCTGCTTCAGCTCACGCAGCCCGGCAAAGCCCAGCGCCTGAATAGCCCTGACCACCGTAGCGTCGGAGGTGTGGGTGGCGGTGGCAATCTCCATCGCCGTGCGCTCGAGCACCACCTCGCGGTTATCGTTGATATAGCTAACCACCGCCAGCAGGCGCGGCGACAGCTGATGCGCCCGGGCGCGAAAACGGTCGCCAAACAGGTCAACCCGCCCCTTCTCTCGTTTGGCCGGCGTTTTCATTTCAGCTCCGCCGGCAGCGGACGTCCGGCAATATGCGACTGCACTTCGGCCGCCATCAGGCTCAGGGCGGCGAAGGAGTTGGAAATCACGTCCTCGCGCGGCAGCAGGATATAGCGTCCGCTGCGGCAGGCGCGCATAAAGTCGCACCAGCCCGGCATCACGGTCTCCATCGCCTGCAGCTCGTCCTGCGGCTTACCGCCGGTATCGGAGCGCCAGGTCGCGAAAACGAAATCGGCATCCAGCTCCGGCAGCTGTTCGGCGCTGACGTCGATGCGTTGGCCGTCGGGAATACGCTCAATCAGCGGCGGAAAGCGAAAGCCGGCGTCGCGCAGCACGCGCCCCAGGGCGTGATAAGCGTGATGGACGGTCACTTTACCGCCGTTAGCCTGAATCACCGAGACGGTAATCTTCTGCGTATCGACCGCCGCCTTCAGCTGGGCAATCTGCTCCCGATAGCGCCGCTCGAGCACCGCCAGCCGCGCCTCGGAGCCGGTCAGCTGCGCCAGCTTAGCGTAAATGCGCGGCGCGCTGCCCTGCAGATGGTCGATGCTCACCGTCGGGGCTATCTTCTCCAGCTGTTCCACGGAGACGTGGCGGCTGGGCTCGGTAATAATCAGATCCGGCTTAGCCGCAGCCACGGCTTCGAGATCGATATCCGCGGTGCCGATAAACTGAATATCGCTGTTATCAAAATCGATGCCGGTAAGCTGGGCGCTGGAGCGCAGATAGTGGCTACCGTCGGGACGCGTACGCCCGTGGCTGGCGACCGGCGGCACGCCGAGCTCGATCAGCGGGATCGTGATATCCAGATCGTGCATCGAGACAATCCGCTGCGGATGCAGCGGAACGTTCACCACCCGACCTAAATCATCGGTAAATTTTTGCGTCTGACCCGCGGCGGCACTCGCGGTACCGGCCACGCAAAGCAGCAGAGGAACTAACCAACGCATAGCAATCCTTGAGAGTTACAGGGCATCACGACGACGCCAGAGCAGCAGAATAAAAAACGGACAGCCCACCAGGGCGATGACAATCCCGGCCGGGATTTGCAGCGGCGCAAAGGCCACCCGCCCGATGGTGTCGGTCACTAATACCAGCAGAGCGCCAATCAGCGCGCTACCGCACAGCAGAGAGACCTGGCCGCCGCGCAGCACAAAGCGCGCCATATGCGGCGCCATCAGGCCAACGAAGCCGAGGCTGCCCACGCAGGAGACGCTGGCGGAGGTCAGCAGCACCGGGGCAAAAAAGCGCAGCAGCGTCAGCTGCTGTAGCCGGACGCCGAGGCCAATAGCCGTGCGGTCGCCGAGCAGCGCCACGTCCGCCGCGCGGGCGGTAAGAAACAGGATCAGCGCGCCGGGCAGCGCCCAGCAGGCGGCGACCGCCAGCAGCGGCCAGGTCGCGGCGTGCAGGCTTCCCGCCAGCCAAATCATCGCCGTCTGCACGTCGCGGACGTCGGCGGTGGTCATAAAAATGCCCACCGCCGCGGCCAGCGTCCAGGAGACGCCGATACCGATCAGGATAAAGCGCGGCCGCGAGCAGTCGCGCGCCAGGGCCAGCACCAGCAGCGCCACCAGCACGCCGCCGGCCATTCCCGCCAGCGGCCGCCACGCCAGCGCCGTCGCCGGGAAGAACAGGATCAGCGCCAATACCACCACGCTGGCCCCCTCCTTGACGCCGATAAGCCCCGGGTCCGCCAGCCCGTTACGGGTGATGCTCTGCATCGCCGCGCCGGCCATCCCCAGCATCGCCCCGCACAGCAGCGCCATAAACAGCCGCGGCAGGCGGATATCGAACAGAATAAAGCGCTGCTGTCCGCTGAGGCTATCCGCATCCAGCAGCGCCCGCAGCACGGTCCCGGAAGGCAGCGGAAAGCTGCCGCGCGTCAGGCCAAACGCGCCGAGAATGGCGATCGCGGCGAGCAGCCCGGCGGCGCTCTTCAGCGCCGCCGGGCGCAGCAGAATATGACGACTCCCGGCAGCCAGCGGGCGGAATCCGGCACGACGTGCGGCGCTTTTCATTTAAAGAATCTCGCGGCAATAAAGATAAACAGCGGCGCGCCCACCAGGGCGGTCATCGCCCCGGTTGCCAGCTCCTGGGGCGCCACCAGGGTGCGCGCCGCAATATCCGCAAGCACCAGCACCAGGGCGCCAACCGGCGCCGCCAGCGGCAGCGCCAGGCGGATGTCTTCGGCGATCAGCCGCCGCACCACGTGCGGCACCACCAGGCCGACAAAGCCGATCGGCCCGGCAACGGCGACCGCCGAACCGCACAGCAGCGCGATGGCGGCGAGCCCCAGTAGCCGGGTTTGGGCAATTTTCACCCCCAGTCCGAGGGCAACCTTATCCCCCAAAGCCAGGACGTTAAGCCGCGGGGCGATGGTGAGCGCGATCAGCAGCCCGCCCAGCGCCGGGATCAGCGCCGCGCGCAGCGTTTGCCACTTCAGCCCGGCCAGATCGCCCGCCAGCCACGTGCGCATCGCCAGCAGCGTTTGTTCGTCCAGAATCAGGACCGCCGCGGTCACCGCCGACGCAAAGGCCGAGAGCGCCACCCCGCACAGGGTGATGCGCAGCGGCGTCATGCCGCCGCGTCCGGAGGAAGCCAGCAGCATCACGGCGCCAAACAGCAGCCCTGCGCCGCAGGCGGCGGTCAGCGGGCGGCCGAACGCCGCTTCGCCGAGGCCCAGCGCCGAGGTCGCCACCACCGCCAGCGACGCACCGGCATTGAGACCGAGAATATGCGGTTCGCCGAGCGGATTGCGGATCACCGTCTGCAGCAGCATGCCCGCGATGCCGAGCGCGGCGCCGGTAAGCAGCGCGGCGGCCAGGCGCACGAGGCGTAAATCGACGATAATCCGCTGGTCAAAACTGTGCGGATCGTAATGGAGCAGCGCCTGCAGTATGGTGGGCGGCGCAATCCAGCGCGCCCCCAGCCCCAGGTGCACCAGCGAGCCGCCGACCAGCAGCAGGGTCAGTAGCACAAGGGCCAGCCGCGGCCGGGCGCGTCGGCGCTGGAGCATCAGCGCGCTGGCGCTCATTGTCCGGCCGCCTGGCGGGCGCGAAAGGGCATAAAGAACGGTTTACCGGTTTGCGGGTTCAGCGACATCTGCACGTCAACGTCAAACACCGTTTTAATCAGCTCCGGCGTGCAGGTTTCATTTTCACCAATCACCCCGGCAATGCGCCCCTGCTTAAGAAATACCAGCGTATCGGCATAGTTCACCGCAAAGTTGAGGTCGTGCAGAACGGTGACCACCGTGCGCCCGTGTTCGCGGGTCAGGGTCTGCAGCAGCTCAAGAATATCGACCTGATAGCGCAGATCGAGCCAGGTGGTGGGTTCGTCGAGCAGAATGGTGGCGGTTTGCTGGGCCAGCGCCATCGCTATCCAGCAGCGCTGGCGCTGGCCGCCGGAGAGGCTGTCCACCGGCAGATGGGCGAACTCCGCGGTGCCGGTCAGCGCCAGCGCCTCCTCCACCGCCCGCTCGTCGTCGCTCGACCACTGGCGCATCAGCCCTTGCCAGGGATAGCGCCCGCGCGCCACCAGCTCGAAGACCGTCAATCCTTCCGGGGTGAGCGGCGACTGGGGCAGTATCCCCAGCCGGCGCGATACCGTCCGGGTGGGCAGCTCGTGGATAATCTCACCGTCAAGGCGCACGCAGCCGCCGAGCGGCTTGAGCATTCGGGCGATGGTCGATAGCAGGGTCGATTTCCCGGAGCCGTTGGCCCCGGCCAGTACCGTCATTTTGCCGTGGGGGATCGTCAGATTAATATCGTTGACGATAAGGGTCTGGCCGTATCCGGCCGACAGGGAATCCAGCACAATCCCCTGCTCTGCAGGCTTCACCCGCTGTGGCATAACTCGCTCCCGCACCGCAGCGGCGTGGCATTAGGCCCGCTCGGACTGCACTCAAACAAAAATACATCTCATTCTCTTTTGATCATGATGTGAATGAATGTAGTAGTCAATACTCTGTTTTACGCGCAACGAAAAGGCGCTACCCGTAGGCTGGCGTAGCGACACAACCTTAATTAAAGCCATTAAAAACAGAAAGATAAATACTACTTTCGCTGTCCATTCCGCCGTCAAAACGCCGCTTTCGCCGGCAGCGCTTTTTTATCTTACATAACGTTTACTACTACATTGCTACGTGATTGAATGATTCTCAATTACATATCTGAGCGCAAATTATAGCGGATAACGGATAGATAATATTTTTAAGGGCAATGATTTAATTGGCTTTTTCTGTCCGCAAAGGACGGATTCGTTCACGAGAAACAGACAAATGACGCAATCAACTGTCCCTTTCACGACATTGAAAGGGCGTGCACTTTTTTCACTGATTTTTTTGGGTTCCTTTACCTCTCCGGGGATTATCGCCGCGCAAACCGCGGCGGAAAAAGATAAAAATACCGCCGACGAAACCATCACGGTGGTGGCCGACGGCAGCCAGCAGAACGCCACCAGCGGCTATCAGCCCCTCAGCAGCGCGACCGCAACGCTGACCTCAATGCCGCTGCTGGATATCCCGCAGGTGGTTAACACCGTCAGCGATCGGGTGCTGGAAGATCAGCACGTCACCTCGCTTGACGAGGCGCTGTATAACGTCGCTAACGTCGTGCAGACCAATACCCTCGGCGGCACCCAGGACGCCTTTACCCGCCGCGGTTTCGGCGCCAACCGCGACGGTTCTATTATGACCAACGGGCTGCGCACCGTCCTGCCGCGCAGCTTCAACGCCGCCGCCGATCGCGTGGAGGTGCTGAAAGGCCCGGCCTCGACGCTGTACGGCATTCTCGATCCCGGCGGGTTGATTAACGTGGTGACCAAACGCCCGGAAAAAACCTTCGGCGGCTCGATTTCGGCGACCTCCACCAGCTTTGGCGGCGGCACCGGTCAGTTTGACGTCACCGGGCCCATCGACGGGACGCGCCTCGCGTACCGGGTCATCGGCGAATATCAGAATGAAGACTACTGGCGCAGCTTTGGCAAAGAGAAGAGCAGCTTTATCGCCCCTTCCCTGACCTGGTTTGGCGACCGCGCCACGGTCAACGTGGCCTACTCGCATCGCGACTACAGTACGCCGTTCGATCGCGGGACGATTTTCGATCTCAATACCAAAAAGGCGGTCAACGTCGATCGTAAAACTCGCTTCGACGAGCCATTTAATATTACCGACGGCTACTCCGATCTGGCGCAGATTAACGCCGAATACCGGCTTAACGAGGCCTGGACCGCCCGCTTTGACTACAGCTACAGCCAGGATCACTACAACGACGATCAGGCGCGGGTCATGGCCTATGATTCGGCCACCGGCGACCTGACCCGCCGCGTGGACGCCACCCACGGCTCAACCCAGAAGATGCACTCGACCCGTGCCGATCTGCAGGGCGACGTGGTGATTGGCGGTTTCTACAACGAGATCCTCAGCGGTATCGCCTACGAGAACTACGATCTGCTGCGCACCGACATGATCCGCTGTAAGAATACCAGGGGATTCAATATCTACAATCCGGTCTACGGCGCCGTCGATAAATGCACCAGCGTGTCGGCGTCCGACAGCGATCAGCGCATCCAGCAGGAGAGCTACGCCGCCTACGTGCAGGACGCGCTCTACCTCAACGACAGCTGGATCGCCGTCGCCGGCGTGCGCTACCAGTATTACACCCAGTACGCCGGCAAGGGGCGGCCGTTTAACGTCAATACCGACAGCAGCGACCAGAAGTGGACGCCGAAGTTTGGCCTGGTTTATAAGCTGACGCCGACCATTTCGCTGTTCGGTAACGTGGCGCAGTCGTTTATGCCGCAGTCGTCCATCGCCAGCTATATCGGCAACCTGCCGCCGGAAGAGTCCACCTCTTATGAGCTGGGCGCCAAGTTTGAGCTGTTCAGCGGCGTGACCGCCAATATCGCCCTGTTCGATATCGATAAACGCAACGTGCTGTACAACGAAACGGTCGGGGATGAAACCATTGCCAAAACGGCGGGCAAGGTGCGCTCGCGGGGCGTGGAGATGGACGTCGCCGGGTCGCTCACCGACAACCTGAGCATCATCGCCAGCTACGGCTATACCGACGCTAAGGTGCTCGACGATCCGGACTACGCCGGCAAGCCGATGCCGAACGTGCCAAAACATACCGGCTCGCTGTACATGACCTATGACGTGCATAACGTCTACGCCAGCAATACCCTGACCCTCGGCGCCGGGGGACACGCGGTCAGCAAGCGTTCCGCCACCAACGGCGCGGACTATTACCTGCCGGGGTACGGCGTCGCGGACGCGTTCGCCGCCTACAAGATGAAGCTGCAGTATCCGGTCACCCTGCAGGTTAACGTTAAGAACCTGTTCGATAAGACCTACTACACCTCTTCAATCGGTACCAACAACCTGGGCAACCAGATTGGCGACCCGCGCGAAGTGCAGTTTACGGTGAAGATGGACTTTTAAGCACCCGACGCTCTCCCGGCGCAGCGGAACGTTGCCGCCGGGAGAGACTCCCCATCGCGAATCCTACCAGTCCTCCGCCTGGCCCAGGATGCGCAAAATATCCTGCCGATGGCCGACCAGCTGCGGATTATCGCGGTGGCGCGGGAAGGGCAACGGCAGCGTAAATTCGGCAATAATTCGCCCCGGACGCGGCGACATCACCAGCACCCTTTCGCACAGCAGCAGCGCCTCTTCAATATCGTGCGTCACCAGCAGGCTGGTATAGCCCTGCTGCTGCCAAAGCGCGATCAGCTCGCGCTGCATGCTGATGCGCGTCAGGGAGTCCAGCTTGCCTAAGGGTTCGTCGAGCAGCAGCAGCCGCGGCTCGTTGAGCAGCGCCCGCGCCAGCGCCGCCCGCTGGGCCATCCCGCCGGAGAGCTGACGCGGCCAGGCGGCGCTAAACGCCTCCAGCCCCATCCGCGCAATCAGCGCGTCGGCCTTTGGCTCCAGCCCTTTTCTCCCCTGCGCCTGCGGCCCGAGCAGCACGTTTTGCCGCACCGTCAGCCACGGGTAGAGGGTCGGGTCCTGAAACACCAGGATCCGCTCCGGCCCCGGGGGCCCCATGCGGCGGTCGTCGATCTGCACCTGCCCGCTCTGCAGCGCCTCCAGCCCCGCCAGCAGCCGTAGCAGGGTGGATTTCCCGCAGCCGGACGGCCCCAGCAGCGCCACGCTCTCTCCCGGGCGCAGCCGCAGGTTGATATTTTCCAGCACCGGCACCGTCTGGCGGCCCAGCGCAAAGGCGTGGCTCAGATGGGCGATGTCGATGGCCGCACCGGCCGACGTCGCCGTGGTCGCGGTCGCGGTCGCGGTCGTTACCATGTCATGCCTCCCCGCTGCCAGCTCAGCAGCCGGTCGCGTAAAATAAACAGTCCGCTAATCAGGCCGGAACAGAGAAAAGCCATCACCAGCAGCGCGGCGTACATGTTGGGATAGGCCGCCCAGCCCTGCGCCCACTGCAGATAGAAGCCGATCCCCGATTTAACGCCGACCATCTCGGCGACGATCAGCACCGAAAACGAGGCGCCTAATCCCATAAACAGCCCGACGAAGACGTTCGGCAGCGCGGCGGGAATGGCTACCCGCAGGATCAGAAAACGCTGGCTGGCCCCCAGCGTGCGCGCCACGTCGTACCAGGCTTTATCGATGCTCACCACCCCGGACCACGTCAGTACGGTGACCGGAAACCAGGTGCTGAGGGCAATCAAAAAAACGCTGGCCCCGAAGCTGGAAGGGAAGATAAACAGGCACAGCGGCAGCAGCGCCGTTGACGGTACCGGCCCGAGCAGGCGCAGTACCGGATGCAGCCAGTAGCCGATACGCTGCGACCAGCCAATGGCCAGCCCGCTGATAAAGCCGCTGGACGTCCCGAGCAGCACCCCGAGGCTCAGCAGGCCCAGCGAGTGCAGCAGGCTATCGAGCAGGCGCGGCCAGTCGTCATACAGGACTTCGATCAGCGCCTGCGGTGGAGCAAAAAACGGCACCGGCAGCAGCGCGGATTTCGCCGTCAGCCACTCCCACAGGCCGAACAGCACCGGCAGCAGCGCCAGCCATTTCCCGGCATGCTGCAGGCGCCCGCC
The DNA here is from genome assembly GCF_024810075.1 of Klebsiella sp. BIGb0132. Lineage (NCBI taxonomy): Bacteria > Pseudomonadati > Pseudomonadota > Gammaproteobacteria > Enterobacterales > Enterobacteriaceae > Klebsiella > Klebsiella sp. BIGb0132. The sequence continues at coordinate 155,031 of NZ_JANUDW010000002.1, read as the reverse complement.
CCGCTGGCGCCAGTAGCGGTAGCTCAGCGCCAGCAGCAGCAGCCCGCCGGCGATCGCCAGCTGCGTCATCGCCCAGCCTTCGCTGTAGGGCCAGCGCCGCCCGGCATCCGGCCACCTCAGGGTAAAGAGTCCGCCCGCCAGCCACAGCGCGGCGGCCAGCGCGCCTTCAGCCCACAGCGCACCGCCGGCCCGCGGCCGCGACAGCGCCTGTTCAGGCGAATACGTTGGCATAAATACTCTCCGCAAACTGATGAGGATCGGTCCCGGGCTTGATCACCTGCACCCGCTGCAGGTCAATAGCGTACTGGGTCAGCTCTTTGACGAACGCCTCGCCGACGGCGTGGTGGCCGTGGCCCTGGCCGTGAAGGATCCCCGAGACCTCGGTCTCATTGGTATTCAGCGCGTGGGCCATAAACGCCTGCGCCACGCTTTCCGGGTGGGCCGAAGCGTAGCTGTGCGCCTCCAGAATGGCCTGGGTCAGCGCGGCGGCGGCCGGCTTATGGTCCCGCGCCAGCGATCCGCTCACCCCCAGCACGCAGCAGCTCAGGTTGGCGTAATCCCCGCTCATATTGCTGGCGATCAGCTGATACTTGCCGGTCTCCAGCAGGCGATAGCTGAAGGGTTCGCTGCCGCTGATGGCGGCAATCTCGCGCTTGTCGAGCGCCACGCTCAGCAGGTCGGCGGGATAGACCTTCCACTGCACGTCGCTGAGCGGATCGATCCCGTGACGTTTGAGCAAAATGGCGAAGAAGTTTTTATCCGGGCCGGCCATATCGGTCACCCCGATAGTCTGTCCCTTCAGGCTCTCCAGGCCGCCAAACGGCGAATTTTTTGCCGTCAGCAGATTCAGGCAGCCGCCGTGCGTCCCGGCGGTGAGCTTGACGTCAAATCCCTGCTCCAGCGCCTTCAGCCAGCGCAGCGCCATCCCGACACCGGCGTCCGCCTTGCCGGTGGCTATCGCCTCCAGCAGAACGTCGGTCGAGTTACCAAAATTAACGAACTCCACGTCGAGGTTGTACTTGCTGAAAAACTTCTGCTGCTCGGCCACCGCGACCGGCGCAAGGCACACCGCGCTTTTGTTGATCGCCAGCCTGATTTTGTAGGGTTCAGCCAGGCGCAGCGGCAGGTTTTCCCCCTCGACGGGCATCGCCGCCATATCGTGCGCCCACAGCGGCCAGGCCGTCGCCGCCAATGCCGTACCGGCGCTCAGCTGAAGAAAACGGCGGCGGGAAAAAGAGGTCTCGATCATGGCGTGGTCTCCTGATGAGCCGTTTGTGCAGGGACGGTAAAGCCGTCATCAAAGGTCGGCGTGACGTCCAGCCTGGCGCGGATCAGCCCGTTGGCCTGATAAAAATCGGCGGTGGCCTGCTGCTGGGCGACGATCCGCGAGTCCAGGCGCTGCCACTGCGATTGCCGGTTGGCGAACTGCGCCCGGGCGATCTCCGGCGGGAAACGAATGATCTCCCCGAGGGTTTTGCCGTAGCTGTCCAGATTGGCATAAGCCCAGCGCTCGGCGCCCGCCAGGCGATGCAGATAGTCCTGCAGCGCCGCCCGTTTAGCCGGATCCTTAAGGCTGGCGTCGGTGGCCGCAAGGAAGGTATTTCCGGGCAGCAGCCCCTTGCCGCTGACCAGAATTTGCCCCTCAGCGGTTTTCACCAGCTGGGTAGTGTAGGGCTCCCAGGTCGCCCAGGCATCCACCGATCCGTTGAGCAATGCCACTTTGGCATCCACCGGGCCGAGGAAAACCCACTGCACGTCTTTGGGCGATATTCCCGCCTGCTCCAGCGCTTTGAGGGCGACAAAGTGGCCGATGGACCCCTTCCCGGTTGCGATGCGTTTGCCCTTTAGGTCCGCCGCGCTTTTCAGCGGGCTGCCCGGCGGAACCAGCACCGCGGTGCCGGCGGGGTTGCTTTTATCGACGGCGATCGCCTTTACCGGCGCACCGTTGGCGAGGGCGAAGAGCAGCGGCGCATCGCCGATAATCCCGGCATCAACCGCACCGGCGTTCAGCGCCTCCGCCAGCGGCGCGGCGGCGGGAAACTCCGCCCACCTGATGTCGTAGTTCAGGTTTTGCAGCGCATTCGCGGCTTCCAGCTGCGAGCGCATGCCGCCCTTTTGATCGGCAATGCGCAGGGTGACGCGCTCCTGCACCGCCGCATGGGCGCTCAGCGCCAGCAGCACGAGCGCCGCGGCTAAAGGGGTTCTCTTTCGTTCGCGCATGGTGATTATCCTTATAGTTGAAAAGCCTGTTTGCCCGCCGCCTGCCAGGCGCTGTCGCTCTGCGGCGTATGCACCCGCCCGCACAGCACGTTGCGGTAGTGGCGCTCCAGAGGGTGCTGGCGGCTGAGCCCGTGATTGCCGGTAAGCTCCAGCGCCAGGCCAACCGCCGAAATGGCGTTATCGGTGATGGTCACCTTCGCCAGATTGGCTTCAGCGGTGGTAAATCCCAGCTCGGCCGCCCGCTGCAGCAGGCAGCGGTTGGTCAGCAGCGCGCCCTCGATCTGCCCGACTTTCTCCTGCACCCGCGGCAGCTGGCTGAGCGGCTGCCCAAGACTTCCCGGGATACGTGAATGCAGCCAGCCCAGCAGCCAGTCGCGCGCGGCGCGGGCGACGCTGTCGTAAATGGCCGCCAGCAGCGCCGCGTGGCGGTTGGCAAACAGCCGCGTCTGTTCGGCATTCGGCCCCGGCGGCGTCGCCGCGGGCCAGGTCTCCACCGCGCTCTCCGGCGCCAGCAGCACGTCGCGAAAGAGTGCTTCATGGCTACCGGTGGCGCGCATGCCGGCGTGATCCCAGCTTTTAATAATGGTGACACCGTCACTTTTAGCCGGCACCAGCCAGGTCCCCACCCGCGGGTCGGGGTCATCGCTTCGCGCCCAGACCGCCAGCCAGCTCAGCCCCTCAACGCCGGTGGTGTAGAGCTTGTGGCCGTTGAGCCGCCAGCCCTGCGCGGTGCGGGTAGCGACGGTTTGCGGCAGGCCGCCGCGCGCCGGGGAGCCGAGCTCTGGCTCAACCCGCAGGCTGTTGATCAGCCCTCCGCGTTCGACGGCGTCGCGAAAGACCCGCTCGCGCAGCGGCTCCGCCCAGCCTTCGCTCTCCGCCAGCCGCAGATGGTGCAGATACTGCATGCAGACGATCAGCGCCGTCGCCGGCTCGCCCCACGCGATGGCGGAAATCGCCTCCTGCAGCTGCAGCAGGTCCGCCTGCGCGCCGCCGTAGCCCCGCGGCGTGGCCAGGCTCAGAAAGCCCTCCCGGTGCAGCAGGTCGAGGTTATGGCGGGGAAATTCACCGCTCTGGTCAAGTTCTGCCGCCCGTTCCGCCATCTGCCGGCGAATATTCGTCAGCCGCTGCGGCCAGCTGGCCGTCAGCTGAGGCGAAGCCTGGGGAGGCGTGCTCACGATACCCGTGCCTTAGCCGCCCGCAGCGCCGCCTTTTCGCGGGCGATCGGCAGCAGCGCCTTGCCGTACTCCTGCGCATCGTTGAGCGGGTCGAAGCCGCGGATCAGGAAGTTGTGCACCCCGAGGTCGTAGTAGTCGAGCAGCGCGTCGGCAACCTGTTCCGCCGTGCCCACCAGCGCGGTGGAGTTATGTCCGCCGCCCACCAGCTTCGCAATACCGGTCCACAGGCGCTTGTCCACCACGTTCCCCTGCTCCGCCGTCGCCCGCAGGCGCTGGGCGCCGACGCTCTCCGGCTTGGCCTTAAATCCGCCGTCGCTCTGCGCCGCGCGCTCGGAGGCAACGTGTAAAATATGCTCGGCTTTTTCCCAGGCCTGCGCTTCGCTATCGGCGATAATCGGTCGGAAGGAGACGCTGAAGTCAATTTCGCGCTGGTGCTTTGCCGCTTCAGCCCGCACCCGCTTCACCGTCTCCTGGGTTTGTCCCAGCGATTCACCCCACAGGGCAAAAACGTCGGCGTGCTTACCGGCCACCCGAATGGCGGCCTCTGAGGAGCCGCCAAAATAGAGTGGAATATGCGGTTTTTGCAGCGGACGAATGGCCGACCATGCCTGCTCGGCCTGGTAGAACTCGTTGGCGATATCGACCGGCTGCTCTGCGGTCCAGATTTTGCGTACCGTCTCAAGGAAGGCGTCGGTGCGCGCATAGCGCTGGTCGTGATTGAGATAGTCGCCGTCGCGGCGCTGTTCGGCATCGTTGCCGCCGCTGATAATATGCACCGCGAGGCGCCCGCCGAGCAGGTGCTCAAGGGTGGCGAATTTACGCGCGGCGAGCGTGGGCGAGACAAAACCCGGGCGGTGGGCAAGCAGAAAACTGATTTTTTGCGTCGACAGCCCGGCCAGGGCGGTAACCAGAAAGCCATCGGGCTGATCGGACCAATGCCCCACCAGCAGCCGGTCAAAGCCGGCGGCCTCGTGCGCCTGAGCAAAACGAACGATATAGTCGCGGTCAAAAATCGGCCCTGCCGGGGCGATAGTTTCGGACGCGAGACGGTGGCCGATCATGCCGAGAAACTGAATGCTCATACAAACTCCTTGGGTCAGGGTAACGGGCCGGCCGCGGCGGCGGCGCAATACCGTTACCCTATACATCGGAGGTTAATGAACAAAATGCATTTTTATCATATCTTAATATGCCAAATAAGCATTTAGATAAATTACAGCTATTTTTCAGTCAGATAAAGCGAGCTGCTGGACGATTTTGGCGGCAAAAAAAGTCAGCGGCTGCTGGAGATTAGCCAGATTCTGGGCGCTGATTTGCCACAGGCAGACCGCGGGCTGGAAATCGGCCAGCGCCAGGATACTAATCTCATCGCGCCACGGGCTGGCCGCCAGCGCCGCCCGGGGGACGATACCCAATCCCAACCCCTGCGCCACCAGGCCAATCTGCAGCTGGGCCCCCGCGGTCTCGGTATTCAGCTGCAGCCGCAGCCCCTGGGCCTGCAGCTCGCGGATCAATCCCGCCCGCAGCCCGCAGCCGTCGGGGTTGAGCACCCAGCCGTGCGCCGCGCACTCCCGCAGCGCCCCGGCGGAGAGGCGCAGGCTCCTGCCGGCAATCACCACGATATCCAGCGGACAGAGCAGCCGCCCGCTGTAGCCCTCCGCGAAGGCCTGCTGCGCCGGGCCCATCGCCAGCACACCGTCAAGCTCGACGCTCTCCAGACGCTTCTGCAGCTGACCGCTCCAGCCGCAGGTCACCTGCGGCTGGAGGTGCGGGAACTGCTGACGCAGCGCCGTCAGCGCCGGCTGGAGGCCGATTTCCGCCACGCTCTGCGGCAGACCAAGGCGCAGAACCCCGCGCGGCTCCGCCTCCGGGTCCAGCAACCCGTAGAGCTTTTTGGTTTCCCGCTTGATGGTCAGGCACTGCTCGTAGACGCGATGCCCGGCGGCGGTCAGGGTCAGCGGCCGGGTCTGCCGCTCCAGCAGGGTCACGTTCAGCGTCTGCTCCAGCCGCTGCAGGCGACGGGTGATCGCCGACTGGGTTATGCCCAGATACTCCGCCGCCTGATTCAGGGAGGAGAACTGCACGGTGGCTAACAGAGCGTCGATGTCGTCAATGCGCATAGATTCCTTAGAGTCGGCCTCGCCAGGCTCTTAATGTTTATTTTGCATATTAATATATGCGGAAATTGCATTTAAATAATATTAACGCCTTTGTTAGCGTATTGACCAGCCCCCCTGACAGGAACCGATGATGAGCACATCCCGACTGGAAAAATTACGCCATTTTATTCAAGACGTTGACGTCCTGCATCGCGAGATCGGCCAGCCGGAGCCGCTGCTGGACGCGGTGGCCCTGCGGCTGGCGGCGCTGGTGAAGCAGGATGACTGGCTGCCGGACGAGTACGCCCTGCCGCATCCCCACCATTATCAGCAGTATCTGCTGCACGCCGACTCCGGGCAGCGCTTTTCAATCGTCAGCTTCGTCTGGGGACCGGGACAGTCGACGCCGATCCACGACCACCGGGTGTGGGGCGCGATCGGCATGCTGCGCGGGGCGGAGGAGAATCAGCGCTACCGCCTCGACGACGCCGGCACGCCGGTGGCTGACGGTATCGCCCAGCGCCTCTCCCCCGGCGAGGTCGAGAAAGTCTCCGCCCGCGACGGCGATATTCACCGGGTCAGCAACGCGCTGGCGGATAGCGTGTCCATCAGCATCCACGTTTACGGCGGCAATATCGGCGCCGTCAGGCGCGCCGTGTATACCCCGGAAGGACTCAGCAAACCCTTTATCTCCGGCTACTCCAACCGCCATTTACCCAATCTCTGGGATCTCTCTAAGGATAATTAATATGCCCGAACACTCCCTACGCCAGGCCGCACAGATCCGCCAGTCGCTGCTCGACGGCACGGAGCTGGCGCTGATCGACGTGCGTGAAGAAGCGCACTTTGCCACCGCGCATCCGCTGTTCGCCGCGAACCTGCCGCTCAGCAAGCTGGAGCTGGAAATTAGCCGCCGGGTGCCGCGCCTGACGACGCCGATAACCGTTTACGATAACGGTGAAGGCCTTGCAATAGTCGCTCTCGAACGCCTGCGCGGCTGGGGCTACCGCGACGTTGCCCTGCTCGATGGGGGGCTGGCGGGCTGGCAGCGCAGCGGTGGAGAGCTGTTTCAGGACGTCAACTCCCCGAGCAAAGCGTTTGGCGAGCTGGTTGAGAGCCAGCGCCATACGCCTTCGCTGAGCGCGCAGGAGGTTCAGGCGCTGATTGACGGCCCGCAGCCGGTGGTGGTGCTCGACGCCCGGCGCTTCGATGAGTATCAGACCATGAGCATTCCCGGCAGCATCAGCGTTCCCGGCGGCGAGCTGGCGCTACGGGTTGACGGCCTCGTAGGCTCGGAGCAGACGCCGATCGTGGTTAACTGCGCGGGACGCACCCGCAGCATTATCGGCGCCCAGTCGCTGCGCAACGCCGGAGTGCGTAATCCGGTCTACGCCCTGCGCAACGGGACCATCGGCTGGACGCTGGCCGGACTCGCTCTGGAGCACGGCCAGCAGCGGCGCTATGACCCGGAGCAGCAGCCATCGACGGCGCGGCGCCAGCAGGTGCGCGCGCTGGCCGAAAGCGCCGGGGTGACGTTTATTGATGAGACTACGCTGCAGCGCTGGCGGCGCCAGGAGGATCGCACCACCTATCTGTTCGACGTCCGCAGCCCGGAGGAGTACGCCGCCGGCCACCTGCCCGGCAGCCTTAGCGCTCCCGGCGGACAGCTGGTGCAGGAGACCGACCACCACGCCAGCGTGCGCGGCGCGCGGATCGTCGCGCTGGACGATGACGGCGTTCGCGCGGCCATCACCGCCTCCTGGCTGGCACAGATGGGCTGGGAGGTCGCGGTACTGCGCGAAACGAATCCGGCAGCGTTTAGCGAGCGCGGCGTACCGGCAGCCAGCGTCCCGCCGGCCCCGGTAGCGAAAGAGATAGCCCCCCAGCGACTGGCGGAGCTGCTGAATGAACCGGGCACCGCGGTGCTGGATTTCACCACCAGCGCCAACTACGCGGCGCGGCATATTCCCGGCGCCTGGTGGCTGGTGCGCTCCGAACTCAGGCAGGCGCTGGAGGCGATCCCGCCCGCCGAGCGCTACGTGCTTACCTGCGGCAGCAGCCTGCTTGCGCGTTACGCTGTCACCGAAGTCGCGGCGCTCACCGGTAAGCCGGTAGAGCTGCTGCGCGGCGGCACGCAGGCATGGATAGCGGCGGACCTGCCGCTGGAGCGGGGCAATACGCGGCAGGCGAGCGAACCCAGCGATCGCTATCGCCGCCCGTACGAGGGAACGGATAACTCTCCCGAGGCGATGCAGGCCTATCTGGACTGGGAGTTCGGGCTCGTCGATCAGCTGGCGCGCGACGCCACCCACGGCTTTAGGGTGCGCTAGCCGGCGCTGCCGCGTTCACGCAGCGGGCGCACGCATAATCCACGAGTACTGGAAGCTTTTCGCTGCCGGGAAATGGGTGCGCCGCCGGAAGGAGCCCAGCGTCTGCGGCGTGCAGTAGGTGCAGCTGCCCAGCCACTCGACGTTTTCATCCGCCACGCCGGCGCGCTGCAGCAGCAGCCCGGCAAAGGCCCGCAGATCGAACCACAAACTCTCCGGCTCCGTCCCCCGGGCCTGCTCCGCCCTGGCAGGCTGCGCGGGGCGCCGATGGAACAGGCGGTCGCTATGCTGCCGCGCCAGCTCCCCCGCCGGCATCGTCAGCAGAGCCTGATAAAATTCGCCGGAGACTTCATAGCAGCAGGCGTGGATATGCGGCCCGATCGCCACCACTATCTCCTCCGGCGCCACCCGATGCTGGCGGAACAGCGCGAGGCTGTTTTCGACGATGCCGCTCGCCGCCCCGCGCCATCCGGCATGGACGCTGCAGACGTAGCGCCCGTCGCGGGAGGCCATCAGCATCGGCAGGCAGTCCGCGGTCACCACCCCCACCTTCTGCCCGCTCAGGGCGGTGAACACCGCGTCGGCGTGCGGCCGTTCGGCCAACGGGGCCCGATAGTGATGGACAACATTGCCGTGCACCAGCTTAACCGGCGCCATCTCGGCGTAGGGAAAGGCGGCGGTCTCGTGCACGTCGAGGAAGGCGTAGCCGATGCCGGGAATAGCGCTTAATAACCGGGATTGAAAGGACATGATGGCGGCAAAATGAATTAATGATGATTTACCGTATGCCAAAGTCGGCGGATGCGCAAGGCGGCCCGTCTGCGGGAGCATGCGTCAAAACATCTTGATCTTAAGGGGTATATGCGACGTTTAGCGTTGCTTCCGCCAACGCTATATATTTTAATGCACAACGATTCTTTACTCTCTAAGCGAGCCGCCTATGTCCACACTACCTCGTTTCTTACTCAGCCTGACGCTGGTTGCCAGCACGCTGTTCGCCGCGAACGCCTTTGCCGATCGCACCCTCACCGACCAGACCGGGCGCGAAGTCACCCTGCCCGATCGCGTTAACCGCGTCGTCGTGCTCCAGCACCAGACCCTGAACCTGCTGGTGCAGCTTAACGCCGCCGACGACGTTGTCGGCGTCATGAGCAGCTGGAAAAAGCAGCTCGGCCCGGCCTTTGCGCGCTTTATGCCCGCCATCGAAGGGCTGCCAACGCCGGGGGATTTAACCCAGGTCAATATCGAAAGCCTGCTGGCGCTGCACCCGCAGGTGGTATTCGTCGCCAACTACGCACCCCAGGCGATGATCCAGCAGATCCAGAATGCAGGGATCCCGGTCGTCGCCGTGTCGCTGCGCCAGGACGCCGACGGTGAAAAGAATAAAATGAACCCGTCGATGGCCGACGAAGAGCAGGCCTATAGCGAAGGATTGAAACAGGGTATTCGCCTGATTGGCGAGGTGGTTAATCGCAAGGCCGAGGCGGAAGAGCTGATTCGCTACACCTATAGCGCCCGGGCGCAGGCCAACGCTCCGGTGGCCGACATTGCCGACGGCCAGCGGGTGCGGGTCTATATGGCTAACCCCGATCTCAATACCTACGGCTCCGGGAAGTATACCGGCCTGATGATGAAGCACGCGGGCGCGCTGAACGTGGCGGCCGCCTCGGTGAAGGGCGCGCGTCAGGTGTCGCTGGAGCAGGTGCTGCAGTGGAACCCGCAGGTGATTTTTGTCCAGGACCGCTATCCGCAGGTGGTGAAACAGATTATCGCCGATCCGCAGTGGCAGGGAATCGACGCGGTGAAAAACCATCGCGTATGGTTGATGCCGGAATACGCCAAGGCCTGGGGCTATCCGATGCCGGAAGCGCTGGCGATCGGCGAACTGTGGATGGCGAAAAAGCTCTATCCGTCCCGCTATAGCACCGTCGACGTCGACGCCAGAGCGCAGGACTATTACCAGCGCTTCTACCGCGTAAAATGGACGCCCGATGCTCAGTAATCGTCATCCGGCCCTGCTGCAGGGCGGGCTGGCGCTGGCAACCCTGCTGATTGCCGTGACCTCACTCTGTTTAGGCCAGTATCCGCTGAGCCTCGGCGAGGTCTTTCGCCAGCTGGGCCACCTGTCGCCCGCCGACGGCGTGGCCGGGCAGATTGTCTGGTCGGTGCGCCTGCCGCGGGTGGTGATGGCGCTGCTGGCCGGCGGCGCGCTGGGGCTGTGCGGGGTCACCCTGCAGGGGGTCTTTCAAAACCCGCTGGTCGACCCGCATATCATCGGCGTGACCTCCGGCTCCGCCTTCGGCGGAACCCTGGCCATCCTCTTAGGCCTCGACACGCTGCTGATGATGGCCTCAACGTTCGGGTTTGGCCTGCTGGCGCTGATGCTGGTGTACCTGATTGCCGCGCTGCAGGGGCGAGAAAACACCCTGGTACTGATCCTCTCGGGGATTATTCTCAGCGGCTTTTTTGCCGCCCTGGTCAGCCTGATGCAGTATCTGGCCGATAGCGAAGAGACGCTGCCGAATATCGTCTTCTGGCTGCTGGGCAGCTTCGCCACCGCCAACTGGCATAAGGTGCTGCTGATGGCGCTGCCGATTATCGCCGCCGCAGCCCTGCTCTATCGGCTGCGCTGGCGGATTAACCTGCTGGCGCTGGAGGAGAAGGACGCCCGCGGGCTGGGCGTCTCGGTCGCCGCGCTGCGCCGCAGCGTGCTGGTCTGCTGCGCCGTGCTGGTGGCCGCGCAGGTGGCGGTCAGCGGCAGCATCGCCTGGGTCGGGCTGGTTATCCCGCACCTTGCGCGCCTGCTGGTCGGCGCCGACCATCGACGCCTGCTGCCAACCGCCTTCTGGCTCGGCGGCGGCTTTATGGTGGTGGTGGACAGCCTGGCCCGCACCTTAACTCAGGCGGAGATCCCGATCGGGATTATCACCGCCCTGCTCGGCGCGCCGCTGTTTAGCTGGCTGCTTTTCCATTCGCGCCACCGAGGAACCGCCTGATGGAAGTCTCCCTTAGCCTGACGCAGCTGCTCTATGGTCATCGTCAGCCGCTGTTTGCCCCGCTTAGCCTGCGCTGCCGCTCCGGCGAAGTCTGGGCGATCCTGGGCGCTAACGGGCGCGGAAAAAGCACGCTGCTTGATACGCTGACCGGCGTGCTGGCGCCGCTCGGCGGCCGGTTTGAATCGATCGGCGGCACCGCTATCGTGCCGCAGTCTTTTCGCCCGGCGTTTAGCTGGCAGGTGCAGGAGGTGGTGCTGATGGGCCGGGCTCGCCACGTCGATCTGTTTTCCCAGCCCGGCGCCGAGGACCGACGGCAGGTGCAGGAGGCGCTGCGCCAGCTGGGGATTGCGCATCTGGCGGCCGCCGCCTTTCGCGCGCTCTCCGGCGGCCAGCAGCAGCTGGTGCTGATTGCCCGCGCGCTGGTGGGTGCCAGCCAGAATATCCTGCTCGACGAGCCCTGTTCGGCGCTGGATCTCGCCAACCAGCAGGTGGTGCTGCAGCTGATTAGCGATCTGGCGCATCGCCAGACGCGAACGGTGCTGTTCACCACCCACGATCCGACCCACGCCCTGCAGATAGCCAGCCACACCTTACTCCTGCTGCCCGAGGGCGAATGGCTGGCGGGCGAGTCCGCCGAGGTGCTGAGCGAAGCCAATCTGCTGCGCGCCTACGGTTTACCGGTCCGCAAAATCGACCACCCCGGCTCGCCCGTGCCGCTGCTGGCGCCGCAGTTTACGATCCGCCGCTGAGCGGCAAAAAGCCCGCCGCGCGCAGGAAGCCCTGCCCCTCGTCGCCGAGAATAAAGCGGCAGAGCCGCTGCGCGTCGGCGCTCTCGTCGATCGGCGTCAGGTAGTAGTCGGCGCGCACGTTCCACGGCGGCGGAATGACAACGCAGCGCAGCGCGTCGCCGGCCGATATCTGGCTGGCGTAGTGGGCGTAGCCGATGAACAGGTCGGCCAGCCCTTCGCCAATCAGCCAGGCTGCCGCCGTGCTGCCCGGCGGGACCTTTAGCGAGTCTCTTCCTCCCACCAGCTGCCGGGCGCGGGCCATCATCTGCCGTCCGGCTCCCGGATAGCTGGCCTCAATTCGTGCGAACAGCTGCCAGGTGTAGTCGCCGGAGGGATCGCAGCCCGGCGTTGAGGTCGCCAGCCGCAGCTGCGGGTCGCGGAGCAGCGTCAGCCAGTCGGCCTCCTCGCCGGCGGCGGTTCGTCGTACGGTGATCGTCAGCCGGTTAGCAGCAAACGCCCGGCACTCGCCCGCCAGACCCGCCTGCCGCAGCGCCTGCGGATGCTGGCCGTTGGCGGAGGCGAAAACCGAGCAGCGCTCCCCGGCCTCAATTCGCTCGCGCAGCAGGCCCGCGGGGCCAAAATGCGCCTCGACCTCAATGCCGGTAAGCTGATGAAAACGCGCCAGCAGCGGGACAAAAGCGCCTTTCAGGCTCCCCGCCGCCAGCAGAACGATAGGCGGTGTCATAGATCTCTCGCTCAAGTCCGGAAATGGTGGCTATGGTAACCGGCCCGAGCGCGTTTCAGTAGCGAATTTCCGCCAGCTCCCGCAGCCGCTCCGGCGTCGCCACCGGTAAATTGAAAAAGCGCAGATAGGCGGGGATCATCTCAAACAGCATGTCGGTACCGCGCTGGATCGCGCAGCCCCGCGCCTGTGCCGCCCGCAGCAGCGGCGTCATTTCGTGGGTCATCACCACTTCTCCCACCCAGCAGGCGGGCGACAGGCGCTGCGGATCCAGCGGCAGCGGATCGTTAGCCTTCATCCCCAGCGGCGTGGCGTTGACCACCAGGTCATGCCCCTGCGGATCGCGCTGCATCAGGCTGAGATCCAGCGCCGGATAGTGCTGCAGCAGGCGCCCGGCCAGCGCCTGCGCCGCCTGCGGATGGCTATCGTAGAGCGTCAGGGCCCTGACCCCCGCCGCCGCCAGCGACGCGGCGATCGCCGAACCGACGCCGCCGCAGCCGACCACCAGCGCCCGCGCGCCCCGGGGCTGAAAACCCTTACGGCGGAGGCCAAGAACGAAGCCGTCGCCGTCAAACATATCCCCGCTCAGGCTGCCGTCGGCCTCGCGGCGAATGGCGTTGCACGCCCCGGCAATGGCCGCCGCCGGGCTAAGATGCTGCACCAGGTCGCAGGTGGCCATCTTGTGCGGCATGGTGACCAGCGCGCCGACGATGTTGGTCATCGAGAACAGCGGCGCGATAAAGGCGGCATAATCCTCCGCTTTGACCCCCATCGGCACCACTTTAACGTCCACCTGCTGGCTTGCCAGCCACGGGTTATAAATCATCGGCGCCTTAAAACTGGCGGTCGGATAGCCAAGATGCGCTATCAGCCGCGTGTTGCCACTAATCACCATGTTGTGCCCCTGCCCTTATTTTGCCAGCTCGATGCGTTTGACGTCGCCGAGAATAAACAGATACGCCACCACCCCGAGCAGCGCCGCACCTCCGATATAGACCAGCGCGTAGAAGAAGCTGCCGAAGGCCGCGACGATAAAACCAATAATCAGCGGCGTGAGGATCCCGGCCAGATTGGCGCAGAAGTTAAACAGCCCGCCGGTCAGCCCGCCCAGCCCCTGCGGGGCGATATCGGAAATCAGCGTCCAGCCGAGGCCGACCATGCCCTGGCCAAAGAAGGCGAAGGACATCACGAGGATCACCGCCAGATCGCTGGTCAGCCAGTTAGCGGAGATAATCGTGCTGGCCATCAGCAGGCCGGCAACGATAGGCAGCTTGCGCCCGAGGTTCGCCGAGCCGGTGGCCTTCAGCAGCTTGTCGGAGACCCAGCCGCCGAACATCACCCCGCCGGCGGCGGCGAGGAACGGCAGGATGGCGAAGAAGCCCACCTTTAGCCACGGCATGTGGCGCTCGGTCGCCAGGTAGGTTGGGAACCAGGTCAGGAAAAAGACCAGTACCGTATTGCCGGCAAACTGACCGATGCTGGCGCCGAGGATCTGCCGCTTGCCGAGCAGCTGGCGGACCAGCGGCCAGCTGAAGGCCATCCGCTGCTGCGTCGCGTTAGTCATGCCGCCGCCGCTGGCAATATGCTCGCGCTCCTGCGGGCTCAGCTGCTTATCCTCATGCGGATCGCGGTAGCAGCGCCACCACACCAGCGCAAAAAGCACCCCGACCGCGCCGACGCTGATAAACAGCGTCCGCCAGCCGAAGCTGCCCATGATCCAGAACAGCAGCGGCGAGAAGCAGGCCAGCCCAAGATATTCGCCCACCGTATACACCGCGGTGGCTTTGGCCCGCTCCTGCTGGGGGAACCAGGCGCTGACGACCCGGCTGTTGACCGGAAAGCACGGCGCTTCGCTGACCCCAAGGCCAAAACGGCAAAGCAGCAGCGTCTTGAGGCCAATCGCCATGCCGTGAAACAGGGTAAACAGCGACCACAGGGTCAACGACAGAAAATAAGTCACCTTGTTGCCGAAGCGGTCGAGAAACAGGCCGCCGGGGATCTGCGCCAGCGCGTAGGTCCAGGCGAAGGCGGAGAAGACGATCCCCATCACCGCAGCGTCAATGCCGAGCTCGGAGGTTAGGCTGGGGGCCGCAATGCCTAATACCGTGCGGTCAAGATAGTTAATCATCGTACCGACGGCCAGCAGCGAAAGGATCCCGATCCGCCGCCGGGAGCGGCGAACGGTGGTCGCGGTCTCTGCCGTCGCCGCGTGGTTATGGCTATAAGAACTCATAGTCGTTTCCTGTCATAGACACCTTATCACCCGCGCCTTTTGCGCGGACGGCAGGAACGTTGCCGCCTTAGCGCAGCGCGAATGATGCGGTGCGTGGGGTGCAGATGAATGTTGTTATTGTATGGGTGATACGCACTTAATGAACCATTTGATACAATCTAGCCGTACTGCATCGCCGAAAGGCGTACCGCCGCGTTTGCCGCGCCGTAGAGCGCGTAGCCGCCGCGTCTTTCGGTCAATTCAAAGAAAAAGCGCCCCGATGAGAACGGTCGGGTGTAGAGATGCAGGAATTCACCGCCCTGACCATCGCGGTCGTAGAGGATCTGCAGACGTTTGAGCTGCGCCGCGCGCTCGTCGGCGCCAAAGCGCGCCACCAAATCCTCGTAGTAGTTTGCCGGGATCGGCAGCGCGTCGAGGGAGACCTCGGGCAGGCTATCGAGGGTGGCCGGCAGGTCCCGGCAGGCGAAGGCCGCGTGCTGCAGCCCCGCGCCCTGATAACAGGCAACGGAGCGGGCAATCTGCGTCGCGCGGCTTTGAGAAATATTCAGCGCCAGGCGGATGTTGCCCTGCGGGCTGTGCACCGCGAGGCTGCGCACCAGACCGTACGGGTCCGGCAGCGTCTGTTCGTGTTCGAGCGTAAAGCCGAAGACCGTGCGGAAGAAGATAATCCAGTTATCGCGGCTGTCCGCCTCCATCCCGAGCGCCAGGTGATCGATGCCGCTGTAATCATCGCGCATGGCCGCAAGCGGCTGCAGGTGGAAATCACGGGCATAGATATCGTCCCCGTGCTCAATCAGATAAATCAGGCTTCCGTCCGGGGCGCAAACCGCCGGGATCGGGCTTTCATTCGGCCCGGCGTCGCCCTGCCAGGTGGCGTAGCCGTAGGCGCGAGCGCGGGCAATAATCGGCGCGCTGCGGCTGACGCCGAGGGCCATCGCGCACAGCGAAACCCCGTGGCGCTGGTGGAAATGGTCGGCCCAGCTGTGCGGCTGAAAGTTGACGATGGCGCGTGCCGCACCGTTACGCCACAGCGCCACCTGCTTGGAGCGATGCAGCCCCTCCTGCTGGAAACCCAGCTGCGCCAGGCGCTGGCCGAGGGTTTTCGCCTCGGACGGGCTGGCGGCAAACTCAATAAACTCCAGCCCGGCGTAGTGCGCGGGCTCCGGCGCGTCAAACAGCGGCGCATCGCTGCTCGCCAGCTGGCGCCGGGTCTGCTCTTCCAGCCACAGCAGCGAGCGGTAGCCGTCCTTCGCCGTCGCGCCGTTTGGCGAGGCGCGAAAACCATCGTTAAAGATCTCCAGCGACCACGGGCCGCGATAGCCGCAGCGGGTCAGCTCGCAGGCAAAATCCACCAGCGGCAGCTGCCCCTGGCCGGGGAAGCAGCGGAAATGGCGGCTCCATTCGAGGACATCCATCTTCATCAGCGGCGCGTCGGCAAGCTGCAGGAAGGTGATTTTATCCACCGGCACTTCGTGCAGGCGCGCCAGATTATCGCCGCGCGCGAGGATGTGGAAGCTGTCGAGCACGATGCCCATTGCCGGGCTGTTGACCGCTTTTACCCGCTCCCAGGCCTGATGCCAGAGGTTAACGTGCGTCCCCCAGGCCAGCGCCTCATAGCCGACGATAATCCCCTCCTGCTCCGCCAGATCCGCCAGAGCACGAAGGTCGGCCACCTGCAGGGCGATATCGGCGGAGCAATCCGGCTGTACGTTGCTGCACAGCAGCATGGTGTCGCAGCCGAGCTCGAGCATCAGCGCGAATTTTCGTTTCGCGCGCGCCAGATTGGCCGCAAACTGCGCGCGGCTGGCGCCTTCAAAATCGCGAAAGGGTTGAAAAAGCGTGATTTTTAGCCCTAAATCAGCCGCCAGGTTACGAATATCCGCCGGCGTGCCCGTATAATAGAGCAGATCGTTTTCGAAGATTTCGACGCCCTGATAACCCGCAGCGGCAATGGCGTGAAGCTTTTCAGGTAAGGTACCGGAAATCGAGACGGTGGCGATTGAGCGCAGCATAGATCCTCGTGTCATCAGCGGACGTGAGCCCTGAATATGTATCATTTGGTTCATTCGCGCCACATGAGGTTGCTAAATTGTGATCGTTATGTGTATTTTTTGTCTCTCAGAATAAAGGAGTGGTTATGTCCGTGGTTGCTCATGATGAAGCACAATCCCTGAAAGAGCGGATCTTCGCCGCCGCGATTGCCGTATTTGCCGAACACGGGCTTTCGGGGGCGCGGATGGAGCAGATTGCCGTCGAAGCGCAGACTACCAAGCGGATGGTGGTCTACTACTTCAAAAGTAAAGAGCAGCTATATCAGGCGGTTCTGCAGCACGTCTACGCCCGCATCCGCGAGACGGAGCAGCAGCTCGGGCTGGAGCAGCTTCCGCCGGTTGAGGCGCTGGTTCAGCTGGTGAAGTGGAGCGTGCGCTATCACGCGACGCACGCCGACTTTATGCGCGTTATCTGTATGGAGAATATGCAGCGCGGGAAGTGGCTGCAGGCGTCCGGGCAGCTAAAACCGCTGAACCGAACCGCCCTGTCTATCCTCGAGGATATTCTCCAGCGCGGACAGCAGCAGGGAATTTTTCAGGCCGGGCTTGAGGCGCGGGACGTCCATCGGCTGATTAGCAGCTTTAGCTTTTATCAGGTCTCGAACTTTTACACCTTCAACAGCCTCTATCTCGACGATCCGCTGCCGGAAATCGACGATGAAGCGATGGTCGCCCACCACTGCGATATCGCGGTAAAAGCGGTGGTGCGCTTCGTTATCTCCTGAAGCCTGAAGCGCGGCCGTCGGCGTTATTCATGCCCGGATAAGGCGTGAATAACCCGGGTCATCGCTTCATGCGTTAGCTCAGAGCGGGCGATTTTTGAATTGGCCAGCGCGGTACGCACGACGCCGGCAATCACGATATGTTTCGGTTCCTGACCAAGATCGCGCATTTCGAGCACCACTTTCCCCACCACGCGGCACATTTCCTGGTATAACTCGTCGTCTTTTGCTCGGTTTCCCATCGAATTTCGCTCACAAATTATCATTATCAATCAAATCATTATTGATATGTTTTCCGTATAAATCAAACCAGCCCGCCGTTTCTTCGCTAATGGCGAATTTCCGTAACCAAACCGCGGCAAAAACCGCGCGTCGGGGCCGATTTAGCTTAGCGACTGGCGAAAATTTGTGTTGCAGATAAGATTGTAATTGGTGTGAGTTTTGTTGCGTTAGTATAACGAAAAATGAAACGTTGTTTTCATTTTCCTTTTTTGTTTCATCGTCGTATAATGCACACCGAATCTTTCTTGAATGGTTTCAGCACATTGGACTGCATGACTAAAAGCATACAAAATTGCCTCTTTTCATGGGCTGAACCGCCAGCACACATTCTTCTGCACGCTTTTTTGTTGTCACCTATCCTTAGAGCGTGCCATAGCAACTTTCGCAATACAGGTTTGACTCCACGGCACTGCGCCCACGGAGCGAGATTCCCCAATCCTTCACAACTTAAAGACTAATACCTTCATGAAAAAGACCAAAATCGTTTGCACCATCGGTCCGAAAACCGAATCCGAAGAGATGTTAACCAAGATGCTGGACGCGGGCATGAACGTCATGCGTCTGAACTTCTCTCACGGCGACTATGCTGAACACGGTCAGCGCATCCAGAACCTGCGCAATGTGGTGAGCAAAACCGGTAAAACCGCCGCTATCCTGCTGGATACTAAAGGTCCGGAAATTCGCACCATCAAGCTGGAAGGCGGCAACGACGTCTCCCTGAAAGCGGGCCAGACCTTCACCTTCACCACTGACAAATCCGTGGTCGGCAACAACGAAATCGTCGCCGTGACCTATGAAGGTTTTACCTCTGACCTCTCCGTAGGCAATACCGTACTGGTTGACGATGGTCTGATCGGCATGGAAGTGACCGCCATCGAAGGTAAAAACGTTATCTGTAAAGTGCTGAATAACGGCGACCTCGGCGAGAACAAAGGCGTTAACCTGCCGGGCGTCTCTATCGCTCTGCCGGCGCTGGCTGAGAAAGACAAACAGGATCTGATCTTCGGCTGCGAACAAGGCGTTGACTTTGTTGCCGCATCCTTTATCCGTAAGCGCTCTGACGTGGTAGAAATCCGCGAGCACCTGAAGGCTAACGGCGGCGACAACATCCAGATCATCTCCAAGATCGAAAACCAGGAAGGCCTGAACAACTTCGACGAAATCCTTGAAGCCTCTGACGGCATCATGGTTGCTCGTGGTGACATGGGCGTTGAAATCCCGGTTGAAGAAGTTATCTTCGCCCAGAAAATGATCATCGAAAAATGTATCCGCGCGCGCAAAGTGGTTATCACCGCCACCCAGATGCTGGACTCCATGATCAAGAACCCGCGTCCGACCCGTGCGGAAGCCGGCGACGTTGCTAACGCCATCCTTGACGGCACCGACGCCGTGATGCTCTCCGGCGAATCGGCCAAAGGTAAATACCCGCTGGAAGCCGTCACTATTATGGCGACCATCTGCGAGCGTACCGACCGCGTGATGACCAGCCGTCTGGAGTTCAACAACGACAACCGCAAGCTGCGCATCACCGAAGCCGTGTGTCGTGGTGCCGTTGAGACCGCTGAAAAACTGGAAGCGCCGCTGATCGTCGTCGCCACCCAGGGCGGTAAATCCGCTCGCGCCGTGCGTAAATACTTCCCGGATGCCACCATCCTGGCGCTGACCACCAACCAGACCACCGCCCGTCAGCTGGTGCTGACCAAAGGCGTTGTACCGCAGTTGGTTGAGCAGCTGGCCTCTACCGACGACTTCTACCGTCTGGGCAAAGAGCTGGCCCTGCAGAGCGGTCTGGCGCGTAAAGGCGACGTTGTTGTGATGGTCTCCGGTGCGCTGGTTCCTAGCGGAACAACCAATACCGCATCCGTGCACGTGCTGTAATAATTTACAGGTTAATAGCTGTTTTTTTAAAGGCGCCTCCCTGAGGCGCTTTTTTTTTATTCAATCACTAGCTACTCTTAATAAAAATGCAAATCGGAATTTACTATTTAATAAGAGATTATCTAAGATGAATCCGATGGAAGCGTCCTGTTTTCACACGGCTTTTTAAACTAATCTGCCAAATTCGTTGTTTCTTTGAGCGAACGATCAAAAATAGGCGTATTAGCGTAAAAAAATATTCTCATCCCAAAAAAGTTTGTGTAATACTTGTAACGCTACATGGAGATTAACTCAATCTAGAGGGTATTAATAATGAATCGTACTAAACTGGTACTGGGCGCGGTAATCCTGGGTTCTACTCTGCTGGCTGGTTGCTCCAGCAATGCTAAAATCGATCAGCTGTCTTCTGACGTTCAGACTCTGAACGCTAAAGTTGACCAGCTGAGCAACGACGTGAACGCAATGCGTTCCGACGTTCAGGCTGCTAAAGATGACGCAGCACGCGCTAACCAGCGTCTGGACAACCAGGCTACTAAATACCGTAAGTAATAGTGCCTGTGTAATAGAAATGGCGCACATTGTGCGCCATTTTTTTTTGCCCTGCTCTGCCCGATTTACTGCACTCTTTTGCTCTCATCCACCGGCGCATTCTGCACCGACAAATTCGATACCGCCCCTCCAGTACTGCTCTGCTCACCGCCAGAAACCACCACCGGATAGCCCGCTCGTCTCGACAGCGCGCGCTTCAGCTGCGCCTCATCAACGGACTTATCGCCGGAAAACTGATGGAATTCTGCCGGCAGCGTATAGGCAATGGTGCGGGTATTGCCGCTTTCATCCTGCGACAGCGGTCGGTGTACCTCGACGTAGCGCCTGCCGTCCGGCTCAACCGCAAACTTCACCGGCTGATTGATGATGCGTACCGGCGTTCCGGTCTTCACCTGGCTAAAGAGCGCCTGAATGTCGGCGGCGTTCATGCGCATACAGCCGGAGCTGACCCGCAGGCCAACGCTGTCCGGCGCGTTGGTGCCGTGAATGAGGTATTCGCCGTTACCGTACGCCAGACGCAGCGCATAGCGTCCCAGAGGGTTGTTTGGCCCCGCCGGGATAACGGGCGGCAGCTTAATCCCTTTCTCCAGCGAGCGGGCACGGATGCCCGCCGTCGGGGTCCAGGTTGGATTGGGGATCTTCTGCCCAACGCGGGTGGTCATCTCCGGCGTTTCCAGGCCAAGCTGGCCAATGCCGAGCGGATAGACCTGCACCAAATTTTGCCCCGGCGGGAAGTAGTACAGCCGCAGCTCCGCCAGGTTCACCACAATCCCCTCCCGAGGCGTGTCGGGCAGCAGCATCTGCGACGGGATCAGCACCTGGGTGCCCGGTTTAGGCTCCACCGGCGCCAGCGTATCGTTAGCTTCGAGGATCAGCATTGCCGCGGTATCAAAGTGACGAGCAATCGCCTGCAGGTTGCGATCCCCCTCCTGTACCGTCCAGAATTGATTTTGACCAATGATCCTGCTGTTAGCAGGAGGAAGTGGGTAATCTACCGCCCAGGCGCCGTGCTGAGCGCTCAGGGCCGTCAGAAGGGATATCGTGAGGAGAGTCGCGCGTTTCATACTGAGATTCCTTCTTTCGCTAATAAAACGCCAGGATCTGTATATCGGCGGGAAACGCGTTCCCACCGAACGTAACAGAATGAAATCTACCTGTTTATTCTAGCTAAGATTTGCGGCTTTCGCGCGAATTGCGCGAATCATGGCTTCCAGCCCCTGCGACCGCGATGGCGTAAGATGCTGAGTCAGCGCCATCTTTTCAAACCACGGGCGAACGTCAAAGGCGGTGATATCCTTGGCCGTCATCTGGTCATAGAGGATAAACACCACGGCGATGAGCCCCTTAACGATAGCCGCATCGCTATCGCCGCGCAGCGCGAGCACGCCTGATTCGCTCTGCTCGATAACAATCCATACCTGGCTCTGGCAGCCCTGGATAATATTTTGCGCCGTATGCTCCTCGGCGCTCAGCGGCGCCAGCCGCTGGCCAAGCTCAATAATATAGAGGTACTTCTCTTCCCAGTTCGCGCAACGGCTGAAGTTGCGCAGCAGTTTATCTTTATCCGGTAACGCCGCCATGATTGCTTCCTTTAGCCTAATAGCCGGTGAATGCGCTGTAGTCCTGCGACCAGCCGATCCACGTCTTCCGTCGTATTGTACATCGCCAGCGACGCCCGACACATCGCCGGTACGCTAAAGAAGTCCATCAGCGGCATGGCGCAGTGATGGCCGGTACGGATGGCGATGCCGTAGTTATCGAGGAAGCTGCCGACGTCGTAGGCGTGGTGCGCCCCGAGATTAAAGGCTATCACCCCGAGGCGCTGCGGTGGGCCGTAGACGATAAGGTCCGGCACTTTTGTCAGTTCCTGCAGCGCGTAGCGCATCAGGGTCTGTTCATATTCGCCGATCTGCGCAAGCCCCAGCGCGCTGACGTACTCCAGCGCCGCGCCAAGCCCGATAATTCCGCCGGTATTTGGCGTCCCCGCCTCAAAGCGCCACGGCGCTTTTGCCCAGGTGGTGCCCTGGGTCAGGCTGACGGTGGCGATCATCGAACCGCCCCCTTCCCACGGCGGCATCTCATCCAGCAGGTCCGCTTTACCGTAGAGGATGCCGATCCCGGTCGGGCCGTACAGCTTGTGTCCGGAGAAGACGTAGAAGTCGCAGTCCAGCGCCTGGACGTCCACCGCGTGATGCATCACCGCCTGAGCGCCGTCCACCAGCACCCTGGCACCGTGCTGATGCGCCAGGGCAATCAGCGCCGGCACCGGGTTTTCAATGCCCAGCACGTTAGAGACCTGGGTGATGGCCAGCAGCCGCGTGCGCGCGTCAAACAGGCCCGGCACCGCATCCAGCTGCAGGGTTCCGTCCGGATTGAGCGGGATCACCCGCAGCTCGGCGCCTACCCGGGCGCAGAGCAACTGCCACGGAACGATATTGGCATGGTGCTCCATGGCGCTGACGATGATGTTATCCCCGGCCCTCACGTTGGCGTTGCCCCAGCTATTGGCGACCAGGTTGATGCCTTCGGTAGTGCCGCGAACGAAGACCAGCTCTTCCGCTGAGCGCGCGTTGAGGAAGGTTGCCGCCTGCTGGCGAACCTGCTCCATGCGCGTCGTCGCCTCTGCGCTGAGAGTGTGAATACCGCGATGCACGGCGGCATAGCCGTGACGGTAAAACTCCGCCTCGGCGCGAATCACCGCCTCCGGCTTTTGCGCGCTGGCGGCGCTGTCCAGATAGACCAGCGGCTGGCCGTTGACCTCCCGGCCGAGCAGCGGAAAATCTGCGCGGACTCGTTCAACAGAAAATGTCATGCTGTCTCTCCCGGTAAACGCTGGCCGATGCGCGCGAGAATTTGCTGTCTGAGCGCCACGTCGCCGATGGCTTCCGTCAGCTCGGCGGCGAATGCGTACAGGATCATGTGCTGCGCCGCCTGCTGGGTAATGCCGCGCGAGCGCAGGTAAAACAGCTGTTCGTCGTCGATGCGCCCTATGGTGGCGCCGTGGCTACACTTGACGTCATCGGCGTAAATCTCCAGCTGCGGCTTGGTATCCACCTCCGACAGCCGGCCTAACAGCAGATTATTGTTGGTCATCTGGCCATCGGTTTTAATCGCGTTCGGCGCAACGTTAATCAGGCCATTAAACACCGCCCGGCCTTTGTCGTTGACGATGGTTTTATGCAGCTGGCGGCTGTTGCAGTAGCCGACGTCATGGTTCAGCCAGGTGCGGCTGTCGCAGACCTCGTTTTTGACCGGCATCGCCAGGGAGTTGATGCGCAGGTTGCTGTTCTCACCCCGCAGCTGCACGCTGGTATTCTGGCGCAGCACCGCGCCACCGAGCAGGAAGCTGCTGCTAAAGGCCGACGCATCGCGGCCCAGAGAGAGGTCGTTGTGGGCAAAGTGGAAGCTCTGGGCGTTTTCAAACGCCAGCTTGATATGCTGCAGATGGGCGTTATCCGCCACCGCGGCGGTCAGCCGTCCGCCGGTGAAATGGCGCTGTTCGTTGAGGCTGACGTAGTGCTCGATAATCGTCGCCTCCGCGCCGCTCTCCAGCTCCAGATGATGCCGATAGTGCGCGGTGTTCATCTCTTCGCCCGCCAGCCCGCGCGTTACGTGCATAATCAGCAACGGCCTCGCGGGGCGCTGGTTGCGCTTCACGCGAATGCGGGTCACCGTCGGCGCCAGGCTTTCGGTCAGATGCAGAAACAGCTCCGGCTGCAGCGCGTCGGGCAGCGCCTGACGCTGGTTATCGATATTCACTTCGTAACCGCTGTCGCCCAGCGCGTCGCTCAGCGCTTCGCTGTAGCGGCCATCGATAAATACCAGCCGCCAGGCATCGACGGAGAGCGCCAGCGCGTCCCGCTGCGCCTCGGTTAGCGCCTCGGGCTGCGGGGCAACAAAGGTGCCGCCAAGCAGCGCATCCAGCGGGGTATATTTCCAGTGCTCGTGCTTACGCGTCGGCAGCCCCAGGCGCAGCGCCTGCTGCAGGTGCTGGTGCGCTTCCGGCGTTCTCAGCTCCGCCTGCTCTTCAAACAGGTGGTGCCACTGCTGCAGCGCGTTACTGCTGTTCGGTAAGCCAGCCATAGCCCTGCTCCTCCAGTTGTTTGACCAGGGTGAAGTCGCCGGATTTGACGATCCGTCCCTGGTACAGCACGTGGACGTAATCAGGCTTGATATAGTCGAGAATCCGCTGGTAGTGGGTGACGATAATAAACGCGCGCTTGCCGTCGCGCAGCGCGTTAACGCCATCAGATACGATCTTCAGGGCGTCGATATCCAGCCCCGAATCGGACTCATCGAGAATGCACAGCTCCGGCTCCAGCACCGCCATCTGCAGAATGTCGTTGCGCTTTTTCTCGCCGCCGGAAAAGCCGACGTTGACCGAGCGGGTCAGCAGATCTTCCGGCATCTTCAGCAGCTTAATTTTCTCTTCCATCAGATCCTGAAAATCGAAGCGATCCAGCGGCTCCTGCCCGCGATAGCGGCGAACCGCGTTCAGCGCCGTTTGCAGGAAAAACTGATTGCTGACGCCCGGAATTTCCACCGGGTACTGGAAGGCCATAAAGATCCCTTCCCCCGCGCGATCCTCCGGCGCAAGCTCCAGCAGATCCTTGCCCTTAAACTCAACGCTACCGCCGGTCACCTCGTAGTCTTCCCGCCCGGCGAGCGTGGCGGAGAGCGTGCTTTTCCCGGAGCCGTTGGGGCCCATAATGGCGTGAACTTCGCCGGGTCGGATATCGAGGTTCAACCCGCGCAGGATCTCTTTATCGTCAACGGATACCTGCAAATCTTTAATGCTTAACATGTATATTCCTTAATTCGGCAGTCTGCTGCGGGCGGCGCCATCGCGCAGCCGGCATGGGCCAGACTGTTAACCGACGCTGTGTTCAAGGCTAATCGCCAGCAGTTTTTGCGCTTCCACGGCAAATTCCAGCGGCAGCTCTGAGAAGACATCCTTACAGAAGCCGTTAACGATCATGGAGATCGCATCATCTTCACTGATCCCGCGCTGCAGGCAGTAGAAGAGCTGATCTTCACCAATTCGCGAGGTGGTGGCTTCATGCTCCAGCTGGGCGCTGTTGTTACGGCACTCGACGTACGGGAAGGTGTGCGCCCCGCAGTCCGGTCCGATCAGCATCGAGTCACACTGGGTAAAGTTTCGCGCGTTGGTCGCCGTCGGCATAATTTTGACCAGCCCGCGGTAGCTGTTCTGGCTTTTGCCGGCGGAGATCCCTTTGGAGATAATCGTCGAGCGGGTGTTTTTACCGATATGAATCATTTTGGTGCCGGTATCCGCCTGCTGGTGGCCGCTGGTTAGCGCCACCGAGAAGAACTCGCCGATGGAGTTGTCGCCGCGCAGAATGCAGCTCGGATACTTCCACGTTATCGCCGAGCCGGTCTCCGACTGGGTCCACGACATTTTGCTGTTTTCACCTTCGCAGAGCGCCCGCTTGGTGACGAAGTTGAGGATCCCGCCGGTGTTGTTATCCCCGGGGAACCAGTTCTGCACCGTGGAGTATTTTACTTCGGCATCTTTGTGGATGATGACCTCAACCACCGCCGCGTGCAGCTGGTAGCTGTCGCGAACCGGCGCCGAGCAGCCTTCGATATAGCTGACGTAGCTGCCCTCGTCGGCGACGAGGATCGTGCGTTCAAACTGGCCGGTTTTTTCGGCATTGATGCGGAAATAGGTCGATAGCTCCATCGGGCAGCGCACGCCTTTCGGCACGTAGATAAAGGTGCCGTCGGAGGCGACCGCGGCGTTCAGCGCGGCGAAGAAGTTGTCATTGCCGGGCACCACGGTGCCGAGATATTTTTTCACCAGCTCCGGATGATCGTGGATCGCTTCGCCAAAGGAGCAGAAGATGATGCCCTGCTCCGCCAGCTTTTCCCGGTAGGTGGTGGCGACCGAGACCGAGTCGAAGATGGCGTCAACTGCCACTTCGCGCCCTTCGCGTACCGGCACGCCCAGCAGATTGAAGGCCTCTTCAACTTCGCTGGTCAGATAGTCGGCGGGGCCGGTTTGCTGCACCGCACCCGGCTCGGAGGCGCAGGTGTCGTCGCAGTTGCCGCAGGAGGGCGCGGAATAGTAGCTGTAGTCCTGATAGTCCAGCTTATCGTAGTGCGCCTTGAGCCAGTGCGGCTCTTCCATCTCCAGCCACGCTCTGAAGGCGTTCAGCCTGAACTCAAGCATCCACTCCGGCTCGTTGCGGCGGGCGGAGATCGCCCGCACCACCTCTTCGTTGATGCCCTTGGCCAGCTCATCGGTCTGTAACCGGGTAAAAAAGCCTTCTTTATAATTCAGCGGCCCGCCGGTCCAGGTTTTGACATCGTCAGTTGTTTCAGTATTACGAGACATAATTACTCCGCCTGAACCCCAAAGCTTTCACCGCAGCCGCACTCGTGCTGCGCTTTCGGGTTATGAAACTTAAAGATTTCATTTAATCCTTCCCGAACGTAATCCAGCTCCGTACCATCAATAAACGGCATGGCCTGCAGCGGCGCCCACAGCTTCGCGCCTTCGAACTCAAACAGCAGATCGTCTTTCGCGGGCTCTGCGATAAGCTCCATGACGTAGGCAAAGCCGGCACAGCCGCTGGTTTTTACGCCAAGACGCAGCCCCTGCATCGGCGGCTGCTTGCTCACCAGCTCACGAATATGGGCGGCGGCGGCGGGCGTCATGATCAGGCCACGCCAGCTAAAATCGTCGGGATTAAAGGTTCCTGCTTGTACTTCCATCGGTCTACCTCATTGGTTGGCGCCATCAGGGCATCTCACCATGTTAGTGATAACGATTATCACTTCAACCCATCTGGAGAAGGGGTATTCGCCCCTGAGACTCTTTTATGGCCCTTTTTATAAGCATAGACCCTGCTTTACTGCTTATCAGGTCTCATTTTTTCTATTTAATAGACTGAAAAATAATAAGTTATCTGATATGGGTTGGCAGAAAATGCGGCAATGGAAAAGATGCATCGAAAATACCGATTTTTGAGATAGGAGATGAAAAAATCCGGCTTTCAGTGACTTATCGGATATTCAACGAGTTATATAGTCACACCGTTGCGCTATCAGTCCCCTCTGGCCTATTCCGGCCCGACGCTGAAGGCGCGACGCTGAAGGCGCGACGGCTTTTCAGCTAAGCCGCTCAAAACCTCGCCCGATCGCCTGGCATTGACCGACCTCACGAATATCACACCTAATCTATAAGCATTATCTGAAAACAAGGGGTGTTGTGTGGCTATACGTAGACATTTTGGTTATAAAGTCGCCCGTCCCGCGGGGATTAAGTTTTAATCACTATGATCAAGCTGGTGTACAATCCTCGTCTATAATTTCAACAGGTTTCGGCATGATGTCGGAGCCGCTGATAACCTGGAGCTTTTGTCGTAACGGATG
This sequence comes from Klebsiella sp. BIGb0132, assembly GCF_024810075.1. Classification (NCBI taxonomy): domain Bacteria; kingdom Pseudomonadati; phylum Pseudomonadota; class Gammaproteobacteria; order Enterobacterales; family Enterobacteriaceae; genus Klebsiella; species Klebsiella sp. BIGb0132. The sequence continues at coordinate 127,631 of NZ_JANUDW010000002.1, read as the reverse complement.
ATAGATATCAGTATTATGTCGATGTGCATGGTAGTTCTTCTGGTGATGAGCGTACTGCTGGACTGAAAGCCTGTTGCGCCACAACTCTTTGCCACCGCTGTTCCGATTCTCGCCGCTTATCGGCCGGCCATAGCCGTATCCTGATGAAACCAGCCCTCGGTTTTACCTTCCCGCACGCCCTCCTGCAGCTCCTCCACAGTCGTTAATAAATAAGGAGATTTGGAGGATTCGCCCCCGGTGGGATTGTCGGCCCAAAACCTAACCTCTAAGATTTTAGCCACACACTTAAGAGGTAACGAAGATGAAAAGAACAATCATTGCCCTGTTAGCAACCGTTTCTATTGCCGCCGCCAGCGCCTTCGCCGCGGATAAAAGCGAAACGCCGCCTGCGCGGGATAACGCCGGACAGCCGCCGTTTGAGATGAACCCGGAGTTTGGCCCCATGCCCATGCCGCCACTGCCGCCGAGAAAGCCCGCGCTCTTCTCCGCGACCGTTGCCAGCGATAATCCGACTGACACCATTAATAAGCTCACCGCATTAATCCCTGCCAGCAAAGCCCGGCATTATGAGGTCCATGTCGAAGTCGTCGCCGTACCCGATATGGCAGCGACCGGACCCTTGTGATTTTGTCGGATTAATTAAACCGTGCAGGCACGATAAAATACGCTGGCAGTCCCTGCGAGCGGCGCCGGCAGGCGCGATAAATTAGCGGTCGAAATGGATTTTCCCGCCGGGTTTATGTGGTTTTTTAGTCACCCGACGCATCGGCAGGGCTATTATACAAACGAAAAAAAAGCTGCCAATAATAGCGGCAGCTTTTATATCTTATGACTCAGTCTAATACTGAAGGGCTATTAGCTCTTAATTTTTCTGTAGATAAACAGCACCACTAGCGCGCCAATTACCGCAACGACAAAGCTACCGAAATTAAACCCGTCAACCTTGCCAAAGCCAAAGAAGGTGCTGATCCAGCCGCCCACTACCGCACCGATGACCCCCAGAATGATAGTGACGAAAAAGCCGCCACCGTCTTTGCCCGGCATGATCCACTTCGCTAAAATACCGGCAATAAGACCAAAAATGATCCAGGAAATGATACCCATGGTTAACTCCGTCCTCTTTGTTGCTCTGCAAGTGCATAGTGATTAAATAGTAGCATATACGGAGCATGTGAAGCATGAATTATATGTTTATTAGACGATTACTTGCCGCGCAAGCCGCCATGGTCTACATATCATTGGGAGCTGTTAACGTCAAAAGAGGTAAAAGATGGGGTATTACGTCATTAAGAAATCAGAGAAGAGCGTGTCCCAACCCTGGTATTTCTTACTGAAGGCCGATAACCACGAAACTATCGCCACCAGTGAAATGTATTCCTCGAAGGATGCGGCCAAAAAAGGAATTGCCTCGGTGCAGAAGAATGGACCGAGCGAAACAATTAAGGATGAATCGCTATAAAGAATATGGGGGAATACTTTCCCCCATATATCACCTCAGGCGGCGAGCGCGCTCTTAAACCACCGCCGTCGTCAGCCGCGACGAGCAGCACAGACGCCCCTGCTCGTCGGATATTTCAATCTGCCACACCTGATGGCGAGACCCAACGTGCAGCGCTTTGCAGACGCCACGCACCCGACCACCGCGGACCGAACGGATATGGTTAGCGTTAACCTCAAGCCCCACCACCTTTTGCTCGCCTTCGCTGCATAAATAGCCGGCAACCGAACCCAGCGTTTCGGCCAGCACCACCGACGCGCCGCCGTGCAGCAGGCCGAACGGCTGATGGGTTCGGCTGTCTACCGGCATCGTGGCTTCAATGGTGTCATCGGTAAACACATCAAAGCGGATATCCAGCAGACCCACCATATTGCCCTCGCCCATGCCGTTGAGCTGTTCCAGCGTAGTCTGACGTTTCCAAATCATCCAATAATCTCCAGCAGCGCCTGCAGCGGGTGACGTACGCCGCTGCCTTCAATACGCTTAACCTGACTACGACAGGAGTAACCGGTCACCAGACAGCGGTTGCGCGGCAAACGCTGAATCGCCTGTTGCCAGGAAAGCGCGTAAATCGCCAGCGAGCTGGCATGGTTTTTAACCTCATGGCCGTAGGTTCCGGCCATGCCACAGCAGCCCACGCTGACATTTTCCAGCTTCGCGCCAAAGCGCGCAAAAATTTCGGCCCACTGTTTCGGGGCCGCCGGGAGCGCCGTGACCTCCGTGCAGTGGCCAAACAGATACCACGCCTCGCCGCCGTTATCCTGCACCGCGTTTTCAGGCAGCGCCTGCGGCAGCCATTCATGCACCAGCATCACGCGGAAGTCGCCGCGCTTATCGCCCAGCGTCTGGTTGTATTCATCGCGATAGCACAGCACCAGGGCCGGATCGACGCCGACCATCGGGATCTCGAGCTGCGCCATCCGGTTGAGGAAGTCCGCCGTTTTCTGCGCCGTACGAGCGAAACGCGACAGGAAGCCTTTAATATGCTGCGCCTTGCCGTTTGGTGAGAACGGCAGCAGCACCGGCTGATAGCCGACCTTTTCCACCAGCCGGATAAAATCAGCCACCACCTGCGCATCGTAGTAGCTGGTGAACGGATCCTGCACCACCAGCACCATTTTGGCCTTTTGCTCGGCGCTCAGCGTTTCAAGCTGCTCCAGCGTCATATTCGCCGAACGGTGGCCGACCATTTGCTGCTTCAGCGACGGTGTAGAGAGCAGCGGTAAATCCACCATCCCGATGTGCTTCTCCGACAGCTTGCGCATCCACGGCTGGTTAATAAAGAAGTTAAAGGTTTTCGGCGCCTGCGCCATCAGCGGCGCGTAGGATTCCACCGTCGCCACCAGATGGTCGCGCACCGGGCGCAGATAGCGGCTGTGGTAAAGCTGCAGGAAGCGCGAGCGGAACTCCGGAACGTCGATTTTAATCGGACACTGGGTAGAGCAGGCTTTACAGGCCAGGCAGCCGGACATCGCCTCTTTGACCTCATGGGAGAAGTCATACTCGCCCTTGCGCGCGTGCCAGCTGTTGCGGGTACGCTCGATAAGCTCGCGCAGGCTGGCGCGTTTCTCCGTCAGCTGGCTCTCCAGCTGATTGGGATCGATACCCCGATCGGCCAGCAGACGCAGCCATTCGCGCACCAGCGTTGCCCGGCCTTTCGGCGAATGGATACGATGATTGCTCACCTTCATCGACGGGCACATCGGGCTTTTAACATCAAAATTAAAGCACAGGCCGTTACCGTTACACTCCATCGCCCCGCGCCATGAGCTGCGTACGGCGATAGGGATCTGGCGATCGAAAGTGCCGCGTTTCACCGCGTCCACCTTCATCATCGGCGCATCGACGCCTTCCGGCGGGCAAATTTTACCCGGGTTAAGGCGGTTATCCGGGTCAAATGCCGCCTTCACTTTCCGCAGCTCGCCGTAGAGCTCGTCGCCAAAGAACGCCGGGCTGTACTCGGCGCGGAACCCCTTCCCGTGCTCACCCCACAGCAGGCCGCCGTATTTGGCCGTCAGGGCGACCACTTGATCGGAGATCCGCTTCATCAGCACTTCCTGCTGAGGATCGCACATATCCAGCGCCGGGCGCACGTGCAGCACCCCGGCATCAACGTGACCAAACATGCCGTAGCTCAGGCCGTGGGCGTCCAGCAGCGCGCGAAACTCGACGATGTAATCCGCCAGATGCTCCGGCGGCACGCAGGTATCTTCGGCAAAGGGAATCGGTTTAGCCGCGCCCTTCGCGTTACCCAGCAGCCCTACCGCCTTTTTACGCATCGCATAGATACGCTCAACGCCGTCCAGCTCGCCGCATACCTGCCAGCCGATGACGCCGGCTTCGCCCTGGGCGATCAGCTGCTCCAGGCGCTGGCACAGCGCAGCCACCTGGCCGTCGATCAGCTCGACGTCATCGCCGGAAAACTCGACGATGTTCAGCCCCAGCATCTCTTTATCCGGCACGTCGGCGATCAGTTCGCTGACGGAGTGCCAGACGATATCCTCGCGCGCGAGGTTGAGCACCTTCGAGTCGACGGTTTCCACCGACAGCGCGTTGGCCGCCACCATAAAGGGCGCATTGCGCAGCGCCGAGTCAAACGAATCATACTTAACGTTCACCAGCCGACGTACCTTCGGCAGTCGGGTGATGTCGAGACGCGCTTCGGTAATAAACGCCAGCGTCCCTTCCGAACCGGTTAATACCCGCGTCAGGTCGAATTCGCTGAGATCGTCATTAAAGACGTGGCGCAGATCGTAGCCGGTCAGGAAGCGGTTAAGTTTGGGGAATTTATCGATAATCAGCTGGCGCTGCGCTTTGCAGCGCTGGTAGACGGTGCGGTAAATGCGCCCGATTGCCGACTGCTCGTTAGCCAGGGTTTCTGCCAGGGCTGAGGGAATGGCCTGGGTATCCAGAATATCGCCCCCCATCAGTACCGAGCGCACGCCCAGCACGTGATCGGAGGTTTTACCGTACACCAGCGACCCCTGGCCGGAGGCATCGGTATTGATCATTCCGCCGAGGGTGGCGCGGTTGCTGGTTGACAGCTCCGGCGCGAAAAAGTAGCCGTACGGCTTAAGATATTGGTTGAGCTGATCTTTAATGACCCCGGCTTCGACCCTAACCCAGCCTTCTTCCGGGTTAATTTCGATAATGCGGTTCATATAGCGGGACATATCAACGACTATTCCCGCGTTCAGCGACTGGCCGTTGGTGCCGGTGCCGCCGCCGCGTGGCGTAAAGACCAGCGTTTTAAAACGCTCATCCGCCGCCACTCTCGCCAGCAGCGCGACATCCGCCGTGGAGCGGGGGAATAAAATCGCGTCCGGCAGCAGCTGATAAATGCTGTTATCCGTCGCCATCGTCAGCCTGTCGGCATAGCTGGTGGCGGTATCGCCGGTAAAACCTTGTTGCTCCAGTACCTGCAAAAAATTCAATACCAGCTGAACGACGCCTGGTGCTTGAGAAATTTGTGGGATCATAACGCTTGACCCTGCCTGACTATGTTGTGTTGTAAAAACTTCATCCTTCGGAGCGCTTTCGTCAGCCGCTTTTGCTGCGCCGAACGTTGACTTAGGCAAACGTCGCGAGCTTTCACCTGCCGGTTCAAGGTATCCTGGATGATTTTGCGTGTGGGTAACTAAACGATTGCGTAGTGCAGTCAACTTTTTATCACATTTTTTTCATATGCGCCCACCAGATTTATGTGCAGAATCAGGCTGGTGAAATTATTGGGATTATTATCCGTATATGGAATTACGCTGCGTCAGCCTTTTGGCGCCACTGGAAAGGTAAAATTTCTCTATGATTAACGATCGTCAGCCCCGGGATATACCGCAGGTTCTGCTATCGGTGCTGTTTTTGTCCCTGATTATTGTTTCCTGCCTGTGGGTCGTACAGCCCTTTATTCTGTCATTTGCCTGGGCAGGCACCGTGGTCATTGCCACCTGGCCGGTACTTCTCCGCCTGCAGCGGCTGCTGTTTGGCAAACGCGCCCTCGCGGTGCTGGTCATGACCGTGCTGTTATTCCTGCTGTTCGTTATCCCGATCGCGCTGCTGGTCAACAGCCTGGTCGATAACAGCGCGCCGCTGATTAAAATGTTTACCACCGGTAGCGTGAGCCTGCCGGATTTTGCCTGGCTGAACAGCATCCCGCTGATTGGCGGCAAACTCTACTCCGCATGGCATGGCCTGCTGGATATGGGGGGCGCGGCGATCATGGCCAAAATTCGGCCCTATATCGGCACCACCACCACCTGGTTTGTGGGACAGGCGGCGCACATTGGCAAACTGCTGGTCTACTGCGGGCTGATGCTGCTGTTCAGCGCCCTGCTCTACTGGCAGGGTGAAAAGGTGGCCTATGGCTTCCGCTATTTCGCCACCCGCCTGGCGGCCAAGCGCGGTGACGCCGCGGTACTGCTGGCAGGACAGGCCATTCGCGCCGTGGCGCTGGGGGTGGTGGTTACCGCGCTGACTCAGGCGGTACTGGGCGGCATCGGCCTGGCGGTCACCGGCGTGCCTTACGCCGCGCTGCTGACGGTGGTAATGATCTTCACCTGCCTCGTTCAACTGGGGCCGTTGATTGTGCTCATCCCGTCCATTATCTGGCTGTACTACAGCGGCGATACCACCTGGGGTACCGTGCTGCTGGTGTGGAGCTGCGTGGTGGGGACCATGGATAACGTTATTCGTCCGATGCTTATTCGCATGGGTGCCGACCTGCCGATGATCCTGATCCTCTCCGGCGTTATCGGCGGCCTGATTGCCTTTGGCATGATTGGCCTGTTTATCGGCCCGGTCCTGCTCGCCGTGTCATGGCGACTGTACGACGCCTGGGTGCACGAAGTTCCGCCGCCGCCGAAAGACCCCGATCGGGTGCTGGCCGAGCTCACCGAGCTTAATGCCGGCAATATCAAAAGCGACAAGTAAGCACTGACAGCGCATATCAAGGCGGGGAAACCCGCCTTAAACATAAATAAATCTTATACATTCATACCTGCCTGACGCCCTCACCGTACCTTTCGCTACATATCCCACGCATATTCTTCACTTCAATTTAACTATTGAGAGGAATCCGATCGACGCAAAAAGTCCCCGTGTCTACTATATGAGCACGGTTATAAATCAACATCTTGATTTATAAGCATGGAAATCCCCTGAGTGAAACAACGAATTGCTGTGTGTAGTCTTTGCCCATCTCCCACGATGGGCATTTTTTTGCCTGAAATCCTAACGGTGACACCGCGATAGAGCGCCTCCTGATGGACGCTTTTCTTACTCATAGAGCCATACACCAGCCCTGGCAGATTCAATGATCATTTCTACGGTAAGTGGTTTAAGCTTTCTTTCAGGAGGCTTACCCTTCCACCAGGGACGTTCAGGCTCGAAGTAATGATATAAATTGAAGCCATCATACCTGATATTGTATCGGGTAAATAAATCCATGAGCATTTCTTCTAGTTCTTCATCGACGAAATTGAAATACTCTTGAAACGTCCAGTTTTTCTGTACAGGCTGTTTTCTTTCACTGTACTTATCGGTGAGGTATTGAAGTATCTCTCTTTCATCAACCATCAGAAATATGCCCATCCTATACGATCTGCAGCCCTTGCAATCATGTTATATTTGTTTCTTGTATCTTTAGCAACGTGCATCATAATGACTACAGCCTGTGCATATCCAAGATACGGAACAGCACGCCCGACAACTGTACCCATTTTAGTTGTATATCTTGTACTTCCAAAACCAACGGATGTTGCTACGCGAATATTTTCAGGAAAACGTCTGTCCTTAAATATCCGGCGCGCCATTTTTGATGCAATGCTGGTCCGAGACGTTGATTTACCCAATCCTTTAGGTTTAGGTAAAATAGGCTGCCCGGATAAAATCATAGCAGCCGTTTCTATTGCAATACCGGTACGACTGGCAAAAATCTCCAGAAAAATAAGCCAAAACAGCTCTTCCCGCGCAACATTAGCGTGGCCGTGATAGAAGTAGGTGCCGTTAAGCTCTTCAGTCGTGTCCATGCAGCCCTCCGTTACGCCGTCTGACGCTGGTTCCACGCATCAGTATGCATAATATTGCCATCGCAGTGTTTCCACGTAATTTTCTCGTAGCGAAGCTCCAGGGTTTCCATATGATTCTCATTCGGGTTGTCTGGTGAAGCCATAGAGGGAGAAATAGAGACGATCCGTACCTCCTCAAGAAATATGTTAAAATACTCAACTTCCTGACCAGCATCATTAATTTTGTACCATTTAATCTCTGCTGAAGTCAGATTTTGCCCCGTACTTACCGCTTTATAAAGATATGGGCTGGAATAATCGAACTCTTTCACTAACAGCATCGGTGAATGCATTCGTGTACCTGTTACTTTCCCTGTCGCATTATCAGTAGGAATCATTAAGTTGTGATGAAACCCCTTAATCTCAATGCTGGACTCTCGATTAAGAACATCGACGCCCCCTTTAATAAGCGCGCCGCCATCATCTTTCAGCCACAAATAAGCAGGAATTGCCATGATTTTTAGCCCTCTCCTAAGTTGAGAACATAATAAATCACAGAAGTGAAGGTAACTTCAAGGATTAGATATTATAGAAAAATAAAAATATACATACCGATGAATTAAAGCCGCATCCATCATAATCTTGATGAATAAAGTTGCGGCATAATTTACTTTCTTAATCATTTTACCTGTATCTACGAAGGCGCAGTTATTTAGTCTGATTATCACTTGTTTCCTTCGCCACAGTTGAACAGCTTATGGCCGTCATCTCCTTCTGTACGTCCCGATACGCTATGTTTCCTTTTTCATCGCTGTAAAGCTTTCAGCCTTGATATAGCTGTCTGGCAGGAAGGGCACAGGCGCACCAGGAAAACGAACTGTTCTTTCCGCTCTATATGCCTGACCGCAAAATACCTGACCAGGAGGCTATTAAAATAAAAAACCCCGCCATTAGCGGCGGGGTTTGCATGGGCAAAGGTGCGTTATTTGTTGAGCTCAGCCAGACCAAGCCAGGTTTGCACCACGGTGTCCGGGTTCAGGGACAGACTGTCAATCCCCTCTTCCATCAGCCAGGCAGCAAAGTCCTCATGGTCGGACGGGCCCTGTCCGCAAATACCGACATATTTACCCTGCTTCTTCGCCGCGCGAATCGCCATCGACAGCAGCGCTTTCACCGCGTCGTTACGTTCGTCAAACAGCTCAGAAACAACGCCAGAGTCGCGATCCAGGCCCAGCGCCAGCTGCGTCATATCGTTCGAGCCGATAGAGAAGCCGTCAAAGTACTCAAGGAACTGTTCCGCCAGCAGGGCATTGGATGGAATTTCACACATCATGATGATTTTGAGGCCATTCTCGCCGCGCTTCAGGCCCTGACGCTCCAGCTCTTCCACTACCGCTTTCGCCTGGGCGACGGTACGGACGAACGGCACCATGATCTCGACGTTGCTCAGCCCCATGTCGTTACGCACGCGCTTAACCGCATCGCACTCCAGCGCAAAACAGTCGCGGAAGCTGTCGGAAACGTAGCGGCCGGCGCCGCGGAAGCCGAGCATTGGGTTCTCTTCTTCCGGCTCATAGCGCTCGCCGCCCACCAGGTTGGCGTATTCGTTAGATTTGAAGTCGGACAGGCGCACGATAACGCGTTTCGGATAGAATGCCGCACCCAGGGTGGCGATCCCTTCCGTCAGGCGACCGACGTAGAACTCTCTCGGTGAATCGTAGCCTTTCATCAGCTCGCGGATTTCGTTCTGCAGGCCAGGCTCCTGGTCATCGAACTCCAGCAGCGCGCGCGGGTGAACGCCAATCATCCGGTTGATGATGAACTCCAGGCGCGCCAGACCTACGCCTTCGTTTGGCAGGCAGGCGAAGTCAAACGCCCGGTCCGGGTTACCGACGTTCATCATGATTTTCAGCGGCAGGTCGGGCATTTCGCCCACGCTGGAGCTCTTGATGCTGAAGTCCAGCAGCTCAGCATAGACGTAGCCGGTATCGCCTTCCGCACAGGAAACGGTCACGTTCTGGTTTTCCTGGATGCGATCGGTGGCGTCGCCGCAGCCCACCACTGCCGGGATCCCCAGCTCACGGGCGATAATCGCCGCGTGGCAGGTACGCCCGCCGCGGTTGGTCACGATGGCCGCCGCTTTCTTCATGATCGGTTCCCAGTCCGGGTCGGTCATGTCGGTAACCAGGACGTCGCCCGGCTCGATGCGGTTCATCTCGCTGATATCATGGATAACCTTCACCGGGCCCGCGCCAATGCGGTGACCGATGGCACGCCCTTCGGCGACAATCTGCCCCTGGGCATGCAGCGTATAGCGCTCCATGACCTGGCCGCGCGAGCGCACGGTTTCCGGACGGGCCTGGACGATAAACAGCTCGCCGGTATGGCCATCTTTCGCCCACTCGATATCCATCGGACGCCCGTAGTGCTTCTCGATCTGCACCGCCTGCTTCGCCAGCTCCTGCACTTCCTCGTCGGTCAACGAGAAAATATCGCGCTGCGCCTGCGGCACATCCTCGATACGCACCTGCTTGCCATGCTCCTGGGTCGGCGCATAAATCATGCGGATTTTTTTCGATCCCATGGTTCTGCGCACGATAGCAGGACGGCCAGCTTCCAGCGTTGGCTTATGGACGTAGAACTCATCCGGGTTGACCGCGCCCTGCACCACCATTTCCCCCAGGCCCCAGGCAGAGGTGATAAACACCACCTGGTCGAAACCGGATTCGGTATCGATGGAGAACATGACGCCGGACGAGGCGAGGTCGGAGCGGACCATGCGCTGCACCCCGGCGGATAGCGCCACGCCGCGGTGATCGTAACCCTGATGCACGCGATAGGAGATCGCACGATCGTTAAACAGCGAAGCAAACACGTGCTTCACTGCGACGAGCACGGCATCGAAGCCCTGCACGTTCAGGAATGTCTCTTGCTGCCCGGCGAAGGAGGCATCGGGCATATCCTCGGCCGTGGCGGAGGAGCGCACGGCAAAAGAGGCCTCAGCGTTGTCGGCGGACAGCTGCTTATAGGCATCGCGAATCGCGTCTTCCAGTTCGCTCTGGAACGGGGTATCGATGATCCACTGACGGATCTGTCCCCCCGCTTTCGCTAATGCGGAAACGTCGTCAATGTCGGTTTTATCCAGCAGTTCATAAATGCGCTGGTTTACGCCGCTTTGGTCCAGGAACTGATTGAAGGCATCAGCGGTGGTGGCAAATCCGTTCGGTACGCTAACACCCATACCGGACAGATTAGTGATCATTTCACCAAGGGAGGCATTTTTGCCCCCAACTCTGTCTACATCATTCATGCCGAGTTGGTTATACCAAAGCACCAGCGGTGACGAGCCATTGTTGGACATCGAGACAATCCTTTTGTGATTTAATACCAGTGATAAAAAACTCACGATCAACTACGGGATTTATCCTGACATATTTACGCGGCTGAAAAAAACGGTGAATCGTTCAAGCAAATTATTTTTTCTTTTTTAGGACAGTTCACCTGATATAGCTAACTCAATGATTCTTCTTAAATCTGCTGCAATAAGAGACAAAAAATAACCAGCAGGCAAAAATGAACCCACCTTTTCATTAAAAATAAAAATAGCGTTTCATTTTTAAAGTGAGACAAAACATAAACGGATATGCTTAAATTTAATAACTGCTTTCAGGTAATTAAACTCATTATACCGGATGGTCAAAATGGAAAGTGCTGTAGATCGCCACGTATTTTATATTTCCGACGGGACAGCCATTACCGCCGAGGTGCTGGGGCACGCGGTGATGTCGCAGTTTCCGGTCGCTATCAGCAGCGTTACCCTGCCGTTCGTGGAGAACATCAGCCGGGCGCGGGCGGTGAAGGAGCAAATCGACGCGATCTATCAGCAAAGCGGTATCCGTCCGCTGGTTTTTTACTCCATTGTGATCCCGGAAATTCGCGACATTATCGTGCAAAGTGAAGGATTCTGTCAGGATATCGTGCAGGCGCTGGTGGCGCCGCTGCAGCAGGAGCTGCGCCTCGACCCCACGCCGATCGCTCATCGTACCCACGGCCTGACGCCGGGTAACCTGAACAAGTACGATGCGCGTATTGCCGCCATTGACTACACCCTCGCCCACGACGATGGCATCTCGCTGCGCAATCTCGATCAGGCGCAGGTGATCCTGCTGGGGGTCTCACGCTGCGGCAAAACGCCGACCAGCTTGTATCTGGCCATGCAGTACGGTATCCGCGCCGCCAACTATCCGTTTATCGCCGACGATATGGATAATTTAATCCTGCCCGCCTCGCTCAAACCTCTCCAGCACAAACTGTTCGGTCTGACCATTAATCCGGAGCGCCTGGCGGCGATCCGCGAAGAGCGTCGGGAAAACAGCCGCTATGCTTCGATGCGCCAGTGTCGAATGGAGGTCACCGAGGTGGAGGCCCTGTATCGCAAAAATAAAATTCCCTGCCTGAATAGTACCAACTATTCGGTAGAGGAAATCGCGACGAAAATCATGGACATCATGGGGCTGAATCGAAGAATGTACTAACACACTAGTACATTATTGAAAATTTGTTTATGCTATCACCCGTGGCCTATACAGGATCATCCCCCGCTCTTGCAATAAGCGGGGATTGGTTTATCGTGATGCGCATCACTTCCCGGCAGTTTCGTCGCGGAAGAAACAGATTTTTGAGACCCCAATGAATAAAACAGACGAACTGCGTACCGCGCGCATTGAAAGCCTGGTAACGCCTGCGGAGCTGGCCCAGCGGCATCCCGTATCTGCCGATGTCGCGGCACACGTCTCCGCTTCCCGCCGCCGAATTGAAAAGATCCTTAACGGGGAAGATCGCCGCCTGCTGGTGGTTATTGGCCCATGTTCCATTCACGATACCGAGGCCGCGCTGGAGTATGCGCAGCGCCTGCAGGCGATGCGCGAGCGCTACCAGCCGCAGCTGGAAATCGTGATGCGCACCTATTTTGAAAAACCGCGCACCGTTGTCGGCTGGAAGGGTTTGATCTCCGACCCTGACCTGAACGGCAGCTATCGGGTCAATCACGGTATCGAAGTAGCGCGTCGCCTGCTGCTGCAGATCAACGAGCTGGGCGTGCCGACCGCCACCGAATTCCTCGATATGGTGACCGGACAGTTTATTGCCGATCTAATCAGCTGGGGCGCCATCGGCGCGCGCACTACCGAGAGCCAAATCCACCGTGAAATGGCCTCCGCGCTCTCCTGCCCGGTCGGATTCAAAAACGGCACCGATGGCAACACGCGCATCGCCGTTGATGCGATTCGCGCATCCCGCGCCAGCCATATGTTCCTCTCTCCGGACAAGCAGGGTCAGATGACCATCTATCAGACCAGCGGCAACCCTTACGGGCATATCATTATGCGCGGCGGCAAACGGCCAAATTATCATGCGGCGGATATTAGCGCCGCCTGCGATGCGCTGCGCGAGTTTGATCTGCCGGAGCAGCTGGTGGTGGACTTCAGCCACGGCAACTGCCAGAAACAGCATCGTCGCCAGCTGGAAGTGTGCGAGAACGTGTGTCAGCAGATCCGCGACGGATCGACGGCCATCGCCGGCATCATGGCGGAAAGCTTCATCAAGGAAGGGACGCAGAAAGTGGTCGCCGGGCAGCCGCTGACCTGGGGTCAGTCGATTACCGACCCGTGCCTGAGCTGGGAAGACAGCGAGCGCCTGCTGGCTGAACTGGCTGCGGCAACCGCCACTCGCCTGTAGGCTTACTCTCCCACCGCGATGGCGGTGGGACTCCCCCCACGTGCCGGAATATCCCCACCGCTAACCTGCCAAATATAGTACTTTGATAAAAAACGCTTGCCGTGAAAATTAACATTACTGATAATGATTATCATTGTTACTTTTATTTTTATTTTTGGTGCTATGACGCGAATGGATAACACTGCCACAGCTGAAAAAACAAAAGACAATGCCCCTTACCCTGTCGCCACGGATCGCAAAATTTGCAGCCGGGCGCTGCTAGGTCCCGAAGGTCGGGTAGTTATCGAGCATGATGGCCAGCGCTATCTGCTGCGTCAAACCCATGCCGGCAAGCTGATCCTGACAAAATAGCCCTCCCCGCCGCCTGGCACGAGGAGAGCACGGCCCCCGATTGCACTGGCCTATCAGCTGGAGCAGCTGACTTCCAGCCCTTTCCCCCAGTCCGGCGGGCGGCTGACGTAATCATCTTCCCGGTCGGTAAACGGCTGAGCCAGCGCCTCGTGCAGCCGCTCCAGTTCGCCAATATTCCCCTGCTCCGCCTGCTCAATGGCCCGCTGCGCCAGCAAGTTACGCAGTACCAGCGCCGGGTTGACGGAACGCATGCGCTGCTGGCGCCGCGCATCATCAATCTGCTCATCACGCAGCCGCGCACGGTAGCCGTCGAACCAGCTATCAAAAGCGGCGCGATCGATAAACTCATCGCGCAGCGGCGAGGCGGCGCTGAGCTGCTCGCTGGCGCTCAGCATCCTGAAGGTGCGGGTGTAATCGCTGCCTTCACGTATCATCAGCGCAAACAGGCCGTCCAGCAGATCGTTATCGCCCTGCTGCGGGGTGAACAGGCCAAGCTTGTCGCGCATGCGGCGGCCGTAGGCGCTCAGCAGCGCGTGCTGGTAGCCATCCAGGGCCGCGTTTAGCGCATCGGCGCTGATGAACGGCGACAGTGACTGCGCCAGACGCTGCAGATTCCACAGCCCTACCGCCGGCTGATTCTCAAAGCTATAGCGCCCCTGGTAATCCGAATGGTTGCAGATGAAATCAGGCTTGAAGTCATCAAGGAACCCGTACGGGCCGTAGTCCATCGTCAGGCCGAGAATAGACATGTTATCGGTATTCATTACCCCATGCGCAAAGCCTACCGTTTGCCAGCTGGCGATAAGCGTCGCCGTTCTGGTGACAACGTCACGGAACCACAGGATGTACTTATCCGCCTCTCCGTCGAGTTCGGGCCAGTGATGACGAATCACGTAGTCGGCCAGCTGCTGCACCTTTTCCGCCTCCCGGCGATAGTAGAAGTGCTCGAAGTGGCCAAAGCGCACGTGGCTCTCAGCGATGCGCATCAGCATCGCTCCCTGCTCGACGGTTTCACGATACACCGGCGTATCGCTAGTCACGATCGACAGCGCGCGGGTGGTAGGAATGCCCAGAGCGTGCATCGCTTCCGATGCCAGGCCTTCGCGGATCGTCGAGCGCAGCACCGCGCGCCCGTCGCCCATTCGCGAGTAGGGCGTGAGTCCGGCGCCCTTCAGGTGCCAGTCCATCCGCCGGCCATCGGGCAGCTGCTGCTCGCCCAGCAGGATCCCGCGGCCGTCGCCCAGCTGTCCGGCCCAGGAGCCGAACTGATGGCCGCTATAGACCTGCGCCAGCGGCGACATGCCGGGTAGCAGCGTTTCGCCGCCCCAAACGCCGGCGCCCGTTGACGGCTGAAATAGCGCCTCAGGCACGCCCAACGTTTTCGCCAGCGGCGCGTTGTGCCAGATCGGCCGCGCGTTGCTCAGCGGCGTCGGGGTCAGGGCGGTGTAGAAATCTGGCAGTTCATCACGCCAGTGGGTTGTAAAAGACAGGGTCATGGGTTCCTCCGGTCTTCAGTGTAGTGCCTTCAACAAAGTATTAACACGGGCGAATGGCAGGGTTATCAAGATAAAAGTGAGGAAGCCGGAGGTCTCGCGTTTGCACCTGTGTTTGTTAACTAAGAGACCCGGAGGTTACTGCCCTCACCCGTCCGTCTCTTCGCAACACTGAACGTTTAGTGATAGAAAATCGTGCAGCGGGGCCCTGACCCCCGCTGAAATCGGCGAACCGAAGGCCGGAAGACAAGGGCTGGCCGCCAGGGATGGAGGCAAGAGGCGAATCGAGACAGGAGCGAGCCCCGGAACGGGCGAGCAGGTCGAGTTGAGCCGACCGCAGGCTGCAGGCCGGGAGGTGAGCGCAGTGCGCAGCACCGATTTCCGTGCGGGACCGCGGGGATTGTTAAGGGGAAGACGGTTATCTTCCCCTTAACCCGGTCACCTGGCGTCGAGGCCGCATGTTCTGCCAGGCGTCCGGTGAACGGAACCTCCTCTCAGCTGACCTGGGGGATCGCTCCGCAGCGGTCTCCATTCCCCGCTCGCTGGCCACGGTCTCCTTACATCTAAGCCGCATGTTCTGCCAGGCGTCCGGTGAACGGAACACCTCACAGCCGACCGACGTGAACCCGGCAAACCGCGCGTGACGCTATATTCTGCGCGCCTGCCAGAATTTTTTATTCCAGTACACGTTATTCAGCGACGAGCGCGTAACGCCGTTGCTGGTCGAAGCATGGATGAACTGGTTATCGGTATCGTAGATCCCTACGTGTAAACCGCTCTCGCCGGAGCCGGTCTTGAAGAACACCAGATCCCCGGGCAGCAGTTCGCTTTTATCAATGCGGGTGCCGATCTCTGCCTGCTCGCGGGTTTCACGCGGCAGCTGCATGGAAAACTTATCGCGGAAGGTTCTCACCACAAAGCCGGAACAGTCCACCCCGCGCGGCGTCATCCCACCGTAGCGATACGGCGCCCCCCGCCAGTTCCGCAGCTGATCGTTAAGATTAGCGATGACGGTAATAGAATCCGCAAGCCGGGGATTGGGCGGCGGCGCCCGGTGGCTGCTGCAGCCTGCCAGAAATAGTGCCGTCAAAAGAATGAACCACAAACGCATCTCAGACGATTCCTCTGTTCCTTATCTTATTGTCAGGATAATTTAGCTGGTTTATCAATGAACTGGCAAGCTTGCTTCGCGCTACTGTGACGCGATGAGCATAAAATGACCGCCAAACGCCACCCGCTGGAAAGAAATCGCATAGGCGGCGGTTAAATTCTCTTCGGTCAATACCTCTGAGGTATAACCACAGGCTATCTTTTTTCCCCGGCAGATAAGCCACGCCCGCTGCGCATGCCGTAGCGTGTGGTTGAGATCGTGACTGCTCATGACCACCGCGATCCCCGCCGCGCACAGTTCGCTGAGAACGCCGTCGAGCGCCGCCTGCTGCGCCACGTCGAGGCTGTTCATCGGCTCATCGAGCAGCAGCAGCTGTCCCGCGGGGTTGGCCAGCGGGTCGATTTGCAGAATGACCGCCGCCAGCCGCACGCGCTGCCACTCGCCGCCCGAAATCTGATTGACCTGGCGCCCAAGCTTATCGCTCAGCCCCAGCCTCTCGGCTACCGCGCCGAGCAGATCGCTCCGCGCGTTATTTTGCAGATGCAGCGACAGGTAGTGCCAGACCGGCATCGCGAAGGGCGGCGCCTGATGCTGGTTGAGGTAAGCGCGATGTCGCGCCAGCTCGGAGGCCGGCCACATCTTTAGCGGCCGTTCGTTGAAAATGATGCGCCCGGGCCCCGTCGTCAGGCCGGCCATGCGCATGAGCAGCGTGCTCTTCCCGGCCCCGTTTGGCCCGACGATATGGATCATTTCTCCCGGTCGAACCTCGGCGCTAAACGCTGCCAGCCGCCCCGGCTCTTCTACGTCCTGTAGCTGCATCAAAAACGACATTATTTCGCTAAAGCTCCTTTAATCGCCGCCAGCAGCAGCGGATCGTTCGGCGCCATATCGGGCGAGAAGCGTTGGATAGTCTGGCCATCGGCGCTCAGCAGGAACTTTTCGAAATTCCATAAAATATCGCCATCGTTCTGCGGCGCGCGGCCTTTGCTTGCCATTCGCTCGTAAAAGCCGCTGCCTTCCGGCGCTACGGCCTGCGGGGCGGCCTCAACCAGTTTCTGGTAGAGCGGATGACGATGTTCGCCGTTAACGTCAACTTTACTGAACAGCGGGAAGGTCACGCCATAGGTGGTGCTACAGAAGGTTTTGATCTCCTCCTCGCTGCCCGGCTCCTGTCCAAGGAACTGGTTACAGGGGAAACCCAGCACCGTGAAGCCATCGTTCTCAAGCTCCTGCTGCAGCGCTTCCAGCTGTTCATACTGCGGCGTCAGGCCGCATTTTGAGGCCACGTTAACGATTAATAGCGCTTTGCCCGCATAGGCGTTAAGCGTCGTTTTCTCGCCATCGATCGTGGTAACTTCGGTATCAAGAATAGTGTGTTGCATAGCCTTCCCTCTGTGAATAAAAGCGATTTCTGGTTCAGGTGATCCCTATCTACTGTAGCGGATTGAGGCGCGGTCATTGTACTTTGAATCGTCTGACCGGCATACCGTACCGTGCTCATACGGCAACATGAATTCCTCTCAATAGGGACGTCGCGCAATTCAGTGTACAGTGTTAAATGGATGTAATAGCATTTCGTTAATGATTAATTTAAGAGAGTTTTATAGATGAAGAAGCTGTTGAGTTCGGTACTGATTGCCTCATCGGTGGTGCTGTTATCGGCCTGCTCCCCTGACGATAATAATAAGGTCAAGGTGGCGATCAATACCGGTCCGGATGAGGCTATCTGGAAAGTCGTTGAGCAGGTGGCCAAGGACAAATATAACCTCGACGTCGAGGTGATTTCCTTTAATGATTACGTCCTGCCTAACGAAGCGTTAAATAATAAAGACGTCGACGCTAACGCCTTCCAGACGCTGCCCTACCTCGAAGCGCAGTCGAAAGAGCGCGGCTACAAATTCGCCGTCGTCGGCAAAACCTTTGTTTTCCCTATCGCCGCCTACTCTCGCAAGATAAAAAATATCGACGAGCTGCCGGATGGTGCGACGGTGTCTATTTCCAACGAGACCACGACGCTGGGGCGCAGCCTGCTGCTGCTGCAGGCGCAGGGCCTGATCAAGCTGAAAGATGGCGTCGGCTATCTGCCAACGGCGCTGGACATTATCGACAATCCTAAGCATTTGAAAATTGTCGAAGTGGACAGCCCGCAGCTGCCGCGTACCCTGGACGATCCTGACGTTAGCCTGTCGATTATTAACACCAACTTCTCGGCGCAGGTTGGCCTGTCCGCCGCGCGGGATGGTCTGTTTATGGAAGGCCAGGACTCGCCGTACGTGAACGCTATCGTGTCTCGCGAAGATAATAAAGACAGCAAAAAAGTTCAGGAGCTGAAAGAGGCGTTCCAGACTAAAGAGGTCGCTGACAAAGCGCTGGAAGTTTATAAAGGTGATGCTATCAAGGGGTGGTAATAGCACTTAATCTGCGCATCGGCAGGCGATAGACGCCCTGCCGATGCGCCTGGATTCGGTGCTTATTGCGCGTGCACGGACTTCAGCAACAGCCAGATAAACACTGGCGCGCCCAGCGTCGCGGTCACCACGCCGATCGGTAGCTCCGCTGCCGACAGCGCCAGGCGGGCGACGATATCGGCGCCTAACAGCGCACTGGCCCCGGCAAGCATGCAGGCCGGCAGCAGAACGCGATGATCGCTTAAGCCGCATAGCCGCAGGATATGCGGGATCACCAGCCCAATAAAACCGATGGCTCCGGCCAGCGCCACGCTCACCCCCACCAGCCAACCGGTGGCGACTACCAGCAGCTTACGCCACAGCCACAGCGGTAAGCCCAGCTGGCGAGCCGATACCTCTCCCAAAGCCAGCATATTCAGCGGCTGCGACTGTAGCCCCACCCAGGCCAGCACCGGCAGAAGCGCCAGCATCAGCCACAGCTGCTGCCAGTCTACGCCGCCAAAGCCGCCCATCATCCAGTACATCAGCTGACGTAAATCGAACGAGGTGGAGAAATAGACGGCCCAGGTCATCAGCGCGCTGCAGATAATGCCCAGTGCTACGCCTGCCAGCAGCAGACGGCTGGTTGACAGATGCCGACGGGCAAAGCGCAGCAGTATAAAGGTGATAACCAGCGCGCCGGCAATGGCGCACAGCCCCAGCACCCAACCAGGAAGGAATCCTTTACCCAGCAGCACGGCGGCGATGAGCCCGACCCCCGCGCCGTTAGAGACCCCCAGCAGCCCCGGCTCCGCCAGCGGGTTTTCGAACAACGCCTGCATGATCGCCCCGGAGAGCGCTAAAGCGGCGCCCACCAGCAGCACCGCCAGGGTGCGCGGCAGGCGAATTTGCCAGATGAAGAGCTGCCCCCTGGCGCTGAACCACTCCTGCGGCGGGATCCAGAGATCGCCCGCGCAGAGGCTGGCGGCCATCATCGCCAGCAGCAGCAGCAGTAAAGCAACGAGCCAGCGCCGGCTGCGGCGCTGTTGAATTTGAGCAAAGGTCTGCATAAATACCGGGATGCAAGAAAGAGATGTATTTGATTTTACGGTGGGTATTGCGGGGAGAAAAGCAAAACATCGGCGTATGGCGCATATCGACGGACGCGAGCGGGCAGAATCGCGCTGCCCGCTCGCGCAGCTGCTACACCAGGACCTGGAACAGAACGGCGAAGAGAACAATATTAGCCAGAACGATGGCCCAGCCGTTGTAGAGCATATATTTCAAATGCGTGGACTGCGCCAGCCCCATCTGTCCAAACATATCCGACGACGGGAACGGACCAAACCAGTCAACCTGCGATGATGCCAGCAGCACGGCGGTTGTCCCCTGCGGCGGGACGCCTGCCGCCATCAGCATCGGGCCGAAGATTTTATGGGTAAAAGTCATCTGCGCTACCGCCGCGCCGGGGACATGGCCAATAATATTAAAAGCAAAAATACTAAAGCACAGCCAGGCGGGAGAGATCCCCTCGAGCAGCGGCTGGGTGTAGTCCAGCAGCCCCTGGTAAGCGTGCAGCCCGTCCATCAGTTCAAGAATCGGGTTATAGAGCCAGTACAGCAGGAACATCCACACCAGCCGACCGCAGCCGTGATACAGCGCCTGCAGGATCTGCGTTGGCCGCAGCCCCCCGACCAGGCCAGTAATCAGCGCCACCAGCAGCATCACGATAATAGCGAAGCTAAAGCCGGCCTTAATAACCACCCCCACCACCGCCATCACGATAATCGTTGCCGCAAAGGCCAGCGCGCTCAGCTTTCTGCGGCGGGCAAGAGTCGGATTATTCTCATCCTGCGGCTGCTCAGCAAGGTTAACCTCATAGCGAAGCTTGCCCTCGGTCATTTTCTGGATACGCCCCGCCATGACCCAGCCGGCCAGCAGCGTGACGGCGCTCATCGGCAGACCGACGTAGAGTAAATAGTCCGGATAGCTCAGGCCTCCGAGCTTAAGAATAGTCACCGTACTCGGGGTAAAGGGGCCGGTAAACAGCCCGATAGAACCGGCGGTCATCATCAGCGCGGCCACCGTGGGCGGCGTCAGGCGCACCGCTGCGGCGATGGGAATAATCACCGCGACGATAATGGCGTTACCGCCGGCCATGGTGCCCAGGGCGCCGCAAATCAGAATCGAGGAGGCGACAATACCAAATTTCACCCGCGTCTGGCTGGAGAGCCCTATGCGATGAACCACGAATTTCACCAGCTCTACCGCCGCGCCGGTGCGGGTAGCCACCTCCCCCACCCCGGCGCCGAGCATAATGATGAGCCCGACGGTGGCAATAAAAGAGCCGGTCGATTTCGCCAGCATCGTGCCCATTTCCGGCAGCCCGGTAGAGGTCATGATCATCGCAATAATAATTGATGAAATAACCGCCAGCACGATATCCACGCCAATAAGCGACAGCACGGCTAATGCTACCAGCGGGGTAAAGCTGAGAAGTCCCAGCTCTGCGCTGGGGCGGCCATGACACCAAAAGGCGATCAGTAAAAATAGCCCCGACAGCAGGCCAATAACGATATTTTTTCTGGTAATAGTTCTTCGGGTAACAGGATTACCGGAGAGCGTTGAGTCACTCATACAACTCCTTGATGCCAATAAAACCAACCGCTATTTCAGGTCAGCGCATTTGGGCCAGCTCAGAAAATATCCCCCTCGTTATAATTGTTGGCGCGAAGGCCTGAGGGTTTGCGTAGGGACAACAGGTATTGTTCTGAGAATCGGATTTTCCGCCTGCCGGCGGGGCAAAAAGCGCAATAAGTAAACAGAACGCTGATTGTGAATTGAATTTATGTTAATTTATTGTTATTAGAAAATGAATTTTTATCTGGCCCCTATAACCCTGAGTTAACCCCTGATGAAACTGCGTCACCTGGAAATCTTCCACGCCGTGATGACCTGCGGCACCCTTTCACGAGCAGCGGAGTCGCTGAATATCTCTCAACCGGCGGCCAGTAAGGCGCTCAAAAACGCCGAAATGAAGCTGGGTTTTAAACTCTTTCAGCGCGTTCGCGGCAAGCTGCTGCCGAGCAGCGAAGCGCTGACGCTGTTCGAGAAGGCGCAGAATATCTACCAGGATCTGGATAATCTGCGCCTGCTTGCCGACAACCTGGCGCGCGACCCGCGGGCAAAAATTAGCCTCGGCTGTTTACCCAGCCTCGGGCTGAGCCTGGTGCCGGAAATGGTGACCGACTTCTATCAGCAAAACGCGAATCTGGTGATGACCCTGACCACGGAACATACTGAGACATTGGTCAAGAAACTGGATCTGCGCGAGATCGATCTGGCGCTGACGCTCCAGCCGGTTCAGCAGGGCGAAATCATCACCACCACCATTGCCGAAGTGCCGCTGGTCTACATCGATCGTGACTACCGCCAGGGCGTGGTGGCGATTGATGAGATAGACCAGCAGCGCTGGATCTCTCCCGGCCCCCACTCGCTGTCGGCCGCCATTGCTACCCGTCGCGACTTCTCGACGACCCGCCTCAACGTTCAGACCTATTACATGGCCACTGAATTTGTTAAACGCGGCATGGGCTGCAGCATTACCGATATTTTTTCCGCGCGTCATAACCTGACCCCGACGATGATCCACCCTATTTCGCCGCCGATGACGATCCCTCTCTGCTTGCTGCGTCGGGCGGATGTTTCCCTGAGTCCGATTGCGCATAAATTTGTCGATTTTATCTGCCGGCAGCTGCGTAAACAGCTGCAGGAAATTAACCTGGGGTTATACCCTGAAAATAAAAAGTCAATTGCGCCGCAGGGGTAAATGCTTTGACATAACGCCATTGCATTTATCAGCGGTGGATATCTCAGGTTATGAAAAAGCGCATTGTTATTATCGGTGGCGGCGTTATCGGGCTGGCGACAGCCTACGTATTCATTAAGCGCGGCCACGAGGTCCAGCTGCTGGAGCGCAATGCGACCCCCGGCCTGGCGACGAGCTTTGCTAACGGCGGCCAGCTTAGCTACCGCTACGTCGCGCCGCTGGCCGACCGCGGCGTGCCGCTACAGGGAATAAAGTGGATGGGCAGGAGCGACTCGCCGCTCAATATGCGCCTGCGGATGTCCCCAGACCAGTGGCGCTGGCTGCTGCAGTTCCTGCGCGCTTGCAACAGCCGGACCAATAAGGTTAACGGCGATCATATTCTTCGCCTGTCGCTGCTCAGCCGTCAGGTTATGCAGGCGTGGTTGAATGAGGATAATCTGAGCGACTTTCACTGGCGAAGCTGCGGGAAATTAGTCGTCCATCGCCGGGAGTACGATCTGAATAAAGCGGAAACAGGGATCAATCCGCAATATCAGCGCTCCCTGAGCGGAGCCGAGTGTATCGAACTTGAACCCGCGCTCAAGCATATCCGCGCCTCGCTCTGCGGCGGTATTTATTCGCCCGGCGACGAAACCGCTGACTGCCATCAGTTTTGCCTGGCGCTGCTGGAGAAACTCAACGCCAGCGCCGGCTTTACCCTCACTGGCGACTGTGACGTTCGCCGTCTGAATAAAAAAGGCGGTCGTATTCAATCGGCGGAAACCAGCCGGGGAACGATTGTCGGCGATGATTTTGTGGTTGCCGCCGGCAATGGCAGCAGCCCGTTACTGGCTGGCACCGGAATTCACGTGCCGCTTTGCGGCCTGAAAGGCTACAGCCTGACGCTGCCCTATCCGGCCCAGGCCGGGATCGCGCCGGATATCAGCGTCACCGACTATGGGCACAAAATTGTCTATGCCCGCCTCGGAGAGCAGCTGCGTATCGCCGCGATGGTTGATATCGGCTACGACGGTGACGGACTGCGTCCTGAGCGTATTGCGGCGTTGAAAAAAATTGTGGCCGGCAGCTTCCCCGAGCTCCAGGGCATTGAGGATGCGCAGGCCTGGAGCGGTATGCGCCCTTCTACGCCAGCCGGCCCTCCGCTGCTGGGACGCGCCGGCTACCAAAACCTGTGGATGAACCTTGGCCAGGGCAGCCTGGGTTTCACCCTCGCCGCCGGCAGCGCGGCGGTGCTCGGCGCCCTGCTCGATAGCGAAAACCCCGCCATCGCTTTAGATGGCCTGACATGGAAAAAATCAGCATGAACATTATCCGTAACAATCCGCAGCCGCGTCTTTCCGCCAGCGTCGAATATGGCAACCTGATCTTTTTATCGGGGCAAACGCCGAAAAGCAGCGAGGAGGATATTATGCAGCAGACGCGGGAAGTTTTAGAGAAAATCGACGCTCTGCTGGCGGCAGCCGGTAGCGACAACGGGCACATTCTTTCCGCGCAGGTGTGGCTGAAAAATATGGCCCGCGATTTTGCCGGTTTTAACGAAGCCTGGGTTGCCTGGCTGCCGGAAGGCCACAGCCCGGCGCGCGCGGCCGTCCAGGCAGAGATGGCGCGCCCGGATATTCTCGTCGAAGTGATGGTCACTGCCGTAAAAGCCTGATCCTGAAAATGAAAAGAAAAAAGGCCGCATCAGCGGCCTTTTTAGTTAGTTCAGATTATTTGTCTCTGGGCGAAGCGTTTTCGACGCGGCTTTTAAGTTTCTGGCCGGGTCTGAAGGTCACCACGCGCCGGGCTGTAATCGGAATATCTTCCCCCGTTTTCGGGTTACGACCCGGGCGCTGGTTTTTATCACGCAAATCGAAGTTGCCGAACCCGGAGAGTTTTACCTGTTCTCCGTTTTCCAAAGCACGACGAACCTCTTCGAAAAACAACTCTACCAGTTCTTTGGCATCCCGCTTGCTAAGCCCAAGCTTATCAAACAGATATTCTGACATTTCAGCTTTTGTAAGCGCCATAGGTTCAATCCCTCAATGAGGCCTGGAATCGCTCTTTTAATGCCTCTACACATTTGGCGACGGTAGCGGCAATCTCCTCTTCTTCGAGTGTACGGCTGGTATCCTGAAGGATTAGGCTGATTGCAAGGCTCTTACTGCCTTCTGCAACGCCTTTACCGCGGTACACGTCAAATAAGTTTACGCCAACTACCTGATTTACGCCAACTTTCTTACACTCGGTCAAAACATCAGCTGCGGGTACGTTTTCAGCGACGACGACGGCGATGTCGCGACGGTTAGCCGGGAAACGAGAAATCTCGCGCGCCTGAGGCACCACGCGGTCTGCAAGCTTGTTCCACTCCAGCTCAAACGCCAAAGTGCGACCGTTCAGATCCAGTTTACGTTCCAGCTCAGGATGAACAACCCCAATGAAACCAATGCGTTCACCTTTCAGATAAATCGCTGCCGACTGTCCCGGATGTAGCGCGGCGTTCGCTTCTGCGCGGAATTCGATGGCGGATAATTTACCGGTCAGGTCGAGAACGGACTCCAGATCGCCTTTTAAATCATAGAAATCGACGGACTCTTTTGCCAGGTTCCAGTGCTCATCAACGCGATTGCCGCAAATTACGCCGGCCAGCATCACGTCCTGACGGATCCCCAGCGGAGCCTCGGTATCAGGAACAAAGCGTAAACCGCTCTCAAAGATGCGCACGCGGCTCTGCTGACGATTCTGGTTATACACCACGGTGCCCAGCAGGCCGGTCAGCAGCGACAGGCGCATCGCCGACATTTCGCTGGAGATTGGGCTTGGCAGGATCAGCGCCTCTTCACCCGGGTGAATCAGCTGCTGTACTTTCGGGTCAACGAAGCTATAGGTAATAACTTCCTGATAGCCTTTGTCGATGAGCAGGGTTTTCACGCGCTTAAGCGACAGGTTCGCCTCGCGGTGGGTGCCCATAATCAGGCCAGCCTGGACCGGTTCGTCAGGAATGTTGTTATAGCCGTATACGCGGGCAACTTCTTCAACCAGATCTTCTTCGATCGCAATATCAAAACGCCAGCTCGGCGCGACGGCCTGCCACTGGCCTTCGCCCGCGGTCACTTCACAACCCAGGCGGCTAAGAATATCGCTGACCTGAGCATCATCAATGTGATGGCCAATCAGGCGATCCAGCTTGCTACGGCGCAGGGTAATAGTTGCCGCCTTCGGCAGGGTCGCATCGTTGGTCACGTCGATCACCGGGCCGGCTTCGCCGCCGCAGATATCGATCAGCAGGCGGGTTGCACGCTCCAGGGCCTTGTGCTGCAGCGCCGGGTCGACCCCACGCTCATAGCGGTGGGAGGCATCGGTGTGCAGGCCGTGACGGCGCGCGCGACCGGTGATAGACAGCGGGCTGAAGAATGCGCACTCCAGCAGCACGTTCTGCGTTTCGTCGTTCACGCCGGAGTGCTCGCCGCCAAAGATGCCGCCCATCGCCAGCGCCTTCTGGTGGTCTGCGATAACCAGGGTGTCAGCGTCGAGCCTGGCTTCGGAACCATCCAGCAGCACCAGCGTTTCGCCCTCTTTCGCCATCCGCACCACGATGCCGCCTTCGATGCGATCGCGGTCAAAGGCGTGCATCGGCTGGCCGAGCTCGAGGAGAACGTAGTTGGTGACATCCACCACCGCGTCGATAGAGCGGATGCCGCAGCGGCGCAGCTTCTCTTTCATCCACAGCGGAGTGGGCGCTTTAACGTTGATGCCTTTAACAACGCGTCCCAGGTAGCGCGGGCACGCGTCCGGCGCCTCAACGGTGATCGGCAGCGTATCGGCAATCGTC
Organism: Klebsiella sp. BIGb0132; assembly: GCF_024810075.1. Lineage (NCBI taxonomy): Bacteria > Pseudomonadati > Pseudomonadota > Gammaproteobacteria > Enterobacterales > Enterobacteriaceae > Klebsiella > Klebsiella sp. BIGb0132. The sequence continues at coordinate 101,413 of NZ_JANUDW010000002.1, read as the reverse complement.
GCCGCAACCGGCGTGATTTCCGGCGCGTTCAGCGGCTCTTTATTCAGTACCGCCACGTCGCGAGCGACGCCGATGATACCTAAACAGTCGGCACGGTTCGGCGTCACGCTGATTTCGATGGTGTTGTCGTCAAACTTCAGATATTCACGGATATCGGTACCAATCGGCGCATCTGCCGGCAGTTCGATAATTCCGCTGTGATCGTCGGAAACACCCAGCTCGGAAAACGAACACAGCATCCCTTCGGAAGGCTCGCCGCGCAGTTTTGCCGCTTTAATTTTGAAGTCGCCCGGCAGTACGGCGCCGATAGTAGCAACCGCAACCTTCAGACCCTGGCGGCAGTTCGGCGCGCCGCACACGATATCCAGCAGGCGTTCGCCGCCGACGTTAATTTTGGTCACCCGCAGCTTGTCAGCGTTCGGGTGCTGGCCGCACTCGACGACTTCACCGACGACGACGCCGTTAAAGCTGCCGGCAACCGGCTCAACGCCGTCAACTTCGAGGCCGGCCATCGTAATCTGATTCGCCAGGGCTTCGCTGTCGATCGCCGGATTAACCCATTCGCGTAACCACAGTTCACTGAATTTCATTGTTCTGTCCTGCCCTTATTTAAACTGTTTGAGGAAACGCAGATCGTTTTCGAAGAACGCGCGTAGGTCGGTTACGCCATAGCGCAGCATGGTCAGACGCTCCATGCCCATACCAAAGGCGAAGCCGGAATAGACTTCCGGGTCGATGCCGACATTGCGCAGAACGTTCGGGTGCACCATGCCGCAGCCGAGCACTTCCAGCCACTTGCCGTTTTTACCCATGACGTCAACTTCAGCAGAGGGTTCGGTAAACGGGAAGTAGGACGGACGGAAACGAATTTGCAGATCTTCTTCAAAGAAGTTACGCAGGAAGTCGTGCAGCGTCCCTTTCAGGTTGGTGAAGTTAATGTTCTTATCAACAATCAGACCTTCCATCTGATGGAACATCGGGGTATGGGTCTGATCGTAATCGTTACGATAAACGCGGCCAGGGGCGATAATACGAATCGGCGGCTGCTGATGTTCCATGGTACGGATCTGTACGCCGGAAGTCTGGGTACGCAGCAGGCGAGTGGCATCAAACCAGAAGGTATCGTGGTCAGCGCGCGCCGGGTGGTGGCCCGGGATATTCAGCGCATCGAAGTTATGATAGTCATCTTCGATCTCCGGACCGGTTGCCACCGTAAAGCCGAGCTCGCCGAAGAAGTTTTCGATGCGGTCAATAGTGCGGGTAACCGGATGCAGGCCGCCGTTTTCGACCCGACGCCCCGGCAGCGAGACGTCAATGGTCTCAGCGGCCAGACGCGCATTCAGCGCGGCGCCTTCCAGATCGGCTTTACGCGCGTTGAGCGCCTGCTGGACCTGCTCTTTGGCTTCGTTGATCACCGCGCCTGCAGCCGGGCGCTCTTCTGGCGGCAGCTCACGCAGGGTCGTCATCTGAAGGGTCAGATGCCCTTTCTTTCCCAGGTATTCCACGCGGACGTTGTCCAGCGCGGCAACATCTGATGCCTCATTAATGGCTGCCTTCGCACTGGCAACCAGCTCTGCGAGATGTGACATGGTTTTCCTCATTATGTCGGTGCAGACACCGGTTATGGTCATTATTTTGCTCTGACTATTTCGAGTCGCAGGCAGCGGGTAAAGCCGTTATCCAGCACGAAGATTCCGGCGGGATGACGCGCATTAAGCCACGCACCTGCAGCTTGAAATAGAACGAGCCAGTTCATATACGAAAAAAGCCTCCACGGTGGGAGGCTTTCTGGCGCTGTTTTTCGTTTCTTTTCTCACGCGCTAGCCTCCTGAGTTCAGGTGCTAAAGTAAAAAAAGAAGCGGAAAATAGCAGCATTCATGCTTGCATTACCTTGTCTGGCACGAAACGTAAGACCTGTATTGAAAAGCTTACAGCAATAAAAGTCAATGTATTGATAGAGTTGAAACAAAAAGAGGGAGACAAGCTCCCTCTTTCAACTGGCTTATGCCAGAGCTGCTTTCGCTTTTTCGACCAGAGCGGTGAACGCTAATTTGTCGAATACTGCGATGTCAGCCAGGATCTTACGGTCGATTTCAACAGAGGCTTTTTTCAGGCCGTTGATGAATTTGCTGTAAGAAATACCGTTCTGACGTGCTGCTGCGTTGATACGCGCAATCCACAGTTGACGGAACTGACGCTTTTTCTGACGACGGTCACGATAAGCGTACTGACCTGCTTTGATAACAGCCTGGAAGGCAACGCGGTATACGCGAGAACGCGCACCGTAGTAGCCTTTAGCTTGTTTCAAAATTTTCTTGTGACGTGCACGGGCAACTACACCACGTTTTACGCGAGCCATATGTGCTCTCCTGTATCTATTCTAATTAAAAAGTTAAAAGGGTTAACGACTTATGCGTACGGCAGGCACGCGATTACCAGGCCCAGATCGCCTTTGGAAACCATGGCTTTCGGACGCAGGTGACGTTTACGCTTGGTAGCTTTTTTGGTCAGAATGTGACGCAGGTTAGCGTGCTTGTGCTTAAAACCACCTTTACCGGTTTTTTTGAAGCGCTTAGCAGCACCGCGTACGGTCTTAATTTTTGGCATTTTAATAACTTCCACTTCGCATTGTTAATAAACGAAACGTAGGCGAACAGTCCCTGCGAAGCCCAGAGGCTCCACAGGAATTGCTACTTGAAGGCCTTACTGTTTCTTCTTCGGAGCGAGCACCATGATCATCTGGCGGCCTTCGATCTTCGATGGGAAGGATTCGACCACTGCCAGTTCACTCAGATCGTCACGGACGCGGTTAAGCACTTCCATACCGATCTGCTGGTGAGCCATCTCACGACCGCGGAAACGCAGCGTGATCTTAGCTTTATCACCCTCTTCCAGAAAGCGAACCAGGCTGCGGAGTTTTACCTGGTAGTCGCCATCATCGGTACCAGGTCGGAATTTAATTTCCTTAACCTGGATAACTTTTTGTTTTTTCTTCTGTTCCTTAGAAGACTTACTCTTTTCATAGAGGAATTTGCCGTAATCCATGATACGACAAACCGGCGGCTCGGCGTTAGGGCTGATTTCGACTAAGTCTACTCCGGCTTCTTCAGCTTTTTCCAGAGCTTCTCTCAGACTCACAATACCAAGCTGCTCGCCTTCCAGACCTGTTAAGCGAACTTCTTGCGCGCGAATTTCGCCATTAATACGATTCGGACGCGCCGTTTGAACTCGTTTTCCGCCTTTAATACCTTATTCCTCCAGTTGTTGAAGACTGCGGCTGCGAATCTCTTGTTGCAGCTTTTCGATCACTTCATTTACGTCCATGCTGCCGAGGTCTTTCCCGCGACGGGTACGCACGGCTACTTTACCGGCTTCGACTTCTTTGTCGCCACAGACCAACATGTACGGGACACGACGTAAAGTGTGCTCGCGGATTTTAAAGCCAATCTTCTCATTTCTCAAGTCCGCTTTTACACGAATTCCCGCATTTTGTAGTTTACGCGTCAATTCGTTAACGTAATCGGCCTGAGAATCAGTAATATTCATGACCACTACCTGCACTGGCGCAAGCCAGGTTGGGAAGAAGCCGGCGAACTCTTCGGTCAGGATGCCAATAAAGCGCTCCAGAGAACCAAGGATAGCACGGTGAATCATTACCGGTACCTGTCGCTCGTTGCTTTCGCCTACATAAGAGGCGCTTAAACGCTGCGGCAGAGAGAAGTCCAGCTGTACCGTTCCGCACTGCCATGCACGATCGAGGCAGTCATACAAAGTAAATTCAATTTTTGGACCGTAGAACGCGCCTTCACCCAGCTGATACTCAAATGGGATATTGTTTTCTTCCAGCGCGACTGCCAGATCCGCCTCAGCACGATCCCAGGCCTCGTCGCTTCCGATACGTTTTTCCGGACGAGTTGAGAGTTTGACGACGATTTTTTCGAAGCCAAAGGTGCTGTACATATCGTAGACCATACGAATACAGGCGTTAACTTCATCACGCACCTGCTCTTCAGTACAGAAAATATGCGCGTCATCCTGAGTAAAGCCACGAACGCGCATCAGGCCATGCAGCGCGCCTGACGGCTCGTTACGATGGCAGCTACCGAACTCCGCCATACGCAGCGGCAGATCGCGGTAGGATTTCAGGCCCTGATTAAAGATCTGCACGTGACCCGGGCAGTTCATCGGCTTGATGCAGTACTCACGGTTCTCAGAAGAGGTGGTGAACATCGCATCTTTGTAGTTGTCCCAGTGGCCGGTTTTTTCCCACAGCACACGGTCCATCATAAACGGGCCTTTGACTTCCTGATACTGGTACTCTTTCAGCTTAGAGCGGACGAAAGTTTCCAGTTCACGGAAGATAGTCCAGCCATCGTTGTGCCAGAATACCATACCCGGCGCTTCTTCCTGCATATGATACAGGTCAAGCTGCTTACCGATCTTACGGTGGTCACGCTTAGATGCTTCTTCCAGGCGCAGCAGATGGGCGTTGAGCGCCTTTTTATCCGCCCACGCGGTGCCATAAATACGTTGCAGCATCTTATTGTTGCTATCGCCACGCCAGTAGGCGCCAGCGGTTTTCATCAGTTTGAAATGATGACAGAAACGCATGTTCGGCACGTGCGGCCCACGGCACATGTCGACGTACTCTTCATGATGATACAAGCCGGGCTTGTCATCATGAGCAATATTCTCATCAAGGATCGACACTTTATAGGTCTCGCCGCGCTGCACGAAGGTTTCACGCGCTTCATGCCAGCTGACTTTTTTCTTGATGACGTCGTAGTTTTTCTCGGCAAGCTCGTGCATACGTTTTTCGAGCGCGTCGAGGTCTTCCTGGGTCAGCGTACGATCGATATCAACGTCATAATAGAAGCCGTTATCGATAACCGGGCCGATAGCCATTTTGGTGTTCGGCCACAGCTGCTTAATCGCATGACCTAACAGATGCGCGCAGGAGTGACGAATAATCTCCAGGCCGTCTTCATCTTTAGCGGTGATGATAGAGAGCGTTGCATCGTTTTCGATGGGATCGCAGGCATCAACCAGCTCGCCGTTCACACGGCCAGCGATGGTGGCTTTCGCCAGGCCAGGGCCGATATCGAGGGCAACGTCAAGCGGGCTAACCGCGTGGTCAAACTGCCGTTGGCTGCCATCAGGAAGCGTAATTACAGGCATTTCATGTCCTTATTTGCAGTGGTGCCCCACACGAAAGAGCACATACAAAACAATATAATCATAATTATCAACAAGTTCAGACCGAGCTCCCGCTTCACTCTGCGAAAATATGAGCACGAGGGTAACCCCACCGTTCTCACCTGCAGCCGCCTGCTGATAACACCGGGCTTTAGTTTACACATCATTAGTGCGTGATAAAAGTCACAACCCACTAAATGGCTGCTATTAATGATAAAACAAGGAGGAAGAGGCGAAAGATCGCCAGGAACGACGGGCTGAGATAAAAAGGACAAAAATAAGCGCCCGCGCCGTATTGCTTACGTGCGGTAGGGGGTAGCGGGCAAAATCGAAACGCGGAGCCAAACATATGCCTGTCAAACCGGTACATCTTTACCCGGCTTTATATTTCTCAAAATATAAGAGACAGCCCGACGGACGAATGAAATATCAGGACCATTCGCCGGCAACGAGTTTATGGACATTAAAAGCATCGCCCATTGTCTGACCCGTGGACTGCGATCCCGGGGCAATATTAGAGCCTGCTTCAACGTCGGTCGCTTTAGCAATGCCGACCTGGGTATGGTCCTTGCTGCCTGGCTGTGGGACTGGATTAGCGGCTAAGGCGCCGAACGATAGCGCGCACAGCATCACGGCCGCAGTTGCGATTTTGCTATTTTTCATAGTGATGATTCTCTTATTTACGTAAGGATTTCGAGCAAAGATATCCTCTCTGCCTGTGACGGATAGTATAGATCCAGATCACATTTTTGTCCGACTAAATATTTAGCTATTCGTGTCAAAAAAGTTAAATATTTATCAAGATAATCAATTATGAGGAAATTATGGAGGTTATTTTCTTTTTATAAAAAACAAAACAAAAGACCAAAAATAATAATGTCACTTATTGCTAAATTTAAAACAATCAGGCCGGAATAACCGGCCTGAAAATATTACATCTTATAGCCGAGCGACAGCGTCGTACGACGGTCGGTGTGCTCCGGCGCCGATGACGGCGGCTGGGAGTTCCAGGTCACGTTATAGGCAACACGCAGCGCAAAGTGGGCGTTGATAGCGACGTTGAGCGCACTTTCTGAGTTGAGCGTGGTATCTTCGGAACCGAACACGGAAACGCCCTGGGTGAATTTGGCGTTATCGGTCATCTGCCATGCCCAGGTGCCTGAGGCGTAGCCCAGCGGCTGAGTCTCATTATCGCCATCGGTATATTCGTCGTAGCGCACGCCAGGACCAAATTCAAAACGCAGGCTGTGCACCGGCCCGTTGAGAATCTGACGACCGTAACCGGCGGTCAGCACATCGCGCTGCTGGTAACCGTTATAGCGGTCGGTCAGCCAGCTGGCCTGGCCGAACAGGTAGTTGCTGTCGGTCATGTTATAACGGCTACGGCCGCCGACCGCGTACTTCTCGGAAGAGCGCTGGTCGTTAGACGAGGTGTTGCTGGCGTTGCCCCACAGCGACCATGCTGTCGTATTGCCATACCAGGTGAGCGTAGAATCCGCGGTCATTGAGGAACTTTTCGTATTTCCGGACTGCGCCAGATAGCCGGCGTTAACAGCACCTTCGAAAGGTTTTTTGGCAGTGGAAGGGTCATCCATAACAGTAAAAACGGAATCGTCGGCCATTGCGCACGCAGACGCAAATAGCCCCCCCGCCAGCATAGCCGCTGCGGGTACTGTCTTCAAAAGCTTCATTTAATTTAGAGTCCGTACAACAAAAAGAGAGACCCAGATGGTCCCGGAAACTTTCGCGAGGATCGCTGCTGCTGGTCCAATGAAAGGCGGTAAATTATAAAAAAGCACGATTAACATAGCAATCAATTACTCTTTCATTTTTTGAATAAGAAGGCCCTCAGAACTATCTTTATTTTATAATGAAAATAGCCTCTTCCCGACAAATCCCCGCCGCGTATGCTTTCCCTTAGCAATAAGAAGTGCCATGCTTAAAAAAAGAACAGCCGACTCGTATCATGGAGGAAATTTGATGACCAAAATTTATACGCTTACTCTGGCTCCTTCGCTCGACAGCGCCACCCAGACCCCGCAGATCTATCCGGAAGGTAAACTACGCTGCAGCGCACCGGTTTTCGAACCCGGGGGCGGCGGCATTAACGTCGCCCGCGCAATTACCTTTCTCGGCGGCCACGCCACGGCAATTTTCCCCGCCGGCGGCGCAACCGGGGAACATCTCACCGCCCTGCTTGCCGATGAGCAGGTCCCCGTAGAAACCGTCGAGACCGGCGACTGGACGCGGCAAAATCTGCACGTCCACGTTGATTCCAGCGGCGAACAGTATCGCTTCGTGATGCCCGGCGCGGCGCTAACCCAGCAGGAGTTCCGCCTTCTCGAGGAGAAGGTGCTGGCGATTGAGCCCGGCTCGCTGCTGGTGATCAGCGGCAGCCTGCCGCCGGGAATCGATATTGAAAATCTGACCCAACTGGTAAAAAAAGCACAGCAGCACCAGCTGCGCTGCATTATCGACAGCTCCGGAGAAGCGCTCGCGGCCGCGCTTGAGGTGGGCAACATTGAGCTCGTCAAACCTAACCAAAAAGAGCTGAGCGCGCTCGTCCAGCGCGATCTGAGCCAGCCGAACGACGTTCGACAGGCGGCACAGGAGCTGATCCGCTCGGGCAAAGCCCGAAGAGTCGTCGTCTCCCTCGGCCCACAGGGGGCGCTGGGTGTCGATAGCAGCGGCAGCGTGCAGGTTGTCCCACCGCCGATGAAAAGCCAAAGCACCGTCGGCGCAGGCGACAGCATGGTGGGTGCGATGACCCTGCGCCTCGCCGAAGATGCCGGACTCGAGGACATGGTGCGCTTTGGCGTCGCGGCGGGCAGCGCCGCTACCGTCAATCAGGGCACCCGCCTCTGCTCGCAGGAGAACACACATAAAATTTACGCCTATTTGTGCGATCGCTAATCCCTTCCCTCTGCTCAGGCAGAGGGAGTCGCCAAATAACCAGCATGGTCTATGCTGAAAATTCCATGGATAACAACGGGGTGAAAAATGAGCGCCGAAATTCAAACCCATGTCGTGACGATCCGTTTTCACGAAGAGACGCTTACCGAGATTAACGAGCTAAGCAATCACCTTACCCGCGCGGGCTTCACCCTTGTACTGAATGACGACGAGGGAAAACCTCACGAGCTGGGAACCAACACCTTTGGCCTGGTTTCCCCGCAAAGCGCGCAAGAGGTGCAGGATCTGAGCGCGGGATTAGCGGAAACGGCGCTGGGGCGGCCTGCTGAAGTCACGGTAACCACATTTTCTCAGTGGCTGAAAGCTCAATAAGTGCGATTGGCGCGGTGGAAAGCGTCAGTTGTGCGTCAGTTCGAATTTTACGCCGAGGTTATGCGCTAACCTTATGAAATGGTGGAAAACATGGGGAGAGACGGCATGTGGCAGGCTATCAGCAATTTGTTAAGCGAGTGGCATACTGAAGCAGCTGAAATCGAACTGCGAAACGAACTGCCCGGCGGAGAAATCCACGCAGCATGGCACCTGCGCTTCGGTGGGAAGGACTACTTCGTGAAATGTGACGAACGTGAGCTACTGCCTATCTTTACCGCCGAGGCGGATCAGCTCGAGCTGCTGTCGCGGAGTAAAACCGTTCACGTACCGCAGGTGTTTGCCGTCGGCAGCGACCGCGACTACAGCTTTATGGTGATGGAGTATTTGCCCCCTCGCCCGCTCGACGCGCATAACGCTTTTCTGCTCGGTCAGCAAATCGCGCATCTGCATCAGTGGAGCGATCAGCCGCAGTTTGGGCTCGATTTTGATAATGACCTTTCCACGACACCCCAGCCCAACGCCTGGCAACGCCGCTGGTCGACATTTTTTGCCGAGCAGCGCATCGGCTGGCAGCTTGAGCTGGCGGCAGAGAAAGGACTGCATTTCGGCGATATCGATACCATTGTTGAGTACGTGCAGCAGCGCCTCAGCGGCCATCAGCCCCAGGCCTCTTTGCTGCACGGCGATCTCTGGTCCGGCAACTGCGCGCTGGGGCCGAACGGACCTTATATCTTCGATCCGGCCTGCTACTGGGGAGACCGAGAGTGCGACCTCGCCATGCTGCCGCTGCATCCTGAGCAGCCGCCGCAAATATACGACGGCTATCAGTCGGTCTCACCTTTGCCGTCCGGGTTCCTCGATCGCCAGCCTATTTACCAGCTCTATACGCTCTTCAACCGGGCAATCTTGTTCGGCGGTCAGCACCTCGTGACGGCGCAAAAAGCGCTCGACGATGTGTTCGCAGAGGAGGCCCCGTAAGGGGCCTTATTGACGGCGGTTAGTCGATCTCAACGCCTTTAAGACGGAACTTAATGGTCATCGTCACGCCGGTACCCGGTTTGCCGGGCTCGTAGCGCCACTTACGCAGGGCGCTTTTCACTTCACGCTCAAACATATTCGCCGGCTGCGCGGAAAGGATCTCGACATTGTCCAGGCGGCCGTCCGGCGTGACGTCAAACTTCACGCGCACCACACCTTCAATACGCAGCGCCTGGGCGCGAGTCGGATAAGTTGGCTGGTTACGGCTGAGCGCCCGCGGGCCGCTCGGTGCGGTAACCGTTGGCTTCGCGGCGGCCGTGGATGTGGATGGCGGCGTACGCGCTGGCGCAGTGTTGGTATTTTCAAACGGCGATGCCGGACGCGTTTCCGCAGGCTTAACCTCACGCTTCGGCTGCTCGATCTTTTTCTCCGGCTTCGGCTTCGGTTTTGGCTTCGGCTTGGGTTTCGGCTCAGGCTTATGAATCACTACCGGCGCTTCCTTCGGCGGCTCTGGCACGACTTCAGGTTCGGGTTCTGGCTCCGGCTCAACAACCGGTTCCACGACCGGCTGTGCGGCCTGAGGAGGCTCGAGATCCGCAGGAGCCACCATGGTTATCTCGATCGGTTGGGAGGGAGATGGCCGTTCAATAACCTGATGTACCGAGGTATAAAGCAACCCCGCCACAACGGCACCGTGGATAGTCACGGACAGCAGCGTCGGCCACGGGAAGCGGCGAGGTAAATCAATGGTCATTGCGCTCATAGTCGTTTCAGTTGAAAAATGATGCCCCGATTTTAAATGCAAATAGCAATCATATTCAATAAGCCTTATTGGCTTGCATCAAAATTTGCCGTCTTTCCGCTAAAAAAAAGCCCGGTAGCGGGCATTTTAACCCGCTGAGCATCTTTGCATTGCAGTCAAGGCCGGATTCACTTAACGTGATTCGCCCATTTATTGATAAGGAGCCTTGCCGTGCTTTACGTAATCTACGCTGAAGATATCGCCGATTCTCTGGAAAAGCGGTCGTCAGTCCGTCCCGCCCACCTGGCGCGTTTACAACTGCTACATGATGAAGGTCGTCTGCTGACCGCCGGGCCAATGCCTGCCGTAGACAGCAATGAACCTGGCGCTGCGGGGTTCACCGGTTCAACGGTTATTGCCGAGTTTGAATCACTGGAAGCCGCGCAGTCATGGGCGAACGACGACCCTTATATTGCTGCCGGGGTGTACCAGAACGTCGCGGTGAAGCCTTACAAAAAGGTATTTTAGGGCCAGCCGTCGTCAAAAACACAGAGGCACCGCATGCGGTGCCTTTTATTTCAGTACTCAGTGAAGACGAACAACAGGGAATGACGCTGTCGTTTCACCAGCTCCTTGCGGATGGCGAGGATGCGCATATTGCGGCGCGATTGGGCCTCCAGCCAGCGTGACTTACGGCGGCTCACCTGTCTTAGCATGCGCCAGCGCCCTACTTCCGTTCTACTACGCTTCATTGCTACTACTCTACAAGTGAAAAACAGCCTGCATTATAGGCCTATGAATCTGGCTGACCAACGCTTTCGCTGCGTTTTTATTTGCCAGATGGATGTTGATGCGTAAACTCATAAAATAGAGTCATTCAAAAGGATTTTTCATCTATGACAACCTTTTACACGGTGGTGAACTGGCTAGTCATCCTCGGTTACTGGTTACTTATCGCCGGTGTAACATTACGCATATTGATGAAACGGCGCGCCGTCCCTTCAGCAATGGCATGGTTGCTGGTTATTTATATTCTTCCTCTGGTCGGAATTATTGCCTATCTCTCGTTTGGTGAACTCCATCTCGGCAAGCGCCGGGCCGAACGGGCGCGGGCAATGTGGCCCTCCACCGCCAAGTGGCTCAACGATCTCAAGGCCTGCAAGCATATCTTTGCCGACGATAATAGTCCGGTCGCCGAATCGCTGTTTCAACTCTGCGAGCGCCGCCAGGGGATCGCCGGCGTCAAGGGCAATCAGCTGCAGCTGCTCACCGAGTCTGACGACGTCATGCAGGCGCTGATCCGCGATATTCAGCTGGCTCGCCACAATATCGAGATGGTGTTTTATATCTGGCAGCCCGGCGGGATGGCCGATAAGGTTGCAGAATCGCTAATGGCCGCCGCCCGACGCGGCGTGCACTGCCGCTTAATGCTGGACTCCGCAGGCAGCGTCGCCTTCTTCCGCAGCCCGTGGGCAGCGATGATGCGCAACGCCGGCATCGAGGTGGTCGAAGCGCTGAAGGTTAATCTGATGCGCGTATTTTTGCGCCGGATGGATCTGCGTCAGCACCGCAAAATGGTCATGATTGATAACTATATTGCCTATACCGGCAGTATGAATATGGTGGACCCGCGCTTCTTTAAGCAGGATTCCGGCGTTGGCCAGTGGATCGATCTAATGGCGCGCATGGAGGGCCCGGTCGCCACGGCGATGGGTATCGTTTACTCCTGCGACTGGGAAATCGAGACCGGTAAACGGATCCTGCCGCCGCCGCCGGACCTCAATATTATGCCGTTTGAGGAGGCCAGCGGACATACCATCCATACCATCGCCTCGGGCCCAGGCTTCCCGGAAGATTTGATTCACCAGGCGCTGCTGACCGCCGCCTATTCCGCCAAAGAACATCTGATCATGACCACCCCCTACTTCGTGCCCAGCGACGATTTGCTGCACGCTATCTGCACCGCCGCCCAGCGCGGGGTTGATGTCAGCATCATTTTGCCACGCAAAAATGACTCGCTGCTCGTCGGCTGGGCCAGCCGGGCCTTCTTTACCGAGCTGCTGGCAGCCGGGGTGAAAATTTATCAGTTTGAAGGCGGGCTGCTGCACACTAAAAGCGTGCTGGTCGACGGCGAGCTGAGCCTGGTGGGGACCGTCAATCTCGATATGCGCAGCCTGTGGCTCAATTTCGAGATTACGCTGGTGATTGATGACGCCGGTTTTGGCAGCGATCTGGCGGCGGTCCAGGATGATTATATCTCCCGCTCGCGCCTGCTCGACGCCCGCCTATGGTTAAAACGTCCGCTCTGGCAGCGGATAGCGGAGCGACTGTTTTACTTCTTCAGTCCGTTGCTGTAAAACGTGCCAATCAGATGTTAAACGGGTAGCTATCATGGATATGGATTTAAACAATCGCCTGACCGAAGATGAAACGCTTGAGCAGGCTTACGATATCTTTCTCGAGCTGGCGGTCGACAACCTCGACCCGGCGGATGTCATTCTGTTTAACCTGCAGTTTGAAGAGCGCGGCGGCGCCGAGCTCTTTGACCCGGCTGAAGACTGGGAAGAGCACGTTGATTTCGATCTCAACCCGGATTTCTTCGCCGAGGTGGTGATTGGTCTTGCCGACACCGACGGTGGCGAAATCAACGATATCTTCGCCCGCGTCCTGCTGTGCCGCGAGAAAGATCACAAGCTGTGCCATATTTTGTGGCGTGAATAAGATTTTATTCCGGCCTCTGCTGGCCTGAAAAATGCCTGCCCGTTTAACGACCGGCAGGCATTTTTATTTACCCGTCCGCCTGCTGCGCAAGCGCACTCCCGCAGGCGTTGCAGTACCGCGCGTTTTTATCATGAGGCCCGTGCTGACAGTTCTGGCAGATCCGCTGGCTGCGGCGATTCTGAAAGGCGGTGGTCATATGGGTCGTAATCAGCCCGGTTGGGATGGCGATAATGGAATAGCCGATTAATATCAGCACCGATGCCAGTATTCTTCCCAGCGGCGTGTGCGGCGTAATATCGCCATAACCTACCGTGGTGATCGTCACGATAGCCCAGTACACCGAAGCATTAAGCGTGGTGAATCCGTACTGCGGCCCCTCAATCAGATACATTAGCGAGCCGAAAATCACCATCACAATGGCAATAAATGAGTAAAACAGTATCAGTTGATGGCGGGCGCTGACGATAGCAGCCCAGAAGATATTCAACGACGGCATAAAGCGCAGCAGCTTGAGAATACGCAAGGCTCGGATCGCACGCATCGCGCGCCAGGCAAAGACGTAATTAATGCTTATTTCCGGCCATAGCCACATCACGTACAGCGGCAAAATCGTCGCTAAATCAATCAGCCCCCAGAAGCTGAAAATATACCTGAGCGGATTGGGCCAGCTAACGATGCGCAGGATATATTCGAGAGTAAAAACGATGGTAACAAACAGCTCCAGCCAGATGAAAATATGCCATTCATCAACGGTCAGGTGGTACTGAGTTCCCAGACCCGACTCGACAAAAATAACCACCACGCTGAGGAGTGCAAAAACGCCGCACAGCCCTTCAAAGCGGCGCCCGGATCGCTGATGCTGATCGAAGAGCACATGAAATAGCCGCTGACGGGCGGCATGAATATTGACAGCCACGTTAACCTCACAAAAAAAAGGGCTGACCAGCGTCAGCCCCGGAGATTATAACGGGTCTACCTTCAGGCAGGAAACCGCATGACGGAAACTTCCTTCCAGCACCGGCCGCGTTTTGGCACATTCCGGCCCGGCAAGAGGACAGCGCGTGCGGAAAACGCATCCCGACGGCGGATTAATCGGCGAAGGGAGCTCACCTTCCAGCAGCTGGATGGTTTTATTTTTTTCCAGATCCGGGTCGGGAACCGGCACCGCAGACATCAGCGCTTTGGTATAAGGATGCAGCGGGTTGTGGTACACCTCATCGTAGGTGCCCAGCTCCACCGCGTGCCCGAGGTACATCACCAGCACGCGATCGGAGATGTGCTTCACCACCGCCAGGTCATGGGCGATAAAGATCAGCGACAGACCCATTTCGCGCTGCAGCTGCTGCAGCAGGTTGACCACCTGGGCCTGAATCGACACGTCCAGCGCCGACACCGGTTCATCGCAGATAATCAGCTTGGGCTCAAGGATCAGCGCGCGGGCAATACCGATACGCTGGCACTGGCCGCCGGAAAACTCGTGCGGATAGCGGTTAATCAGGTTGGGCAGCAGGCCAACCTTCATCATCATCGCCTTCACCCGATCGCGAGCTTCCTGGCGCGTCATTTTCGGATGATAGGTGCGCAGCGGCTCGGCAATAATCTCGCCGATGGTCATGCGCGGGTTCAGCGACGCCAGCGGATCCTGGAAAATCATCTGAATATCGCTGCGCACGTCACGCCACTCATCCGGCTTCATGCCCAGCAAATCTTTGCCAAGCCACGCTACCCTGCCCTCGGTCGCTTTCACCAGGCCAATAATCGCGCGGGCAAAGGTCGATTTACCGCAGCCGGACTCGCCCACCACGCCCAGCGTTTCGCCTTCATACAGACGCAGCGTTACGCCATCAACCGCCTTCAGCGTTTTAGACGGCTGCCAAAACCACTGCTTGCCATCTTTAATATCAAAGTGGACTTTTAGATCGGCGATTTCGAGCAGGACTTTTCTTTGTTCAGTCACGGCGTTCATAGCAGATCTCCCACCGGTTGAAAGCAGGCACGCAGGCGGCCAGGGGCAAACTCCTCCAGAGGCGGAGCGCTATTACAAATCTCCATCGCATGCGGACAGCGCGGCTGGAACGGACAGCCCTTCGGCAAGCGCAGCAGGTTCGGCGGATTGCCAGGGATGGTTAACAGCGCATCACCTTCGGCGTCCAGGCGCGGAACCGCATTCAGCAGGCCGATAGAGTACGGATGCGACGGATGATAAAAGACATCGCGCGCGTGACCGTACTCCATGGTGCGGCCGGCGTACATCACCAAAACTTTGTCACAGATCCCGGCGACCACGCCCAGATCGTGAGTAATCATAACGATCGCCGTATTGAATTCGCGTTTAAGTTCATTCAGCAGGGTCATAATCTGCGCCTGCACCGTCACGTCCAGCGCCGTCGTCGGCTCATCAGCGATCAGCAACTTTGGCCGGCACAACAGCGCCATAGCGATCATCACGCGCTGCCGCATCCCGCCAGAAAACTCATGCGGATACATTTTCATCCGCTTGCGCGCTTCCGGCATCTTGACCGCATCCAGCATCTTCACTGATTCTTCAAAGGCCTCGGCTTTCCCCAGCCCTTTGTGCAGCATCAGAACCTCCATCAGCTGCTCGCCGACCCGCATATACGGGTTCAGGGAGGTCATCGGGTCCTGGAAAATCATCGAAATCTGCTCGGCGCGCAGCTTATTCAGCTCACGTTCCGGCAGGTTAAGGATCTGCCGACCGTTAAAGGTCGCCGAGCCGCCGATATAGCCGTTGGCTGCCAGCAGCCCCATCAGCGCAAAGGCGGTCTGCGACTTACCGGAGCCCGACTCACCCACAATGCCTAACGTTTCCCCGGCCCGCAGGTTAAAGTTGAGGTCGTTTACCGCGGTGACGTCGCCATCCGGCGTTTTAAAGGTCACGCGGAGATCTTTAACATCCAGCAGCAGCCCGGATTGTTGCTGCGCCTGCGGCGCTTTTGCCGTTTCAATTATGCTCATGACGGCGCTCCTTAGCGGTCTTTCGGGTCGAGGGCATCACGCAGGCCATCGCCGATAAAGTTAAAACAGAACAGCGTTACCACCAGGAACCCCGCAGGAAACATCAGCAGCCACGGCGACACTTCCATTGAGTTTGCGCCATCGCTCAGCAGCGCTCCCCAGCTGCTGAGCGGCTCCTGAGTACCCAGACCGAGGAAGCTCAGGAAGGATTCGAACAGGATCATGCTCGGCACCAGCAGCGAGGCATACACCACCACCACGCCCAGGACGTTAGGCACGATGTGACGCGTCACGATACTGAAGGTCGAGACGCCGCCGACCTGGGCCGCTTCGATAAACTCTTTGCGCTTCAGGCTCAGCGTCTGGCCGCGCACAATACGCGCCATATCCAGCCAGGAAACCATTCCGATGGCGACGAAGATCAGCAGTATGTTCTGGCCAAAAAAGGTCACCAGCAGGATAACGAAGAACATAAACGGGAAGGAGTTGAGGATCTCCAGCAGGCGCATCATGACGGAGTCGACCTTACCGCCGAGATAGCCGGAAAGCGAGCCGTAGAGCGTACCGAGGATCACAGCCACCAGCGCGGCGGCAACGCCAACCATCAGCGAGATACGCCCGCCGATAGCAACGCGCACCAGCAGGTCGCGACCGGATGAGTCGGTACCGAAGTAGTGGCTGGACGCCGTATCAGGCGCGCTGGACATCATTCCCCAGTCGGTGTCGTAGTAGGAAAACTGCGACACCATCGGCGCAATGGTCACGAACAGCGCGATAACGATCAGCACCACCAGGCTGGCCACGGCCGCGCGGTTATGCATAAAGCGGCGGCGGGCATCTTGCCACAGGCTACGCCCTTCGACTTCCAGCTTTTCACTGAAGTTCTCCAGCGCCTCGTTGTTTTTCTTACTTAACATCATGGCGAACCCCGGCCTCAATAGCGAATCTTCGGATCGATAACGGCATACAGCACATCAACAATCGCGTTAAACAGAATGGTCAGCGCGCCGACCAGAATCGTCAGGCTGAGTACCAGGGAGTAGTCGCGGTTAAGCGCGCCGTTGACGAACAGCTGGCCGATCCCCGGAAGACCGTAGATAGTCTCGATAACCATCGAGCCGGTGATAATGCCAACGAACGCCGGGCCCATATAGGAGAGGACGGGCAGCAGCGCAGGCTTCAGCGCGTGGCGCAGGATGATACGATGCATCGGCAGCCCCTTCGCCCGCGCGGTGCGGATAAAGTTAGAGTGCAGGACTTCGATCATCGAGCCGCGGGTGATACGCGCGATGCTGGCAATATAGGCGAGCGACAGCGCCACCATCGGCAGGATCATAAACTTCAGCGCCCCGCCGTTCCAGCCGCCACCGGGTAGCCAGTGCAGGGTGATGGCAAAAATCATCACCAGCAGCGGCGCAACCACGAAGCTGGGTATGACGACGCCGGTCATTGCCACCCCCATCACCGCATAATCCCATTTGGTATTTTGCTTGAGGGCCGCAATAACGCCGGCACTCACGCCAAGAACGATCGCCAGCAGGAAGGCGGCAAAGCCTAATTTGGCGGAGACCGGGAAGCTTGACGCCACCAGATCGTTCACCGAATAGTCTTTATATTTAAAAGAGGGACCGAAATCACCGTGCGCCAGCTGCTTCAGATAGTTGAAGTACTGGGTCATGATGGGGTCATTTAAATGATATTTTGCTTCAATATTCGCCAGCACTTCTGGCGGCAGCGTACGTTCGCCGGTAAAGGGACTTCCCGGCGCAAGGCGCATCATGAAGAAAGAGATAGTTATAAGAATAAACAGCGTCGGAATCGCTTCCAGACAGCGACGAAAAATAAATTTTAACATTGCCCGTACCTTCTGGCGTGTGCCTATCGTATGCGATGAATTCAGACACGGTGGGGCAAGCGATGCCTGCCCCACGTCTTGCCATTAATGTTTGATAATATACAGGTTTTTAACGTAGATATTATCTAACGGGTCTTTACCGGTATAGCCACCTACCCACGGTTTAACCAGACGGGCGTTGACGTAATAGAAGACCGGCACAATGACAGAGTCTTTATCCAGCTGCTGCTCCGACTGCGCATACAGATCTGCGCGTTTGGCGTCATCATTGGTTTGCAGCGTTTCCGCGATAATTTTATCGAACGCCGGGCTCTTATAGTGCGAGGTGTTGTTTGAGCTGTCGCTCAGCATGGTATTGAGGAATGAGGTGGGTTCGTTGTAGTCGGCACACCAGCCCGCACGCGCCACGTCAAAGGTGCCCTGATGGCGGTTATCGAGGAAGGTTTTCCATTCCTGATTTTCCAGCTTCACGTTGGCGCCGAGGTTTTTCTTCCAGATGGATGCCACGGCGATGGCCAGCTTTTTATGCAGATCGGAGGTGTTGTACAGCAGGTTAAAGGTCAGCGGTTTATCCGCGGTATATCCGGCTTCAGCCAGCAGTTTTTTCGCTTCTTCGTTACGCTTATCCTGAGTCCAGGTAAACCATTCTGGTTTAACGACCTTCATGCCATCGGTATAAGGCGGGGTGTAGCTGTATGCTGGCAGATCGCCCTGGTTCTTCACTTTATTAACGATAATGTCGCGGTCCAGCGCCATCTTCAGCGCGGTACGCACGCGGACGTCGGTAAACGGCGCTTTCTGGTTGTTAATTTCGTAGTAGTAGGTGCAGAGATACGGATCGACGTGAACTTCCTTCGGGATCTCTTTTTTCAGCTTCTGGAACAGCTCAATCGGCATATTGTTATAGGTCATGTCGATTTCGCCGCTGCGGTAGCGGTTAACGTCGGTGACTTCTGAAGAAATAGGCAGATAGGTTACCTGGTTAATAACGGTTTTCGCGTTGTCCCAGTACTGAGTATTACGCTCAAGAACGATACGTTCGTTAACGACCCAGTCCTTCAGCTTATAGGCGCCGTTGGTGACAATATTGGCCGGCTGAGTCCATTTCTCACCATATTTTTCAATAGCCGCTTTTGGCACCGGTGAAACGGACGGGTGCACCAGCAGTTTATAGAAATAAGGAACCGGCTCGCTCAGAGTAACCTGGAAGGTTTTATCATCGAGCGCTTTAACGCCCAGATCGGTGATTGGCTTTTTGCCGGCGATAATTTCATCAACGTTGGCAACGTGGCCATACTGCAGATAGCTCGCGTACGGTGAGGCGGTTTTCGGATCGGACAGGCGCTGCCAGCTATAAACGAAATCTTGTGCGGTTACCGGCGTACCGTCGGACCATTTAGCGTCTTTACGCAGATGGAAGGTCCAGACTTTAAAATCTTTATTATCCCAGGATTCGGCAACCCCAGGAATCGGGTGGCCCTGAATATCGCCAATCACTAAACCTTCAAACAGGTCGCGGTTAATGTTGGATTCAGGCACACCTTCAATTTTGTGCGGATCCAGAGATTGAACCTCTGCTCCGTTATTACGTACCAGCGATTGTGAATCCGCCAGCTGCACCCCTGCAGGTACATCTGCTGCCATAGCAACGTTCGCCGTAAATAGCGCAGAGAAAATCCCCGCTGCTACCAGATTTTTTTTGGTGATGATGGTCATTGTGTTGTTACTCCACTCATTATAATTACTGGCTATTTAACCAGCCTCTTTTTTTTCCCTTATTCGGGATTCTGTACAGTGCAGGAGTTTTTGCTGCTGTCAGACTTTACTGCTTGCTATCACCGACTTATTTATTACGACCGCTCAAACGGCAGCCTTGACGTCGATTCTTTACCCCCCTGTCCTGGGGCGGCTTTGACGCAATGAGTTATTTAATAATAATTCTCATTTACGTCTGTTATTCAGTAAGCGATAACGCCGGAAAGTACCAAAAGGCTTTCTCATCCGCCAATGCAATTTGCAAATATGTTACCGGATTCTCTTTTATCGCCCCTGTCGCGGCAGAACTCTGCCGGTTACTTCCGCGCGAGGAGCACTAAAATAGTTATTTATCATTTACATACAAAAAACATGTCGTTCCGCATGCCGCCAAAGGGTGAAAAGGCGCTTTTTTGTACGAAAATTTAACAATCGGTTATTATTTAGCACATTCATCTGCCGCTGTTATGAAATTACTAATATCATTTCAATTATCTGACGGCAAGCACCAGAGAATGATGTGAAGAAAATAACAGTGGCGGCGGTGCGGAAAAGAGAGGGAAGAAGGTGGAGTAAAAAGATAATAGATTGATATTAAAAGAAATAAAACATCATCACGGAAAGTTATTCTTCTCGTCTATATCCGCTTTATTGATATGTTTTGCTAATAATAGAGCAAGCGCGGAGCCTCAGGCCCCGCGCAACGCGGTGCTTCAGACCAGAAGGCCTGGGAAAAGCGCCTTCAGGCCGGTAACGATAAACTCAATCCCGAGGGCCATCAGCAGCAGCCCCATAATACGCGTTATCACGTTAATCCCGGTTTGCCCAAGCAGTCGAACGAGCCACGGTGCCATGCGGAAAATCCCCCAGCAGCACAGGGCAAACAGCGCAATCGCCACCGAGAAGCCAAAGAGGTGGGCAACGGTGTGGTAACGCGTTCCCCAAACAATGGTGGAGCTAATCGCCCCTGGGCCGGCCATCAGCGGTAATGCCAGCGGCACTACGCCAATGCTTTCGCGGATAGCCGTCTCTGACTTTTCCTGCTTATTCTGCTTGTCTTCCCCGAGCTTGCCGCTGATCATCGACATCGCGATGGTGACGACGAGGATCCCCCCGGCAATACGGAATGAATCGATGGAGATACCGAAGATTTGTAAAATACCGTCCCCAAGGAACAGCGAGGTCAGCAGGATAATGGCAACGGAAAGGTTCGCCGTCAGGTTGGTTTTGTTACGGATCGCCGCACTCTGGTAGCTGGTCATACTAATGAACACCGGAATGATGCCAACCGGGTTAACCAGTGCAAATAACCCGATGAAAAACTTGAAATAAGCTGAAAAATCAAACAACGGTAGAGTCACAGTGCGCTCCGCAGCATCATTAAATATGGCTGTTGACAGTGGGTGTCATAAAATATTCGCGCAGAAGATACGCTTTTTAACAGCATAATTCATCTCAAAAATGCATACCCTAATGATAAAGTGTGTATGTTATATACTTGTGTCTTTTACTCGATTTATTCATTTATTCTGCATACCTTTTCATTACACTTGATCTATGTGGTCATAAAATAGCCTGCTGAAAGGTGTCAGCTTGACATAAAATTGATCTAAATCACATAAATCGTACTCAGAAGTGAGTAATCTTGTTTACACCAAAGAGTGCAAGCCGGCAGGACCTGAAGATAAAGAAATAAAGCTTCTTTAGTAAATCGGTGAAGTCAGCAGAGCAAAATTCGATACGTTAACATTTAGATGCAAGCTATTAACCGCCTGTCTATACTGTCGAATCGAGCTACTGATTTACTAAAAAAGTTTAACATTATCAGGAGAGCATTATGGCTGTTACTAATGTCGCTGAACTTAACGCACTTGTAGAGCGCGTAAAAAAAGCCCAGCGTGAATATGCCAGTTTCACTCAAGAACAAGTTGATAAGATCTTCCGTGCAGCCGCTCTGGCCGCCGCTGACGCTCGAATCCCTCTCGCAAAAATGGCCGTTGCCGAATCCGGAATGGGCATTATCGAAGACAAAGTGATCAAAAACCACTTCGCTTCTGAATACATCTATAACGCTTATAAAGATGAAAAGACCTGCGGTATTCTCTCCGAAGACGATACCTTTGGTACCATCACCATCGCAGAGCCTATCGGTATTATTTGCGGTATCGTCCCAACGACGAACCCAACTTCTACAGCAATCTTTAAATCACTGATCAGCCTGAAAACGCGTAACGCGATCATCTTCTCTCCGCATCCGCGTGCTAAAGATGCCACCAACAAAGCGGCTGACATCGTTCTGCAGGCTGCGATTGCTGCCGGCGCACCGAAAGACCTGATCGGTTGGATCGACCAGCCTTCTGTTGAGCTCTCCAACGCCCTGATGCACCACCCAGACATTAACCTGATCCTTGCGACCGGTGGTCCGGGCATGGTTAAAGCGGCCTATAGCTCCGGTAAACCGGCTATCGGCGTAGGTGCAGGTAACACGCCGGTTGTTATTGACGAAACCGCTGACATTAAACGTGCCGTTGCGTCGGTACTGATGTCCAAAACCTTCGATAACGGCGTTATCTGTGCATCTGAACAGTCCGTTGTCGTTGTTGATTCCGTCTACGACGCCGTTCGTGAACGTTTCGCCAGCCACGGCGGCTACCTGCTGCAGGGCAAAGAGCTGAAAGCGGTTCAGGACATCATCCTGAAAAACGGCGCGCTGAACGCCGCTATCGTTGGTCAGCCGGCATACAAAATTGCCGAACTGGCAGGCTTCACCGTTCCGACCACCACCAAAATTCTGATTGGTGAAGTGACCGACGTTGATGAAAGCGAGCCGTTTGCTCACGAAAAATTGTCTCCGACCCTGGCAATGTATCGCGCCAAAAACTTCGAAGACGCCGTGAATAAAGCTGAAAAACTGGTGGCGATGGGCGGTATCGGTCATACCTCCTGCCTGTACACCGACCAGGATAACCAGCCTGCTCGCGTGGCCTTCTTCGGCCAGATGATGAAAACCGCACGTATTCTGATTAACACCCCGGCTTCTCAGGGTGGTATCGGTGACCTGTATAACTTTAAGCTTGCGCCTTCCCTGACTCTGGGTTGTGGTTCCTGGGGTGGTAACTCCATCTCTGAAAACGTTGGTCCGAAACACCTGATCAACAAGAAAACCGTTGCTAAGCGAGCTGAAAACATGTTGTGGCACAAACTTCCGAAATCTATCTACTTCCGTCGTGGCTCTCTGCCAATCGCACTGGATGAAGTGATTACTGATGGTCACAAACGCGCGCTGATCGTGACCGACCGCTTCCTGTTCAACAACGGCTATGCCGACCAGATCACCTCCGTGCTGAAGGCATCCGGCGTTGAAACCGAAGTGTTCTTTGAAGTTGAAGCTGACCCGACTCTGACCGTGGTACGTAAAGGTGCAGACCTGGCCAACTCCTTCAAGCCGGACGTCATCATCGCCCTCGGCGGTGGTTCCCCGATGGATGCGGCGAAAATCATGTGGGTGATGTACGAACATCCGGAAACCCACTTCGAAGACCTGGCGCTGCGCTTTATGGATATCCGTAAACGTATCTACAAGTTCCCGAAAATGGGCGTGAAAGCGAAAATGATCGCCGTCACTACCACTTCCGGTACCGGTTCTGAAGTGACCCCGTTTGCGGTCGTTACCGACGATGCGACCGGTCAGAAATATCCGCTGGCAGACTACGCGCTGACTCCGGATGTGGCGATTGTCGATGCTAACCTCGTCATGGATATGCCGAAGTCCCTTTGTGCCTTCGGTGGTCTGGATGCCGTTACTCACGCCCTGGAAGCCTACGTTTCCGTACTGGCATCTGAGTTCTCCGACGGCCAGGCTCTGCAGGCGCTGAAGCTGCTGAAAGAGTACCTGCCGGCGTCCTACCATGAAGGTTCTAAGAACCCGGTAGCGCGTGAACGCGTGCACAGTGCAGCGACTATTGCCGGTATCGCGTTTGCGAACGCCTTCCTCGGCGTATGTCACTCGATGGCGCACAAGCTGGGCTCTCAGTTCCATATCCCGCACGGCCTGGCGAACGCCCTGCTGATTTGTAACGTTATCCGCTACAACGCGAACGATAACCCAACCAAGCAGACCGCATTCAGCCAGTACGACCGTCCGCAGGCGCGTCGCCGCTACGCAGAAATTGCTGACCACCTGGGCCTGAGCGCACCTGGTGACCGCACTGCAGCGAAAATCGAGAAACTGCTGGCATGGCTGGAAAGCATTAAAGCTGAACTGGGTATTCCTAAGTCTATCCGTGAAGCTGGCGTGCAGGAAGCTGACTTCCTGGCCCACGTTGACAAGCTGTCTGAAGACGCATTCGATGACCAGTGCACCGGCGCTAACCCGCGCTATCCGCTGATTGCCGAACTGAAACAGATTCTGCTCGATACCTTCTACGGTAACGAGTTCAGCGAAGGCGAAGCTGCCGCGAAGAAAGAGACTGTTGCAGCACCAAAGGCCGATAAAAAAGCGAAAAAATCCGCTTAATTTACGCCGGTAATCAATACGAGGCCTCATCTTTTGATGAGGCCTTTTTTTCGCCGCTATTTTTGCCTGGGGTCGCTTCAGCGACGCACAGCAACGCTGAAGCAACAGACCGTTAAAATATACGCGGGAATTACACTGGGACGTCATCAGGCGCCTGGTGCGCGCCTGAGCGGGGTCGACGAAGGGAGATTAGCAGGAGCGCTGCTTGTTTTGCACCAGCGTTAGAGAACCTTCTTTTAAGGCCTCTTTATAATGTTTACGGCAGACCGATACGTAGCGTTCATTGCCGCCAATAACTACCTGCTCGCCCTCGTTGTACGGCCGCCCTTCCCGATCGAGGCGCAGCACCATACTCGCCTTACGGCCACAAAAACAGATCGTTTTTAATTCAACCAGTTTATCTGACCAGGCTAATAAATACTGGCTGCCGATAAACAGCTCCCCGCGAAAATCAGTACGCAGGCCGTAGCACAGCACCGGGATATCCAGCCCATCAACAACCTCGGATAGCTCATGCACCTGCTCACGGGTCAGAAACTGGCTCTCATCGACTAATACACAATGAACCGGCTGCTTTGCGTGCTCATCGCTAATCTCGGCGAATAATGAAGTCTGCGGGTTAAACAGCCGGGCCGGCGATGAGAGTCCAATTCTTGAACTGACCTTACCGGAACCAAAGCGGTCATCAATCTCAGCCGTATAAACTAAGGCACGCATGCCTCGTTCCTGATAATTGTATGAGGACTGCAGTAGCGCAGTCGACTTACCTGCATTCATTGCAGAATAGTAAAAATAAAGTTGTGCCATCGGCTGCATAACCCCAATCAATGTGTTTAATCGCGGCGGGATTGTAGCATATTTTCTGCCGCTGTCGGCCCCTTCAGGGATGGGCGAGAGGTGTATGTTGCGCCAGCCAGCTTCTGAAAGATTAAGCCTCTTAATACAATCAGGCCGTCGGTTATTTGCCCTCACCGCGGGGTGCAACCGGCTGGAGCAGTTGTCCTTTCGTGCGAATCGGTGCATTTTGCAGGCGGTTATAACGGATTTTGTTCAGCGTTTTATATTAAACATCACTGTAACTAATGCGCTAATACTGAAGGGGGATATTTATCCCTGCAAAGTATAATTTTACTCGCTGGCCGCTGGGAAAAGCATACTATCTCAGGGTTTTAGCTTGCGGCGCCGGTTAAGCTATAAGCGAGAAAGATGTGAACTGGCACGAAAAATTTAACTTAAATTAATTAATTACCGGGACAAATAACAGGTAATTTTGAATTCCTTACATTCTACCCTATTGCACATCTGATTATATCGCTCTATTATTAGTTCAACAAACCACCCCACAATATAAGTTTGAGATTACTACAATGAGCGAAGCACTTAAAATTTTGAACAACATCCGTACTCTTCGTGCGCAGGCGAGAGAATGCACCCTTGAAACGCTAGAAGAAATGCTGGAAAAATTAGAAGTTGTCGTTAACGAACGTCGCGAAGAAGAAAGCGCTGCGGCTGCAGAAATTGAAGAGCGTACTCGTAAACTGCAACAATACCGTGAAATGCTGATCGCTGATGGTATTGACCCGAATGAACTGCTGAGCACCATGGCTGCAGTTAAAGCGGGCACCAAAGCCAAACGCGCAGCACGTCCGGCGAAATATAGCTACGTTGATGAAAACGGCGAAACCAAAACCTGGACTGGTCAGGGCCGCACCCCGGCAGTGATCAAAAAAGCGATGGATGAGCAGGGCAAATCTCTGGACGATTTCCTGCTGTAATAAATCGTCAGATTTGAAAAATCCCGCTTCGGCGGGATTTTTTTTATCTTAACTTACGGCGATAAAAAAGCCGGGGAACAATACCTGCACCCCGGCTCTGATATCTAAAGATAACGATTACTTAGCGATTGCTTTTTCCAGCCAGTCTTTAAATTCTGCGCCGAGCGTTTTATGGCGCACGCCATATTCAACGAAAGCCTGCATGTAACCGAGTTTATTACCACAGTCATGGCTCTTACCCTTCATATGGTAGGCTTCAACCGTTTCCTTCTCGATCAGCATATCGATGGCATCAGTCAGCTGGATTTCATCGCCTGCGCCCGGAGGAGTTTTAGCCAGCAGCGGCCAAATATCCGCGCTCAGCACGTAACGACCAACGACGGCCAGATTGGAAGGTGCAACGTCGGCTTTCGGCTTTTCCACCACGCCAACCATCGGCACGCTTTCACCCGGCTGCAGGGACTGTCCCTTGCAATCAACAACGCCATAGGCGGTGACGTCAGCCACGGGCTCAACCATAATCTGGCTGGATCCGGTTTCGTCGAAACGAGCCATCATTTCCGCCAGGTTATCGCGGCTCAGGTCGGATTCAAATTCATCCAGAATAACGTCCGGCAGAATAACCGCGACCGGCTCATCGCCTACCACCGGATGCGCGCACAGCACGGCATGGCCAAGACCTTTAGCGAGGCCCTGACGAACCTGCATAATGGTGACGTGTGGCGGGCAAATAGATTGGACTTCTTCAAGAAGCTGACGTTTTACACGTTTTTCCAGCATAGCTTCCAGTTCAAAACTGGTATCGAAATGGTTTTCGATAGAATTTTTGGAAGAGTGCGTGACCAGAACAATTTCAGTAATCCCGGCCGCAATACATTCGTTAACAACATACTGAATTAAAGGCTTATCTACCAGTGGCAGCATTTCTTTCGGAATAGCCTTGGTAGCGGGCAGCATCCTGGTGCCTAATCCCGCAACCGGGATAACAGCTTTTCTTACTTTAGAATTAACGGCAGCCATTGAAATCTCCTGGACTGTATGTTTTTTAAACTAGTCATAATAATAACGCACCCAGTATATCAGCCCATCCAGGTAAGCCTGGTCTGAAAGGTGCGGATTCTCTCGAATTAGGACTTATACGTATAAAACCCATCGATAGTATCACTGTCAAAGAGAGTGCGGTAATCCTACCAGCGTGAAAATAAACTTATCTGTTCATTCCGCAGACAACATCAGGCGTAAACGGCCGCCAGCCCCCCAAATTTGGCACTGCCACGAGGAGCAGCGCTGGCTAATTTGGTTGAGATAAGCATTACCTAATGTGCCAAGCGGTACACCATTACTAATCTGTATTTGATGTTCTCCGGTATTGAGCGTGCCGTTTAACCCCGCCGATACCAAAATCAAATTTTTCAACCCGCTGTGGTAATAACCCACCAGCAGCGGAAATTGCCCCGGCAAATTCGCCTGACGAAGCAGCTGGTTGACCTGCTTTAACAGCCCGGTCATTTCCGGCAGGCGCTGGCCTTGATGAGCAAGCTGTTCCTGAAGTAGACCGTTAAACAGCGCGCGCAGCAGCAGCGCCGCGAGAACGCCATTATCACCTGCTCGTGTGACATCCAGACAGTAAAATGCCAAATCATTTTCTGATAATGGCGCAATATCGAGAACCAGGCCTGGCCTGTCAGCGGTGACCAGCTGGCGATAGTGGATGCGGCAGTGCGATATTTCCTGCTGCACCGGAGGCTGTAGCTCCTGCAGCAGCCTGGACGCGGCGCTCGGGTCGCTGACCAGCGCATCCCAGTCCTCAAACAGCCGCTCCTCCTCTTCCACACGCGAGCTGAACATATGGGGATAGAGGCAAGCGTAAACCGTTTCACGCAGGCGGTTAAAATCTTTTACCGGCTTAAGCAGAACATCCTGCACGCCAAGGCGCAGCGCCTTAGCAATATCCGCCATATTTTCCGTCGCTGAAATCATCAAAATCGGCATCTGCTCGCCCTGGTTACGCAGATACTCAACCAGCTGGAGCCCATTCATGCGCGGCATCGAGATATCGCAGATCATCAGGTCGGGCTTTGACTCGGCCATTTTTTGTAGTGCCTCAACGCCATCCTCAGCCTGCACGGTCGTAGCGCCTAGCGAGGTTAACCAGGAGTGCAAAAGAGTGCGGAAAACGGGCTCGTCTTCAACGATCAGAATTTGTTTCCCCGCCAATGGCTGCGTCATGATCTCTCCTCTGGCTGACGATAATTAAATATTGGCATGCAATTCACACTATCGCCTGTCAGAATTTACTGAAGTCTAAGTCAAGGGCGTCACGCCGAGGCGCGCACCAAAGGTAATAGTTCATCCATCTTTTTCTCCACCGCCTGGTGACCGGCAGCAATCGCCTCACCGGCGCGATGAAAATCAAGCGTAGATATTTGTGGGCAAAAGGGCTGTAGCAGAATATCCGGTGGGTCACCCGCCATACGGTTACGCTTCAGGCGATTTTCCAGCACCTGAATAGAGGTGGACATAATCTCCATTGCCGTAGGCGTAGCGGTGGTCGTCTGCCGGGAGGTCATTCCCGTCAGTCGCGCGCGCAGGCGCGAATGCCAGGAAAAATCTTTTTCATCTTCAGCTCGCGGCTTCTCAATAGACCATAAATCCTGCTGCATCAGATGCGCATCGTGCTGAAGATCGACGGCGATGACGATGTCGGCCCCCAGCGCGCGCGTCAAAGAGACCGGGACGGGATTGACGACGGCGCCGTCTACCAGCCAGTAGCCATTGTGCATAACGGGCGACATCAGGCCGGGCATGCTGCAGGAGGCGCGTACCGCCAGATGCAAATCGCCTTCGGTAAACCACAGTTCGCGGCCGGTGCTCAGATTGGTCGCCACCGCCGCAAACCGGCGATCGCAGCGTTCAATTTCGGCGGTAGGCAGGACTAGTCGAAATTGATTGAATACCCGCTCCCCGCGCAGCAGGCCGCCGCGACGCCAGGAGAGATCCATTAACCGCAGCACGTCCCAGTTGCTAAACGAACATACCCATCTTTCCAGTACCGGAAGACGGTTGCAGGCGTAGGCCGCGCCAACCAGCGATCCGATAGAGCATCCTGCAACAACGTCAATTTCAATACCTGCCCGCTGTAGCGCTTTAATCACACCAATATGCGACCACCCTCGGGCAGCTCCCGCCCCTAAGGCCAGACCAATCTTAAGCTTTCTCATTATTACCGATACACATCCTTCCACCGCGAACATGGCATCATCGCCACAGCTCAGTTAACATAAAACACTTTGGCGTCGATGCGCCGTCATTCTTTTTCCATGGAGGCCGCTTTGTCGCCATTATGTCCCTGTGGCAGCGCTCTGCAGTATAGCGCATGTTGCCAGCGTTATCTGGACGGCGCGCTGCCAGCGCCAGGCCCGTCACAGCTGATGCGATCCCGCTACAGCGCGTTTGTGATGAAAGATGCCGATTATCTGATTAAAACCTGGCACCCCTCTTGCCAGGCGCAGCAGTTCCGCGCGGATCTGGAGAGCGGTTTTGCCAAAACGCACTGGCTGGGCCTGAGCGTCTTTGCCGCCGATGAGGGGCGAAATCCCGATGAAGGATTCGTCAGCTTTATTGCGCGATTTAACGACGATAACCGTTCCGGCGTAATTATTGAACGTTCCAGATTCTTAAAAGAAAATGGACAGTGGTACTATATCGACGGCACGCGACCGCTGGTTGGTCGTAACGACCCCTGCCCTTGTGGCTCAGGTAAAAAATTTAAAAAATGCTGCGGCCAATAAACCGGCATCAGCAATAGCAAACACTACAGGATTTCCCCCGCGATGCATTCATTACAACGTAAAGTACTACGCACTATTTGCCCTGATCAGAAAGGACTCATCGCGCGTATCACCAACATTTGCTACAAGCACGAGCTGAACATCGTGCAAAACAACGAGTTTGTCGATCACCGAACCGGCCGCTTCTTTATGCGCACCGAGCTGGAAGGTATTTTCAATGATGCCATTCTGCTGGCCGATTTGGATAGCGCTCTGCCGGAGGGTTCGATTCGCGAGCTGACGCCTGCGGGTCGTCGTCGCGTGGTCATTCTGGTCACCAAAGAAGCGCACTGCCTCGGCGATCTGCTGATGAAAGCTAACTACGGCGGCCTGGATGTGGAGATTGCCGCGGTTATCGGTAACCACGAGACGCTGCGTACGCTGGTTGAACGTTTTGATATTCCGTTCCAGCTGGTCAGCCATGAAGGCCTGACGCGTGAAGAGCACGATAAGCAGATGGGCGATGCTATCGAAGCGTTAGCGCCGGACTATGTGGTGCTGGCGAAATATATGCGCGTGCTGACGCCAGAGTTTGTTTCCCGCTTCCCGAACCAGATTATCAATATCCACCACTCATTCCTGCCAGCCTTTATTGGCGCACGTCCGTATCATCAGGCCTACGAGCGCGGTGTAAAAATCATCGGCGCCACCGCGCACTATGTGAACGATAATTTGGATGAAGGCCCGATCATTATGCAGGACGTGATTCATGTCGATCACACCTACACCGCGGAAGATATGATGCGCGCCGGCCGTGATGTTGAGAAGAACGTGCTGAGTCGCGCTCTGTATCAGGTGCTGGCGCAGCGCGTGTTCGTTTACGGCAACCGAACGATTATTCTTTAATCGATAGATAAATTAGCTGGTTAGCTTTGCGTCTTTGCGCGCAAAAAGCAGGCAACCAGTTTATTTTTATCAACGGAATGCTTTACAGGGGCGCGTCATTTGGTATGATGCGCCCCGCTTCCCCAGAAGGAAGCAGGCCAGTATTAGCATTACCCCGTGGTGGGGTTCCCGAGCGGCCAAAGGGAGCAGACTGTAAATCTGCCGTCATCGACTTCGAAGGTTCGAATCCTTCCCCCACCACCATTATTCACCACAGCAATGTGGTAACCCCGATGAGCCTTAGCGAGGTTTGCACTTGTCGGGAAGGGTGAGGAACAATCCTTCTCTACCCCATTATTCGCGCAGTTGAATAGCTACAATTTGATTTTACCCCTGGTGGGGTTCCCGAGCGGCCAAAGGGAGCAGACTGTAAATCTGCCGTCATCGACTTCGAAGGTTCGAATCCTTCCCCCACCACCATCACTTCCTGATATCTCATCACTCCCAAACAAACGCCAGCGTTACACATTCTGCCCATGCGGGAAGGATGAGAAGCTTCGACTAAGGTTCGACTCGAGCGTCAGCGAGAGAACGTTGCCGCAGGCAACGGCCCGAAGGGTGAGCAGCATAGCTGCGAATAATCCTTCCCCCACCACCATCACCTCCCAATAGCTCATCACTCCCAAACAAACGCCAGCGTTACACATTCTGCCCATGCGGGAAGGATGAGAAGCTTCGACTAAGGTTCGACTCGAGCGTCAGCGAGAGAACGTTGCCGCAGGCAACGGCCCGAAGGGTGAGGAGCGAAGCGACGAATAATCCTACCCCCACCACCATCACTTCCCAGATATCTCGTCACTCCCAAACAAGCATCAGCATTGCACATTCGGCCTGTCCAGGAGAGCGCTACATCGGCGGCAGACGGCGCGCCACCGGCGAGCTTTTTACTATCGAGGTGTTGCACTGGGCGTGTTCTGCCAGGCCATCCAGCAGGGTATCAAGCTGCGCAATATCGCGCACCACCAGGCGCATGACGAAGCAATCTTCCCCCGTGACCTTGTCACATTCGATGCATTCCGGCATCGCCTGAATGTATTTATCCACTTTCTGCAGCAGCCCCGGCAAAGGTCTGACGCGCACCAGCGCCTGCAGGCTATAGCCCAGCGCGGCCAGATTAATCCGGGCACCATATCCCTGAATCACCCCGCGCTCTTCCAGACGCTTCACCCGCTCGGCGGTACTGGGCGAGGTCAGCCCTACCCGCCCGCTCAGCACCTTTAACGATATACGCGCATCTTCCGTCAGACAGGCCAGAATGGCGCGATCGATGTTATCAATTAAGTGTTCCACTCTTTTTACCTGCTAAATAAAAGCGATATCAGGTTTTCACCTTAGATCATGCATATCAACCTGTCATCTGATTAACGACAATAGCGATACGCAAACGGAGGTAGAAAAAATGAAACATACGGTGACGGGCGTCTGGCAAATGAGCCTGGCGATGATAATTTCGGGTTCGATTGGCGCGTTCGTTTTACTCTCCGGTTTGCCGGTTATCGACGTTGTCTTCTGGCGCTGCCTTATTGGCGCGCTGACCTTAGCGGGCTTCATCACTCTCAGCCGACAGCCGTTCAGCCAGCTCACGCGGCTCACGCTGCTGCTGGCAATTATCGGAGGCGTCGCCCTGGTCATTAACTGGCTGCTGCTTTTTGCAGCTTACGCCCGAATTTCTATTGGCATGGCCACCGTTGTTTATAACACCCAGCCGTTTATGCTGGTATTGATGGGCATACTGGCAGGTGAGCGGGTTGCGCTAATTAAATGGGGCTGGCTGGCGCTGGCCTTTTCCGGCGTGGTGGTCCTGCTCTCCAGCGAGCTGATGCAGGCGCACGGCGGCCAACTGGCGGCGGGCATTGCGCTGGCTCTTGGCGCCGCTTTTTTCTACGCGCTAACGGCGATGATCGCCCGCAAGCTACGCCCGCTCCCGCCCCAGCATATTGCCTTTATTCAGGTCATCGTCGGGACAATTATGCTGCTGCCGCTGGTTCACGTCCCCGATTTTAGCGCTGCGTTCCCCTGGCGATACCTGCTGATTCTCGGCGTTGTGCATACCGGCATCATGTACCAGCTGCTCTACAGCGCGATCCAGAAGCTGCCTACGCCAGCGATCGGCTCACTCTCCTTTATCTATCCAATTGTGGCGATCGTGGTCGACTATTTGGTCTTCGACCATGCGCTGGCACCGGTGCAGCTGGCCGGAGGCGCGCTGATCCTGCTGGCGGCAGCGGGAAACAATCTGGGCTGGGGAGATGGGCTGGCGCTGAGCAATAAAAAACCCCGCCGAAGCGGGGTTTGATACAACCGATAGCTGAACTAGCGACGAGCGCGAACAATCTGATATTTGCGCGTCAGGTACTCTACCGGCGCGCTCCAGATATGCACCAGGCGGGAGAACGGGAACAGCAGGAACATCGTCATCCCCAGCACCAGGTGCAGGCGGAACACAAACGCCACGCCGTCCAGATACTGTGACGCTCCGCCGTGGAAGGTCACCACCGACTGCGCCCAGCCTACCAGCTTAAGCATTTCACTCCCGTCCATATGCTGCGCCGAGAACGGGATCGTCAGCAGACCCAGCGCACACTGAACGAGCAGCAGCGAGAGGATCAGGATATCCGCGGTCGTGGTGGTTGCCCGCACGCGCGGGCTGAACAGGCGGCGCTTGAGCAGCAGCACGCCGCCGACCAGACACATCACGCCGCTGGCACCGCCGGCAATCATCGCCATCTTCTGCTTCACGTCCATCGGCAGGAAGGACTCATACATCCAGTGCGGAGTCAGCATTCCGAGGAAGTGGCCGGCGAAGATACCGAGGATCCCGATATGGAACAGGTTAGACGCCAGGTTCATCCCTTTGCGGTCCAGCATCTGGCTGGACGAGGCCCGCCAGGTGTACTGACCATAGTCGTAGCGCAGCCAGCTGCCGATCAGAAATACCGAACCGGCAATGTACGGGTAGATGTCAAAGAAGAACATATTCAGGAAGTGCATTATTGCGGTCCTCCGTTAGAGATATCCAAGTATTGCGGGGCCACGGCCCCGGCAAAACGACGCTGGTGAGCGGCAATTTCTGACTCGCCGCAGCCTTTATCGGCAAAGAATTTCACCTGTTCTTCTTCCCATACTGCGTCCAGCGCCTGCGGCGTATCGTCGCGGGCTTCGTCGGCTATTTTTTCTGCCACCTTCTGGCTATCAACCCGGGTATCCGCCAGCTTCAGCAGCAGTTCGAACAGCGCCGCATAGCGGCTTTCGCGCTGCTGCAGACGAGCGCTTAGCAGACCCAGAATCGGCGCCACGTCCTTCAGCCCGGCGATAGCTTCATCTTCCGGCAGCTGCGCCAGATACTCCAGGTACAGCGGCAGGTGGTCAGGAAGCTCATTGCTGTCGAGCTCCAGGCCATGACGCTCGTATTGCGCCATCAGATCGACCATCGCCTGACCGCGATCGCGGGACTCGCCGTGAACATGTTCGAACAGCAGCAGCGACGTCGCCCGTCCGCGGTCAAACAGCTCGCTGTAATCCGCCTGAGCGTCGAGCACGTCACGGGCGGTCAGGTAGCGCAGGAAGTCGCCCAGCTTGCGGGCATCCTCCGCGACTAATTTTTCCGATGACGCCAGCGCCTCCAGCATCTCCTGCTGATGCTGCCACAGGGCAGCGTCAGGATACTCAAGCAGGCGCGACACGATCACGAGTTCAATCATGAGTGCGGCTCCGTTTTGCTGGTCACGTCGATAGAGTCGATGCGGCGGCTATTGAACAGATTGAACTGGCTGTCCGAACCGTGGCAGCCGTCGCCGAAGGTGAAGCCGCAGCCGCTTTTTTCCGGGAAGGCGTCGCGCGCCTGCTCGCGGTGGCTGCTGGGTACCACGAAACGATCTTCGTAGTTGGCAATCGCCAGGTAGCGATACATCTCCTGCGCCTGGGCTTCGCTCAGACCCACTTCTTCCAGCGCGCGGGTATCCACTACGCCATCAACGCTTTCAGCGCGTTTAAAGTGACGCATCGCCAGCATACGCTTCAGCGCCAGCAGCACCGGCTGGGTATCGCCTGCGGTCAGCAGGTTTGCCAGGTACTGAACCGGAATACGCAGGCTTTCCACGTCCGGCAGAATACCGTTGCTTCCCAGCTCGCCGGCGTCCGCCGCGGACTGAATCGGTGACAGAGGCGGCACGTACCAGACCATCGGCAGCGTGCGGTATTCCGGATGCAGCGGCAGTGCCAGCTTCCAGTCCATCGCCATCTTGTAGACCGGCGACTTCTGGGCAGCGTCGATAACCCCCTGCGGTACGCCATCCTTCAGCGCCTGCTCGATGACTTTCGGGTCATGCGGATCGAGGAACACGTCCAGCTGACGCTGATAGAGATCTTTTTCGTTTTCGGTGCTCGCTGCGGTTTCAATCGCATCCGCGTCATACAGCAGCACGCCAAGGTAGCGAATACGGCCGACGCAGGTTTCTGAACACACGGTCGGCTGACCCGCTTCGATGCGCGGGTAGCAGAAGATGCATTTCTCAGACTTACCGCTCTTCCAGTTGAAGTAGATCTTCTTGTACGGGCAGCCGGTGATACACATACGCCAGCCGCGGCACTTGTCCTGGTCGATCAGTACGATGCCGTCTTCTTCACGCTTGTAGATAGCGCCGCTCGGACAGGTCGCCACGCACGCCGGGTTGAGACAGTGCTCACACAGGCGCGGCAGATACATCATGAAGGTGTTTTCGAACTGGCCGTACATCGCCTTCTGCATGTTCTCGAAGTTCTTATCTTTCGATAGCTTCTCGAACTCACCGCCCAGATCGTCTTCCCAGTTCGGACCCTTGACAATCTTATTCATGCGCTGGCCGGTGATCAGCGAGCGCGGACGCGCGATCGGCTGCGCTTTGCTATCGGCCGGCGCGTTATGCAGCGTCTGGTAGTCAAAATCAAACGGCTCGTAGTAGTCGTCGATACCCGGCAGATGCGGGTTAGCGAAGATTTTACCCAGCAGCATCGCGCGGTTACCCATACGCGGCTGCAGTTTGCCGTTGATCTTACGAACCCAACCGCCCTTCCATTTTTCCTGGTTTTCCCAGTCGGTCGGGAAACCGAGGCCCGGTTTGGTTTCAACGTTGTTGAACCAGGCGTACTCGGTCCCTTCACGGCTGGTCCAGACGTTTTTACAGGTGACTGAGCAGGTATGACAGCCGATGCATTTATCGAGATTCAGCACCATGCCGACTTGTGAACGAATTTTCATTTTACGCTCTCCTGTACCTGGTCATTGCCTTCGCCATCCAGCCAGTTAATGTTCTTCATCTTACGTACCACCACAAACTCATCGCGGTTCGATCCGACGGTGCCGTAGTAGTTAAAACCGTATGCCAGGTGCCCATAGCCGCCGATCATATGCGTCGGTTTCGGCGTAATGCGGGTCACCGAGTTATGGATCCCGCCGCGCTGGCCGGTAATTTCAGAACCCGGCAGGTTCACAATACGTTCCTGCGCGTGGTACATCATGGTCATTCCGGCCGGCACGCGCTGGCTTACTACCGCACGCGCGGTCAGGGCGCCGTTATTGTTGAAGACTTCAATCCAGTCGTTATCTTCAATGCCCATCTCTTTGGCATCCACTTCGCTCATCCACACGATGGGCCCACCGCGACCGAGGGTCAGCATCAGCAGGTTGTCGCTGTAGGTCGAGTGAATACCCCACTTCTGGTGCGGCGTCAGGAAGTTCAGCGCCTTCTCAGGGTTACCGTTTGATTTCTTACCCATCACAGCTTTCACCGAGCGGGTATCGATCGGCGGACGGTACACCAGCAGGCTTTCACCGAAGTCACGCATCCACTGGTGGTCCTGATAGAGGGACTGACGACCCGAGAGCGTACGCCACGGGATCAGCTCATGAACGTTGGTGTAGCCGGCGTTATAGGAAACGTGCTCATCTTCCAGTCCTGACCAGGTCGGGCTGGAGATAATCTTGCGCGGCTGCGCCTGAATATCGCGGAAGCGAATTTTCTCGTCTTCTTTATTCAGCGCCAGATGCGTGTGGTCACGGCCGGTAAACTCGCTCAGCGCCGCCCAGGCTTTCACCGCCACCTGACCGTTGGTTTCCGGGGCCAGGGTGAGGATCATCTCAGCCGCGTCAATCGCCGTATCCAGCATCGGCTGGCCTTTCGCCGGGCCTTCTGCCTTGGTGTAGTTGAGCTTACGCAGCAGATCCATTTCGCTCTGGGTGTTCCAGGCAATCCCTTTACCGCCGTTACCGATTTTTTCCATCAATGGCCCGATGGAGGTAAAGCGCTCATAGGTCGCCGGATAATCACGTTCAACCGGAATAATGTGCGGCGCGGTTTTCCCTGGGATCAGCTCGCATTCGCCTTTTTTCCAGTCCTTCACGTCGAACGGCTGCGCCAGTTCGGCGGCCGAGTCGTGCTGGATGGGCAGCGTCACCACGTCGGTTTCTTTTCCGAGGTGGCCCACGCAGACTTCGGAGAATTTCTTCGCGATGCCCTTGTAGATTTCCCAGTCGCTTTTCGATTCCCAGGCCGGGTCGACGGCGGCAGACAGCGGGTGAATAAACGGATGCATATCCGAAGTATTCATGTCGTCTTTTTCGTACCAGGTTGCGGTCGGCAGCACGATATCGGAGTACAGACAGGTGCTCGACAGGCGGAAGTCCAGCGTCACCACCAGGTCCAGCTTGCCGTCGAGGCCGTTATCCTGCCATTCCACTTCTTCCGGCTTGACGCCGCCCTGCTTGCCGAGATCCATCCCCTGAATACCGTGCTCGGTACCCAGCAGGTACTTCAGCATATATTCATGACCTTTACCGGAAGAACCCAGCAGGTTAGAACGCCAGATGAACAGGTTGCGCGGGTGGTTTTTACCGTTTTCCGGCTGCTCCGCTGCAAAGCGGATAGTGCCTTCTTTCAGCGCCTTCACGGTGTAGTCAACCGGCGTCATACCGGCTTTCTTCGCCTCTTCCGCGATGCGCAGCGGGTTAGTCCCAAGCTGCGGCGCGGACGGCAGCCAGCCCATACGTTCGGCGCGAACGTTGAAGTCCAGCAGATGGCCGGTGTAGCGCGATTTATCCGCCAGCGGAGAGAGCAGCTCCTGCGCGGTGACCGACTCGTAGCGCCACTGGCTGGAGTGGTTATAGAAATAGGAAGTACTGTTCATATGGCGCGCCGGACGCTGCCAGTCGAGGGCAAACGCCAGCGGCTGCCAGCCGGTCTGCGGACGCAGCTTTTCCTGGCCCACATAGTGCGCCCAGCCGCCGCCGCTCTGACCGACACAGCCGCAGAACACCAGCATGTTGATCAGACCGCGATAGTTCATATCGAGGTGATACCAGTGGTTCAGACCGGCCCCGACGATAATCATCGAGCGGCCGTGCGTCTTATCGGCGTTATCGGCGAACTCACGGGCGGTACGAATGATGTTGGCCCGAGCAACGCCGGTGATTTTTTCAGCCCACGCCGGGGTGTACGCCTTAACGTCATCGTAGCTTTTGGCGCAGTTTTCATCGTCAAGACCGCGCTCCAGGCCGTAGTTGGCCATGGTCAGGTCATAAACGGTAGTCACCAAAGCGGTGCTGCCATCCGCCAGCTGCAGGCGTTTTACCGGCAGCTTATGCAGCAGGATGTTCTCCAGCTCAACGCTGGTGAAGTGTTCGGTGCCTTCGCCGCCAAAGTACGGGAAGCCCACCTGGGCGATCTCATCCTGACTGCCCAGCAGGCTCAGCTGCAGTTCAGTTTCGTCACCGGATGTGCCGTCGCGCTGCTCGAGGTTCCATTTGCCTTTTTCACCCCAGCGGAAGCCGATTGAGCCGTTCGGCGCAACCATGTTGCCGTCGGCGTTGATCGCCACGGTTTTCCATTCCGGGTTGTTTTCCTGGCCCAGCGAATCGACGAGGTCGGCGGCGCGCAGCATGCGGCCCGCCGCGTAGTAGCCGTCGCGCTCTTCGAGCATCACCAGCAGCGGCATGTCGGTGTAGCGGCGGACGTAGTCGGTAAAGTACTGGCTCGGTTTGTCGAGATGGAACTCGCGCAACATAACGTGGCCCATCGCCAGCGCCAGCGCCGCATCGGTACCCTGCTTCGGTGCCAGCCACAGATCGCACAGCTTGGCGATTTCGGCGTAGTCAGGGGTGATAGCAACGGTTTTGGTGCCTTTGTAGCGGACTTCGGTAAAGAAGTGCGCATCCGGGGTACGGGTCTGCGGAACGTTAGAACCCCAGGCGATAATGTAGTTCGAGTTATACCAGTCGGCGGATTCGGGTACGTCGGTCTGCTCGCCCCAGGTCTGCGGAGAGGCCGGCGGAAGGTCACAGTACCAGTCGTAGAAGCTCAGGCAGGTACCGCCAATCAGCGACAGGTAGCGCGCGCCGGAAGCGTAGGAAACCATCGACATCGCCGGGATCGGCGAGAAGCCCGCCACGCGGTCAGGGCCGTAGGTTTTGACGGTATAAACGTTGGACGCGGCAATCAGCTCGTTCACTTCCTGCCAGGAGGAGCGTACGAAGCCGCCGCGACCGCGGGCCTGCTTAAAGCTTTTCGCTTTATCAGCATCTTCAATAATCGAAGCCCATGCCGCAACCGGATCGCTGTGCTGAACCTTAGCCTCACGCCACATTTTCATCAGGCGCTTACGCATCAGCGGATACTTCAGGCGGTTGGCGCTGTAGAGGTACCAGGAGTAGCTGGCGCCACGCGGGCAGCCGCGCGGTTCATGATTGGGCAGGTCCGGGCGGGTACGCGGATAGTCCGTCTGCTGGGTTTCCCAGGTGACGAGGCCATTTTTGACATAAATTTTCCAGCTGCATGAGCCGGTGCAGTTCACACCGTGAGTGGAACGCACGATTTTGTCATGCTGCCAACGCTGGCGGTATCCATCCTCCCAGTCCCGGTTGGTGTGTAGAAGCTGGCCGTGCCCATCGGCAAAGGTCTCGCCCTTCTGTTTGAAGTAGCGAAACCGGTCCAGGAATTTACTCATGGGTTTCTCCTGTTTGGAGCCTGACGGCTCTCTGATAAATCGACATTGCTGGATTTGCAGCGAAGGTAACGCTATGAAAGAGGGAGAGAATTGATAACGATCAATACGAAATGCCTTATGAACATCGGCAAAACGGACGAATACCACCTTAGTAGTATCTTTTCCTATTTTATATCTATCTGTTTTTAAAGGGTTTTTATGAGAAAGCTCGCCATTTGCAGCGCGGGCAATATCCCCATAGGTATTAAGGGGTAGAGCGCAAGACAGGGGATTATTTTGCCGGACCGATGCGCCTTGCCGGAGCAGCGCCGCACGATAGCATGTTGTAACTAAGTGCAGGATAAAAAAAAGGCGCAAATCAGGTTGCGCCTTATAGCGGTAAAGCTCGTCGCTTAGGACTTCTGCTTACGTCCGTAAACCAGCCAGGTAATGACTACGCAGGCGATATAGAACACGAGGAAGACCTTCATCGCCCCCGCCGGAGAACCGGTCAGATCCAGAGAGATACCGAACGCCTTCGGAATGAAGAAGCCGCCAATCGCGCCGATCGCTGAGATAAAGCCCAGCGCCGCCGCCGTATCGGTCGCCGCTTCACGCATCGCCTGCGCTTCGCTACCGCCCTGCGCCTTCACCCGATCGGTGGTCATTTTACGGAAAATAACCGAAATCATCTGGAAGGTAGACGCGCTACCCAGCCCGGCGGTCAGGAACAGCACCATGAACACGCCGAAGAACGCGATAAAGTTACCGCCTTCACCGTGCGTTGGCAGCGTCAGGAACAGCAGGCCGCAGAAGATGGCCATCACCACAAAGTTAATCAGCGTCACGCGGGTCCCGCCCAGACGGTCGGAGATAGCCCCGCCGGTAGAGCGCGCCAGGGCACCAATAAACGGCCCGAAGAAGGCATAGTGCAGGATCTGCACGTCCGGGAACTGCGTTTTGGACAGCATCGCAAAACCGGCGGAGAAGCCGATAAACGAGCCGAAGGTTGCCAGATACAGCAGCGCCATAATCCACAGATGCGCACGCTTGAGCACCGGCAGCTGCTCCCTGAGTGAAGCTTTCGATGCCGACAGGTCGTTCATAAAGAACCATGCCGCCAGAGTCAGGACGACAAGGAACGGAACCCAAATCCAGGCCGCGTTTTCGAGATACAGAATAGAGCCATCCGGCTGCTCGGTGCCGGTCCCACCGAAGACGGCGAAAATAGACAGAGAAACCACCAGCGGTGCAACCAGCTGCATGACGCTGACGCCCATGTTGCCAAGACCGCCGTTAATACCCAGCGCGCCGCCCTGCTTCTGTTTCGGGAAGAAGAAGCTGATGTTCGCCATGCTGGAAGCAAAGTTTGCCCCGGCAAAACCGCACAGCAGGGAGATGATAACGAAGACGCTGAACGGCGTAGAGGTATCCTGCACCGCAAAGCCCAGCCAGACGCAAGGCACTATCATGATCCCGGTACTGAATGCCGTCCAACGGCGGCCGCCGAACAGCGGTACCATGAACGCGTAAGGCACGCGCAGCAGCGCGCCAGACAGCGCCGGCAGCGCGGTCAGCATAAATAACTGATCGGTCGTAAACTGAAAGCCAACCTTATTCAGGTTAACGGCCACGGCACTGAACAACATCCAAACGCAAAACGCCAGCAAAAGACACGGCACGGAGATCCACAGGTTGCGGCTGGCGACGCGGTGACCGCGCTGCTGCCAAAACTCAGGATCTTCCGGACGCCAGTCGGTGATGACTGAAGTGGTAGTCTTCTCCGGGAGGGAAGATTGACTCATATATACCTCTGATTATTCATATATCCCGCAGATACATTAGGGATTACAGGCGGCAGTAAGTTGATATAAATCAAAGGAAAAGTTGTCACCAATTTGCTTAAAAAAAAATCATCACTCAAAGGGAGTAGTTATTTTCGCTTAAAAAAGTGTGGTTTTTCACGAGGCTGCCCGCTTTC
Organism: Klebsiella sp. BIGb0132; assembly: GCF_024810075.1. Taxonomy (NCBI): domain Bacteria; kingdom Pseudomonadati; phylum Pseudomonadota; class Gammaproteobacteria; order Enterobacterales; family Enterobacteriaceae; genus Klebsiella; species Klebsiella sp. BIGb0132. Next base: position 59,963 of record NZ_JANUDW010000002.1, on the reverse strand, counting down.
ACCGATCCCCTCCTGGCGGACTACCTACCACCGACAATTAAGGGGTAATCCTTTATAGGTATGGGTATACTCCATCGGATATCCGAGAATAGGTCCCACTCCCGGATGGTTTGCCGGTCAGGAGCCACGCATTCTATGTTAAAACGTCTTTTTACCCCGCTCACGCTGGTGAATCAACTGGCGCTGATTGTCCTGCTTTCGACGGCCATTGGCGTCACGGGGATCGGCATCTCCGCGCGGCTGGTGCACGGCGTCCAGGGAAGCGCACACGCGATTAATAAAGCGGGATCGCTGAGAATGCAGAGCTATCGCCTGCTGGCCGCGGTGCCGCTCAACGAGAGCGACGGCAGGCTTATCGACGAGATGACCGCCACCGTATTTAGCGAAGAGCTGCAGAACGCCGCCCTGCGGGACGGCCAGCAAAACCAGCTGAAAGCGCTGCAGCACTACTGGCAGCAGGAGCTGGCGCCGGGGATGCGGCACGCGCAGAATCAGGCGACCGTCGCCACCGACGTCGCCAGCTTTGTCGACCGTATAGACCATCTGGTCACCGCCTTTGACCATACGACCGAACGGCGCATCAGGCACGTGGTCTGGATCCAGCGGATCCTTGGCTGCGGCATGGCGCTGCTGTTTCTGTTCACCATCGTCTGGCTGCGGGCGCGGCTGCTGCGTCCGTGGAAGCAGCTGCTGGAGATGGCCCGTGCGATAAGCCATCGCGACTTTACCCAGCGCGTGCGCATCAGCGGACGCGATGAAATGGCCACCCTCGGGATGGCGCTGAACAACATGTCGGAAGAGCTGGCGGAAAGCTATTCCGTACTCGAGCGGCGGGTGCAGGAAAAAACCGCCGGTCTGGAGCAGAAAAACGAAATCCTCGCTTTTTTGTGGCAGGCCAACCGCCGACTGCACTCCAGCGCCCCGCTCTGCGAGCGGATCTCGCCGGTGCTTAACGGCCTGCAGGGGCTGACGCTGCTGCGCGATATTGAAGTCAGGGTCTATGATCTCGAAGATGAAGACAACCATCAGGAATTCGCCTGTCATTCAGATTTACACTGCGATGATAAAGGCTGTTATTTATGTCCGCGCGATCTGCCGCCGCTGCCCGACGGCGGGGCAACGCTGAAGTGGCGGCTCTCTGATGCCCATAACCAGTACGGCATTCTGCTGGCCACTCTGCCGGTGGGCCGCCATCTGAGCCACGATCAGCAGCAGCTGGTGGATACCCTGGTCGAACAGCTGACCTCGACCCTGGCGCTGGACAGGCATCAGGAGCGTCAGCAGCAGCTGATCGTGATGGAGGAGCGCGCCACTATCGCGCGCGAACTGCACGACTCGATTGCCCAGTCGCTCTCCTGCATGAAGATGCAGGTCAGCTGTCTGCAGATGCAGGGAGAACATTTACCGGAAGAGAGTCGCCAGCTGCTGGGTCAGATCCGTAACGAGCTGAACACCTCCTGGGCACAGCTTCGCGAGCTGCTGACCACCTTCCGGCTACAGTTAACCGAACCGGGGCTGCGTCCGGCGCTGGAAGCCAGCTGCATGGAATACAGCGCCCATTTCGGCTTTACGGTCAGGCTGGACTACCAGCTGCCGCCGCGTTTCGTTCCCTCGCACCAGGCGATCCATGTGCTGCAAATCGCCCGCGAGGCGCTCAGTAATGCGTTGAAGCACGCCAAAGCGACGGAGGTCACCGTAACCGTGTCGCTGCGGGATAATCAGGTCAGGCTGGTGGTCGCGGATAATGGCCGCGGCGTACCAGACCATGCCGAACGGAGTAACCATTACGGTTTAATTATTATGCGGGATCGCGCCCAGAGCTTGCGCGGAGACTGCCAGGTACGCCGTCGCGAGACGGGCGGTACCGAAGTGGTCGTCACTTTTATCCCGGAAAAATCGTTTTCAATCCAATAGGAGAACCCCATGAGTCAACAGGAACGGGCAACCATCCTTCTCATTGACGATCACCCGATGCTGCGCACCGGCGTTAAACAGCTGGTTAGTATGGCATCCGACATTCAGGTGATCGGCGAAGCCAGCAACGGCGAACAAGGTATTGCGCTGGCGGAATCGCTGGACCCAGACCTGATCCTGCTGGATCTCAACATGCCGGGCATGAACGGCCTGGAAACCCTCGATAAGCTGCGCGAGAAATCACTCTCTGGCCGGGTGGTGGTATTCAGCGTCTCCAACCATGAAGAGGACGTGGTCACCGCCTTAAAACGCGGCGCCGACGGCTACCTGCTCAAGGATATGGAGCCGGAAGATCTGCTTAAGGCTCTGCAGCAGGCGGCTGCCGGTGAGATGGTGCTGAGCGAGGCGTTAACGCCGGTGCTGGCGGCCAGCCTGCGCGCCAACCGCGCCACCTCGGACCGCGATATCAGCCAGCTGACCCCGCGCGAGCGCGATATCCTCAAGCTTATCGCCCAGGGCCTGCCGAACAAAATGATCGCGCGCCGTCTGGAGATAACCGAAAGCACCGTGAAAGTACACGTTAAGCATATGCTGAAGAAAATGAAGCTGAAATCGCGCGTCGAAGCCGCGGTTTGGGTACACCAGGAGCGCGTTTTCTAGGGCAGTTCTCGCCAGGATACGCCCTGGGCCGAGAATTTTACCAGCGGCTCGGTCAGCGCCAGTGCGATCTCATTGGAAGAGACGCGCTGACCCGTTTTATCTTCAACCACCACCGACAGATGCCACAGGTTGGTCGCGCCCGGCTCACCGCTCCAGGCCGGCAAAATCACGCTCCAGCCGTCAGGGCTATTGGCATCTACCGGCGACGTCAAACTCAACAGCTGCGTATCCCCTTGCCACTTCAGCGATTTAATTCCATGCAGGCTACGAATCTGCAGCTTAAGCTGCACCGTTTCCCCCGACTGCAGATCCCACGGCGGCGTCGCCAGATAGGCCGACAGCGATTTACGCTGGCGATACTCAACCACCGGCAAATTATCGCGCTCCGGGCTGTCGTAGCGGCTGCCGCGCAGAGAGCGGCTGATCGCCACCTCGTCGGCCGCCAGCTGCTGCTTTAACGGCACCCCGAAGCGATAGTTCAGCTTCAGCCCGACGTTATTCTGGCTGAGCCCGCTTTCACCCTGCTTATGCTTCGCCGTCACCGTGACCAGCGGAACCGGGGTGTAGTTGAGCCCCACCGATACCGCCACCGGGTTATGGTAGCCGGTCCCGGAATGGAACAGGTCAACACTGTCGCCGAAATACTGCTCGACGCTGACGCTGGTATTAATATGCTGATAAAACGGCAGCCGCGCCTGGGCCGTGACGTCGTAGCCGCTTGCCATCCGCTGCTCCTGAGCCAGGCTGTCGCCCTGCTGCCAGCTCCCCACCGGGTGGTAGTAATTAGCCGACAGGCGCACCGACTCTCCCCACGCCTCGGCCCCGATACTGCCGCGCGCCAGGCGCTCATCCAGCACCTTATCGTAGAAGGAGTTATAGCCCAGCAGCCACGTTCCAACCCGCCAGCGCTGCCCCAGGCCGATATTACCCACCAGGCCGCTATCGCGCTGGGTCACCGAATACTGGTTCCAGGTGAGGAAGTCGCCATTATCCTGCAGCGGCACAAACCAGCTGCCCTTGCTGCCGGTAAAGTGCCCCTCCTTATCCACCAGCAAATCGACGTTGGCGTTGCCCCACGGCGATAGCCAGCTCTCCAGCTGCTGGCTGACCTCGGAACCAATCCTGCCGATCGCAAACATCCGCGCCTGCTCGCCGGTTGTAAGGCCATTATCGCTCATGCTGGCTTCGCCGAATTTCTTCGCCATTTCGGCAAAATGCTGCGCATCCTGATCGAGCTGGGGAGCGATGCCGAGATCGGGCAGCGCCGTCTGTTTCTCGCTGAAGGCGTTGCTTCCCTGCAGGGCACGAGCCGGTGCGCCGGCCAGCAGCAGGAGGATGGGGAGAAGTGGCGTAAAACGAAATAGCAAAGGCATTAAACGGATGACAGAGGCTCGCGAAGGATGGCAACAGAACCTAAGTTTACCGTTTTTTGCCATCGCCCGCAGCCCCCGGGCCAATTTCAGGAATATGCTGAATCTTCCACCCGGGAATTATTTTCCGTTAACAGCGCTTTCAGTTCCGGGATACAGGAGCCGCAGTTGGTACCGCATTTTAGCTTCTCCCCCAGCTCAGCCGGCGTGCGGCAGCCCCCGGCGATGGCCTCGACGATCGCCCGTTCACCGACGCTAAAGCAGCTGCAGATGATCCGCCCGCGCGGCGCGACGTCGCCCCCTTTTCTGCCGCTTAGCAGCGCGTGGCGAAGCTCGGCCGTCGCTGGCGGCGAGCTAAAGGCGGCGATAATCCATTCACTCTCCACCACGGGTTCGCGGGCGTCGCTCCACCAGCCCAGCATCAGGGCACCCTCGTGCCACGCCAGCAGATTCCACAGCGCGCCGGCCTCGGCAATCTGGACCTGCCAGCCCTGGCGCTGGCACCAGTCGGTAAGCCAGGCGCGCGGGCTTTTATCCCCCGCCAGCGAGAGATGCGTAACCCCCACCGCCGCTCGCCGGCGCCAGTGGAGCCATTCCGGCAGCGGAACCGGCTGACGGCAGAACAGCTCGCCGTGCCAGGCCGGAAGCCAGGCGGCAATTGCCACCGCCACCTGCTTGCTCTCCGGCTGGCCGGAGTGCGGATCGGTTACCGCCGCCAGCAGATTATTCACCCGCCCCTGGCGGGCAAACTGATTATTCCAGTGCATCGGTACAAACAGCGAGCCGCGGCGCTGCCCGTCGCTGATAAGCACTTTAGCGACCATGACGCCGTTGCGCGACCAGATCCGCGCCAGCTCGCCGTCCCGCAGCTGCCAGCGGCGGGCATCAGCCGGAGCCACCTCCACCACCGGTTCGGCAATATGCTGCATCAGACGCGGCACGGTTCCGGTGCGGGTCATGGTGTGCCACTGATCGCGGATGCGCCCGCTGTTGAGGATCAGCGGATAGAAAGCGTCGGTTTCAGCGCGGGTGCCCTGCGGCGTCACCGGCACCATGCGCAGCTTGCCATCGCGGTGCCAGCCCCGGTGCAGGTTCAGCGCGGCGGTGCTGCGACTGACCGGCCAGCATACCGGTGCCAGATTTTCCCACTCCTCGCGGCTAAGGCTGGCCAGTCCGCCGATATCAAACGCCCGCTGGCCGTCATTCTCGAACCCTGACAGCGCGGCGTGTTCGCTGAAGACGTCGTGCGCGTGCTGCCAGGCAAAGGCCTCGCTAAAGCCCAGCTCGGCCGCGACGCGGGCGATTATCCACCAGTCGGCCCTCGCCTCGCCCGGCGGCGGCAGAAAGCTGCGCTGGCGGGAGATACGGCGCTCCGAATTGGTGACGGTGCCGTTCTTTTCGCCCCACGCCAGCGCCGGAAAGCGAATATGGGCAAAGCGGCCGGTATCGGTGTCAGCGGCAACGTCGGAGACGATAACCAGCGGGCAGGCGGCCAGCGCCTGACTCACCGCGTGGCTATCCGGCAGCGAAACCACCGGGTTGGTGCCCATTATCCATACCGCCTTCACCTCGCCGCGCCCGATGGCGGCAAACAGATCTACCGCCGTCAGCCCCGGCGTCTGCGCCAGCCGTTCGGTACCCCAGAAGCGCGAGAGGCGATGTAAATCCTGCGGTTCGAAGTTCATGTGCGCCGCCAGCATGGTTGCCAGCCCGCCCACCTCACGACCGCCCATCGCATTTGGCTGTCCGGTCAGCGAAAACGGTCCGCATCCCGGGCGGCCATATTTACCGCTCGCCAGGTGAACGTTAATGATGGCATTGCACTTATCGCTGCCGCTGGCCGACTGGTTAATCCCCATGGTGTAGAGGGTGACGGCGCGCGGCGCGGCGATAAAGTCGCGATAAAAATCGGCCACCTGCTGCGGCTCAAGGCCGCAGAATTCGGCAACGGTAGCCACGTCCCACATCTGCGCCGCCGCCAGCGCCTGCTGCTGGTCGCTAAAATCGCCGGCCAGCGGTCCGGCACCGGCAATGGCGTTCAGCAGGCCGACGAACAGGCCGCCGTCGCTGCCGGGCGCCAGCGCCAGGTGCACATCGGCAATATCGCAGGTCGCGGTGCGCCGGGGATCGATAACCACCACCCGCAGCTGCGGATTGTCGCGCTTCGCCTGCACCAGACGTTGATAAAGCACCGGATGCGCCCAGGCCGCATTTGAGCCCACCAGCACCACCAGATCGCTGTTCTCAACGTCTTCATAGCTGCACGGCACCACGTCGGCGCCAAAGGCCCGCTTGTAGCCCGTCACCGCCGAGGACATGCACAGCCGCGAGTTGGTATCGATATTGGCCGCGCCGATAAAGCCCTTCATCAGCTTGTTGGCGGCGTAGTAGTCCTCGGTCAGCAGCTGGCCGGAGGCATAGAACGCCACCGCCTGCGGCCCGTAGCGGTCGACGATCTCCCGCAGCCGCGAACCCGCGGCTGCCAGCGCCTGCGACCAGCCGACGGGCTTATCATCCAGCTCCGGCGTCAGCAGCCGCCCGGCGAGGGCGGTGGTCTCCCCGAGCGCCGCGCCCTTTACGCACAGGCGCCCGAGGTTGGACGGATGTTCGGCATCGCCCCGCACGCTGACCTGGCCCGCGGCATCGACCTCAGCCAGCACGCCGCAGCCCACTCCGCAGTAGGGGCAGGTAGTTCGGATCTCCGCCATCAGGAAGCCTCCGCGCGCGCCAGCAGAACCTGGTTGCCCACCCACACTTTGCCGTTCTCCACTTTTACCGGCCAGGCGCGTACCGCCTGCTCGCCGCCGTCGCAGGCGCGGCCGTCGCGCAGGCGAATGCGCTGTTTATAGAGCGGGGAGATGACGATCGGCTCTCCTCCGGCGTCGCCGAGGATCCCGCGCGACAGCACGTTGGCGTCGCTGCCGGGCTCGAGATTATCGAGCGCGTAAATCTGCTCGCCAAAGCGGAACAGCGCTATCTGCCGCTCGCCGAGCCGCGCGCCGATCCCGGCCTCGGCGGGGATCGCCTCAAGATCGCAAATCGCCTGCCACGGACGGGCCGAAGGCGCGCCTTCATGCAGCACCGGCGCCGCCACCGGCTGCGGCTGGCCACGGAGCGGCTGGCGCTGCACCGCATCGTCCGGCTGCTCGCTGTTGACATAGGAGCGGAACAGCGACAGGCGCTGCGGATCGTTAAGGGTGGTTTGCCACTCGCACTGGTAGCTGTCCACCACCCGCGCCATCTCCTGCTCCAGCTCTTCGCCGATCCCGAGGCTGTCCTCGAGGATCACCTCGCGCAGATAGTCGATGCCGCCCTCAAGGTTGTCCAGCCAGGTGCTGGTTCGCTGCAGGCGATCGGCGGTGCGGATATAGAACATCAGCAGGCGGTCGACGGTGCGGATCAGCGTCGCGTCGTCGATATCGCTGGCAAACAGGTCCGCGTGGCGCGGCTTCATGCCGCCGTTGCCGCAGACGTAAAGATTCCAGCCCTTCTCGGTGGCGATCACCCCGATATCTTTGCCCTGCGCCTCGGCGCATTCACGCGTGCAGCCGGAGACCGCCATTTTAATCTTATGCGGCGCGCGCAGGCCCTTGTAGCGATGTTCGAGGGTCACCGCCAGGCCGGTCGAATCCTGCACGCCGTAGCGGCACCAGGTGGAGCCGACGCAGGACTTCACCGTGCGCAAGGATTTACCGTAGGCGTGGCCGGTTTCAAACCCGGCATCAGCCAGCTCGCGCCAGATAGCCGGCAGCTCTTCCAGACGAGCGCCAAAGAGGTCGATCCGCTGGCCGCCGGTAATTTTGCTGTACAGCTGGTAGCGTTTGGCAATCTGCCCGATAGCAATCAGACCGTCCGGCGTCACCTCGCCGGCCGCCATGCGCGGAACCACCGAATAAGTGCCGTCCTTCTGAATGTTGGCGAAGTAGCGGTCGTTAGTATCCTGCAGCGGCAAATGCGCCGGCTTCAGCAGATATTCGTTCCAGCAGGAGGCCAGCACCGAGGCCACCAGCGGCTTACAAATTTCGCAGCCGTGCCCCTGGCCGTAGCGGGCAATCAGCTGTTCAAAGGTGCGGATGTGGTTGACGCGCACGAGGTGATAAATCTCCTGCCGCGACCACGGGAAGTGCTCGCAGATGTCCTTTTTGACCTCGACACCCTGGGCCGAAAGCTGATACTCCATGACCTGCTTGACCAGCGCGCCGCAGCCGCCGCAGCCGGTCGCGGCTTTGGTACAGCTTTTGATCGCCGCCATATCACCCGCGCCGCCGCTGACCGCCTGGCAAATATCGCCTTTACTGACGTTGTGGCAGGAGCAGATTTGCGCGCTGTCCGGCAGCGCCGCCACGCCGAGCGCCTTCGGCGCGCTGCCCTCAAGGGCAGGCAGGATCAGGCTTTCCGGGCGTGACGGCAGCGCCATGTCGTTGAGCATCATCTGCAGCAGAGTGGCGTAATCGCTGGCGTCGCCCACCAGCACGCCGCCAAGCAGCTTTTTGCCATCCTGGCTGACGACGATTTTTTTATAGATCTGCTCCGGTCCGTGAGTCCACTGATAGCTCTGACTACCGGGCGTGCGGCCCTGAGCGTCGCCGAAGGAGGCGACGTCGATACCCAGCAGCTTGAGTTTGGTGCTCATATCCGCCCCGCCGAAGCGCGCCTCTTCTCCGGCCAGATCCGCCGCCGCCGTTCTCGCCATCTGGTAGCCCGGCGCAACCAGACCGTAAATTTTATTCTCCCACAGGGCGCACTCGCCGATGGCCAGCACGTCCGGGTCGGAGGTGCGGCAGCGATCGTCGATGCAGATACCGCCCCGCTCACCCACCGCCAGCCCGCTGCTGCGCGCCAGCGCGTCCTGCGGGCGGATACCGGCGGAGAACACCACCATATCGGTGCTGAGCGAGCCGCCGTCGGCAAAGTTAAGCGCCAGCCCGCTGGCCTCGCGGACGATCTGCTGGGTCGCCTTGCTGGTATGCACTCCGACGCCAATATCGCTAATTTTTTCCCGCAGCATGGCCGCTCCCGGGCCGTCCAGCTGCACCGCCATCAGGTTCGGCGCAAACTCCACCACGTGGGTTTCCAGCCCCAGCTGCCTGAGCGCATTGGCGGCCTCCAGCCCCAGCAGGCCGCCGCCAATCACCACCCCGCGCTTCGCCCCGCTGGCGCAGGCGGCAATCTGGTCAAGATCGTCCAGCGTACGGTAGACGAAGCAGCCGTCAAGATCGTGGCCCGGCATCGGCGGAACGAAGGGGTAAGAGCCGGTTGCCAGCACCAGCTTGTCCCAGTGGGTTTCGTGGCCGTGAGCATCGCGAACCACCCGCGCCTCGCGGTCAATGGCGGCAACCGGCTCGCTGAGGCGCAGCTCAATTCCGTTGGCGGCAAAGAAGTCGCCCTCCACCAGCGACAGCGATTCCGCGCTGCGGCCGGCGAAATATTCCGACAGATGCACCCGGTCATAGGCGGCGTAGCGCTCTTCGCAGAACACCACGATACGATACTGTTGATGCAGGTTACGGCTGACGCATTGCTCAAGAAAGTGGTGGCCGACCATGCCGTGTCCGATCAGCACCAAAACAGGTTTTGTCATAGTGATTTGTCCTGCAGCGCGCGGCTGCGTTGAAGAAGGATCAAAAAGCCATTCCGGCGGCGCGCTGGTTCCCAGCTGTGCCGTCAGCGGCGCCGCGTTCGCGCAGTCGCCGAGCAATAAAATGCCGCGCAGCTTGCCGTCTCGCAGCAGCAGTCGGCGGTAGTGTTGGGCCAGCGGATCCCAGCTGGTCCACTGCTCATCCCGTTCGCCGGCAACCAGTTCTCCGGCGCTGAACAGCTCAATACCGGTCACCTTCAGACGGGTACCGCTGTCCTGCCAGCTAAAATCGGCTCCCGGCGTCGCACACAGCCTTGCGGCCAGCACTTCGGCCTGGCGCAGGCAGGGGGCTACCAGCCCCCAGGTGCGGCCGTCAATTTCACAGCATTCGCCAATTGCGCTGACGCCCGGCAGCGCGGTCGCCATCTGGCGATCGACGACAATTCCCCGTCGGCACTCAAGGCCGCTGCGCTGCGCCAGCTCAATATTGGGACGTACGCCGGTTGCCAGCACCACGCGGCTGGCGGCGAAGGTTCTGCCATCCTCCAGCACCACGTCGTGCTCGCGAATGGCCGCGATACGGCAGGCCATCACGCAGCCAATTCCCCGCGCCTCCAGCTGGCTCTGCAGCTGCTGGCCGGCGAACGCATCGGTTTGCTGCTCCATCAGCCACTCGCCGCGGTGCAGTAAAGTGACCTCATCGCCGGAACGGCGCAGCGCGGCGGCCGCCTCGACGCCCAGCACGCCGCCGCCAATCACCACCGCCGGACCGCCGAGCGCCATAATGGCCTCGACGTCGGCAAACGTGCGAAAGGCGTAAACGTGCGGCAGCCCGGCGCCCGCCAGCGGCGGGATAGTCGCCTGCGAGCCGGTGGCGAAAATCAGCTCATCCCAGCGCAGCTCGCCCCGGGTGGTGCGCAGGGTTTGCGCCTGCACGTCGACGGCCTCAACCCTCTCCCCGGTCCGTACCGTCACGTCGTGCTGCTGATACCACTGCGCGGGCAGCAGCAGCGTCTGGGCCAGCGTTTTTTCGCCCCCCAGCACCGGCGACAGCTGGATGCGGTTATAGGCCTGGCAAGGCTCATCCCCGATAATCGTGATGTGAAACGCGCCGTCCGCCCGCGCCGCCAGCGTTTGGGCTAATCGGGTGGCCGCCATCCCGTTGCCGATAATCACCAGTTGCCGCTTCATCGCCGCCCCCTACGCCGCTTTAGGCTGTTTTTCGTAGAGGAAATGCAGGATCTGCTGGCGCAGGTGGTGATAGCGGCTATCGTCCGCCAGCTGCACGCGATTGCGCGGCCGGGGCAGATTGATATCGAGGATTTCACCGACCGTCGCCGCCGGACCGTTGGTCATCATCATCACCCGGTCCGACAGCAGCACCGCCTCATCAACGTCGTGGGTAATCATCACGATAGTGGTGTTCAGCGCCTGCTGAATTTGCATGACCGCGTCCTGCAGATGGGCGCGGGTCAGGGCGTCGAGCGCGCCGAAGGGTTCATCCAGCAGCAGCACCTTTGGCTTCATCGCCAGCGCCCTGGCGATCCCCACGCGCTGCTTCATTCCCCCGGAGATTTCCCCCGGGCGCTTGTGCAGCGCATGGCCCATCTGCACCCGGTCGAGGTTGTGCTCAATCCACTCCCGGCGCTCGGCCTTGCTCATGGTGCGGCGAAAGACCCGATCCACCGCCAGCGCGACGTTGTCAAAGCAGGTCAGCCACGGCAGCAGGGAGTGGTTTTGAAACACCACCGCCCGCTCCGGCCCCGGCCCGGCGATTTCGCGGTTATCGCACAGCAGGCCTCCTTCCGTCGGCAGCGTAATCCCGGCAATCAGATTCAGCAGCGTCGATTTGCCGCAGCCGGAGTGGCCGATCAGGCTGACGGTTTCCCCTTCGTAGATATCGAAGGAGACGTTTTGCAGAGCCAAAAACTCGCCGCTGGTGGTATTGAAACGCTGGCTGACGGCCTGTACCTGAATTAATGGTTTCATAGCGACTCCTATTTTTCCTGCCAGCTGAAGCGGCGGGCGATAAGCATGAGGCCCTGCTCAAGCAGCAGGCCGACGACGCCGATAATGACGATGGCGATAATGATGTTTTCCACGTTGAGGTTGTTCCATTCGTTCCAGATCCAGAACCCAATCCCCAGACCGCCGGTGAGCATTTCAGCGGCGACAATCACCAGCCAGGCGATGCCTATCGACAGGCGCACCCCGGTCAGCACGGCGGGCAGCACCGCCGGGAAGAGAATGCGGCGCATCACCGTCCATTCGGAAAGCTGCAAAACGCGCGCCACGTTCAGGTAGTCCTGCGGGATCCGCCGGACGCCTTCGGCGGTGTTGATCACCATCGGCCAGATGGAGCAGATAAAGATGGTCCAGCTCGACGCGGGCTCCGCTTTCTGGAACAGCAGCAGGCCGATTGGCAGCCAGGCCAGCGGGCTGACCGGACGCAGCAGCGCGATCAGCGGATTAAACATGCGGGCGAAGAACAGCGAACGACCGATCAGGAAGCCCAGCGGAATACCCACCAGCGCCGCGAGGCCGAAACCCACCGCCACGCGCTGCAGCGAGGCCAGCACGTTCCAGCCGATACCCATGTCGTTAGGGCCGTCCTGATAAAACGGGTCGGCAAACAGCGTCAGCGCCGAATCAAGCGTGCTGAGCGGCGTCGGGAAGCCTTTGCCGTTAATCGCCGCCATCTGCCAGCAGAACAGGAGTAGCCCCAGCCCCAGCAGCGGCGGCAGCACGCGCTGGACGCCTTCGCGCAGCCAGCGCGTGACGGCGGGCGTTGGCCGCCGGACCTGCACCGGCGGCAGGATAATGACTTCGCCCGGCGCTTTTTCAGCGCTGGCGACTGCGGGTTGGGTACTATTTTTTTGCGCGTGTTTCATCTCATGCCCCCATACGTTGAATCGCAAAGCCGCGGGCGTAGCCTTCAGGATCGGCCCCCGTCCAGACCGTTCCGTCCATCAATGTGCTGCTGCGCATCACCTGACCCGGCGCGCTGATGCCGCCAACGGCCTGCGCCGCCTCTTTCCATACGTCAATTCGGTTAATACGCTGCGCCACCGCCTGATAATCCGGCGCCGCTTTCAGCAGCCCCCAGCGTCGGAACTGGGTCATGAACCACATGCCATCCGACAGCCACGGGAAGCTGACTTCGCCGCGATCGTAGAAACGAATCGGGTGCGCGTCCTGCCAGCTGCGCCCCAGTCCGTTGTTGTATTCGCCCAGCATCCGCCCGGTAAGGTACTGCTCTTTGGTATTCAGCCACGCGCGTTTCGCCAGGATGCGCGCCGTCTCGCGGGTGTTCTCTGGCGAAGCCTCTATCCAGCGCGAGGCCTCCATTACCGCCGCAACCAGCGCCCGGGCGGTATTCGGATTACGCTCTACCCACTCGCTGCGGGTGCCGAGAATTTTTTCCGGATGATCCGGCCAGATCTCCTGAGAGGTGGCGGCGGTAAAACCGATGCGATCGTTGATGGCCCGCGCGTTCCACGGCTCGCCGACGCAGAAGCCCACCATGTTGCCGATCCGCATGTTCATCACCATCTGCGGCGGCGGCACGACGACGGTGCGCACATCGTCAAACGGATTGATGCCGCCGCTGGCCAGCCAGTAATAGAGCCACATCGCGTGGGTGCCGGTAGGAAAGGTATGGGCAAAGGTGTAGCTGCCCGGCGCGCTCTGGCCAATCAGCCGCTTCAGGCCGGGAAGATCGGTGACACCTTTGTCCTGCAGGTCGCGTGACAGGGTGATAGCCTGCCCGTTGCGGTTGAGGGTCATCAGGTTAGCCATGGACTGCGGTTTGCTGGCAATACCCAGCTCGAGGCCGTACAGCAGGCCGTAGAGAATATGCGCCGCATCCAGTTCGCCGGAGATCAGCTTGTCGCGCACCGCCGCCCAGCTGGCCTCTTTGGTCGGCACAAGGGTAAAGCCATATTTTTTATCAAAGCCTTTCAGCGACGCGATCGCCAAAGGCGCACAGTCGGTTAGCGGAATAAAGCCCACCCGCACGGTGGTTTGCTCCGGCTTATCGGAGCCTGCCGCCCACGCTGACTGCATCAGCCCAGGCAGCAGCATCGCGCCGCCAAGCGCGGCCCCTGCCTGTAGAAAACGCCGCCGTGTCATCGAAATCTTATCGCCCATACCCGCTCCAGAACGCGCAAAAAAAAAGCGCCCGACAGTGCTTACGCACTGCAGGACGCCTTTATCCATGGACCCGCATGCCGCCGTTGGCCTGCTGCCCAAAAATGGTGAACTAACTCGATTTAGCTAATGCAAACGGGATGCCAGTTTTCCCGATGGCCGCTTTTGGCGCGTTTCCTGCCTGCAAAAGCGGCTGTCGGGGCAAAAATTGCACCGTCGACAGGCACAAAATGCCCGCCGATTGTGCATCTACTCCTTTGGGGTTAGCGGCCATAATGACTTGACCATCAGCAGCGCGCGGGCGATTTCAACCATCCGCTGATTCTTATCCATCGCCATCTTGCGCAGCGCCTGCCAGGCCTGCTCTTCATTCATTCCCTGATGGGACATCAGGACGCTTTTGGCCTTCTCAATGACCTTGCGCTCTTCGAGACTATCTTTTAGCGACGCCAGCTGGCCGGAGAGCTGCTGCAGCTCATACGCCTGCTGGCGAACCAGCGGCAGCAGCTGCCTGTCCAGCCGTCGCGCAACGTCATCGCCGCCGTCCTCTTCCGGCCAGCGGTCGGGTGGCATCTCCGGTCCGCTCCCCTGCAGCAGCCGATCGGCGGCATCGAGCAGATCGCTAATCAGCCGCTCTTCCAGACCGCGCATCAGCTCCAGACGCTGCGTCTGGGCGCAGAACCAGCGCAGCGCCGTCTCGCCGTTGTCCTCCGAGGGCTGACGGGTACAGGCGATACGCCGAAGCTGCTCTATTTCGATGCTGGCCTGGCACTGCTCATTAAACAGCGCGGTCTGCGCCGCGTCGGCCAGGGCCAGAAAGCTGTCAAAGCACGGCTGCTGCCCGTCGATACGGTCCACCAGCAGCTGGCGCAGCTCGTCGCTGAACCGGCCGCGGGCAAAGCCCAACGCCCCCAGCGCGCGCTCCTGCCCCGCCAGCTCCTTGCCCTGCATAAAGCTGTAGAGCGCCACCATCCCTCCGGCTATCTGCGGATCGTCGATACTGTCATTGAGCTGTGGGACGATATTCAGCAGATGCCGGATAATGCGGCTGAACTGGCCGGTCGCCTCTTCGGCGGCAATAGTGCGCAGGCGCACGGCCTCGCGCAGGGCGGGAAGCTGCCCGAGATACCACACCGCGCTGGCGATACGCCAGCACAGGGCGCTGCTGGCGCTGGCGCGCGCCGGCTCCAGGGCCTGGCGAAAGATGGCCAGTTGCTCATTTACCAGCGCCCCGCCGGCGCGACACTCCGCGGCGTAGAGTCGGCCGCCGGAACATAGCCAGATATTGGAGGCTCCGCGCTCGCACTGCAGCATATGCACCAGGGCGCTTATCTGATTGGCCAGCGCGCCCTGCTGCGCCAGCTGACGGAGCTGCTGCCTCTGGAGCTGGCGCGCATGTTGGAACCAGTCGTTTGCTTCAGGCACGGTGCCGGCCGTATTATTCATGCTCTCTCCAGGGTTAACGCTTTATACTTCAGCTAAGCAATAACCGTGCCTTATACAAAGGAGTCCTTATGCAAAGTATTGTGCTTATCGCCAACGGCGCTGCCTACGGTAGCGAATCCCTGTTCAACAGCCTGCGCCTGGCGATTGCCCTGCGCGAACAGCAGTCCGAACTGACGCTGAATGTGTTTTTAATGTCCGACGCGGTTACCGCCGGGCTACGCGGTCAAAAACCGGCGGAAGGCTATAACATTCAGCAGATGCTGGAGATCCTCACCGCGCAGAACGTGCCGGTGAAGCTGTGCAAAACCTGCACCGACGGCCGGGGGATAACCTCCCTGCCGCTGATCGATGGCGTTGAGATCGGCACGCTGGTTGAGCTGGCGCAGTGGACGCTGGCGGCGGATAAAGTCCTGACCTTCTGAGTTAACCCTCTTTAGCAGGATTAAATGTCAGGCTGGCAGCGTTTATTGCGTTAAAAGATATGCCAGCTGAATGCTTTCAGGAACAACATCATTTTTGTTTAATCTTTATCCTTTTTTTTGATCAAAATCATCATCCGCACCTTCCCCATTTGGTGTTATGCCATGAGCAAAGTGTGAACAATATCACGCGCAGGATTGAACGGGCAGGATGCCGTGGGCTGACAAAGACGGGGTTGGAAAATGGCAATGGTAAAAGCAAGTTTGACGTTGTTTGGCGGTGATACGCTGGTGGTGCGTTGTTCAGAGCGCTGCCATATTCACCTGATGAGCGCGAAGGTTCCAGGCGACAGCCACGCGGATGTGCTGAGCGTGCAGGATCGGGACAGCGCGTATATGACCGTGCCCTACAGCGGCACCTGGAACGTGCTTATCGACAGCCACAGCCAGTCGCTGGAGCACTCAATCAGCTACGTTCCCGCCTGAGGCATGCGCCTGGCGCGTTGTGACTGCAGCATCAAACCTCTCTTCATGCCCGGGTCTCCCGGGCATTTTTCAGGCCAGCCCCGGCTGACCGCAATCGCCCAGCAGATTTCGCACCTTGCCGACCAGGTCGTCGAGGCAATCATCGTGCATGCCGAGCTTGCGCAGCTCCTGCTCGAGCGAGAAGAGGTACTGGGCGTTGGTGCCAAGCGGACCGCTGGCTTTGGCGATCAGCGGCGCGATCACCTGGGCGCTGGTATCGGCTTCGAACAGCGGATGACGCGGATCCATAATGAAGACCAGCGCGTTGACCGTCCGCCCGTCGTCGAGCTCCAGCTTGCACCAGGTCGGCAGATAGCAGCCGGTGATCATCTCCCGCTTCCACAGCAGGGTGAGCTCTTCTTCCAGCGTGCAGTCCG
Organism: Klebsiella sp. BIGb0132; assembly: GCF_024810075.1. NCBI lineage: Bacteria > Pseudomonadati > Pseudomonadota > Gammaproteobacteria > Enterobacterales > Enterobacteriaceae > Klebsiella > Klebsiella sp. BIGb0132. The sequence continues at coordinate 43,525 of NZ_JANUDW010000002.1, read as the reverse complement.
GCAGGCGATAGGCGACGCCGGTGGTGCGCCCGCCCTCCTTCAGCGCCAGCATGCGCCCAGGCTGATGCGCGCTTCCGCGCCCGGCGGTGAGCCGCAGGCAAAAGGCGCGGTGCCAGCCCGGCAGCGTACCGGTACAGGACTCGCGATACTCGAGGGCCGGGTTCCACATCAGCGAACCGTAGCCAAAAATCCATACCGATCCCGCGTCCGGACGACAGGCTAAAGTGGCTGCCAGGGAGGCTGCCCGTTGCTCTGCCGACCAGAGTAGCGATTCCTCAATAGCGCCAAACGCCGTTTTACAATCCGCATTGATTAAGAAATCACGTGTTAACACTGTCTACTACCTCCGCCACTGCCCGCTTCCCGGCGTTTATCTGATGCCATCCTTGTGAAACATTCTTATGAAACATTGCTGAATTATTATCCAGCTTTATTTGGCAATTAGCAATTAACGCCGCTCAGGCGCCGCGCGGGTAGCAGGATCGGCTATGACTTCCTGTGCCAGCGGTCATCGTCTCCCTTTTGATAGTCATGTTTTACCGCCGCCCAGGCCACTTTATGCGCCGTCTCTTCGCGGCTGGCGTCGCCCCGACGGTCCTCGCTATGCTTGTACTGGTCCCAGGCGCTATTAAAGGCTTCTTTATAAATCTCCTGAGCATGTTCAGGCAGGACGTGGCGGACGCTGTCGGGTAGGTCTTTTTTACTGTGATAAGGCATAGTGTTCTCCAGAAAGGGGCTGGAATTTAAGTCTGGAACGCAATATTGCCCTACGCAAGGCGGGAGGGAGTGAGAAGTTGACTTTAGTAATTATCTGAATAGTAAATATAAAAGCGCAATAACAGCAGGTTATAGCAATCTAACACCATTAGTGGTTGATAGCGGTAAATTTAAGTAAAAAAACCAATCAATTCACGTAATGTCTGTTATTTTATCAACTTACAGTATCTATAATTATAACACCTGCACAATATGGAGATGGTTCATGACCCATGCACATGAGGCGGTAAAAACCCGCCACAAGGAGACGTCCCTCGTATTTCCGCTGCTGGCACTGGCGGTGCTTTTCTTCTTCGGAAGTAGCCAGTCACTGCCAGTGGTTATTGCGATTAATATTCTGGCGTTAGTCGGCATTCTCAGCAGCGCATTCAGCGTAGTACGCCACGCGGACGTGCTGGCCCACCGCCTGGGCGAGCCCTACGGTTCGCTCATTCTAAGCCTGTCGGTTGTTATTCTTGAAGTTAGCCTGATTTCCGCGCTGATGGCCACCGGCGACGCTGCGCCGACGCTGATGCGCGACACCCTGTACTCGATAATCATGATCGTTACCGGCGGCCTGGTCGGCTTCTCGCTGCTGCTGGGCGGGCGTAAGTTCGCCACCCAGTACATGAATCTGTTCGGTATCAAGCAGTATTTAATCGCCCTCTTCCCGCTGGCGATTATCGTACTGGTGTTTCCCATGGCCCTGCCTGGCGCCAATTTCTCCACCGGTCAGGCGCTGCTGGTGGCGCTTATTTCGGCGGCCATGTACGGCGTTTTCCTGTTGATTCAGACCAAAACGCACCAGAGCCTGTTTATTTATGAGCATGAAGATGACGGCGACGACGATGACCCGCATCACGGCAAGCCGTCGGCGCACAGCAGCGGCTGGCACACCGCGTGGCTGCTCATTCACCTGATTGCGGTGATTGCGGTGACCAAGATGAACGCCAACCCGCTGGAGACGCTGCTGACCAGCATGAACGCGCCGGTGGCCTTTACCGGTTTCCTGGTGGCGCTGCTGATCCTCTCCCCGGAAGGCCTGGGTGCCCTGAAGGCGGTATTAAACAATCAGGTACAGCGCGCGATGAATCTGTTCTTCGGTTCGGTGCTGGCAACCATCTCTCTGACCGTACCGGTCGTGACCCTGATTGCCTTTTTAACCGGCAATGAGCTGCACTTTGGCCTCGGGTCGCCGGAGATGATCGTCATGGTTTCATCCCTGCTGCTGTGCCAGATCTCGTTCTCGACCGGACGCACCAACGTGCTCAACGGCGCGGCGCACCTGGCGCTATTCGCCGCCTATCTGATGACCATTTTTGCCTGATTCACCTCCCCCGGCCGCGCGACGCGAACCGGGGGAGGATGCATAAAAAAGCCTGCCGGTTTTGCAACCGGCAGGCTTTTGTCATCTCAGGGGCCGCTACTTGCTGGTGTCCAGCTCGTCAAAGCCTTTAACCAGATCGTCGATAGCCTTCATTTGCTTGAGGAACGGCTCCAGCTTATCCAGCGGCAGCGCGGACGGGCCGTCGCATTTCGCATGTTCCGGGTCCGGGTGCGCTTCAATAAACAGGCCGGCGATACCCACCGCCATACCGGCACGCGCCAGTTCAGCAACCTGCGCACGGCGACCGCCGGAAGCGGCGCCAAACGGGTCACGGCACTGCAGAGCGTGGGTGACGTCAAAGATAACCGGCGAGTTGTTGGAGGCTTTTTTCATCACCCCAAAGCCCAGCATATCAACAACCAGGTTGTCGTAGCCGAAGTTAGCGCCGCGGTCGCACAGAATAACCTTGTCGTTGCCGCCTTCAATAAACTTGTCGACGATGTTACCCATCTGGCCCGGGCTGACGAACTGCGGTTTCTTAACGTTGATCACCGCGCCGGTTTTCGCCATGGCTTCAACCAGGTCGGTCTGGCGGGCGAGGAACGCCGGCAGCTGAATCACGTCAACCACGTCGGCCACGGCCTGCGCCTGGCTGGCTTCATGAACGTCAGTGATGATTTTCACGCCGAAAGCCTGCTTCAGCTCCTGGAAAATCTTCATCCCTTCTTCCAGACCTGGCCCGCGATAGGAGTGGATGGAAGAACGGTTGGCTTTATCAAAAGAGGCTTTGAACACATAAGGAATGCCCAGCTTCTGCGTCACCGTCACATAGTGTTCGCAGATACGCATCGCGAGATCGCGGGATTCCAGCACGTTCATCCCGCCAAACAGGACGAAAGGCAGGTCGTTTGCTACGTTGATATCACCAATGCTAACCACTTTTTGTTTCATAAGATCGCCTTATCAGGGTGTAACCGGAATCATTCCAGATAAATACGCGTCATACCTTAAAATCGCCTCAGCGCAGCGTATTTCGCGTATATCGACTAATGCAATGTAATTTGTTTGTGCGAAATCGTGTTGATTTGCGCGCGGATCATTTCGCTGATCGGGTCTTCAGGACACTGTTCGACGAAATAGTTCAGATCCAGCAGCGCAACGTGGTCGCACTCGAGCTGGGCGTATATCAGCCCGCGGTCGCGAATTTCGTACGGGTCTTCCGGATTGAACTGCAGCAGCGCTTCGCTGGCGCGCAGGGCCAGCTCCATCTGCCGCTCTTCCATCAGCGCCGATTTTAAGGTGTCGAGCAGCTTGTGGATCACTTCCGCGTTATCCGCTTCATCAAGATCCTCATTGAATAGCTCGGCCACCGGGCTAATATTGCCCTTCAGCCACACTTCCAGCGTGTGCTCATTGAGCGTTTCCCCGTTGAACGGGTTAATCAGCCACATCTCTTCGCTGGTTTCAGGGTCCGCGCGCAGCAGCATCTGCGTCGGGAAAATCACCGGTACCACCGGCAGAGACATGCGCTGGGCAATCCACAGCACAATCGCCCCCAGCGACGCGGCGCTCCCCTGACGGTTAATCAATACCTTATCGATCCACAGGGCATCGGAAAGCCGGTAGACGCCGTGGGAGTCCCTGAAGCCCCATTCATGATAGAAAAGCTCCAGCAGCCGCTCCAGCTGACGTTCCTGATCCCACGAGGTCGCGATCTCTTCCTGCGCCAGGCTCAGCAGCCGCTCCAGTTCGTCCTGCACGTAACCCGTCGGAAAGTCGTCGCGGATCAATTCAGAAATGAGGACCATTCCATCGCACAGTGGCGCTTTATTAAATTCGAAATCAGCTAGTGACCTCATGACTTACCCCAGTAACGGTGTTCTTGTGATGGCGAGTTGTATGATGATGAACAACACCACCAAAGCCAGCAGGAAGGCGATAAACCTGCTCTGCTGGCTGCGCGGACGTCGACGGCCCAGCGCGATAAAACCCAATGCGATGTAAATAATAACGCCAAATAGCTTCTCAGTCAGCCATGTGCCGTCTTCAGTAAACGGCAGATAGTGCGTTATTGCCATTAATCCGGCGCCGCTGAGAAAGAGTATCGTGTCGCTGCAGTGCGGCACGATGCGTACCCAGCGGCGGTTAAGCCACGGGCTGTCGCTGTAGCTCCACCAGTAGCGTAACGCGAACAGGCTGACCGACACGACCACCGCCGCAATATGCAGATACAGCACTGCGGTAAACAGATTCATACGCCAACCTTCTTATCCATAGCCGGAAAACGTCCTAACGTCAGGCGGTCGTTATCGCCGTAATCGCGGCAGGTCACCACGTCGAGATATCCCGCATCGTGGAACAGGCCGCGCACCGCGGCGCCCTGCTTCCAGCCATGCTCCAGCAGCATTAAGCCGTCAGGGCTCAGGAATCGACGTCCTTCGCGAATGATGTGCGCCAAATCAGCAAGACCGCTATCGGCGGCAACAAGCGCCGTTTTCGGCTCGAAGCGAACGTCGCCCTGCGCAAGATGCGGGTCGGTTTCGTCGATATAGGGCGGGTTGCTGACGATGATTTCAAACTGCTGGCCCGCCAGCGCGCTAAACCAGTTGCTCTGCAGCACCGTCACGTTGGTGATGGCAAGCTGAGCCGCGTTGCGCGCGGCTAATGCGACGGCGTCGGGCATAAAATCGACCGCCGTCACCCGACAGTCTGGACGCTCGCTGGCCAGCGCCAGCGCAATCGCGCCGGTGCCGGTGCCTAAATCGAGGATCCGACACGGCGTCGCCGGCAGCCGCGCCAGCGCCTGCTCGACGAGACACTCGGTGTCGGGACGCGGGATCAGGGTTGCCGGTGACACCAGCAGCGGCAGCGACCAGAATTCGCGCTGACCGACCAGATGCGCGATCGGCTCGCCGCGCTGGCGGCGGCTCAGCAGCGCCTCCAGCTCGGCCAGCTGGCCGTCGGTCAGCGCCGTTTCGCCAAAGGCGAGGAGGTAAGTCCGCGCCCTGCCGGTCACGTGTCCCAGCAGGATCTCCGCGTCGCGGCGCGGGCTTTCGCTGTCGCTCAGTCGGGCAATCGCCTGCGCCAGCCACTGTTGAAAAATCATCATTCCTGCTCGGAAAGCGCTGCCAGCTGATCGGCCTGGTACTCCTGGACAATCGGCTCAATGAGCATATCCAGCTTACCTTCCATCGTTTCATCCAGACGGTAGAGCGTCAGGTTGATGCGGTGGTCGGTCACGCGGCCCTGCGGGAAGTTATAGGTACGGTTACGATCGCTACGATCGCCGCTGCCCAGCAGGTTACGTCGGGTAGACGCTTCCGCCTGCTGACGCTTGGCCACTTCGGCGGCGCGAATGCGCGAGCCCAGCACCGACAGCGCCTTGGCCTTGTTCTTGTGCTGAGAGCGTTCGTCCTGACACTCCACGACGATACCGGTCGGCAAGTGGGTAATACGAATAGCGGAATCGGTGGTGTTAACGTGCTGCCCGCCCGCCCCAGAGGAGCGGAAGGTGTCGATACGCAGGTCGGCCGGGTTGATGTCCGGCATTTCGGCTTCCGGCAGCTCCGGCATCACCGCGACGGTACAGGCGGAGGTGTGGATACGCCCCTGCGATTCGGTCGCCGGTACGCGCTGCACGCGGTGGCCGCCGGACTCGAACTTCAGCCGGCCGTAGACGCCGTCGCCGCTGATTTTGGCAATCACTTCTTTATAACCGCCGTGCTCGCCTTCGTTGGCGCTGAGGATCTCAACGCGCCAGCGGCGAGCTTCCGCGTAGCGGCTGTACATGCGGAACAGATCCCCGGCAAACAGCGCCGCTTCGTCTCCGCCGGTACCGGCGCGGACTTCGACAAAGGCGTTACGCTCATCGTCGGGATCTTTCGGCAGCAGCAGAACCTGCAGCTGCTGCTCCATCTCTTCGCTCTTATCTTTGGCGTCGCGCAGCTCTTCCTGCGCCATTTCGCGCATCTCCGGATCGTCGAGCATCATCTGCGCGGTTTCAATATCATCCTGCACCTGGCGCCATTCGGTATAACAGCGTGCAACGTCGCTCAGCTGCGCGTACTCGCGCGACAGCGCGCGGAATCGATCCTGATCGGCGATGGTTGCAGCATCCCCCAGCAGCGCCTGAACTTCCTCATGGCGTTCGTACAGAGCTTCCAGTTTGGCAACAATAGAAGGCTTCATAGGTGTGAATTAACCCTGTCCTGAAAAAAGAGAGAAATGGCGCTATTCCAGCCCGAGGCTGTTGCGCAGAATATGCAGGCGTTCATCGTCCCCGTCACGGGCAGCCTGCTGAAGAGATTTGGTTGGCGCGTGGATCAGGCGGTTGGTCAGCTTACGCGCCAGGTCCTGCATGATTTCCTGGGCATCACCGCCCTGCTCCAGCGCCGCCAGCGCTTTCAGCGTCAGCTCCTCGCGGACCTGTTCGGACTGGGAGCGATATTCGCGGATAGTCTCGCTGGCGCTCTGGGCGCGCAGCCAGGCCATAAATTCGCTGGTTTCCTGCTCGACGATCGATTCCGCCTGTACCGCAGCGGCTTTACGCTGCGCCAGGTTGTGCTGAATGATGTTTTGCAGGTCGTCGACGCTGTAGAGATAGGCGTTCGCCAGCTTGCCCACTTCCGGCTCGACGTCGCGGGGCACCGCGATATCGACCAGCAGCATCGGCTGATTGCGGCGCGCCTTCAGCGCACGCTCCACCATCCCTTTGCCAATAATCGGCAGCGGGCTGGCGGTGGAAGTAATAATAATATCGGCCTCTTTCAGCCGCTCATCGATGTCGCTCAGGGCGATAACCTCAGCGCCGACCTCATCCGCCAGCGCCTGGGCGCGTTCGCGGGTGCGGTTAGCTATGACCATTTTGCGCACGTGGTGCTCGCGCAGATGGCGGGCCACCAGCTCGATGGTCTCCCCGGCGCCGACCAGCAGCACGGTCACGCTGGAGAGCGATTCGAAGATTTGTCGCGCCAGCGTACAGGCGGCGAACGCGACGGAGACCGCGCTGGCGCCAATGTCCGTTTCGGTGCGCACGCGCTTAGCCACGGAGAACGACTTCTGGAACATACGCTCCAGCTCGCTGACGTTGAGATGTCCGCGGCTGGAGTCCGCAAAGGCTTTTTTAACCTGGCCGAGGATCTGCGGTTCGCCGAGCACCAGCGAATCCAGGCCGCTGGCGACGCGCATCAGATGGCTGACCGCATCGTTATCCTGGTGCCAGTAGAGGCTGTTGCGCAGATCGTCTTCATTAAGATGGTGGTAATCACACAGCCAGCGGATGAGCACTTCCTGCAGATTATCCTGCTCCTCAACGCTGAGATAGAGCTCCGTGCGGTTACAGGTCGACAGCACCACACCTCCCTGCACCATTGGCTGAGCCAGCAAGCTCTCCAGCGCCTCATCGAGCGTGTCCGGCGAAAACGTTACGCGTTCTCGCAGCGCTACCGGAGCTGTTTTGTGATTAATGCCAAGAGCTAAAAGGGTCATTGTGAGGGAGTAGTACCAGCGTTGCTAAGGTTAGTCTGAGCGCATCATACAGGATGCGCGGAATCAATAAAAGAGACGCTCCCCTTTTGGAGTAATAGCCAATGCGTAACAGCCACTAACGGTAATTTTTTGATTTCAGACAATTTGAACGTAGACGCTACCGCCGGGCAACGCTAGCATTAAGAGTTATTATTGTAACCCGCTACACAAATCGTGTGCGTATTCACCCTTCGCCGGATTTCACTGTAGACATCAAGGATTTGTCATCATTATGAATCGACTGCTCCGCCTGTTGCCCCTGGCAAGCCTGGTCCTGACCGCCTGTACCCTCAATGCCCCGAAAGGCCCCGGTAAAAGCCCGGACTCACCGCAGTGGCGTCAGCACCAGCAGGATGTCCGCAATCTTAGCCAGTTCCAGACCCGCGGCGCCTTTGCCTGGCTTTCCGACGAGCAAAAGGTTTACGCCCGTTTCTTCTGGCAGCAGACCGGTCAGGATAGCTATCGCCTGCTGCTGACCAACCCGCTGGGCAGTACCGAGCTGTCGCTGACCGCGCAGCCGGGTGGCGTAACGCTGATCGATAACAAGGGTCAGACCTACACCGCAACCGACGCGGAAGAGATGATTGGCCGCCTGACCGGGATGCCTATCCCGCTGAACAGCCTGCGCCAGTGGATCGTCGGCCTGCCGGGCGATGCCACCGATTACACCCTCGATCAGCAGTATCGTCTGAGCACCCTAAACTATACGCAAGACGGCAAAACCTGGCGCGTCACTTACGGCGGATATACCAGCGATACCACGCCATCGCTGCCGGCCAATATGGAGCTCAACAACGGCAGTCAGCGCATCAAGCTGAAAATGGATAACTGGATTGTGAAATGATGACCCGCTGGCCCTCTCCCGCGAAGCTGAACCTGTTTTTGTATATAACCGGGCAGCGCGCCGACGGTTATCACCAGCTGCAGACGCTGTTCCAGTTTCTCGACTATGGCGATACGTTAACCATTGAGGCGCGCGATGACGGCGAGCTGCGTCTGCTGACGCCGGTGGACGGCGTGCCGAATGAAGAGAATTTGATTATTCGCGCCGCCAGGCTGCTGATGCAGGCGGCGGCAGACCGCGGGCGGCTGCCATCCGGCAGCGGTGCCGATATCAGCATTGAGAAGCGCCTGCCGATGGGCGGCGGGCTGGGCGGCGGCTCGTCCAACGCCGCCACGGTGCTGGTGGCGCTGAATCAGCTTTGGGGCTGCGGGCTATCGGAAGACCAGCTGGCGACGCTTGGGCTGCAGCTCGGCGCCGATGTGCCGGTTTTCGTCCGCGGTCATGCGGCCTTTGCCGAAGGCATTGGCGAAGTTCTGACCCCGGTCGAACCGCCGGAAAAGTGGTACCTCGTCGCCCACCCAGGGGTCAGTATTCCGACTCCGATCATCTTTCGCGACCCCGAGCTACCACGAGACACCCCGATCAGGCCAATAAATACGTTGCTAAAATGTGAATTTCGCAATGATTGCGAGGTTATCGCAAGAAAACGTTTTCGCGAGGTTGATGCGGCGCTTTCCTGGCTGTTAGAATATGCGCCGTCGCGCCTGACTGGCACAGGAGCGTGTGTCTTTGCTGAATTTGACACCGAATCTGCCGCTCGTCAGGTGCTGGAGAAAGCCCCGGAATGGCTACAAGGCTTTGTTGCGCGAGGAGTTAACATCTCGCCGCTCAGGCTAGCCCTACCCTAAGTTGCTCCGTTTTAAGCGTGAGTAACGATAAGTACGCCGGGCAAATTGAGTTACGGTGACAACGTCACCCTGTTCCAGACGTTGCATCGTTCTCTTTAAATACACCGCCTGGATGAAACGGCGCCGCCGCACAGTTTTTGGCCCTTTTCATCCACCACTGGACGCATGCCTGAGGTTCTTCTCGTGCCTGATATGAAGCTTTTTGCTGGTAACGCCACCCCGGAACTAGCACAACGTATTGCCAACCGCCTGTACACTTCTCTTGGCGACGCCGCTGTAGGTCGTTTTAGCGACGGCGAAGTCAGCGTACAAATCAATGAAAACGTACGCGGTGGTGATATTTTCATCATCCAGTCCACTTGTGCTCCCACCAACGACAACCTGATGGAATTGGTTGTTATGGTTGATGCCCTGCGTCGCGCTTCGGCGGGTCGTATCACCGCTGTTATTCCTTACTTCGGCTATGCTCGTCAGGACCGCCGCGTTCGTTCCGCCCGTGTGCCAATCACTGCTAAAGTGGTTGCGGACTTCCTGTCCAGCGTTGGCGTTGACCGCGTACTGACCGTTGACCTGCACGCTGAACAGATCCAAGGCTTCTTCGACGTTCCGGTTGATAACGTATTCGGCAGCCCAATCCTGCTGGAAGATATGCTGCAGCTGAATCTGGATAACCCAATCGTGGTTTCTCCGGACATCGGCGGCGTCGTGCGCGCCCGCGCTATCGCCAAACTGCTGAACGATACCGATATGGCAATCATCGACAAACGTCGTCCGCGCGCTAACGTCTCCCAGGTGATGCATATCATCGGCGACGTGGCAGGCCGCGACTGCGTCATGGTTGACGACATGATCGATACCGGCGGCACGCTGTGCAAAGCAGCAGAAGCGCTGAAAGAACGTGGTGCTAAACGCGTCTTTGCTTACGCCACTCACCCAATTTTCTCCGGCAACGCAATCCAGAACATTAAAAACTCTGTGATTGATGAATTCGTCGTCTGCGATACCATCCCGCTGGCGCCAGAAATCAAAGCCCTGGAAAAAGTTCGTACCCTGACGCTGTCCGGTATGCTGGCAGAAGCGATTCGTCGTATCAGCAACGAAGAATCTATCTCTGCTATGTTCGAGCATTAATCGAGCCAGGCCAAAGAAACCCGCTAAGGCGGGTTTTTTTGTCTCTGAACCTTTTATTCCTCCACAAAATCATTCGGTATGCGTCAAGGCGGCAAGTGAATGAATCCCCGGGAGCGTACAGGTAGTACGTGACCGGAGTAAATGAACGCAGCCAACAAAGAGGCATCCCGAAGGATGACGTGGAAATGACTATTGCCTCCTTCACCTGCCATTTAGTTGACAGATGATGCGCCCATGGATGAAACATTATCGTGAACAGATTATTTTCCTCACACGTGATGCCTTTCCGCGCCCTCATCGACGCCTGCTGGAAAGAAAAATATACCGTTTCGCGCTTCACTCGCGACCTGATTGCCGGGATAACGGTGGGGATTATCGCAATCCCGCTGGCAATGGCGCTGGCAATTGGCAGCGGCGTAGCGCCGCAGTATGGACTCTATACCTCCGCCGTAGCCGGGATCATCATCGCCCTGACCGGCGGCTCGCGCTTTAGCGTTTCCGGGCCGACCGCCGCCTTTGTGGTGATCCTCTACCCGGTGTCTCAGCAGTTTGGCCTCGCCGGGCTGCTGGTCGCGACGCTGATGTCCGGCATTTTTTTAATTCTCTTCGGCCTCGCCCGCTTCGGCCGGCTGATTGAATATATCCCGCTCTCGGTGACCCTCGGTTTCACCTCAGGTATCGGTATTACTATCGGTACCATGCAGATTAAGGACTTCCTTGGCCTGCAGATGGCGCACGTGCCGGAGCACTATTTGCAGAAAGTTTCCGCGCTGATTATGGCGCTGCCGACGGTCAACGTTGGCGACGCCGCGATTGGTATCGTGACGCTCGCTATTCTGATCCTCTGGCCGCGCCTTGGGATCCGCCTGCCGGGCCATCTTCCCGCGCTGCTGGCGGGCTGCGCGGTGATGGCGATCGTCACTCTGCTGGGCGGCCACGTCGCGACCATCGGCTCTCAGTTCCACTACACGCTCGCCGACGGCAGCCAGGGAAGCGGCATTCCGCAGCTGCTGCCGCAGCTGGTGCTGCCCTGGGATATGCCGGGATCTGATTTCACCCTCAGCTGGGCCTCGCTGCAGGCGCTGCTGCCGGCGGCGTTCTCCATGGCCATGCTCGGCGCCATTGAGTCGCTGCTGTGCGCGGTGGTGCTGGATGGTATGACCGGCACCAAGCATAAGGCGAACAGCGAGCTGATCGGTCAGGGTCTGGGCAATATCGTCGCGCCTTTCTTCGGCGGCATTACCGCGACCGCGGCGATTGCCCGCTCGGCGGCCAACGTGCGCGCCGGTGCGACCTCGCCGGTTTCTGCGGTGATCCATGCGCTGCTGGTGATTATGGCGCTGCTGATCCTCGCCCCGCTGCTCTCCTGGCTGCCGCTGTCGGCGATGGCGGCGCTGCTGCTGATGGTGGCGTGGAATATGAGCGAAGCGCACAAGGTAGTGAATTTGCTGCGCTATGCGCCGAAGGACGACATCGTGGTCATGCTGATGTGCATGTCGCTGACGGTGCTGTTTGATATGGTCATCGCGATCAGCGTCGGCATCGTGCTGGCTTCGCTGCTGTTTATGCGCCGTATCGCCCGCATGACGCGCCTGGCCCCGGTCAACGTCGACGTGCCCGACGACGTGCTGGTGCTGCGGGTTATCGGCCCGCTGTTCTTCGCCGCCGCCGAGGGGCTATTTAACGATCTGGAAACGCGTATTGAGGGTAAGCGGATCGTGGTGCTGAAATGGGATGCGGTGCCGGTGCTGGATGCCGGTGGCCTGGATGCCTTCCAGCGCTTCGTGAAAAAGCTGCCGGAAGGCTGCGAGCTGCGGGTATCTAATCTTGAGTTTCAGCCGCTGCGTACCCTGGCACGCGCCGGCGTCCAGCCCATTGCCGGACGCCTGAGCTTCTACCCCGATCGCAACGCCGCGCTGGCGGATATTTAACTAGCGGGATGCGGGCGTTCGCGCCTGCATCATCACCCCTATCGCCTGCTGGAGCCAGCCGAGCACCGGCGGCGTCATCCACGTCCCCTTCATCAGATGCGGTTCGCACTCCATCGCGTGGCGAAACTTTTGCTGGGTCTGCGGGCTGGTTCCGGCATACGACTGGAACAGCTCCAGCCACTGACGCGCCAGCTTTTGCCCGGCCTCGGATGCCGGATCGGTCTGCTCAGCGCAGACCTGATGCAGCGCCGATACCAGCCCCGGCCACTCCATTAGCCGATCGAAATAGTGCTCACGGGTAAACGCCAGCTCCTCGGCGTTGAGATAGCGCGCCCAGATCGCGAGCTTGCTTTGCGCAAAGGCGTGGGTAATGTAGTTCACAATCTCGGGCGTAATGCCTGTTTGCGCGCGCATTTGCGGTTCCGTAGCGTGCATCTCATTGAGCCGGGTGAGAAATTCCGGTCGCCCGGCGGTATCTAGCTCCAGGCGCTCCATCCAGCGGGTGGCCAGCGCCATCGCCGACGGCGAGTCAGGCGGGCAGCTCTCCTGCATCAGCCGCTGCGCTTCAATAACCAGCGCCTGCCAAATTTGATTGCGCTGTTCATCCTGCTCGGCGAACGGCAGAGTTTGTAACTCCTGCGGACTAAACCAACGATCGTACATTTTCATAAGCTCCAGGGTCTGTAGCCAGGACTCCAGATCGGGTTCACGGCCGCTACCCAACTCGTCGCGGAGCAGCACCAGCCTTTCGCGCAGCGTTGAGATAGTGCGCAGCTGCGTATCGAGGGTGGTAATTTGCTGCACCAGCAGATCGGATAACGAAAGCGAACCGCAATCGAGATGCTCCTTAATAGCCGCGAGCTCCAGCCCGGCCTGTGCCAGCGCCTTAATCATATGCAGCCGCTGAACGGCCGCCAGATCGTATAGCCGATAACCCGCCGCGCTTCTGGCCGAAGGCGTCAGCAGCCCGGTCTGTTCATAGTGATGTAGCGTACGGACGGTCATTCCGGCGCGTTTCGCCAGCTCCCCCACCTGAATTAACATGACTGCTCCTTTTGTCTGCCAGTGGCGCTACTCTGCTGCCTGACGTTACGTCAGGGTCAAGCAAAGAGTTTATCAACAGGGGCAACAATATCAGCGGGGCGGCCGTTGCGGGAGTAAAATAAGCAGGAGTAATATAGTCAGCCAGCCGTTAGGATAATGGCTGGCTGCAGAGCGGATACGTTGACAAAATTGCACCCGTCTGGCGACAGGTGCAGATAACGCACTGACCTAGCTGTGGCGGTGCTGGTCACGACGGCAACGTTTGTCGTAGTGGCGCACCCACCAGTATCTGTCGCAAACCTGTTCATGGCCGCCAATACGCGCGCCGGCAAGCCAGAGAACGGCGCCGACGAAGATGCTGAGAATCGCGCCGTGCGCGAAAAACTGCGGCAGGTCAAGCTGCGGGAGCTGGTTTAAAATGGAGTAGCCGACGCCAACAACCATGACGACCAACCCTAAACCCATCAGTACATTACCGAGTAACGAAGCGTTTCTGCGTTTCATATGTCACCTCCGGAACCTTGGGTTGTCTGAGAATATCCTCAGAACTTATAGGTGTAGTATAGACAACGGGCAGAAGATTGATTGCGTTGGCGATCACATTAGCGAACATCAAACCAACAAAAGTTTACAAATAACCTACTGAACAACATCAAATTCTAATGGTTCACCGGCGAAATTATCGTGTCGATAGCGCTGCGCTGGCAGAATTTTGTCAAGCGCGCTCGCAGACAGTACACTACGCGCCAGAGAACGACCCATGCAGGATATAAAAGTGACGATAAAACTGATTGTCGGCCTGGCTAACCCCGGTGCGGAATACGCGGCGACACGCCATAACGCGGGCGCCTGGTATGTAGACCTCCTGGCCGACCGCCACCGCGCCCCGCTGCGCGAAGAGAGCAAATTCTACGGCTACACCTCGCGGATTAACTTTGCCGGCGAGGATGTGCGCCTGCTGGTGCCGACCACCTTTATGAACCTCAGCGGTAAAGCCGTGGCGGCGATGGCCACCTTTTACCGGATTAATCCCGACGAGATTCTGGTCGCGCACGATGAGCTGGATTTACCGCCAGGCGTGGCGAAATTTAAGCTCGGCGGCGGCCACGGCGGGCATAACGGCCTGAAAGATATCATCAGCAAACTGGGCAATAACCCGAACTTTCACCGCTTACGCGTCGGAATCGGCCATCCGGGCGATAAAAACAAAGTTGTCGGTTTTGTGTTAGGTAAACCGCCCCTTAGCGAGCAGAAACTGATAGATGAAGCGGTTGATGAAGCCGCGCGCTGCACGGAAGTCTGGCTGAAAGAAGGTCTGACCAAAGCCACCAACCGTTTACACGCATTTAAGGCGCAATAAACGGCCGACGTGCGGAATTTTTGCCGCACACCGTGTATAATAGGCAAAGCTATTTACTTTTCTACAATCTGTTCAATGTAACAGGTTGATTATCCAAAGATTAAGGTGATTTAAATCATGGGATTCAAATGCGGTATCGTCGGTTTGCCCAACGTCGGCAAGTCCACCCTGTTCAATGCGCTCACCAAAGCGGGTATTGAAGCGGCCAACTTCCCCTTCTGTACTATTGAGCCGAACACCGGTGTCGTACCGATGCCCGATCCGCGTCTGGATAAGCTGGCCGAAATCGTTAAACCGCAGCGCATCCTGCCGACTACCATGGAATTCGTCGACATCGCCGGCCTGGTAAAAGGCGCATCTAAAGGCGAAGGCCTGGGCAACCAGTTCCTGACCAACATTCGTGAAACCGAAGCTATCGGCCACGTTGTTCGCTGCTTTGAAAACGACAACATCATCCACGTTAACAACAAAGTGGATCCGGCTGACGATATCGACGTTATCAATACCGAGCTGGCGCTGTCCGATCTTGACACCTGCGAACGCGCCATTCACCGCGTACAGAAAAGGGCAAAAGGCGGCGATAAAGACGCGAAAGCTGAACTGGTCGCACTGGAAAAATGCCTGCCGCAGCTCGAAAACGCCGGCATGCTGCGCGCGCTGGCGCTGACGGACGAAGATAAAGCGGCCATCAAATACCTGAGCTTCCTGACCCTGAAGCCAACCATGTACATCGCCAACGTCAACGAAGACGGCTTCGAGAACAACCCGTACCTCGATAAAGTCCGCGAAATCGCTGCCGCCGAAGGCTCAGTAGTGGTTGCCGTGTGCGCCGCCGTTGAATCCGATATTGCGGAACTTGACGACGCTGACCGCGATGAGTTCATGGCCGAACTGGGCATCGAAGAGCCGGGCCTGAACCGCGTTATCCGCGCCGGCTACGAGCTGCTGAACCTGCAAACCTACTTCACCGCCGGGGTTAAAGAAGTCCGCGCGTGGACCATCCCTGTCGGCGCGACCGCACCGCAGGCGGCGGGTAAAATCCACACCGATTTCGAAAAAGGCTTTATCCGCGCTCAGACTATCGCCTATGAAGACTTTATTACTTACAAAGGCGAACAGGGTGCGAAAGAAGCCGGTAAGATGCGCGCCGAAGGCAAAGACTACATCGTTAAAGATGGCGACGTCATGAACTTCCTGTTCAACGTCTAATTAAAGTTTGTTGTCTCATGGGATCTCAATGTATCTCGTGAAGACTGACAAAACTCATAAAATCCACGCGGTTGCGTGGATTTTTCTTTTCATGGCGTCTCATCCGTCTCATGACAGCGCAGTCGAAAATGAGTACAGACATCAGTACAATTGTAAGCACACCTGTTTTAGTTCCACGCACTTTTTGAGATAAACTCGCTGCCGTTATCTGTCTGAATACGCACCGGCAGGCGCTTACCCAGCACCCTCAACCCTTCCATCACACCGACCACATCCTCACCTTTCAGCGACCTTCCGGCATGGATCGCCAGACACTCCCGACTAAAATTATCGACTATAGTCAGCGCCCGGAAACGCCGCCCGTTAAACAGATTATCCGACACGAAATCCATACTCCAGCCCTGATCGATATGGGTCAGCACCGGACGTTGCTGGCGATGTGCTGCACTGACATGTCTACGGGGGCGCTTTCTGCGCAGGTTGAGGCCTTCCAGACAGTAAATCCGGTGTGTTTTCTTATGGTTAACCCGCCAGCCTTCCCGCCGCAGCTGGATATGAATACGCGGACACCCATACCGTATCGGGTCTCTGCGATCTCCCGGATACGCAGGGTTATCGCCCGAGCGTCACGCCGGCTCTGCCAGTGGTAGACAGTTCTGCACTGCATCAGCAACCCGCATCCCCGGCGGACGCTGATACGGTATGCTTCCTGCAGGAAATGCACCGCCTGGCGCTTCTGAGCCGGCCTCAGAACTTTTGCTTCAGTACCTCCTGCAGCATTTCTTTATCCAGACTCAGATCAGCGACCAGCTTCTTCAGCCGCTGGTTTTCATCTTCCAGTTGCCGCAGACGTCGCAGTTCCGTCACGCCCAGACCAGCAAATTTCTTCTTCCAGTTGTAAAAGGTGGCTTCAGAAATGCCCCTCTTTCTGCAGACTTCCCCGACGCGGGTGCCGGTTTCGGCCTGTTTCAGCGCAAACGCAATCTGTTCTTCGGTATAGCGGGTCTTTTTCATTGCAATAAGCCCCTCTGTGAGCGGGAAGAAAGACCGGAGACTTCAGTTTAGACTGGCACTGTTTTCAGGGAGGAGATCAGTGTCAGAAAATCTCATGAAACTCACAAAATCCTCTAAAATCCACGCAATTGCGTGGATTTTTCATTTCAGGCGCTTTGCGAAGTATGTCGCGGCCTTTTGTAGCATGGCCAGTTCTTCATCCCGTTCAGCCAGTTGCCGCTTAAGGCGGGCGATTTCAACAGACATTTCCTGCTCACGTTCGGAAGAAGAATGGGCACCACCTTTTTTTCGAAATTCAGGATTTATGGTAAAATATTACTGATTCAGTCATGAAAAGCACCAAGCCACTCATATGATAAAGTAAGTAACCTGTTGGAATTATTTTACGTAGCAGAAATCATCTTATTAAACCGCTAATTTCCGTAAACTCATTCAGGAGACAGCATTATGGGGCAGGTGGAGGTTTTTAATGCAAGTAAATCAGATATTTATGTCAGCCTTAATAATGGCAGTTTTTTTACAGTAAATGCTGCTACTCAAGTTTCATGGCAGGCGGGTCAAGCAGCTTCCCCGCCCACTTTTGTTAACAATACCACGGCTGCCACCGGGCAATTGAAGCTGGGTGACAATATAATAACAGCTTATTCATCAACTTCCGGTCCAGCCACGGCAGGAATCTGCACAATAACCATCCCCGAAAATATTCCTATAAACTCAATACAACTCTATCTTTTCTGGAAAGATGCTACCAGTGTTGCGGCTATTGTTCTGCAGGATGGACAACCATTCCAGGCAGTAATCATCACCAGGGCAACCACAAGCATGTTATTAAATGCCGTCTCTGCCATTCAGTATCCATTAGAAAACAACAAGATGCCCCTCCCCCCTCATCCAGCAGGCAGTAAGATAAAAATTAATTTGTAATTTATTTTGCAAAAATAATTTTTACCCCTATAGTTTTTACTTATATTGACTGATTGGGATTAATCCTAGTTAGTAAATGACCTGTTCAGTGTGAAGTTTAAGCCTGATTAAATATATTTCCTCATGTTGTAGTAAATATAAACTACGGCGCAGAAAGGCGCGTCCGGATCAACACTCAACCGCTGATAGCAAGGTAATTATCTCATGTCAAACGCATATATTTTCAATGCATCAGGTGTCGCCATTTCAGTAAGCGTTAACAATGGCAGTTTCCTGTCCGTAAACCCGGCAGACAGTACCACCTGGGTGCCAAGTGTTCCCTCGACTCAGCCTCCGTTTGTCAATAATACCAACCCTGGCAACGGCCAGTTAGGCCTTGGCCCGAACACGATTACCCTCTACCCATCGACCTCCGGGCCGAGCCACAGCGCCAACTTCACCCTCAACATTCCGACCGAAGTTACGGTCAGTTCACTGCAGTTGTATCTGTTCTGGAAAGACGCCGAAAATGTCGCTTTCGCAGCACTGAATGGCGGCCAGTTTATCCAGGTATCTCCAGCTAACCTCTCATAAACTCAGTACATTCATTAAATTAATATTATTTTTTACAAATTAACCACCTGAAAGCACAGCCAGAAATTAATCATTTACGCCGAAAACACCACGCCTGAATGAATATTCATTCAGGCGTAAATACCTCAGTAACTGAATGCAGTAAAAAGGGGAGGGGCATGGCAAATGTTTATACATTCAACACCAGCGGCGTGTCGTTAATGTTCAGCATTAATAATGGCGATTTTATAAAACTGCCCAACACCAGCGATAGTTTTCAATGGACACCGTTGCCCCCTGCTAGTTACCCTGCTTTTTACAATCAACTTAACCCACCCAAAGGCGGATTAGGATTGGGTAATAATATATTGACAATGTATCCTGCAAACAGCGGCCCGCAATATGCAGGAGCTGTGAATATTGACATTCCAGAGGACGTTAGTGCCATCTCAATACAAATATATCTTTACTGGAAAGACGCGAGTCATCTCGGCGCAGTAGTATGTAATGCCGGACAATATATTAAAGCTATTAGCTTACCGTAATTTTATTCCCTACACATAGCAACACTTGAGGAGCTTGCCATTTATGTCGAGCGTCACCAGCCCCTTACCTGAGATATATCCTGGGCTTTATTTGATTGCTGCGCCGGGATCGTCAGAAGCCAACGGCAGCCCGCTGTGGGTTTATTTTTTGACGGCCACTAGCGGCAGTTCGCTTGCAAAAACACGAAAAAAGAAAGCGGCAGCGGCAAGCGCCCCGGAGGTGACCTTACAAAGCAGTTGGGACTCAATTTCAGGCTGGTATTTTTTCACTCCGCAGACCATTAACCCGCAGCAGGCCCCAGCCTTTATTCGTGCCGCACGAAAAGGGTTTCCTCCGCTGTCAGGTTCATCTGTCGTGGCACACAATATCGTATGGTTGACCCGCCAGGACGCCATCACGGCCGCTCTGCACTGCATTTACTCACAAAAAGTGGGGCAATTCGATGTCGTCACTAACGAATCTCAGTTTAATTGGTCAGGCTTATCCCTGACCATGCAGAGCGGATTACCGCTGGCGTTGATCGTCGAGAACGGCTATCCGTCGCTGCAGTTGAGCACCAGTGACCCCGGCGATGCCGATCTGATTGGCCTGCAGTATTATCAGGTCACCCAGACACTGGGCTACCGTAGCGAAGGCTGGTTGGTCAATATCTGGCTGGATGGCCCCGCGGCCGGCAGCTTTAATTTCTCCGTGGGCTTAAACATCCCACAATTGCTGAGCAACTTTGGCGGGGATTTTCATTATGTACCCGGCACGCAGCTGAATAAGACGCTTGCTTATCCACTCTACGACCCCACGCCGTTCCAGCCCGGAAGTTACTGCGCGTTTGAGATCTGGCTTAATCCGCTGCTGCCACGCCAGACCAGCGCCACACGCTTTCAACTCGACACGACGGGGAGGATCGGCAAAATCAGCTGGCAAAACCAGGCCTCTCTGCTGAAATCTGATTATTTCTACGCCAACGACGGGGCAACGCTGCGGTTTCAGCCTGTCGATCCGTGGGCCTCGGAGACACCCACCCCCGATACTGTCGGGGCAGGATTTGCATTCTCCTGGCGCCCTGTCGTCTCATCCCCCCCTTCCCCCGGAGAACTCTATCTCTCTCCGGTCGGTGATTACCGGGTGACACGACTCCAGTCCCCGTCAACCACCAGCGCGTTACAGGTCATGCCTGGGCTGTTTACCCGCGAATATTTTCGCATTAACAGCGACGACATCCTTCGATTTGTGGCCGATCAACCTGCACGAGCGGGGGCCTTTTCGCTCCAGCTCACGCCGGATGCTCTCGCCCATGATGCCAGGGATATTCTCGACGCGACCTATACAACCTCGTGGGCGCAGTGGTATTCCCTGCCCGCAGAGGCGCGATATTACGGCCAGCCAGCTTCCGCCCCTTTTTTCGGTGACATTGTCGGGGCCGCATTTCCAATAGCTATTGATGTCCTGCTGGAAACATTCACCACCAGCGTGCTATTCCCCTGGGTTCCCTATGGCGGACTTGATGAAAGCCTGGCCGGGAGCGGAACCGATCTTATGCGTTTTGAGGCGACGGTCATCGGCGCCGTGCGCCACGGAATGCTAACTGAACAGTCTGGCGGGCCGATTTTCATGCCGCAAAACACAACCGAAGCCGACCCAGGATTACGCAGCGCCACCACGCCACAAAGCTTATTATTTAATATCGATGAACAGGGCAGCTTGCGCAGCCTGACGCTGTCAATGGAAGAGGCTCACTCTGCCGCCAGCCCGCCTGAACCACAGAGCTTCCTGCGTTTTTCATCGAAAGGTTCACCGTCACGCGTGCCAACCGATCTGGCATTGACCCTGACGCAAAATCAGCTCTTTTATGTCGTCACCGTGCCGGGAGATGACTGGGCTTTTGACAGCACAACATGGCTCGGCGGCTTCCAGTTCAATATGGGCTTTGGCGAACAGGATCCCAGTACCTCTGAGCATCAAACGATTATGGTGTTTAAATTCAACACCACCGCCACGCTGGCAGAGCTGTGTCAACAACACACGCTGTGGACCGGCGCGCAACGTTACAACACCGACCCCGCCAAAGTATCAGGCTCGTTAATAAAGGCCATCGACTTCGCCCGCAGCCAGGCTCATGCGCCAGACAACCCGTTTGAAAACTTCAACCGCATAGTGAATGATAGTGCCTGGACCGGCGTGCTGTTTTTCAACGCGGCCATCGATGGCAACGGGATGCCGCCAGACCTGCAAATGCTGCTCGGCGGAATCAACGGGGGTCTGAGAGCCCACCATGTTGGCATCCAGGGCAATATGTTTGATCACCGCGCATCTCCTGCCCAGTTGGGTATCAAAAAGTCATCGCTTTTTGGCGTGATTTTTTATGACGAAAACAGCTTGCCACCCAACCCTGTGGTGCAACAGGAGGTGGTTGACTATGAAGTGGAAACGTTAATTGTCGTGTTCAGCCACTCGGCTGTAGCACAATTCAATACCACCGTAGGTTTGACGCTGAACCAACTGTTCAGCCGCAATGTCGCCTTGCGCTCTCACCCCTCGCCTGCGACGGCGAGCAACCCTAATACACTGAGCATTAAAGGGAAATACCAGACCACCAGTGACGGCGTCGGCAGGGTGGTGTTTACCAGTGATAATGGCTTTATCTACGACATCGTTCCAGCCAGTAATGACGCCACCTACGTGGTGAAAACTATCCGGTTTGACAATGCCTCGCTGGTGCCGGTGAGCAGCACGCCGAGCGGCAGTCCGACCATGGGGACATGCGTCAAAGCCCAGTTTGTGCTTGGCGGGCAATTGTGGTTCAACGCCACCCCCTTCCCCATCAGCGGTGAACTGGATCTTTTTTCCTACGGGCAGGAGAACACCGGCCTGCCTATTTCGGGACTGACAACCCACATTGAGTTCACGTTAGATGCTGCCGGTAACTGTATTTCTGACAGTAAAAAAGTCACCCTGGATATGAGCACGCTGAACGTGCAGCCAAAAAATGAGGCTATCCGCCCCGACAGCCTGCTTTACAGCATCCCGCTAAAGTTTTCGCGTTTCCTGAGCGCAACCGACGGCAAGCCGCTCAACGCCAGCACGCTGGGGGCGACAACCGTCAATATTCTGCAACTGGAAGGCCATCTGCCCACTGCTGGCGCATTGCCACCTCCCGCTTCACCCGAGCCACCGCAACCCGCCGCCACCCTGCCGGTCTCCTACGCCACCAGCTCCGCTCGATATGGCCTGGAATATGACATGCAGCTCGGCTCATTGGGCGCGCTAGGGGCCAACGCCCGTCTTAATGCCAAGGTGATCCTTGGCTGGGGGCCTTCAGCGACGGTGCCGGATAACGACGCGGCAGCGTTGTTTGTTCAACTCCCACAGCTTTCGGCAGGTGCCGGCGGTTTCGAACTCGAAGGGATCCTGAAGACCACGTTCGGTGCAGCAAATCTGTTGAAAGTGGATCTCAAAGATAAACAGCAGACGGTGTACGCCTTTCTGTTCAATAACATTCAGCTCAGTGTCTTCGGCTATCGCTTCCCACCTGGCGTACTGATTGATTTTCTGGTGTTCGCCGGGGCCGTAACGCCGGGACAAAAAGTCGCAACCAATACCAATAATCTGGCCTGGTTTCTCAGTGCGCAGCCGCAGAAAAAAAGCCCATGAGTGGAAAGAAGGAGGCAGCGATGAAGTTAACATCCCACGTCGTCAACGACGTGATGAGTTGGTTAAACCAGAAATACGGCCTCGCTTTACCGCTGTTGCCGCTGGCAGGCTGGAGCCGTTCGGTGGTCGCCCTATGGCAAAAAGCGGTCAATAAATTGCCCGATGACGCGCCGCTACCGCAAAGCATTGACGTCGAGGGCGACTGGCAGCCGCTTTCAGGCAGCCGTTTTACCGTGACTCAGATTCGGATTGTCATTCGCCAGTCCGATACAACCGGCAGTACCCCTTCAACCACAAGAGGAACGCAAGATGACTAGATTGGCGGTGGTGGGTTCTCCTCCCACAAATCCTATTACGGTAGCGATCAGCAGCTCCTTTCTTATCAACGGGCAGTCGGTGGCGATCAGCAGCCAGGATATCGATAACGTCAAGAAAGGGATTAACTTCCAGCTCGCGCAGCCGGTAACGCTGGGCAGTATCAATAACTTTCTCGACTGGCTAAAAGACACCTTTGGCGTGCCGCTGACCTCGAAGGATCTGGGGGATATGATCAACAAGCTCCCGGACTCGCCGCTGGTCATCAAAAACATCAAAGATGCGCTAAACGGAATTCTGGCTGCCGCCATCACGATAACCGTGCTGTCGGTCAATACTGCCAGCGGCGAGTACCGCTTTGGCGTCACCATGACGCCCCATACTCCCATCAACATCCTCAATGTGTTGAGCCTGGAGACCATCGGCGTGGAAATCGGTTCAGTAGAAACTGTGCCGACTAGCCCGTAAGCCGAGGTTTGGTCGTTCTGACTTGCAGAGAATCTAATCCCCACATCCACTCACTGATGGGCCGATCATGACTGATATCATTCTAAAAATTACAGGGAGCGCCTTTAAGGTGCCTATGGACGTCGCACTGCGGGTGGCTGGCGGGCCGGTCTCGTTTTCGCTTAGTACCGTCGAGCCTATCTCCCTGAATGATATTTGGGATCTGTTCAGTAGCCAGTTGAAAACAGTGATTGGAACGGGCTTGCCAGAGATCCCCCCTGGACCATGGCAGAAGATAATGGGTGTGGGGATTATTCCCTCGCTGTGGGTCACACCAGATCGCAACACTGGCAATACAAGCTCGTTTTTACAGCTCACGCTTGCAGAAGAACTGCACCTCGGCACTCACTACAACGCAGGACCTTTTGACATCACGATTGAACCGGATATAACGATTCTCGGCCTGATGATCGGCTATGACGGCGCAGGCGACGGCCTGACGGTAAAAGCACGCATCAAAACCACGGTCAGCAGCGGTAATACACTGCTCGCAACGGGCAGCCCGACACCAGAAAAAAGCAAAGAGCAGTTGGTGAATTTCCCCTTCCCGTTGCCCGCCCAGAACTCTATCTCCTCGTTCGAGTTGAACTATCTTGGGATTGGCCAGCGAGTTGGCCCTACGGTGAAGCTTCCTGCCAGCGGCAACCCGATGGAGATCATTTTTAATCAGTTGGAAACCCAACTGGTGGGTAGCGATCCTGAAACCATTATTACCGAGCTGGCAAAAACATTTTACCAACCGGATCGCGATTGGTTTATCGCAGCGGATATGCGTTTGCGCGAACTGCGCCTGCGGATGCTGTTTAACGATCCCGCGATGTACGGCCTCGAAATTAGCATTCCGATGACCAGCCCGCCGTCGTTTTTCAGCGGCCTGCTGTTTGAAATCCTCTACCAAAAACTGGGGCCTAATCTGGGGGTCTACTACGGTGCGCTGAGCCTGCCTTATGGTATGAGACGGATTCCGCTGGAGGGATTTATTCTCATCCTGCCCGGTTTTTCCGCCTGGATTTATACCAATGGCGACTTTCGCATTAACGTCGGCTGGCCGGTCACGCCGAATAACGCGATAGGCGTTTCCTTCGATATTCTTACCGGCTGGGCAGGGTTCTATTTTGCCAAATTACGCAGTGGCGATAACCCCGGCGCGCTGCCAAGCGTCAACTACAACCCTATCCTTGAATTTGGTATCGGCGTCGCGGTCACGGCCGGGATCAGTATCAATGCCGGGCCTCTCAGCGCCAGTCTGGAAGTCAATCTCTCAGCCAGTTTCCAGGGCCTGCTGGCGTGGAAAGCCAGCGGTAGCTCGATAGCCAATAAGCCGGATCACTACTGGTTCGCCGGCAGCGCATCGATTTCCGTCGTGCTGCAGGGCTGTGTCGATTTGGCTATCATCAAAGCCTCTGTGCTGGTCAGTTTCAGCGTCAGCGCTGGCGTTGCCTTTGAATGCGGTTATCAAACGATAATCCCGATTGCCGCTTCGGTAAAAGTCAGCGTATCGCTGAAAGTGGTGTTCTTTACTATCCATCTTTCTTTCCACACAACTGTCCATCACACGTTTCATATCGGCAAAGGCTCTCCTGCCTCGCTCAACGGTCCTCTTGCGCCAGGACTAAGTCCATTATCAAACAACTCGCAGGAATGGCAGGCGTTGTTCTCACGTGCTAAATCTCTGGCCGCGCTGCAACGTTCCCAACTGATCGATACGCTTCGCCCGCTGCACGACGTCCGGGAACCTCCGCGCTTTCGTGCCACACCGGCGCCGTGGATGCGCTGGCAGGCCGATGACGCAACGCAGGTTGAGCTTGAGGTAATTTTTGTTTTACAGCCTACTGTTGTGTGGCAGGCGCAACACCCGCCCGCCGTCAATCTGATTGCCACGCTGGTGATGGATTGCCCTTCGCCAGGCCAGCCACCGCTGGCTTCACCCGCGATCGCCAGCGGTTACGAAGAGATGATCATTCGCCTGGTGAAGTGGCTGCTGACTTTCACGCCGGATAACGGCGGAGATCGGCCGCTGTCAGTCACGCTGCAACAGGTGGCCGATATGCTCGGTAACGGCAGTGCGCAGCCTGGCCCGGTGTTTGGCGGCAGGAATGGGTTCCTTGACAAACTGAACGCCTTTTTTGCCTCTCGCCTGCGCTTTGTCCTCCGCGGGCTGGGTGCCGGAGAAGCGCCCTTTGATACGGCGGCAATGCTGCCAATGTTTGACGCATTGCATCTGCAGGCCAGCGGCATAGACATTGATTTCTCCCGCTTCAATCTGACCCCGAATAACTACACGGAAGCGGTAAAAATCTATTTTGATAATGTCGGCCTGGTAGGACCATCCGTCCCGGATGGTAAACAGAAGGCCAGCCTGCGGGCCTCAGAGACCCCGCCCGACGGCCCAAGTATGGCCAGCTATTTGTTCGGCGACTATTTCCTGATGATTGCGCGCTACACCCTCTCGACCCTGATTGAAGATGCAAAGCAGTACGAAAAGCAGCAGGAGACCGCACTCCGCCGCTGGGCCAAACGTGCGACATTGGCCGGTATGGATGAGCAAAATCCGCTAATCACTCAGGATGCGCAGGTTCTCGCCTGGCTCACAGATAATCCCACAAAAGAACTTAGCGAACTGCTCGACAAGCTGGCGTACTGGAGCATCGCCGGGTTTGGTTCACGCTATTTGATGTCAGGCCTGCAACTTCCCGATCCGTCACACATTCCGCCCATAGTGACGCCAGACAACATAACCAGTCTGCCAACCTCTTCGCTGTATGTTCTTTCCGGGCAACAGTTTGTCGTCAGCGGCAGCCCGCAAGATGCGCAGGCCACGCTCAGCTTCACTCCCGGCCTGGAGGTCGACTGGTTACGCTTTGGGAATGGAAGCCCACAGAACGCCACCACTCAGTTTACGGTGCCTGCCGCGTTACCGGATAACCCCGACCCTCACTGGATTTTTGACGCTGCACCTGCGTCACCCGCGCCGGTCGCCCCCGGTACACTGCTGATTCAACCCTTGCCCGGCGCTATCGCGGCCCCGCTCGGGTATCAACTGAAAAACAGCCTGGCCTGGCAGAGCCCGGACGCCCTGCGCACGCTGTTTATTTTCCCCCAGCCGCTGCTTAACCGCCTTCAGTCGCTGGCGGGTGGCACCTTACGCCTGGTACCTGAAGCCAGCAGTTACGATGATGATACGGACGATGCGCCAGTCAATACATTTGGCTCACTGCAAATCCGCCTGTCGCTGACGCAGGTGGCCACGCCCCAGGGCAAAACGCCAGGCTCGCCCTCTTCACCAGACCATGCTAAGACCGCGCCGATCTATCAATTGAACGGCACCGATGAAACAACCCGCGAGCTTATTTATCAGGCACTACAAAACGCCGATCTTTCCCACACATCACTGCGCCTGCTCTACCTGCCACCGGGTAAATCTGAATGGGTATCAGACACGCTTTCGCCGGATGTGCTGCTGGCGAAAATGAACCTGTCGACCCTGAATCAGGTCGCGCAGGTTAGCCAGATGCATACG
Source organism: Klebsiella sp. BIGb0132 (assembly GCF_024810075.1). NCBI lineage: Bacteria > Pseudomonadati > Pseudomonadota > Gammaproteobacteria > Enterobacterales > Enterobacteriaceae > Klebsiella > Klebsiella sp. BIGb0132. The sequence goes on along the minus strand of NZ_JANUDW010000002.1, from coordinate 16,523 downwards.
ATGATGCGGGCCACGTTTACCTCCAATAGCGATACCGCACGCCTGAGTAACGTAGAGAATTTCCTGCAGCTCGTCTGGGAACTGAGCGTCGTGCGGGCGCCAGGTTATTACCTTTATTACCAGACTGCCGATGGCCAGGGATTACCGGATTCGCTGTTCGCGGATACCGCGGCGTCAAACAGTTCACCCAATGATCCAAACCAGCAGGCCGTGGACGGCACTTCCTCCGGCACTGCCGATTTTATGATCGTCGTCGATTTTGACACCCAGCCTGCCAATGCGCTGGTGCTAGCGTCATACCACAACAGCCTCTGGATAACGGCACAGCACGATCTCGCAGCCCTGAACTGCCGGGCGTATGACAGTGCCGGAACGCCGCTGTATGTCTGGCAATCCACGCTTGCACCAGGAAATATTGGCTTTACCGCCAGCTGGACCCCGGCTGGCGATACCTCTCCGACAGCGACAATCCCGGTGCATCATCTTTACCATTTGCTGCAGTACCGTATTACTGAAGCCAGCCCGCAGTGGCGTGGTTCGGTGTGGAGCCTGCCGGTTGGCCCGACGGAAAACGGCGAAACCACTTCGCCGGCGGCCACATGGCAGCTTCAACAGCAGGTGCCACTTCTGCCGTTCAGCGCGCTTCCAGGCACAAATCCTTATGCGCTTATCGGCCAGACGGTGAATCTGGCATTTCGTCTGTGTGATATGTATGGCAACCCGCTGACCGAAGGGCACAATGACAGCTTTACGCCGCTCTACAGTGACCCGCTGATCGCGCTGGGAGAATGGCCTGGGTTGCAGAGCACTTTCTTCTTTGTGCCGGACACCACGCAAAGCGCCTGTCTGCAAATCCGGCTGGCCTTTAACCCGGATATCGTTGACAGCGTGGCATCTCCAGGCAGCGACCCACGTGAACAGTGGCGCCGAATGGGGGATAAATACCGCCGCATTTGCCAGCAGCTGACGGACAGTGGAACCCAATATGCCCTGACCTGTAGCCTGCTTCAGGGGGGAGTACCGGGTGATTTGCAAAGTCCGTTACTGGCGGCAGCACAACAGATTATTGACTATATAAATGCCCAGGCTACAGGCAGCCCGGCGCATTACTCACCCGACGGCGAAATGCAGTGGTCGCTGGATTTCACGATACCGTTTACCCTGCTGGCCCAGCAGGAACACGACATCGTGGCGATTGGCGTCAGCGCCCGCGCCTGGCGCGATCCCGCTCGCGTTGACAGCAATGTTTCGCAAAAGCTGCCGCAGATCATTGAGGTTTCCTACCCACTACTGGCACAGCTCTCACCCGAGGCCAGTCCACAACATGATGGCGGAAATATCACGCCCTTTGCCCGCAGTTTTGAACAGGCTTTCTGCAACATTGACGGTAAGGGAGGCCAGCTCAAACTGGCGCAGCGCGCCGGTGTCCAGGTCGGAGATAGCGGCGATGCCTCCCAGGGTCTGTGGTCGGTCCGCTTCGCCAGCAGCCTCGGATTCACTGCGCAATTCGCCAACGATCCACGCTATTTTGCGCTGCGTCCCCTGAATACCAGCCCACGTAACAGCCTCGTTGACGGCGTTCAGTACAACAACGTCGATATGGATGCCTGGGCAAAAAGCTTCTTCAACGCCTTTGATACCGTGATGTCTCCACAGATGGGCGTGGCGATTGCCAGGCTTGATGCAGCCAGTTACAACCAGCTGATGCAGGCAAAGCAGCTGCTGGCAAAATCTATTCCTTCCGGGCTGGTGTCGGTGCTGCAAAAAGATATCGACAACGGTGGCGATGTTAGTATCGCGCAGAAAAGGCTGGAACAGGCGCTGCTGGAAAACCTGTCGAGTGCTTACATGGTGTCGACGATTGTCCAGTTCCCAGTCGAGGTTGAGGTTAATGGGAGCGCCGATGACACCAGTCCCCAGAAAGCCCCGCAGCTGTATGGCATTCTGCAACAGCCTGCGGCAGGTTCACCGCTTCAGGCGGGCGATAGCAACAATCTGTATCAGTTTACGCCAGTGACGCTGGATCTGGCTTCCGGCACGCAATGGGCCACCAGCCTGCTGACAGTTGCGAAACCGGGCGATCAATCCTTTATCTCGCTCCCACTGGAATACCAGGTCAGCTATCTGCAGCACGATTTTGCCGTGAGTGAGGAGCAGCAAGGTTACATTCCAAGTACCTGGCTAAAATTCGTACTCCCGGAAACCACACAGCTCACGATGCCGATCACCGATCTCACCTCGCCTGCAAGCAGGGTTGATATCCCCATTCCGCTGCCGTTTGAGCCTCCCTTGCCGGTATTAGCTTCACAGCAGGGTCTGGGCGTCGCGATGCATTCCCCCGCCGGTAGCCCTGGTTCACTGGCTGATGAAATCGCCCAGGCGTTGCAGTGGTGTTACCAGACTCAGCTTTCGCTGGATCTGCAGGATCAGGATGATTTCTATTTTGACGTCGAACGTAACGTACTGGCCCGGCAGCCACTGAAGCTTAACAGCCATCAGCAAACCGGCCCGATCCTGGATGGCCTTTTCGCCGCTCTGGCACATTTTACCGAGGCCTGGCCTGCCCTGGCACCAAAGCTGGAAAGCCTGTTGCAGTTGTCCAGTAGCTCTGGCTCTCCCGCCCCGGATGCCGACGCGATTCTGCAGGAGTTCTGCAAGTTGACCAGCGGCATTGCCACCAACTGGCCAACGAACTGGTATCAGCCTATGTCACTGATGGCTAATGTGCGTGAAATCGATCACTTCTGCCTCAGTTTCAGCGATAAAACGCTGCAACTCCGTGGCCGCACTGATGACGGCGGGCAAAATCCGGCTATCTGGCCCACGCTGCAACTGGCGGGGAATGTCCAGTGGGCACCAGACCGTAGCAAAGCCACAAAACAGGGTGAGTGGTGGCAAATCAACTGCACGTTAAAACAGCGACCGGACTTCACCACCACGGTGCTGCGCTGGGAACCTCTGGCTATTCTCACCTGCCAGAGTATCCAGTTCTCCGCCTGGAGCGTTCGCAACGACGAATTGTTGAGTGACGAAAAAACAAACACTTTATTTATCTATAAAACCGATACGCTGCGTTTCCCCGACGTGATGATTCCCCTGATTGAACGGGATAGCCTGCCAGCGGTTCACGTCGGGGCAATTAGCCTCGGCGTGCTGCAACAGATGATTCAGCAGCTCATCACGCCGCTAACCAAAGTGGGTAACCTGGGCATCGATCCGGTGATTAATTTGCAGGTGAACTATGCCTGGCCACTGCGTCCCGGCTCGGACCTTCTGGTGGAGTCCCCGGTCCTGATGATCAACGCTCTGGAAATAAATAATACGTCACCGCAGCCTCTTGCCGACCAGATAGCAGCGGAAGTCTGGCAATGGTATCAGCATGCCGCGCTGCAGGCCTCAACGGCGGCCAGGATGTCCTTCTCCCTGACCCTGTTTGGCTCCGTCGACGACCAGCAATTACCGCTGGTGCAAATCAACAATATCCCCGTGATTTTTGACTGAGAAACAAGGAAAGCCGATGGAAAGTGCCCAGTCGCTAGTTCAACCGCCCGCCCTGCCGGCAAATTTCGCGGACTATTATCAGCGCCACGCCGGCGAAACCATATTGGTGTGCGGCTGCGGTAACTCCCTCAACCAGTTGCACGACGCGGAGCACTACCTGACCATTGGCGTAAACGACATTGGCCGTAAATTTCATCCGGATTACCTGGTCGTGCTCAACTCACGCCATCAGTTCACCCCCGAGCGCTTTGCTCATATCGAGCAATCGCAGGCGAAAGCGATATTCAGCCATCTTGCACTGGATATTGCGCATCCGGGGATGGTGCGTTTCATGCTGGGGCATTACGGCGGCGTGGAGATAAACGACCGTCATTCGTTGCCTTACACCCGTAACTCCACCTACGTTGCGGCGTGCCTGGCAATGTTCATGGGCGCTAAACACATCGGTTTTATCGGCATGGATTTCACCGATCACCACTTCTTCGCACAAACGGGGCGTCACTCGCTCAGCCATGAACTGCCGAGAATCCGCCAGGAATACGCCCGGCTGGTTGATGCCGCCGCACGCCATGGTGTGGAGGTGGTTAACCTCAGCCAGCACAGCGCTGTCGAAACCTTGCCGTACCAGTCGCTTTCCGCTTTCGGCCGCCAGGCGAAAAGCACTAAATCCCTGAATATCGTCTCTTATGCCACCACGCCAGTTGTCGGAGTGCCAAAACTGTTGAGCGAATGCATCGAACATTACACCCCGCATCGGTGCCGCACCGTATGGGCGACAAACCACTATGGGAATGGCGTGCGGTTTGAGCGTGAAGTGGAGTGGGAAAAACAGCCGGATATTGCCTGCGCCCTGCTGGAGGCGGCCGATCTGCTGATCGTGCATAACGGTTTTACCGCGCCGCAGCACAAGGCATTGCTGGCGAACAAACCGGTGATCACCCTCGCCCATAATTACATCAGCAATGTCGATCGACAATTTGTCGCGCGCGGCATGCCCGGGCTGGTGGTAGCGCAATATCAGGCCTCGCTGGAAGAGTTCGCACAGTGGCGGGCGGTACCGAACCCGATGCCACTGTGCAATCCGCTCTTTGACGATGCCGAGAAAGAGTCCACGGTGACCATTGCTTACACGCCGAGTGTGAAACATGACGTGTACCCGGCCAATCATCGTTTGTACTGGCACGGCAAAGGTTACCAACGAACAATGGCTATCCTGACGCGACTGGCACAGCGCTATCCACTTAGTCTACTGACGCTGGAAACCGGGCAGGTCGATTTTACACAATCGATGGAGATGAAACGGCGCGCGCATATCGTTATCGATGAGTGTGTCACCGGCAGCTACCATCGCAACAGCCTGGAAGGCCTGGCGGCAGGTGCTGTGGTGGTCAATGGTTTAGGGCTTAAACCCGATATTGCCGCCGTTTTACAGCAGTGTGCCCCTGACGCCAGCTCCCCTTTTGTTTGCGCCAGCCTGGATACGCTGGAAAATGTCCTCATCGAGCTGATAATACTTGGCCCCCAGCGCCTGCGCGAGCGCGGCTTGCAAAACCGGGCCTGGCTACAACAACACTGGGATTTTGCCGAGCAATGGCCGCAATTCTGGTTGCCGGCGATACAGGCGCTGTTGGGTAACACACCGCCTTCTCTGCATCCACGGGCGCCGCTACTTCGTAACACGTCCACCGTGCCACATCTGGCGACGCCCGCAGAGCTCGATGATGGTGTGAGCATTATAGTGCCGTTCGCCGGAAAACCCCGGATAGCGGCATTGCAATGTATGCTGGCAGGGCTTAAACAGCAGCCTGACGTGCGCCGCGTGCTGGTCGTCGAATTGGATAACCAGCCTCATGCGCAGGCCGTTGCGACGAAGCTTGCCGACGACTACCTGTTCGCCTGTACATCATCGCCATTTAGTAAAGCGCGGGCTCTGAATATCGCCTTACCTTTTGTGCATACCCGCTACCTATTGTGGCTGGATGCGGATTTACTGCTGCCGCAAGATTTTATCCGCCTGGCCTGGCAGGAGTGCGAGGCGCGGCAACTCGACTGCCTGATCCCCTGGAGTACGATCAATTTCCTCGGCGAAGAAGAGAGCCTGCAGGTGCAGGCTGAACAACGTCAACCAGAAACCTGTTCGCCGGTGTTCCAGCAACGCAGTGGCGCACAGGGAGGAGCCGTGCTGGCACGGACCGATTTTGTCCTCCGCCACGGCGGTATGGATGAAACGTTTGTGGGTTGGGGGGGAGAGGATAATGCCTGGTTCCACAAGGCCAACGTGCTGGGCACGGCGGCCTTCACCCGCGACACAGGGCGCCCACTCTGGCATCTTTATCATCCCCTGAGTGCCGGTTACTGTCGCCAGCAAGAACATATTGCCGCCAACCCACACTACGCGCAGAACGTCCAGCGGTTGCAACAACTCCGTACGGTTCACCATGGCACAGCTTTTAGTCAACACTTCCCGCCGCCCGCAAAATACTCGGCCCCCTGGGACGGTAGCGTGACGATGGTTTGCCCGGTAGAGCACTCCGTGCTCGCGCAGCAGCTTCATGCAATGTACGGCGAAGCGCTGCGCGTGGTGACACAGCCGGAGCAACTGGCGATTAGCCCTGCTTTATCCTCCCCAGATACTGCACCCGATATTCTCGTTAAGCAGGTGATCAAAGCCATTTGCACTCATCATGCACAACGTGCCGCCAGCCCTACGTCTGGCACTTTCCCTGAAACCTCAGTCACAGGAGCAACACGATGAATACCCGGTACCTTTTGCCTGCCAGCATCGCCGCACTGCTGTTTGCCTCTGTCAGTAACAGCTATGCCGATGATTTCTCTCAGGCAGCCGCCAAAATAGACAAAATTAAACCCAATATTCCTTACTCCTCCTTTTGCTCCGCCACGCCCAAAGGTGAGGATAAAATGGCCTGTCAGATAGCCAGTATCCCTACGATTGCCCTGCTGGTTTGCCAGAATACCGACTATGACGGCAAGAGTTGCAACGCGTTGATTAATGAGGAAGTCAGCAATCTGACAAAGGTGAAACAATCCGGGCTGGCGACGGTCGATTTTCGCCCCAGCCTGCTGACACCGCTCAACTGTGCCACTGAAAAAGCCAAAACCTGTACAGGCTACCTGGCCAGTTGGGTAAGACAGGGGAAATTCGTCAACCTGGATGACGCTATCGAGGCAGGCACCATTGCGCAGGTAGCTGATGAGATAAGAAGTAATACCTCAGAAAAAGGGCTGGCAGCCACCCGCTCGGACCTGCAAAAAATTGCCAGTTTCATGACGCCAGGGGCGGGTAAATACAGCCGCATTTGCGATCTGCAGGGCTTTTACCTGCGCAGCGGCGGTTTTTTGATTAATGATGTTCCGACCCTGTATGTCAAAACCACTCCCGCTCCGGCATGCTGGGATGGGATGCCTGGCTGGCAAAAATCGCTGGACGGCATTAACCAGTTGGTAAAACTCTTGAATGAGAAGTGATCCCTGCCCCCGGCTAGCCTGGCTAGCCTGGCTAGCACATTTTGCTGAACGGGCATTACACCTTCCAGGGCAACAATGAAATTATTGACTTGGATGCACTGGTTGCGGGGCTGAAACTGGGGTGGGATATATCTGAGCCTAATGGTTTTCCCCGCAATCGGTCAGAGAGATCGCCCCGCACCACATTCTTAAGAGATTTCAGGATACGGCTAAACAAGGAGCACCAGCCGTTGCCATGAAAGCCCGGCGCACCGTTTCTCATCCGTTTTCGACCTGGCAGTCGTCACAGTGCCTGTGGCGGCCTCAGCCCGGAACAATTTGAAAACGAAAACCTCACTTAGGGCGGTGTCCACATTACGTGGGTAGGATCACCTTTCGTTTAAGGCTTAGCGCGGCGAATCTGCATATCGTTTAAAGGCATGTGTATAGGAGTCCAAGACCGAACAGGAACATATACACAATCCTATACACATTCAGTATCGAATTCCCCTGGATGGTTACGGATTATTATGGACATAAAGTAAAAAAAACTTATAAATCAGATCACTTACGGACTAATACGGACGTTTTGGGAAGTTGAAATGGTGCCGATAATAGGGGGGCGAATCTACGGCCTTTGCATTACGCAATGTGAGCCAACTCCAAAATGAGTACAACAATGAGTACAATGACCCAGACCATCATCTCCATCGTAAGCCGACGTTTACGTACAGTGACAATCCCCGTGTCGGCGAGGCATTCATCAATAATTTCAGGTGAAAGAAGCTCAGAAAGAGTGGAAAACGCCTCCGGCGTAAAATTATGAACGGTGTTGAGTGCCTGACTTAGAAGCATAAAAGAATCCGGAAACGGGTAAGCATTTCCGGATTCTTACACAGCCACTGGATCGGTCAACCGATCCTTAACTGATCGGTATTATGCCATGGCGTGGTTTTTTGTTTCTGACGCGGATGATACTGCAGGCCGCTCTGCGCAGTGCGTAAAAATGCCTCGGGCGCTTGTTTACGAGGCTATTCAGCGATGGGTCAGCGGCGGGCTGACTGCGGAACAATTACCCGGTTGCGTGGCGAACAAGCTCCCCGGAGAGCAACGCTATTCCCTGTTGGTTAGCGCCGAGTATCGGATGATGAGCTGCTGCAGGTGCTGCTCCACCTCCAGTTTCTGCGCCTGCGGGATCATCCCCGACACCTGTCGTGCAGCTATCTGCCGGAGCTGCTCCTCCACCGGCACCGACTGATTAAATGCCTGAACGGCTGCAAACACCTGCGATTTCAGCTCGCTGACCGTCAGGTATCTCCCCTTTTGCCCATCCAGCGCGTTAAGCTGCTCGCTCAGGCTCTGGAGCCTGCGCATGCCCTGATGCCAGCCCGCCAGCGAATCATCGGGCGTCCCGTTCAGGGCAAGCTTTTGCCGCCACAGAGTACCCAACTCTTCAGTTTCGGGAAGCCCCGGCCACAGTGCATAAGCCTGGTTTATCAAATCCTGACCATAGCGAAGATGCCAGTCAGGCGGGAGGGCAGAAAGCGCCTCTAACCTCAGCGAGGCATCCTTCAGCCAGCCGGCGGCTGAGCCAGAAGAGCTGAACGTCTCGCCTGCCGCCGCGCCGGGCAGCCAGGGTAGCGGCTGCTGGCTGCTGTCGGGCTGTTGACCCGCTGGATCCGAGCGAGCCAGATAGTGCCCGCCGATAAAGACTGCGGCACTCAACGCAAAGGCCGTCAGCATTCCGCAGGCGAATAGGCCGACCCGCTTTGGCGCAGGCGCCGTTTTGTGGATCCTGTTAACGGCGACGGCGGAACCCGGCGGGATTGCATCCGGCCGCCGGGGCTCCGGTGTTGATTCGTTCAATCCGATCGGCGGAACCTGCACGGCAGGAAGAGTAATGGCTGCAGCGGATAATAATTGTGGCTCTGGCGCATTTTCCACGCGCGTCAACGCGCTGCATACCTGCTGCACCAGCGGCTCTATCTGGCTTATCTGCAGCAGTTCCTGACGGGCAAGGATGCTGCTCAGGGAATCAAGCGTCGACTCCAGTTGCAGGAGCGGATGATAATCCTCATGGCTCAGGGTAAAGGTGCGAAACACTTTCTGCAGCCGCTGAAACAGCCCTGAGAGAATTTCTGCCCGTGGGTGGCTGGCTCGTGGCCAGTACTGCGCCCACTGGCGACGGAGCATCGTCGCAACGAGCTTCAGCCCTTCGTTCATGCCCTCCACCCGTGCCAGATGGCTGCGCGCCAGGGTGTACCAGGCCCCTGTCTGCAGCTCAATCCCGTTTTTATCAAACAGCGCCAGCGACAATTTCTCCACCCGCTCCCAGTGAATATCAGGCCTGGCGGGATGCGTCTGCTTGCTAATTTCATCGCGAAGGGCGATGAAGTCAGGAAACGGGCGCGGATCGCCGCCCGTGCGAATATCTTGGGGTTCTGTGCTTTTCATAATGAATTCATCCATGGATTGGCAGACAGAGATTGGCGATTCACTCCGGGAGCTGGCGGTCATTCGTCCCGAGGAAGATGTCGTGCCGGCCTGCCCGGCATCCCTACATGCGGGGATTTCTGTCGAAATAATGCTGTTGCTTTAGGTGGCGAATGAATATCCGCCCCTCGGGCATAAACTCGGTACCATAGCGCACCAGCCCCACCCCTTTCAGCTCCGCATCGATCGCATAGCGCAGCTCGCCGGGGATCGCCTGCTCAAGGAGAATAACGCTAATGCTTTTCAGCCGCGGTTCATATTTGAGCAAAACGGCCGACAGCGTCCCCATAAGCTCATGGGCGGTACCGGGCATACCCTGCAGGATTTTGGTCATATCCGGCAGGCCGTAGTCCGGCAGATGCGCCAGCGTGCCGGCGCGGCAGTTGAGAATGCGCTGCATGTTGTCCAGCACGGACAGGATCGCCTGGTCCTGCTCGTTGACGTGGTTGAGGTCGAGGCCGCCGGTGAAGTTGCCGTAGAGAATTTCATATAATGAGGGGGTATTGTGTCCCTGTGACATTAATCATCCTTAACGGGCTGTAGCCTCAGATGGTTGTTTCCGGCTTCCAGGATACGCGGTTTACCGGGATCGAGGTCTTCACGTTCGATGACCAGCTTCCAGGTGTTATTCACCATATCCGGATGACGGAACAGCCCGACAACGGCCACAAACTGCGCATCGGCTTCCATTGGCATATCGAGATTCGCATCACCACCCGGCTTCACGACCACATCACGCGTGGCCAGCAAATCAGCGCTCAGCTGGGTATCGCCCTCTTTCAGCAGCTGCTGATATACCGTTTTGTCGAAGGTATTGCGTTTCTTAAGCTGATACACCCGCACCACCAGCGGCTCAGACAGCGAATTGCTCTCACGTGCATCGGTATTCAGCGCCTCGCGCGCTATAAAATCGAGATGCAGGACTTTAATTTTCTTGTAAAAAATGGCGCTAAAGGCCGATTTAGTCCCCTCAGTGACGCTCTGCGTCACCCCACAGCCCGTCAGGCTGAACGCCACCAACGGCAGCAGCCAGCAGGCGATTTTAGTCGAACTTGTACGTAACACATCGGTTTCCTTGTTGTGGTATAGCGGGGTTCATGCCGCTGTAGTAACCCAGTTCCGTCGTAAAGGTCTGCGGGATATCGTCCAGGAACACGCGATCTTCAGCTCCCAGCACGCCATTCATGCCAAGCCAGAAATGACCCTCACCGAGCGGAGGGGCAGCCAACAAGCGAGTCAACGTGGTTAGGGTGATTTTTGCCTTAAAGCGCCAGCCCAGATAGACCCTTAGCATCACCAGAAAATCCGAATACAGCAGACCATCCGGCTTCCAGCCCTGCGCTTCCTGCCGGTTATCCGTTGAAAGCGCAATCAGCAGCTGGCTGCTGGCATCCATCGCCTCGTCGCCAAGCGGTGTATTGCCGTCCAGGAGAAAATCCTGCTCGCCGCAAAACCCCATGGGCTGGCTGATTTCCACCGGCCGCAGACAATACGGACTCACCCGCACCGTTGTCTCAGGTGCCAGCAAGCTCACCAGCGCCTGCATCCCCTCCTGAGTTTTTCCGGGCTGGCGTAACACGCCGAGCAGAGCCAGAAAGCGCGACACCGGGGTGGCTATATGCTCTGCGGTTCCGGGGATCCCCAGCCCCACCAGCCCCAACAGCGACTGCGAAATATTGTCGCCCCCTCCGGGCTCGAACGTGGCAGGCCAGGAGTACTTCCGCCAGATGCGATAAAACTGGGTCAGGATGCGGTGGCTGAAGATATCCAAAAAGCTCTGGAGTGCCTCATGCCCCTCCCGGAGCTGAGCGATGTCATCGAGATAAGCGGTCGGCAACGGTGAATCGACGCCGTACATCCCCATAAAGGTGGTACGAATGACCGCTGGTTTGCCGTCATCGTCTTCGCCGTATTCGACGGTTTTCAGTTCGCTGACCGGAAATCCCATTCCCGGATGAGGAGCAAAGCGTACCGGATCATCAGCGGGATGGCTGGTTGAGCCCATCAGCGGTTTACCCGGATGGCGCTTTTCCAGCAGCTGGCAGAAACGGTAAAAGTTAATACGCTGAAGATCTGCCTCCAGCTGAAGGGTCAGCCGGGAATGCGGCGATTGTGCTTCTCTTCCCATTCCAGGCGTTCTCCGGTCGGTTGCAGGATGATAATCAGGCGATTAAACAGATATATATCGGTATAAAGCGCGAAGAAGCGGCTCAGCATCTCGCCGAACAGGCAGATATCCCCTCTTCCGGCAAAGCCGTGGCTATCGAGCATGACGTCAATCTGCACGCCGCGTACCAGGTAGCCCTGCTCAAAACGCTCGGTTTCGCTGTGCTTTACATCGATAATGGCCTCCAGACGGCGCCGGTTCATCTCGCTGTCTGTCCACTCATACAGCGCCAGGGTACCGCGGAGCACCTCTGCGTTATCCATCATCGAGAGAAAACCGCTGCCAAGATGGCTTAGCACACGCCAGTGAAAGCGATCCCTATCCGGTGGATAGCAAGGCAGCGTCGGCGCACACAGGTTGCGAACAGCGATGCTGACTGAGGTAGTTTTCACCACCGTATCGAGCACGGTGCTTTGCAGGGCCCGACGAGGCAGCTGACCGTTGGTGCCGGTGAGCGTCAGGGACAGGCTTTCATCTATCGGCACGGTATGGGTATCAAACGCTTCGCCACCAAGAATTAGCCAGGTGTTATGCAGACCGGACGGTCCGCGGCGTAGGCGGGTGTGATAGTAGTATTCCGGCGCTTCATGGCGCATCATCCCGCCCCTGTGGCGAAAGCTCGAGAACGGGACGTAGGTATGCTGGCTTGATGACATCACCGAATCCACGGCGTAAATCTCGGTATGACCATCCTGTACCCGCATTGGGCGCAGCATGTATTCCGTCTGCAACGAGTTGAGCGTCAGCGGATCGGATTCCAGTGGAAACAGGTTAATTACCGGTACGCAGTTCAGCCGCAGGTGCTTCCCGGTAAAGCTGAAGTCATGCTCCCAGCGCTCAGCCAGCACCACGTCGATTTCAAACCAGGGGAGCTCAGCCGGGAACGCGACGGTCTCCAGCCCACACAGGCCGGTGAACATAAATTTCTCGCGGAAGGTAAAGTACTCCAGCAGCAGCTGGTAGCCGCTGAAACTACTGCTGCCCTTCGGCCAGAGGGTATCATCATCACCAAACCCGAGCGCGGTGAAATACCCGTCCAGCGGTTTTCTTTCCACATCACCGGGCATCCGCAGCCACATCCTGGCCACATTCATGGTGAAGGCTTCGTGCATGGCGCAGGCCAGAGGCGCGTCGGCATTGAAGTAAAGCGGGACATGGCTGAGATCGATACGGCTCCAGTCCGCCAGCTTGCTGCAGCTAAAGCGCAGCGTGACAACCGAGCGGCCATCAGAGTCGGTCGCCAGGCTGACGCGTTCCAGCGAGAAGGGCTGAAGGTCTATCGCTTTCGTGGTGGAGTAACGACAGCGCGTACCCTTCTCACCGATCGGTCGGGAATGTACCTCAAAGCCTTTGTCGATGCGCATCTGCTCCTTCATTTCGCCCCAGTCCGGGGTGAACTCCACCACCGACATCGACGGTATGGTGCGCAGGTAATGCGGCCACAGCAGGCTGACCAGCCCTTCAGTCAATTCTGGCAGGTCGTCATCGAGCTTCTCGCGCAATCGGCCCATCAGGAAGGCAAAACCTTCAAACAGGCGTTCCACGAACGGGTCGCGCGCGCCCGCTTTATCCAGATTGAGCATTGCCGCCTGCTCAGGATGAGCACGGGCAAATTCTTCCCCGGCTTCCAGCAGGTAGCGCATTTCAGCGTCGTAATAACGCAGGGTTAAGTCGTCCATAGATTCGTCTTTATTAATGTTTGTTTACCGAATAGCGAAATAATAAGTTCTAAAAAGGCATCTAAAACCTAATAACTTCGGATTTACTGATTTGTCGAAATCTTTGCCAACACGACATTGATACAAACTAATATTGATACCGAAACAATTTTATCTTTTTTAAACATAATCCTCCGGAAGAGTTTTTAAATCACCGCCAGTCTTTTTAGTATTATCTAAATTCCAATACCAATGTTTTTCTCTTGAGGGGGCACTGATTTATCAGGCGTATCGCCAAAAGCATCAAAATATATTATTTGAAGTCGGAATTTATGAATATTCCCCATATTTATAGAACAGTTCAAACCTATTTTGATGCGCGTAATATCATCCGCTGCAGAGTACAACTGCCCGAGCAGGATCCAGTGAGATAAGCCCGGATAGCAGAGCGTCCATTTCAGGTTGCAGCCGCGTTTTGTCTGCTTCACTGCGCCCGGCCCTACCCCGTAATAGCTTTAACCTGCGGGCTTTTACTTCGAACATTAGCTCTGGCGTCCACTGTTCAAGCGTGAGTACCCTGGCGCTTCCGTCGAGTTCGCCCAACAGATGCAGTGCCATTTCGTGTTTACCGTACTGTTCACTCACCCTGGCCATTAACAGGCGCATCAGCCACTGGTCCCGGGAGGAGGTATAACCCGGCTGCACCTGAAGCCAGTTGAGCGCGGCTTCAATGCCTTCATCGTCTGCTTTCGCCAGTACTTCAGGCTCCAGCGTTAGTACATCATCGCCTCCAGCAACCGCGGCTGATACCGGCTCATCTTTCCATCCGGGCATATCGTCGAGCACGCTTTCGCTTATCCAGCTCAGCGTTGCTTCATCGGCGAAAGGAGTGCCGTCGCTGAAAGCCAGTACTTCCAGCCCCGGGAGGCGGGCCAGTAAGCCCTTAAGATCGCGGCACAGGATGTCTGCACGTACAGTGTCGTTATCCAGCTTCGCCAGCGCCTGCCATGCATACCACTGCACGTCCAGCCAAAGGTGGTTGACACCCTGCGCCAGTAAAGTGTCCGTATGCTCCAGCAGCTCAGACCAGCTTTTCTGCAGATACAGGCGCTTGAGGTGCGCTTTGTTGTCTGGCTTCGGTGGCACCAGGCGGGTGCGCCCGGACGCATCCAGCGGCGGAAGTTCCATTAGCGTGTCCCAGCGTACGCACTTCAGCAGATGGTGCCCGGCCAGCCAGCCTCCCGGTCGATCGCGAAGATATTGCGCCAACACTTTGGCCTGATCGAGCAAATCTCGTCCCGAGGTGACGGTGTTCATCACCGGCGCTGACGCGGCAATCGTGCCCTCTTCCCGGCTCGTTTGTGGCACCAGACTGTTGGCTCCACCGCTTTGTACCAGCCTGTTATCCAGAGCCAGGTACAGTCCTGCCCATTCTGGCCGGGCTTTCTCATCAAACGTCTGGAACGTCTGTTCAGCCAGCAACAGCGCAGCGGTAATGCGCTGCATGATAGACATATCAACCTCAGGGTACAGACACAGACTGTTTGTCACACGGCTGCTGCCCAGCCATTCCAGGGCAGCCTTACGGCTGCGATCGCGAAGAGGATGCAATCGGCTGCCAAACCGCTCCAGCATCGAGGCCATCAGCTCAAGTCCCTGCGTAAACCCAAGCTCACCATCCTGATGCAGACGTGCCCAAACGTAAAAGGTGATAACACGTAAATCCTTACTGGTGCCGGTCAGCAGCCTTTCCGCCAGCCGGCAAATCAGGCCGGTATCAGTATCGGAAAGTTTGTTGATCTCTTCACGGATACGCTGAAAATCATCGTCGTATCCAGGATCCACTCCGGTTGGCTCATTGTCGCCAATCGGCTTCAGCCAGCGCTCCCAGTCAGCGCTGCGCGACCGGGCACTGCTCAAGAGCGTCTTTTCATCGGCGCAGCAGGCCTGAAGTACACTTTGTAATGTCGTCATTATTCCATTCCATCTATGGCTAAATTCTCCGAACTTGCCAGAGCCTGAGAGGTCGCAGAGGGATCCACGCTGAATATCTGCTCCGGCAGGCTGAAGTTGCGTAACGCCAGAAGCGCCAGCGGACCATTACCCAGTTGAGAGCGCAGTACCCACTGCAGGGTGCGGCCGTCCGGAGCGGTAAAACTCATCATCCACTGACTGCGGTCGAGCCGCTGACGTTTACCCTGATCCAGCCAGCGAATAAAGCCCCAGCTGCCGCTATAATCGCCGAACAGACGCGCCCCCGCGCTGGTAGAAGTCCACGTCAGCATGGTTCCGGGTTTGAAGGTGTCCCCGGGCCAGCGGAAAGAGTGCCACTCGGCCATCTGGTTGAAGTAGTGCAATTTCTGCCCGTCAATGGTCAGCCGGGTTTCCACCACCTGAGATGCGGGTCGTGCCTGCAGTTCAAAACTGATTCCCTGGCTACCGTCGGTAAACAGAATGTCTGACAGCTGGCTAAGCTGGTTGACCGCCCGCAGAAACGCCGGATTGAACGTCAGCCCCTGGCTGTGCGCCGTATCCGGCACCCACTGGCTCCCCTCTTTGTGCAGCACGCCGTTAAGTTCGGTGGTCAGGAACCGGTCAATGCGTCCGCTGTCCTTGCGGATAAATTCAGCCAGCATCGGCAGCGAGGCATCGCTTTTGCTGACCGCAAACGGGAAGCGACCATCAAAGGCCGTATGCCAGTTCGCCACCACAGAGCGACTCCAGCGGTCGTTAAGGCTGGCGGCTGAGGGCTGTAAGACCGTTTCCCATGCCTGGGTCAGCGGTTGTACAAACATCGTGCTGCCAAATCCGCTCCACTCCTCGCCGAGGCTTGCGGAAATCAGGCTGCCGTACTGCTGAGTATCGGTAAGGTCAACGCTTTTGCCCTGGAACACGGTCTGCGCCAGGGTCTGCATCATCTCCTGCGGATCGGTAGCGCTCGCCACCTGTTGCAGGCGTAAACGCACTCGGGTAATTCGCGTGAGATAAGTTTGCAGGCTCAGGGTGCTGTCGGCCGACATCACATTGCCGCCTTTGCTTTTGCCCATCAGCGTCAGCAGCGGGCCAAAGGTTTCATCCAGTGGTCCCTGTGGGCCTGACGCAGACGGGTCAATTATGGGTTTGTCTTTCCCGCTCATCAGGTCCTTAGCGGATTTGATGATAGAGTCCGAAAGGCCTTCGCTCCGCTCGCCGGTTTGCCCCTGCCAGGCGATTGTATTCATTAAGGCAATCAGCGGTGA